>NZ_JBHUBS010000004.1:429289-490283 GCF_042788835.1 Streptomyces sp. NPDC056883 | reverse complement strand
CTTTTCTTTCCCCCCCCCCACGAAAAAGCCCCCCCCCCCCTTCCTCCCCCCCCCCCCCCCAAAACTTTTCCCCCCCCCCCCCCCTTTCCCCCCCCCCCCGGGCCGGTGTTCAGAAGTCCCAGCTCTGACTCCGTGCGCCGTTGCAGGCCCAGCTCACCAGGAGCTGTCCGTTGTCGGGCCGGCCGGCCAGGATGTCGAGGCACTTCCCGTTCACCCGGTTGCGGATCTCGCTGCCGTTGCGGAACCACTGCTGGTGGCGCCCGCCGTTGCAGTCCCACATGCTCACCGAGCCCTGGTCACCCAGGTGGGGGCCGTAGATCTCCAGACACTTTCCGTTCATGCTGGAACGGATCTGCTCTCCGTCCCAGTACCACTGCTGGTTGGTGCCGCCGTGGCAGTCCCACGTCACGGTGGAGGAGCCGTTCTCCTGGTGGAACATGAAGATGTCTGCGCACCGTCCGTTCAGGTTGGACTTCAGGAGGGGCGCCGCCGCCGACGCGGGTGTGCCCGTCAGGGTGGCGCCGGCCAACAGCCCGGTGGCCGCCAGCAGAAGCATCAGTCGCCGTAGAGACCTCATGGATTCCCCTTCGTGGTGCCCTGGCGCGGATTGCGCCGACCCCTTGTCTAGCCGCCGGCCGATGTCCGGCGCCGGAACGTGGATTCCGGACATCAATTGCTGGACAAACACCACCCATCACGACTGCGGAAAGGCGCAGGAAGGAAGGCCATGCCCCGCCCCGAACGCCCGCTCGACCCGGACACCGGACCGCTGACGCGGTTCGCCGCCGACCTTCGCAAGCTGCGCGAGAAAGCGGGACGGCCGCCCTATCGGGCGCTGGCCAAAAAGGCGCACTATTCGTCGACGACGCTGTCGGACGCCGCGGGTGGGCACACCTTTCCGAGCCTCGCCGTGACGCTGGCGTACGTAGAGGCGTGCCAAGGCGACCGGTGCGCGTGGGAAACCCGATGGCATGAGGCCGCCGCCGAGATCGCCGCGCGCACGCGGGACGCCGAGCCCGCGGAAACCGGCCCGCAGGGCGCACCGTACGCGGGGCTGTCGGCGTTCCAGCCGGAAGACGCCGACCGGTTCTTCGGGCGCGAGCGGCTGACCGGCGAGGTGGTCGCGAAGGTGCGTGAGCGCCGGTTCCTGGCGGTCTTCGGACCGTCCGGATCAGGGAAGTCCTCGGTGCTGCGGGCGGGGCTCGTCGCCCGCGCGCGGGCAGCGGGACGGCCGGTGATGCTGTTCACGCCGGGCTCGCATCCCGTGCAGGAGTGCGCCGTCCACCTGGCCGCGGTGACGGGCGCGGCTCCCGGCCCGCTGGCGACCGAGCTGCTGGACGATCCCGTGGCGCTGCACCTGCGGATCCGGCAGACCATGATCGACCGGGCACCGGACATCGACGCGCTGATCGTGGTCGACCAGTTCGAGGAGGTCTTCACCCTCTGCGGGGACCGGAACGAACGGGACGCGTTCATCGCCATGCTGATCGCGGCCACCACGGCGGAGACCAGCCGGACCCGGGTGGTGCTCGGCGTGCGCGCCGATTTCTACGGCCACTGCGTCCAGGACCCCAGGCTGGTCGACGCGGTGCGCGACGCGCAGATCGCGGTCGGCCCGATGAGCAGTCAGGAACTGCGCGAGGCCGTCACCCGCCCGGCGATGCTCGCCGACTGCACGGTGACCGGCCCGCTGCTGGCGGCCGTGGTCGCGGACGCGACCGGTCAGCCGGGTGCCTTGCCGCTGGTCTCGCACGCGATGGTCGAGACCTGGCGCCGTCGCAGCGGCAGCCGCCTGACCCTGGACGGGTATCTGGCGGCGGGCGGCATCCAGCACGCGCTCGCGCAGACCGCCGAGGCCGCCTACCGGGGGCTGTCCCCCGTCCAGCAAGACCTCGCCAGGTCGCTGTTCCTCCGGCTGACCGCGCTGGGCGACGGTACGGAGGACACCAGGCGCCGCATCACCAGGGACGAGCTGGACCCGACCCCCGACACGGGCTTCGTGCTCGAATCCCTCGCCCGGCAACGGCTGGTGACGCTGGACGAGGGGTGCGTCGAGATCACCCACGAGGCGATCATCCGGTGCTGGCCGAGGCTGCGCGGCTGGCTGACCGAGGACCGGGACCGGCTGCTCCTGCACCGGCAGCTCACCGACGCGACCGCCGGCTGGGAGGCGCACGACCGCGACCCGCACGCCCTCTACCGGGGGGCCAGGCTGGCCGCGGCACTGGACCTGGCCGCCACGGACGGCAGCCGGCTGACCTCCAAGGAGCGGCGCTTCCTCGACGCGAGCCGGGAAGCGCAGGCCGGCGAGATGGCGGCGGTCAGGCGACGGTCGGTCCGCCTGCGGCAGCTGGTCACGCTGCTCACGGTCCTGGTGGTCGTCGCGGCGACCGCGGGCGGACTGGCCGTCGACTCCCGGGACTCGGCCATCCGGCAGCGCAACGTGGCCATTGCCCGCAAGGCCGCCGCGGACGCGGCCGAGGTGCGGCCGCAGGATCCCGCCCTCTCGGCCCAGCTGAACCTGGCCGCGTACCGGCTGGCAGCCACCGGCGACGTCCGCGACCAGCTCATGAGCGCGTTCGCGGCGCCGTACACGAGCCGCCTCACCGGCCACACCTCCGACGTGGTCGCGGTCTCCTTCGCTGCCGACAGCCGTGTCGTGGCCACCGCGAGCTGGGACCGCACGGTCCGGCTGTGGGACGTGCGGGAGCCCCACCACCCCGTACAGCTGGCCGTGGTGAACCAGCCGGAGCGGCTGGCGTCGGTGGCGTTCGCTGCGGACGGCCGGATCCTGGCCACGGCGAGCGAACGCTCGGTGCGGCTGTGGGACGTGACGGACCGGCGCGCCCCCACCGAGCTGAGCACGCTGCCGGACCAGAAGTCCGGGCCGACCTGGGTGGCGTACGGGCCGGACGGCACCCTCGCCACCGGCCACGCCGACGGCACGGCCCGCCTGTGGAAGGCCGACGACCCCCGCCACCCCCGCCTCCTGGCCACCCTGCCGGGCCACACCCACCAGGTCACCTCGGTGGCGTTCGGCCCGGACGGCCGCACGCTGGCGACCACCGGCGACACCACCGTCAGGCTGTGGGACGTCACCGACCCCGCCGATCCACTCCCCCTGGACGTGCTCCGCGGACACACGGACACGGTGACCTCGGCCGCGTTCAGCCCGGACGGCCGCACCCTGGCCACCGGGAGCTGGGACCGCACCGCACGGGTCTGGAACCTCGCGCGATCGCAGCCACCGGCCGTCCTGCCCGTCCATCCCGCGATCGTCTGGTCGGTGGCCTTCACCCCGGACGGCTCCACCCTCGTCACGGTCGGCGGGGCCACCCAGTTCTGGGACGTCGCGACCCCTTCCGCCCCCAGGCGGACCAGCACGATCCAGGGCGGCTTCTACCAGGCCGCGTTCAGCCCCGACGGCCGCGTGCTCGCCAACGCCGACCGGCTGCTGAACCTTCAGGACCTCTCACTCGGAACCCACGACGACGTGGTCACCTCCCTGGCCTACGCCCCCGCCGGACACCTCCTCGCCAGCGCCAGCTGGGACGGCACCGCACGGCTGTGGCAGGTCACCGGCGGCCGGGCCCTGTGGCCGCTGTCGGTCCTGCGCGGGCACACCAAGTTCGTCCGCTGCGTGGCGTTCAGCCCGGACGGGCGCATCCTCGTGACGGCCGGCGAGGACGCCGCCGTCCGCGTCTGGGACGTCACGGACCCCCGCACCCCCCGTCTCACATCCGTCCTCACCCCCGGCGGCGGGGAAGTCGGCGGCGCCGGCTTCGCCGCGAACGGCCGCCTGCTCGCCGTCTGGGCCCAGGGCACGGCCGGACTCTGGGACCTCACCGACCCCGCCGATCCCCGTAGGCTGAGCCGGATCGCCGAGGACGGCCCGGAGGTCACCACGGCCTCCTTCCGCCCGGACGGCCGCACCTTGATGACGAGCAGCGGCGAGTCCGGCTCCCTGCGCTTGTGGGACATCAGCGAACCCCGCACCCCCCGCGAACTGCCGCCCCCGTACCCCTCCATCCCCCTGACCGGCGGCGTGTTCAGCCCCGACAACCGGAAACTGGCAGCCTTCCACCGTACGGACAGAACGGTATGGCTGATGGACGTCGACCCCGCCAACCACCCCACCGAGGTGAAACACCTCCGGGCGTCCGGCTCCTGGCTCTACCGCCTCGCCTTCGCCGCGGACGGCCGCCGCCTGGCAGCCGGCTCCGCGGACGGCAAGGCCCTGCTCTGGGACGTGCCGGGAGCGGCGACCCCCACCGTCCTCACCGGCCACGCGAACCCCGTACCGGCCGTGACCTTCAGCCCGGACGGCACCACCCTGTCCACCGGCGGCAACGACTTCACGCTCCGCCAGTGGGACACCACCCTGGCCCAAGTCACCACCCGCATCTGCGCCACCGCACACCCCCGCATCACGAGAGCCCAATGGACCCACCACTTCACGGCGGTCCCCTTCACCCCGCCCTGCCCCGCCGGCTAAGGCTGGGACAGCTTCTGGAAGAGCGCGCCGATCTCCGCCCGGTCGGCGACCAGCGGGAGGGTGTCGAAGTACAACTCCCACTCGCCGCCCGGGCCGAAGCGCTCCACGATCCCGAACGGGATGTCCTTGCCCTTCGGTCCGGAGACCGTGCCGTGCCACTCCACGTAGGTCGTGGTCCTGCCGAAGGCGGCCTGGCCGGCCTTGAAGCGGACGTCCGCCGTGCCGAAGAACCGCTGGAGGTAGGCCCGCTTGCCGGACTCCGTCGCCAGGGGAGCGTCCAGCCCCGGCCCCGACAGCCGTGCGTTGCCCGTCCGGGCGAGCAGGGCGTCGACGTCCTCTCCGTTCCAAGCCGCCAGGCGGTCCGGGATCTCCGCGGCCCGCAAGCGCTCGGGTGCCGGGCCCCGGGAGGGAGCCCGGCCGGAGTCCGCGATCCCCTCGAACAGGCCCTCGGGCGCCAGCTCCGGGACCGTGTCCCGGAACAGGGCGTGGCGGTCGTAGTAGCGGCGGGCCTGGAGGGTCTTGCCGTCGTCCCCGAGGACATTGCGCGCGATCTGCGGGTAGGCCACCTTGTGACCCTTGAGCGTGACCTCGTTCCACTGGCCGAACATCATGACGCCGCCATCGGCCACCACGTCCGTTCCCCGGTAGCGCAGGTCGGGGACCAGCCGCAGGGAGCCGGTGATGGAGGTGCCGATCACGACGTGGCCGCGCTGCGGGGCGCTGCCGGCCTCCCAGAGGGTGGCCTCCTCGTCGAAGATGTCGAGGTAGGCCTTCACTCGGGGGTGGCTCAGGTCCCCGGGGGCCGGCGGGGCGCCGGTCGGCAGCTCACCGAAGGCGATTTGGCGCTGCATGAACGCGCAGGCGTTCGGGGTGATCCGGCCCTCCAGCCGCTCGACCTTTGCGCGCACCTCCGGGCAGTCGCCCTGGGCAGCGGCCTCCCCACCGCCCGGCGGCGCCGCCGCTGCGGTCGTCATCCCCGCGACGACCGCCGCCACCGCGACCGCCACCACACCACGCCGCCCCGCGAACATCCCGTACCCCGTCCCGTTCCCGACCGATGCGGCCCGTTGCCGCTCGTGTGGGGACCAACATGCCGGTCCGCCGGGGCAGGGGTCGATTACGCCTGAGGTAATGGCCCAGGTCGAATCGGTCGACGATCTCGGCTTCGGTGAGCCTCCGAAATTGCGGTGCGTGCCGGCGCCACGCTGGGCAGACTCGCGGGCATGACCGAGAAGATCACCCGCATCAATCCCGAGCAGCTGCATGCGACGCCCGGATACCACCACATCACGGTGGTGGAGGCAGGGCGTACGGCCTACCTGGCCGGACAGTGCCCGCTGGATCGCAACGGTGATCTCGTCGGTGCCGGTTCCGTCGAGGCGCAGGTCGACCAGGTGGTCGCGAACGCGCTCACCGCCCTGGCAGCGGCGAGTGCCCGGCCGCAGCACGTGGTGCGGTCGGTGATCTACGTACGGAGCGACGAGAGGGACGTGCTCGGAGCCGTATGGCGTCGGCTCACCGAGTCCGCCCTGGGGCCGGCGTTCACCACCGCCAGCACCCTCTTGGGCGTTGCCCAGCTGGGCTTTTCCGGACAGCTCGTCGAGGTGGACCTCACCGTGGCGCTGCCCGACTGACGTCGAAAGGGAGAGGGGCAGGGGAGAAGAGGGAGAACCCCCCTCCCCCCGGGCCCCTACGCCCCGGGCCCCTGCCCCGTGGATCCCCGGACCACCAGTTCCGGTTGGAAGACGTACTCCGTGCGCTGGACCGGGGTGCCGGCCACTGCCTCCAGGAGGGCGCCCACCGCTGCCGTTGCCATGGCGCGGACCGGTTGGCGGACCGTGGTCAGCGGGGGGTCCGTGAAGGCGATCAGGGGGGAGTCGTCGAAGCCGACCACCGAGATGTCCTCCGGGACGCGCAGGCCGCGTTCGCGGGCGGCCCGTATGACGCCCAGGGCCATCGGGTCGCTGCCGCAGACGATGCCCGTGCAGCCGCGGTCCAGCAGGGCTCCGCCCGCCGCGTGGCCGCCCTCGACCGTGAACAGGGTGCGCTGGATCAGGCCGTCCCCCTCAGCACCCGGCAACGCGGCCTTGAACCCGGCTTCCTTCCTCGCCGACGGGACGTAGCGCGTCGGGCCGATGGCCAGGCCGATCCTGCGGTGGCCCAGGTCCTCCAGGTGGCGGACCGCCATCTCCGCCGCCGCGCGGTCGTCCGGGGAGATGAAAGGGGCCTGGACCTGTTCGTTGAAGCCGTTGATCAACACGAAGGGGACCCCCCGCGCCGCCAGCCGCTGGTAGCGCGAAGGGTCCGCCGAGGAGTCCGCGTGGAGGCCGGACAGGAACACGATCCCCGTGACCCCGCGCTCCTCCAGCTGCTCCACCAGCTCGTCCTCGGTGGCCCCGCCCGGGGTCTGCGTGCACAGCACCGGGGTGTAGCCGTGGCCCGCGAGGGTCTGCTCGATGACCTGGGCGAACGCCGGGAAGATCGGGTTGGTGAGCTCCGGGGTGAGGAGGCCCACCAGCCCGTTGCTGCGCCGGCGCAGCCGGACCGGGCGTTCGTAGCCCAGCAGGTCCATGGCGGCCAGCACCTTGTGCCGGGTGCCGGACGCCACGCCCGCCTTGCCGTTGAGCACGCGGCTGACGGTCGCCTCGCTGACCGCGGCCTGCGCGGCGATGTCCGTCAACCGCAGCGGGGAGGTCATCCCCGCCACCACACCGCCGTGTCGGCCGGCAGCTCCGACGGGTCGGCGAGGTCCCCGCTCGCCAGCAGTACGGTGCCCGGCGCGGGCATCCGTACCGGCTCGGCCGTGGTGTTGACCGTGCAGGTGAAGTCCCCCCGGCGGAAGGCCAGGACGCCCGCCGGGGCCTCCAGCCACTGGACCGCGTCGCCCGCGCCCAGCTCCGGGTGCGAGCGGCGCAGGTGCAGCGCGGCGCGGTAGAGCTCCAGGGTGGAGGCCGGGTCGCCGGTCTGCGCGGCCACACTCAGGCCCGCCCACTCGGCCGGCTGCGGCAGCCAGCTGCCGCCTTCGCCGAAGCCGTACGGGGCCTCGGTGCCCGACCACGGGATCGGTACGCGGCAGCCGTCGCGCAGCCCGTCCTGCCCGGCGCCGCGGGCGAAGGCCGGGTCCTGGCGGGCGGAGTCCGGGAGGTCGAGTACCTCGGGGAGGCCGAGCTCCTCGCCCTGGTAGACGTACGCCGATCCGGGCAGGGCCAGCATCAGCAGCGCGGCCGCCCGCGCCCGGGCCAGGCCCTCGGCCCCTCCCCCGTACCGCGTGACGTGGCGCACCACGTCGTGGTTCGACAGCACCCACGTGGTCGGCGCGCCCACCGGGCGCATCGCGTCCAGGGACTCGTCGATGGTGGCGCGCAGCGCCTGCGCGTCCCATCCGGTGTTCAGGTAGTGGAAGTTGAAGGCCTGGTGGAGCTCGTCGGGCCGCAGGTACATGGCCGTCCGGTCGGCGCTCGGCGTCCAGGCCTCGGCGACGCCGATCCGGTCGCCGGCGTACTCGTCCAGGACCTTCCGCCAGGAGCGATAGATCTCGTGGACGCCGTCCTGGTCGAAGAAGGGCAGCACCTGGTTGCCCAGCAGCTTCAGCTGCTCGCCCCGCCCGAGATCGGGCAGGCCGGGGGCCTTGACCAACCCATGAGCAACGTCGATGCGGAAGCCGTCGGCGCCGAGGTCGAGCCAGAACCGCAGGATCGAGCGGAACTCGTCCTGGACGGCCGGGTGTTCCCAGTTGAAGTCGGGCTGCTCGGGTGCGAAGAGGTGCAGGTACCACTCCCCGTCGGCGACCCGGGTCCAGGCGGGTCCGCCGAAGATGGACTCCCAGTCGTTCGGGGGCTCCGTGCCGCCGTCGCCCCGGCCCGGGCGGAAGTGGAAGCGCTCGCGCAGCGGCGTCCCCGGCCCTTCGCGCAGTGCCTGCTTGAACCATTCGTGCTGGTCGGAGCAGTGGTTGGGAACCAGGTCCACGATGATCCGCAGGCCCAGTCCGTGCGCCTCGCGGATCACGGCGTCGGCGTCGTGGAGGGTGCCGAACATGGGGTCGATGGCCCGGTAGTCGGCGACGTCGTAGCCGGCGTCGGCCTGCGGGGAGGCGTAGAAGGGGCTGAGCCATACGGCGTCGACGCCGAGTTCCTTCAGGTACGGCAGTCGGCTGCGGATGCCTTCGAGGTCCCCCATGCCGTCCCCGTTGGAGTCGGCGAAGCTGCGCGGATAGACCTGGTAGATCACCGCTTCTCTCCACCAGCCGGGCAGGGTGCCGGTGGAGGTGGGGAGGCCGTCCAACGAGGTTTCGGCGGCGAGGTGCTGGGTCATGTCGTCCTTGGGGAGATCGGGCCGGGGGTGAGAGGGGGCAGGCATCGGGTGGTCGGCCCGTGCGCGCGGGGCTGGTCAGCCCTTGGTCGCGCCTGCCGTCATCCCGGCGACGAGGTGACGCTGGGCGAAGAGGAAGAAGAACGCCGCGGGGATGGCGATGAGGATGGAAGCCGCGCTCATCGCACCCCAGTTGGAGGTGTACTGCGTGACGAAGGTCTGCAGGCCGCCGGCCAGCGTCAGGTGCTCGTCGCCGACCATGAAGGCGGAGGCGTACGCGACCTCGCCCCAGGCGGTGATGAAGGCGTAGAAGCCGGTGACGGCGAGGCCGGGCTTGGCCAGCGGCAGGATGAGGCGCCAGAAGGTGCCGAAGGGGTTGAGCCCGTCGACGCGGCCGGATTCGTCGATCTCGACCGGGATGGTGTCGAAGAAGCCCTTCATCATCCAGGCGCAGAACGGCACGGCGATGGTGAGGTACGTGATCACCAGGCCGAGCGGCTGGTTCAGCAGCCCCAGGTCGCCCATGAGGTTGTAGAGCGGGACGATGAGGATGGCCATCGGGAACATCTGCGTGATGAGCAGGGTCCACATCAGCGGCTTCATTCCGGGGAACTTGAAGCGGCTGACGGCGTATCCGGTGGTGGCGGCGATGAACACCCCGAGGACGGTGGTGATGCCGGCGACCAGGACGGAGTTGCCGAACCAGGTGAGGAAGGAGGTCGACTCCACCAGGTAGCGGTAGTTGTCGAGGGTGGGTTCCTTGACGAAGTCCGTGGAGATGGCGTGCTTCGCGGGCTTGAGCGAGGTCAGCAGGATCCACAGCACGGGGAAGACGGCGATCACGGCGGCGACGGCCAGGGTGGCGTGCAGTCCGGCGGAGGCGAGCGGGGAGCGCTTGCCCCGGGGGCGGCCGACGGGCGCGTTCGCAGAGCTCACAGAGTTGGTCGTCACGGTCACCACACCTCTCCCTGCTTGCGCAGCGACCGCCGGTAGACCAGCGCGAACATCGTGAGCAGCAGGAGGATCAGTACGCCCCAGGTCGCCGAGACCGCGAAGTCGCGCGGGCTGGTCACGAACGCCTCGCGGAACGCCTGGGTCACCAGGATCTCGGTGGAGTCGCCGGGGCCGCCCCGGGTGAGCAGGAAGATCACCGGGAACATGTTGAAGGTCCAGATGGTGGAGAGCAGGATCACGGTCATGCTGACCGTGCGCAGTCCCGGCAGGGTGATGTGGCGGAACCGCTGCCAGGGGGTCGCCCCGTCCATCTCGGCCGCTTCGTAGAGCTCGCCGGGGATGGACTGCATGCCGCCGAGCAGGGCGACCATCATGAAGGGGACGCCGAGCCAGACGTTGACGGCGATGACCGCGATCTTCGCCCAGGTCGGGTCGTCGAGCCACGGGACGGCGGAGATGCCGCCGCCTTCGAGGATCTTGTTGAGGATGCCGTTGTCGCGGTTGAAGAGGAACCGCCAGGCGAAGACGGAGACGAATCCGGGCACGGCCCAGGGCAGGATGAGCGCCATCCGGTAGGCGGCGCGCCCCTTGAACTCGCGGTTGAGCACGGTGGCGAGGCCGAGGCCGAGCGCGAAGGTGACCGACACGCAGGCGACGGTCCACAGGACCGTCCACACCAGCCGCTGCAGGAACACCGGGTCGGCGAGGACGTCGGCGTAGTTGTCGAGTCCGACGAACTGGTACGTCGCCTCGATGTGGTTGACGCCGATGGTCCGGCTGACGTTGCGCTCGGTGGCGTCCGTCAGTGACAGGTAGACGCCGCGGACGAGCGGCCAGCCGATGATCACGCCGAGCACGAGCACCACGGGGGTGATCATGGCCCAGGCGTACCAGTGGGTGGCGAGGGCCCGCTTCAGCCCCGGGCGGTTGCCCCCGCCGGCGCCGCGTCCCGTCGTCTTGTCAGTCCTGCGGCTCCGGCCGCGGGCGGCGGGACCGGTGTCAGGACCGGTCTCGCTGCCCGCGGCCTTCGCCACCGACTGGCTGGTGTGAGCAGCCATGGTTTCGTTACTTCCAGCCCTTGAGGATCTTGCGGAATTCGGCGCCGGCGGCCTTGGCCGCGTCCTCCGGGCTCGATGCCCCGGTGATCGCCTTGGTGTATTCGACCTTGAGCGGCTCGAAGAGCGATCCGTTCTCCGGGATCCAGGCGCGCTCGACGGCCTTGTCCACGGCCGGCTTGAAGAACTGCACCATCTCGCTGGACTTGACCTCGGGCTGCTCGTAGGCGGCCGTCCGGGTCGGGAGCAGGCTCAGCTCCTTCGCGGACTGGACCTGCACCTCCTGCGAGGTCATGTAGTCGACGAAGGCGTTCGCGGCGGCGATGTTCTTGGAGCCCGCGTACACGGCGAGGTCGTGGCCGCCCTGCGGGGCGCCCGCCTTGACGGAGCCGGCCGGGACGGCGGCGATGCCGAGGTTGGCCTTGTCCTTGAACTGGTCGCCCGCGTAGGTGTCGGCCACGGCCCAGGGGCCGTTGATCATCATCGCGGCCTCGCCCGTCTTGAAGGCGGTCTGCATGTTGGTCCAGCCGTCGGTGGCGTTGGTGATCGCCGCACCCGAGGTGACCAGGTCGCGGGCGGCCTTGAAGGCCTTGACGCCCGCGGCGTTGTCGACGGTGACCGTCTTGGTCTTCGCGTCGACGAGGTCGCCGCCCTCTCCGTAGATGAGGGGGAGGAACCAGTAGGAGTCGTCGCCGCGCAGGTAGAGGCCGGCCTTGCCGGTCTTGGCCTTGATGGCCGCGGCGGCGGTCTTCACCTCTTCCAGCGTCTTGGGGGGCTCGACGCCGGCGTCGGCGAGCATCTTCTTGTTGTAGAAGAGGCCCATGGTGTCGATGACCTGCGGGACGCCGTAGGTCTTGCCCTCGTACTTGCCGCTGGCCGCGGCCTGGGGCAGGAACTCGGTGTCGATCTTCTTGGCCGTGTCGGCCGGAACCTCGGCGAGGTAGCCGAGGGAGGCGAAGTCTGCGACCCAGCCCACGTCGGCGCGGATCACGTCGGGGGCCTCGGAGCCGCTGCTGAAGGCGTTCTTGACCTTGTTCTGCGCGTCGCCGTACGGGACGTTGACGTACTTGACGGTCACCTTGGGGTGCTTGGCGGTGAACGCCTCGGCGATCTTCTGGAAGGACGCCTTCTCGGCGTCGTTCGAGGTGTCCCACCACGTGACCGTGCCGGAGAGCTCCCCGTCGGCCTTGGCGCCGTCGCTGCCGTCCTTGGTGTCACCGCCGCAAGCCGTCGCCGCGAGCGCCAGAGCCGCGACCAGCGCGGTGGCCGCTATGCCACGCCGCATATGAACTCCTTCGATGATCCCGGCCGCGCCTCGCGGTTCCGAGTTGCCGAGAACGTAACAAGCCTGAAAGCCGACCGAAAGACCTTGCGGGAACTTTCTGCAAGAAGGGGTGATCGTTACATCCGTGTGTCCGTACGGTTGCCGCAGCTTGCTGTTAGTTCGAACCCTCTTCGACTGTCCGGGCCCGCAACCAGGGGGTGCGTACGCGCGTTGACCCGATATGACCCACGAGTTGACCGCCTCCCGGCTTGCAAGCGCTTCCAGCAACGCCACCGCGAGCGGCGGCTGGTGGCGCGATGCCGTCATCTACCAGGTGTACGTCCGCTCCTTCGCGGACAGCGACGGCGACGGCATCGGGGACCTGCGCGGGGTCCGCGAGCGCCTGCCCCACCTGGCCCGCCTCGGGGTCGACGCGGTGTGGCTGACCCCCTTCTACGTCTCCCCCCAGGCGGACGGCGGCTACGACGTCGCCGACTACCGGGCCGTCGACCCGCTCTTCGGGGACCTCTCCGACGCCGACGACCTCATCCGCGCCGCGCACGCGCTGGGGCTGCGCGTGATCGTGGACGTGGTCCCGAACCACACCTCCGAGCAGCACGCCTGGTTCCGGGAGGCGCTGGCCGGGGAGCCGGGAGCCCGCGACCGCTACCACTTCCACCCCGGCCGGGGGCCCTGCGGGGAGCTCCCGCCCAACGACTGGGAGTCGGTCTTCGGCGGGCCCGCCTGGAGCCGGACCCCGGACGGCGCCTGGTACCTGCACCTCTTCGCCCCCGAGCAGCCCGACCTGAACTGGGAGAACCCGGAGGTCGCCGAGGAGTTCTCCGCCGTCCTGCGGTTCTGGCTCGACCTCGGCGTCGACGGGTTCCGGGTGGACGTGGCCCACGGCATGGTCAAGGCCCCGGGACTGCCGGACATCGGCCGTGGCGCGCAGGCCACCCTCATCGGCATCGAGCCGCTCCCCTTCTTCGACCAGGACGGCGTCCACGCGATCCACCGCTCCTGGCGGCGGCTGCTCGATTCCTACGAGGTCCCGCGCATCGGCGTCGCCGAGGCCTGGGCGCCCACCTCCGAGCGGCTCGCGCTCTACGTCCGCCCCGACGAACTGCACCAGGCCTTCAACTTCCGCTTCCTGAACTGCCCCTGGGACACCACCGCGCTGCGCACCGTCATCGACGAGTCCCTCGCCGCCACCGCCTCGGTCGGCGCCCCGACGACCTGGGTGCTGTCCAACCACGACGTCGTACGGCACCGCACCCGCTACGGCAGCCTGGCCCGGGCGCGGGCGGCCGCGCTGCTGATGCTGGCCCTGCCCGGATCGGCGTACGTCTACCAGGGCGAGGAGCTCGGCCTCCCCGAGGTGACCGACCTCCCGGACAGCGCCCGCCGGGACCCGGCCTTCGCCCGCGGCGCCGGGCAGGACGGGCTGCGCGACGGCTGCCGGGTACCGATCCCGTGGTCCGGGGAGGAGCCCCCCTACGATTTCGGGCCCGCCGGGAGCTGGCTCCCGCAGCCGGCCGGCTGGGGCGGGCTCAGCGTCGCCGCGCAGACCGGCGACCCCCACTCCACCCTGGAGCTCTACCGCGCCGCCCTGGAACTGCGCCGTGCGATGCCGGGCCTCGGGGCGCCGGAGGCGGGGCTCCCGGAAACGGACGGGGCCGGGGCCTCAGCCGGGGCCGGGGCCGCGGAGTCCGGGATGCAGTGGCTGCCCGCGCCCGAAGGGGTGCTGCTCTTCACCCGCCCCGGCTTCGCGTGCACGCTCAACACCCGCCCGGTCCCGCTCGAGATGCCCTCGCCCGGACGGCCCGTCCTGTCCAGTGCCCCGGTGGAGACGGACGGCCGCACCGTCCGGCTTCCCCCGGATTCGTGCACGTGGTGGTCATTGTGAACGTCCGACCGGTACAGTCCAATCCCGTGACCGCACGGCTAGCCGACATCGCAGCCCAGGCGGGGGTCAGCGAAGCCACAGTCAGCCGCGTGCTCAACGGCAAGCCCGGTGTGGCCGCAGGCACCCGCGAATCCGTGCTGGCCGCCCTCGACGTGCTCGGCTACGAACGCCCCGTACGGCTGCGCCAGCGCAGCGCGGGACTCGTCGGCCTGATAACCCCCGAGCTCGACAACCCCATCTTCCCGGCGCTGGCCCAGGTCATCGGCCAGGCGCTGACCCGGCAGGGCTACACCCCGGTGCTGGCCACGCAGACGCCCGGCGGGTCCACCGAGGACGAGCTCGTGGAGATGCTCGTCGAACGCGGGGTCTCCGGGATCATCTTCGTCTCCGGGCTGCACGCGGACACCACGGCCGACATGGGCCGCTACGACCAACTCCGCGGGCAGGGCGTCCCGTACGTCCTCATCAACGGTTTCTCCGACAAGGTGCAGGCCCCCTTCGTCTCCCCCGACGACCGGGCCGCGATGCAGCTCGCGGTGACCCACCTGACCGCGCTCGGGCACACCCGGATCGGGCTGGCCGTCGGACCCAAGCGGTTCGTGCCGGTGGTCCGCAAGATCGAGGGCTTCCGGCTGGGCATGAAGGAACGGCTCGGACTCGGCGAGGACGAGATCGAGGAGCTGATCCAGCACTCCCTCTACACGCTGGAGGGCGGCCAGGCCGCCGCGGCGGCGCTGATCGCGCGCGGCTGCACGGCGGTGGTGTGCGCGAGCGACATGATGGCGCTCGGCGCGATCCGGGCGGCCCGGCAGCAGGGGCTCAAGGTCCCGCAGGACGTGTCGGTGGTCGGCTTCGACGACTCCCCGCTCATAGCGTTCACGGATCCGCCGCTGACCACCATCCGCCAGCCCGTGCAGGCCATGGGCCAGGCCGCGGTGCGGACCCTGCTGGAGGAGATCGGCGGTACGCCGGCCCCGCACAGCGAGTTCGTGTTCCTCCCCGAACTGGTCGTCCGCGGCTCGACCGCCTCGGGCCCCCAGCAGGGCCGCGGACCCGCGCGCGGACCCGCACGCCCCTGAGGCGCGCCCCTGCCGATTCCCCTAGGGACGCAAGGCCTCCGCTCGTCCCCGAGGCTGAGGGGCTGCGGCCAAGACCGTCCCAAGGGATGATCGAAGGCGAGTCCGCATCTGGCAGACTCTTTTCCTATGGGTGAAGCGAGCGTGAAGACACTGGATACCCGGACGGACGTCTCGTCACCCCCCGTGACCGAGAGCCAGGACCGCCCGGAGTCGTCCGAGCGTGCACTGCTCTCCAGGCTGCGCGTCCCCCGGCGACCCCGGATCTGGTTCGAGGTCCTGCTGATCGCGGTCAGCTACTGGACGTACTCGCTGATCCGCAACGCCGTGCCCGAGCAGAAGGCGGCCGCGCTCGCGAACGCCGACTGGATCTGGAAGGTGGAGCAGACGCTCGGCATCGCCGTCGAGGAGAGGATCAACCACGCCGTCGATTCGGTGACCTGGCTCGTGGTGGGCATGAACTACTACTACGCCACCCTCCACTTCGTCATGACCATCGGCGTGCTGGTCTGGATCTACCGTTTTCATCCCGGGCGTTACGCGGCGACGCGGCTCGTCCTCTTCGCCACCACGGGCGTGGCCCTGGTCGGCTACTACTTCTACCCGCTCGCGCCGCCCCGGCTGATGAACGGGCAGAACTTCATCGACACCGTGCTGGTCCACCACACCTGGGGCTCCATGGCCTCGGGCAACCTCAAGCACATGTCGAACCAGTACGCGGCCATGCCGTCCATGCACATAGGGTGGTCGCTCTGGTGCGGGCTGACGATCTTCGCGGTCGCCTCCGCCCCCTGGGCCCGGATCCTGGGCCTGCTCTACCCGACGGCGACCCTGGTCGTGATCGTGTCCACCGCCAACCACTTCTGGCTCGACGCCGTCGGCGGCATGCTCTGCCTGGCCTTCGGCTACGCCGTCTCCCGCGCCTGGTACGGATCGCTCCCGCACCGGCTGCCGCGCCGGCCCGAGGAGACCGGCCGCCACCCGGTGGCGGCGGCCGTCCTGAACCATCCGGCGCTGGCCCGCTTCCAGCGCTGAGCCCCGGCTCCGCTCACCCCTCCCGGTGGGTGATCCGGCCTCCCGACATGGTGAGCCGGACCGGTGCCCCGGCCAGCTCGTCCGCCGGAGCGTCCACCGGGTCCAGGCCGAAGGCGGTCAGATCGGCCCGGAAACCGGCCGCGATCCGCCCCGCCACCGCTTCCTCCCCCGCCGCCAGCGCCGCGTGCGAGGTCATCCCCTCCAGGGCCATCAGCCCGCTCAGGGCCGCCCCGGTCCAGGCCCCCGTACCGGCCGAGGCCGCGCCGCGCGGGTCGCGGGCGGTGGCCAGGACCTGGCGGGCGTCGTAGTGGGCGATGGGCCAGTCCGAGCCCAGCGCGAGCACCGCGCCGGCCTCCCGCAGGTCCCGGCAGCGCCAGGCACGACCGGCCCGCTCCTCCCCCAGCCGCTTGGACCACTCGTCGCTGTGGTCGGCCCGGGTGTACGCGGTGTGCGGCGGCTGCATCGAGGCGATCACCCCGAGCTCCGCGAACCGCTTCAGCTGGCCGTCGGGGACCGTCTCGATGTGCTCGATCCGGTGCCGCATCCGGCCCCGCGGGCCCAGTGACTCCACGGTGTCCAGGACGTGCCGGACCGCCGCGTCGCCGATGGCGTGGGTCGCGGTGCGCACCCCGGCCGCGTCGAGGACCCGTACCGCCTCGGCGTAGGCCTGCGGGTCGGGCCAGAAGGCGTCGGTGCCCCGGCCGTGGCAGTCGGCGTGCTCCAGCCAGGCGGTGCCGCCCTCCACGGTGCCGTCCATGAAGAACTTGACCCCGCCGACCTTCCAGTGGCGGCCCAGGAGCCGCTGGAGCTCGATCAGCTCGTCCAGGTCCTCGCCGGTGGCTCCGGGCATGCACCAGGGCGAGAGGTTCAGCCGCAGCGGGAGATCGCCCTCGTACTCGGCGGTCGCGAGCAGGGCGGGTACGTCCCCGTCGCCGAGGTCCATGACGTGTGCGCCGGTCAGACCGGTGGCGGCCATGTCGGAGAGCAGCCCGGTGAGGCGCTCCCGGCGCTCGGTGTACGTGGGCTTCGGCGCGAGCGAGCCGACCAGGTCCATCGCGGCGTGCTCGACGAGGTGGCCGGTGGGCCGCCCGTCGGGGTCGCAGACGATCTCGGAGCGCTGGGCGAAGGCGCGCGGGCCGGTGATCCCGGCGGCGGCCAGGGCCGCGCCGGAGGCGAGCGCGGAGTGGCCGTCGTAGAGGCGCAGGAAGGCGGGGGCTCCGGCGAGGGCCTCCTCGATCAGGGCCTTGTCGACGGGACGGCCGCCGAAGGCGTTGTGGTCGAGGCCGAAGCCGGTGACCCAGCCGCCGGGGCCCCGGTCGGCGGTGCGCAGGGCGGCGCGGAGCTGGTCGAGGTCGGTGACGGCGGAGAGGTCCGTACCGGTCGCCATCTCGATGCCCCAGACGGGGTGGCTGTGGGCGTCGGTGAGGCCGGGGGTGAGGGTGGCGCCGCCGAGGTCGACGGTCTCGGTGCCGGGGCCGCGCCAGTCGCGGACGTCGGCCTCGTCTCCGACGGCGACGATCTCGCCGCCGAGGACGGCCACCGCGCGGGCCTCGGGGCGGGCGGGGTCGAGGGTGCGGACGCGGGCTCCGGTGAGGACGGTGTCGGCAGCGGGCACGGCTCTGCTCCTTGCGGGGGTTCGGGCTGGTCGGGCTGGTCGGGCTGTACGAGTACTGCGGGCTACGGGGACGCTACGGGCGCGGCGGGCTCCCCGTGCGCTGCGGATGCTGCGGCTGCTGCGGGCACCGCGGGTTCCTCTGCCCCGGCCGGCTCCTCCGCGAACCGTGCGTAGACCTCGGGTCGGCGGGTCTTCAGGCGCTGGGCGAGGGCGAGCCCGGCGAGGAAGACGGCGGGGACGAGGGCCACGAGGAGGGTGTTGACGGTGGTGGAGGCCATGGTGAAGAGGGCCACCTTGGAGATGACGAGGCAGATCGCCACGGCCAGCAGCACGGCGGCGGCGACGGGCGCGATCAGGGTCCGCCAGGGCCCCTCCTCGTGCCGGACGCGGCGGAAGTAGACGGGTACGGCGATGGCGGCGAGCAGCATCAGGGCCATGAGGCCGATCATGCCCGGGGTGTTCACCCAGAGCAGGAGCTGCTGGTACGGGTCGGCTCCGGCGAGGGCGAAGCCGAGGACGACGACGGCGCCGAGGGCGGTCTGCGCCGCGCCGGCGACGTACGGGGAGCCGTGGCGCGGGTGGATCCGGCCGAGGGCGGCGGGCAAAACGCCTTCCTCGGCGAGGGCGAGCGCGTACCGGTTGATGGCGTTGTGGAAGGCGAGGAGGGAGGCGATGACGCTGGTGACGATGAAGACGTGCATCAGGTCGGCCGCCCAGGGGCCCACGTAGGTGGTGATGGCGGTGAAGAAGAGGCCTGCGGGGTCCGCGGCGGCCGCGGCGAGGACTTCCTCGGAGCCGAAGGCCTGGATAACGGTCCAGACGATGAAGGCGTAGAAGAGGCCGAGGAAGGCGACGGCGATGTAGGTGGCGCGCGGGATGGTCCGGTCGGGGTCGCGGGCCTCGCGGCGGTAGATGACGGTGGACTCGAAGCCGGTGAACGCGGCGAAGGCGAAGGCCAGGACGGCCGCGGTGCCGGGGACGAGCACCGCGCCGGGGGCGAAGGAGCCGGCCGAGAGGCCGTGGGCGCCGCCCTCGATGAGCACGCCGCCCGCGAGCAGGACGAGGATCCCGGTCTCGGCGACGAGCAGGATGCCGAGCAGCTTGGCGCCGAAGTCGATGGAGCGGAAGCCGCCGTACCAGATGAGGAGGAGGCCGGCGAGGGAGACGGGCAGCCAGGGGATGTCGAGGCCGGCGAGGGCGTGCCCGGTGTCGGCGGTGGTGGTGCCGAGGAGTCCGTAGACGCCGATCTCCATGCCGTTGTAGCCGATGAGGGCGAGCAGGGCGGCGCCGATGCCGACGCGCTTGCCGAGGCCGCGGGCGATGTAGGCGTAGAAGGCGCCGCCGCTGCGGACGTGGCGGCTCATGGTGGTGAAGCCGACGGCGAAGATCGCGAGGGTGAGTCCGGCGAGGAGGTAGCCGGCGGGGGCGCCGACGCCGCCGAGCAGGATCGCGACGGGGGCGACGCCGGCCATGACGGTGAGCGGGGCGGCGGCGGAGACGACGAAGAAGGAGATGTCGGCGGTGCCGAGGGCGCCGCGGCGCAGGTCGGTTCCGCTACTCGGCGGCTCTGGCGTTTCGGGCATGCGGGAGCACCCTTCTGCGAACGGCAGGTGGCAGGGAAGAGAAAACCTAAAGGTTTTCGGTTTTCGGCAATGTAGCCTCCGGTTTTGGCGTACGGGAAGACCTGACGGCGGGAGAAATACGATGGCGCGGCCGCGCACCCCACTGCTGGACCGGGAGCGGATCGGCGCTGCCGCCCTGCAACTGCTTGCCGAGCAGGGCGAGTTCAGCGTCCCGCAGATCGCCCGGGCGCTCGGGGTACAAACCGGGTCGCTGTATCACCACGTGGACGGCCGGGCGGGGGTCATCGAGCTGATCCGCGAGCGGGTGTGCGCCGGGATCGACGGCGGCACGCTGTCCTCGCCGGAGCCCTGGGACCGGGCGCTGGAGGCCTGGGCCCGGTCGTACCGGGCCGCCTTCGCCGCCTATCCGCGGGCCATCCCGCTGCTGATGACCACCCCGGTACGGGCGCCCGCGGTGCTCGCGCAGTACGAACGGGCGGTGGCCCTCCTGCTGCGGGCCGGCTTCGCCACCGAGGAGGTGATGCCGCTGCTCACGGGCCTGGAGAACCTGGTCCTGGGCTCGGCCCTCGACCTCGCGGCCCCGGATGCCATGTGGGAGCCGACCCCGGGCACCCCGCTGCTCGCGCGGGCCCTGGCCGCCCAGGGCTCCGGGCGCGCGGAGGCCGCCTTCGAGGTGGGCCTGTCGGCGTTCCTGGCGTACGCGCGGGACCTGCGCGGCGGGGCGGAGGCGGCCGGGGAGCCTGACGCGGGTTGAGCAGGTACGCCCCGGCCAGGTGAGTACGCGTACTCACGCGCCGGGCTCGGCATGATCAGAAACTGGGCGCATGACCCGAACCCACGGCTCCACCGGCACGTTCGCCCGCTCCTCGCGCCGGCCGCGGCTCACCCTGGCCCTGACGGCCCTCGCGGTGCTGGCACTCGGCGCCTGCGGCACCGCGAAGGCGACGGGCGGCGGTGAGCCCGCCGCGCCCGCCACGCCGACAGCGGCGACGGCGGCAGCGGCCGCGAAGCCCATGGGAAGCCTGTCCTCGCCGGCCCTGGCGGGGCTCCAGAAGGAGATCGCGCAGATCTGCCCCGCACCGGGCACCCCCATGGAACAGCCGCCGAGCCCGCGGCCGGCGCCGCCGGGCGAGGAGGCCCCGGCGGGCACGGTCGTGCCGGCCATGCCCACGACGGGTCCGATGGTGGACCTGGACACGCGCGACTGGTGCGCGGGCGTCCAGCACGAGTCGTACGTCTACCTGGGCATCGAGAAGATCGCGGAGCCCACCCCGGCCAAGGTCAGGGCGGCCCTGACCGCCCTCGGCTACCCCGACGACCGCATCCACGACCTCAAGCAGTCCGGTGCGACCACGCACTTCTCCCTCGACCTGCGCGAGAACGGCGGACGGCTCTGCCTCCAGGGTGCGGTGGGCGGCGAGGAGCCCGTCACGGACAAGTGCGTGGCCCCCGCGACCGGCCCCTTCGCGGCCACGGGTACGCAGTACTGACGCGGCACCGGCCACCGGAGCCGCCGGACACGCGCCGCGCGCCCGGCGGCGGGACAATGGTGGCGTGGTGGCGTACATAGCCGTGACGGCCCTGAGTCATGTCGGGCTGGTCCGCGAGCACAACGAGGACAGCCTGGTCATCGGGCCGTGGACGCTGTGCGGGACCACGACCCGGAGCCCCCAGACGCTGCTGTTCCCCCTCGGCAGACCGCTGGTCGTCGCGGTGGCCGACGGCCTCGGCGGGCAGCCGGCGGGCGAGGTCGCCAGCGAGCTGGTCGTACGGGAACTCGCGCTCCTCGGCCCGACCCTGGAAGGGGCCGAGGCGATCGAGGACGCGCTGAACCTCTGCAACCGCGCGGTGCACTCCGCCACCGAAGGCCGTCCGGAGCTGACCTCCATGGGGACCACGGTCGCCGGCACCCTGGTCCTGCCGGAGTCGCTGCTGTCGTTCAACGTCGGCGACAGCAAGGTGTACCGGGTGGCCGATGACGGGCTCCGCCAGGTCAGCGTGGACGACAGCCCGCCGCTTCCGCCGGGGCAGCGCACCACCTCGGCCGTGACGCAGACCCTCGGCGGGAGCCGCGCCGAGCACGTCCTCACCCCGCACGTGGCGGCCTTCCCGCTCTCCACGGGCGACCGGTACCTGGTGTGCACCGACGGGCTGACCGACCCGGTGCCCGACGAGGCCATCGACGAGGTGCTGCGGGTGCACGACGACGGCAAGGCCGCGTTCGAGCTGTGGAAGGCCGCCATCGAGGCCGGAGGCCCCGACAACATCACGCTCGCGCTGGTGCGCATCGGGGCCTGAGGTCCGCTAGTTGGCGGCGGCTAGTTCGCGGCGGCGGCCGCCGCCTGCCGCTGCTTCGTCTCGTCGTAGGCCGCGCGGGCCTTCTCCACGTCGTCCATGCGCAGACCCGTCCAGTGGGCGAGGGCCCGGACCCGCTCGGCGGCCTCGCGCCCCAGCGGGGTCAGCGAGTAGTCGACGCGGGGCGGGATGACGGGCTTGGCATCACGGTGCACGAAGCCGTCGCGCTCCAGCGTCTGGAGGGTCTGCGTCAGCATCTTCTCGCTGACCTTGGCGACCGTTCCGACGTGCCGGCGCAGTTCGCTGAAGCGGTACGAGCGGTCGAGCAGGGCGTCCAGGACGAGGACGCCCCAGCGGCTGGTGACGTGCTCCAGGACGAGCCGGTGCGGGCACATGGCCTCGGCCTGGGTCCACTTCTCGCGCATCTCACTTACTCCCATGCCAGTACCTTACTTCAAAGTGGGTACTGTCGTTTGGTTAGTGCCAGCCGTACGGTGAGTGCACAGCCCGGACAACGGGAGCAAGACCCAGCCCAGGAGTGAGTGAACCGCCATGAGCATCGTCGTCACCGGAGCCACCGGAGCCCTCGGCCGTCTCGTCATCGACGAGCTGCTCGACCGCGGCGTCCCCGCCGCCGAGATCGCCGCCGTCGTCCGCGACAAGGAGAAGGCCGCCCCGCTCGCCGCCCGGGGCATCGACCTGCGCATCGCCGACTACGACGTGCCCGAGACGCTCGCCGGGGCCTTCCGGTCCGGTGACCGGGTCCTGATGATCTCCGGCAACGCGGTCGGACAGCGGGTGCCCCAGCACTCCGCCGTGATCGACGCGGCGAAGGAGGCCGGGGTGGCGCAGTTCGCGTACACCGGCATCCTGGGCGGGCCGGAGGCGGACTTCGACCTCGCCGCCGAGCACCGGGCGACCGAGGAGCTGATCCTCGCCTCGGGTCTGCCCCACACCTTCCTGCGCAACGGCTGGTACACCGAGAACCACACGGGCAACCTCGCGCCGGTGCTCGCGCACGGGGCCGTCCTCTCCAACGCGGGCGAGGGCCGGGTGGCCTCGGCGGCACGCGCCGACTACGCGGCGGCCGCGGCCGCCGTGGTGACCGGGGAGGGCCACCTCGGCCGGGCGTACGAGCTGAGCGGCGACGTGGCGTGGTCCTTCGCGGAGTACGCGGCGGCGGTGGCGGAGGCCACCGGGCGGGAGATCGCGTACAACGCCGTGACCCCCGAGGCCCACCTCTCCGTCCTGACCGGTGCGGGGGTTCCCGCCCCCTTCGCGGAGATCCTGGTCGACGTGGACCTCGCCATCGAGCGCGGCCGCCTGGCCGGCACCTCCGGCGACCTGTCCCGCCTGATCGGCCGCCCCACGACGCCGATGGCGCTGACGGTCGCGGAGGCCGTGGCCTCGGTGGGCAGCGCCGCCTGAGGGCGGTCCGGACACCGCCGAAACTCGCGAGACGCAACGACTCGCCTCGCGTTACCCTGGCCCCATGGGTTCGTACTCGTACTACTTCTTCCGCTGATCGGCGGCGCGGACGCGGCGTGAGGGGCATGGCCCCCGCGCCGCGCGCCCGCGCTGCCCGCATCCAGAAGGAGAACGCCGAAAACGCGGCAGAACCAGTACGAGTACCCCGAGGGGATCCCCCATGCGCTCGCGCGCCCATCACCCGTCCCAGTCCCGGGCCCAGTCCCAGCTGACGCTGTCCGGAGTCACCAAGGCCTACGGCGACCGGGTCGTGCTCGACCAGGTGTCGCTGACCGTACGGCCCGGCGAGAAGGCCGCCGTCATCGGCGAGAACGGCTCCGGCAAGTCCACCCTGCTCCGGCTGCTCGCCGGGGCCGAGCGGCCCGACGGCGGCGAGGTCACCGCCGTCTTCCCCGGCGGCGCCGGACACCTCGCCCAGACCCTCGACCTCGCGCCCGGGCACACCGTCCAGGACGCCGTCGACCTCGCCCTCGCCGACCTGCGGGAGCTGGCGGACCGGATCCGCGCCGCCGAGACCGCCCTCGGCTCCGGCGGCGGAGCCGACCCCGTCGCCCTCGACGCGTACGGCGAACTCCTGACCGCCTACGAGGAGCGCGGCGGCTACCAGGCCGACGCCCGCACCGACACCGCACTGCACGGGCTCGGCCTCGCCCACCTCACCCGGGACCGCACCATCGGCTCGCTCTCCGGCGGCGAGGCTTCCCGGCTCGCGCTGGCCTGCGTCCTGGCCGCCGCTCCCGAACTCCTGCTCCTGGACGAGCCCACCAACCACCTGGACCGGCGGGCCGTCGACTGGCTCGCGGAACGGCTGCGCACCCACCGCGGCACGCTCGTCGTCGTCACCCACGACCGGGACTTCCTGGAACGGATCACCAGCACGGTCCTGGAGGTCGACCGGGACCTGCGCACGGTCGTGCGGTACGGGGACGGCTGGGCGGGATACCTGGCGGCGAAGGCCGCCGCGCGCGGCCGCTGGGCGCAGCGGCACGCGGAGTGGCGGGAGGACCTGGCCCGCACCGAGACCCTGGTCGCCGCGGCGGGCCAGCGGCTCGACCGCACCGGCAAGGACCCGGGGCAGGGCTTCGGCAAGCACCGCCGCTCCTCCGAGGCCAAGCTGTCCGGGCAGGTCAGGGCGGCCCGCCGGCATCTGGAACGGCTCCGGGCCGAGCCGGTGGCGCCGCCGCCGGTGCCGCTGCGCTTCGAAGCGGGGATCGCCGCTCCCGGTACCGCCCCCGAAGGACCGCTGCTCGAACTCACCGGGATCCGGGTCGGCGACCGGCTCCGGCTCCCCGCGCTGACCGTGCAGCCCGGGCAGCGGCTGCTGGTGTCGGGGCCGAACGGGGCCGGGAAGACCACCCTGCTGCGGGTCCTGGCCGGCGACCTGGCCCCGGACACGGGCACGGTGCGCCGCGCGGAGCACGTACGGCTCGGCTACCTGGCACAGGAGTTGCCCCACTCCCCCGTCCGGCTCCCGCTGCTGTCCGCCTTCGCGGCGGGCCTGCCCGGACTGCCCGAGGAGCACGCGGAGGAACTGCTGACGCTCGGGCTGTTCCACGAGGAGGACCTCTCGGTGCCGGTCGCCGCCCTGTCCGCCGGGCAGCGGCGGCGCCTCGAACTGGCCCGCCTGGTGACCCGGCCCGCCGATGTCCTCGTCCTCGACGAGCCGACCAACCACGTGTCGCTGGCGCTGGTCGAGGAGGTCGAGCAGGCACTCGCGGGCTACCCCGGAGCGGTGGTCGCGGTCTCCCACGACCCCCGCTTCCGCGCCGCCTTCCCGGGCGACCGGCTGGAGCTGCGCGACGGGGCGCCGAGTCGGCCCGCGGTGTAGCGGACGAAGCCCGCCCGGGCGGCGGGGGCCGCGGCCGCTGCGCCCCCGATGAAGACGATCCGGGCCGAAATCGGGCCACGGGGACCCGAATCACTCTCTTGACGGTCTGTCAGCACCCCGACAGCATCTGGTCTCGCAGCACCACCCGGACATTCCACTGAACTCGACGAAGAGGCCATCATGGGCTTGGAGAACGGTCATTCGGGAGCATCCAGCCGGCGCGCGTTCCTCGGCCGCGCGGCCGGTGCGGGGGCGGGCATCATCGCCGTCGCGGCCGCCGGAACCCTGGCGGGAACCTCGTCCGCCACGGCCGCCCCCACCGGAGCACAGGGCGATCAGAGCAACTGGCGGTTCTGTCAGAAGTGTTACTCGATGTTCTTCTGGGGCTACCCCACCGACGGGGTCTGCCCGGCCGGGGGCGCGCACAGCGCCCAGGGCTACAACTTCGTCCTCCCCCACGACGTCGCCGAAACCTCCACCGCGCAGCGGAACTGGCGGTTCTGCCAGAAGTGCTACTCGATGTTCTTCTGGGGCTACCCCACCGACGGGGTCTGCCCGGCGGGCGGGGCGCACAGCGCCCAGGGGTTCAACTTCGTCCTCCCCCACGACATTTCGGAAACCCCCACCCGGCAGCGGAACTGGCGGTTCTGCCAGAAGTGCTACGCCATGTTCTTCTGGGGCTACCCCACCGACGGCGCCTGCGCCTCGGGCGGCGCACACAGCGCCCAGGGGTTCAACTTCGCCCTCCCCCACACGTAGGCCGCGGGATGCACGGCCCGCCCGCCGGACTGCGTGGTCACCGGCGGGCGGGTCTTCGGCGTCCTCGCCGAGGGAGGGCCGGGCGCACTACCCCCCGTAGAACAGCTCGTCCACCACGCCCCGCGCGCGGCGGGTGATGCGGCGGTAGTCCTCCAGCATGTCGCCGACCGTGCCCTCCGCGTAGCCGAGGTAGCGGCCGACCGCCGCCAGTTCGCGGGCCTCCGAGGGGAAGGTGTCGCCCGCGCGGCCGCGGACCAGCATCACGGCGTTGCGGACCCGGGTGGCCAGCACCCAGGCCTCGTCGAGGATCTGCGCCTCCTCGGTCGGGATCAGACCGGCCGCGTGCGCGGCGGCCAGGGCCTCCCGGGTCCGGGTCGTGCGCAGGCCCGGTTCCGCCCAGGCGTGCCGCATCTGGATCAGCTGGACGGTCCACTCGACGTCGCTGAGGCCGCCGCGGCCGAGTTTGGTGTGCAGGGTCGGGTCGGCGCCCCTGGGCAGGCGTTCGGATTCCATCCGGGCCTTCAGGCGCCGGATCTCGCGGACGGCGTCCTCGCCGAGGCCTTCCATCGGGTAGCGCAGCGGGTCGATCAGGTCGATGAAGCGCCGGCCGAGGTCGAGGTCGCCGGCCACCGGTTCGGCGCGCAGCAGGGCCTGGGACTCCCAGGTCAGGGACCAGCGGCGGTAGTAGGCGGCGTACGAGGGCAGGGTGCGGACCAGGGGGCCGGAGCGGCCTTCGGGGCGCAGGTCGGCGTCGATGAGCAGCGGCGGGTCTGCGGTGGGGAGTTGGAGGAGCCTGCGCATCTCGGAGACGACGTGCTGGGCGGCCTTGGCGGCTTCCTGTTCGTCGACGC
Source organism: Streptomyces sp. NPDC056883 (assembly GCF_042788835.1). Taxonomy (NCBI): domain Bacteria; kingdom Bacillati; phylum Actinomycetota; class Actinomycetes; order Kitasatosporales; family Streptomycetaceae; genus Streptomyces; species Streptomyces sp. NPDC056883. The sequence goes on along the minus strand of NZ_JBHUBS010000004.1, from coordinate 463,771 downwards.
CCTCGCGCGGCTCGTGGACGAACAGGACGTCGGCGTCGGAGCCGTAGCCGAGCTCGTGGCCGCCGAACCGGCCGACGCCGATGACCGCGAAGCGGGTGGGCAGGGTGTCGCCCCAGTGGCCCTGCACGGCGGCGCGCAGGGCGCCGGCGACGGTGGCGGCGGTGAGTTCGGAGACGGCGCGGCCGACCCGGTCGACCAGGGCTCCGTGGTCCTCCTCGGCCGGACTGTCCTCCGTACCGTAGGAGCCGATGATGTCGGCGGCGGTCGTACGGAACAGCTCGCGGCGGCGGACTCCGCGGGCGGCGGCCACCCCGGCTTCCGGGTTCTCGGCGCGGCCGACGGCGGCGAGGACCTCCTGCTCCAGGGCCTCGTGGGTACGGGGAACCAGGCCTTCGGGGTCGCCCAGCAGGGCCACCGCTTCGGGAGCGCGCATGAGGAGGTCGGGGGCGAGTCGTCCGGCGGAGAGCACCCGGGCGAGGTTCTCCGCGGCGGCGCCCTCGTCGCGCAGGAGGCGCAGGTACCAGGGGGTCCTGCCGAGGGCGTCGGAGACCTTGCGGAAGTTCAGCAGGCCCGCGTCCGGGTCGGCGGAGTCGGCGAACCAGCCGAGGAGCACCGGCAGCAGGGTGCGCTGGATGGCGGCGGCGCGGGTGACGCCGGAGGCGAGGGCTTCGAGGTGGCGCAGGGCGGCGGCCGGATCGGCGTACCCGAGGGCTTCGAGGCGCTGGCCGGCGGCGCGCGGGGAGAGCCGGGTCTCGCCGGGGGCGAGCTGGGCCACGGCGTCGAGGAGCGGCCGGTAGAAGATCTTCTCGTGCAGGCGGCGGACCACGGAGGCGTGCCGGCGCCAGGCCTTGTTGAGTTCGGCGACGGGTTCGGTGCGCAGGCCCAGCGAGCGGCCCAGGCGCCGCAGGTCGGCCTCGTCCTCGGGGACGAGGTGGGTGCGGCGCAGCCGGTAGAGCTGGATGCGGTGTTCCATGGCGCGCAGGAAGCGGTACGCGTCGTGCAGTTGGGCGGCGTCGGCGCGCCCGACGTACCCGCCGGCGGCGAGGGCGGTGAGCGCGTCGAGGGTGGTGCCGGAGTGCAGGGTGGCGTCGGAGCGGCCGTGCACGAGCTGGAGGAGCTGGACGGCGAACTCGACGTCGCGCAGGCCGCCGGGGCCGAGCTTCAGCTCGCGTTCGACCTGGGCGGCGGGGATGTTGTCGACGACGCGGCGGCGCATCTTCTGGACGTCGGGGACGAAGTTCTCGCGCTCGGCGGCCTGCCAGACGAGGGGAGTTATGGCGTCGATGTACTCGGCGCCGAGCGCCTCGTCGCCCGCGACGGCGCGGGCCTTGAGGAGGGCCTGGAACTCCCAGGTCTTGGCCCAGCGCTGGTAGTAGGCGAGGTGGGAGGAGAGGGTGCGGACCAGCGGACCGTTTCTGCCCTCGGGGCGGAGGTTGGCGTCGACGGGCCAGATGGTGCCTTCGACGGTGGTCTCGGAGCAGATCCGCATGAGGTGGGAGGCGAGGCGGGTGGCGGCCTGGATCGCCTTGCCCTCGTCCGCGCCCGGGGCCGCGTCGCCGACGAAGATGACGTCCACGTCGGAGACGTAGTTCAGCTCGTTGCCGCCGCACTTGCCCATGGCGATGACGGCGAGCCGGCAGACGGCCGCGTCCTCGGGGGCGGCGGCGCTCGCGATGCGCAGGGCGGCGCGCAGGGTGGCGGTGGCCAGGTCGGCGAGTTCGGCTGCGGTCTGGGCTACGTCTATGGTCCCGCAGACGTCGCGGGCGGCGATGGAGAGCAAGCAGCGGCGGTAGGCCACGCGCAGGGCGACGGGGTCGTGGGCGCCGGCCAGGCCCTGCTCGAACTCGGGTAGCCCGGGGTGCAGATCGGCGGCCTCGTAGGTGACCAGGGCCTGCCAGTCGCGGGGGTGGCGGGCGAGGTGGTCGCCGAGGGCTTCGGAGGCGCCGAGCACGCCGAGGAGGCGGTCGCGCAGGGGTTTGGCACTGACGAGGGTGTCGAGGAGGCCGGGCAGTTCCTCGGGGGTCTGCGCCTCGGCGATCCGGACCAGCCCGAGGAGGGCGAGGTCGGGATCGGCGGTGGCCCCGAGGGCGTCGAGGAGCACCGGGTCGGTGCGTACGGCGGCCAGCGCGTCGGTGTCGAGCAGCCGGGCGGCGGCCGAGGGGTCGGTGAACCCGCTGCGCAGCAGCCGGCTGAAGGTACTGCTCCTGCGTCCCGGGACTGTCATCCCGCCGCCTCCCGCGTACGTCGGCCTGCCTCTGCCTCTGCCTCTGCCCTGGCCGGGCGGTTGCGCGGGGTGTGGCTCGCCTCCGGCGGGTGTCGCCGTCGGCAGGGCCGCGCTTCCGCCCGGGGAGAGCCTAGCCGGAGCAGTCGTTCGACTCACCGCATGCCCGATGGGACTGTTTGTCAGATTTTTGGCAGACTTGTCGCGCAATGGGGCCCGCTCCCCGCCGACCGGCCAGGAGGACCCCCCATGCCCGACCCCGAACTCCCGGCCGAGGGGCCCTCCTCCGGCCATCCGGCCGCCGGGCCGGCCGGCGGCCCGGGCGACGGCCTCCCGGGCGGCCGGGCCGAAGGTCCCGCCCGCGCCCGTGTCCGTACGCGGCGGGCCCGCGCGGTGGCCCGCAGGCGGCGGGGGCGGGTCGTCAAGGCCGTCGGGTTCTGTGCGGCGGCCGCCGCCGGGGGGATGCTGCTGCTGCGGGGGAACGAGGCGCTCGACGCGCTCGACCGCCCCGCCGCCGCCGACGGCAAAGCGGTGGGCGCCGCCTCCGCCGCCTCCGCGACCGCCGACCCGGCGGCCCCCGCGGACCCGGGCCGGGTGCTGCAGATCGTGGCGCACCCCGACGACGACCTCTACTTCATGAACCCGGACCTGCGCTATTCCATAGCGGCGGGCCATCCCGTCACCTCGGTGTACCTCACCTCCGGCGAGGCCGACGGCATCAACGCGGGCGAAGCCCAGGTGGCCGCCACCCCGCCCGACAAGCCCGCCTACGCCGAGGCCCGCCAGAACGGCATCCGCGCCGCCTACGCGAAGATGGCCACCGGCGACCGGGACAGCCCCTGGCGGCGCACCGTCGTGCCGACCGCGGGCGGCGGCCACGCCGAGGTCGACGTCCTCACGGCGAAGCCGCAGGTCAACCTCGTCTGGCTGCAGTTGCGCGAGGCCGGCAACGTCTGGGCGGACCGGCCCGACAGCCTGCACGGCCTCTGGGACGGCAAGGTCCCCCGGCTGGAGTCGATGCTCGCCTCCGGGTCCCCGGTCAAGCAGCAGTTCACGTACACGAAGGACCAGGTCGTACGGACCCTCGTCGGTTTCCTGAAGCAGTACGGGCCGACCACCGTCCGCTCCCAGGACCCGACGCCCGGCCGGTTCCCCGACAGCAAGCACTACACGGACCACCAGGACCATTTCTACGGCGCCCGCTTCGTGCAGGTCGCGCTCGGCGCCTACGCGAAGGAGGTCAAGGACCGTCCGCACTTCTCCGTGCAGAACTACCTCGGCTACTTCAACGGCTCGCTCCCCAGCGCCCTGGACCCGGACGAGGCCAAGTCCAAGCTGGACATCCTGGACACGTACGCGTGGACGGACCGGACGAACCACTGCGGCAGCGCCGCCGGCTGCGGGGACCTGAAGGTCGCCGACCACCCGGCCGGCAACCGCTGGACCTCCTCCATCAACTACGCCCGCGGGACCGCCACCTCGTGGCTGACCTCCGACAAGGAGCACGGCCTGTGGGCGTTCAAGGTGCTCGACGGGCAGCTCGCCCTCTGGCGCCGCGACGGCCTGCTCGGCGGCTGGAGCGGCCCCCGGCTGCTCCCCGGCGCCGACGGCACCGTCATGGACCAGGGCATCTCCACCGTGACGCTGGCCGACGGCCGGATCGCCGCCTTCGGCACCCGGACCTCCTTCGGCGCCAAGCCCGCCGACTACCGGCGCGAGGTCGTCTACACCGTGCAGCGGGCGCCCGGCTCGCAGGAGTTCGGGGAGTGGACGGTCCTCGGCACGCCGGAGACCGCCGACGAGAACTGGACCTCCGACATCAGCGCGCCCGCGGTGGCCGTCGACGGCTCCGGGCAGCTCGCCGTCTACGTGCGCGACGGTGCGTACACCCTGCGGGGGCGGGTGCAGTCGCCGACCGGCGCCTGGGGGCCGTGGGAGCAGTACGGCGGCTCGGACCTGCACGGCAGCCCGGCCGCCGCGACCGACGCGGGCGGCCGGCGCATCGTCCTGGCCGCGACCACCAAGAGCGTGCTGGGCTGGGCCCAGCCGAAGGCCGGCGCACCGCTCGGCCCCGCCACCGCGACCGGGCTGCCGGCGCCGGCGCTGCCGATCACGGCGCAGAGCCGGGAGGACGGCGTACGGCTGTGGTTCCGCAAGCCGGATTCGGGCGCGGTCGGTACGGCATCGTTCACGGGTGACGGCGGGCTGAAGATGACCGGACCCACCGACGTGGGCGGGCTGTCGGGCTTCGGCTCGGTGACGGCGAGCGGCCATCTGCTGGCCGGGCGCTCGGCGGGCGGGCAGCTGGGCTCCGACGTCGGCCGGGGCAGGCCGTGGGCGCGGTCGCCGCTGATGTTCGTCGGGGCGCCCTCCTCGACGATGAACGGCAAGAGCACGGTGGACCTGGCGGTCATGGGGCTGGACGGGCGCCTGTACGTGACCTCGTCGGCGGACGACCCGAACGCGCACCTGGCTCCGTGGCAGCCGGCGGGACCGCCGAACGGCTCGCCCTGACCGGCCGGTAGGTCTGCACGCGGTTTCCGCGCGGTCTGCGCGCACCCCATCAACGCCCCCCACGGGGGCGTTTTTTGGTGGGCGCGCGCACTGTGACGGCGGACACGTGCGAAACGCCCACAAGGGGCGCACTCCGGCGGTCATTTCCACACATCTGAAGTCATCGGCGAACAGGGTGAACCAACTTGCCCGGAATGAACTCTCACTGACTGACCGACAGCTTCACGCGGTTCTTCCTGCCGGAACGACCCCAAGGCGTAGCCGATGCCCGTATCCCGTCGACGTTTCCTCCTCGCGACCGTGGTCCCGATGCTGACCATCGGGGTCACCGGCGCGCTCGCCGTCGCCTCCGGCCAGCAGACCGCGGCCGAGGCCGTCCCGGGATCCGATTCCTCGGCCGTCCTCCCGGTGAGCGCCACCGCCGGGTCGGTCGTCCAGATCGTCGCCCACCCGGACGACGACCTGTTCTTCATGAACCCGGACGTCAGCCGCTCCCTGCTGTCCGGCACTCCGCTCACCACCCTCTACCTCACCTCCGGCGAGGCCGACGGCCGCAACGAGGCCCACGGCGGCGCGGCCAAGGACCCGGAGCAGCCCGCCGACCGCGGGCACTACGCGGAAGCCCGGCAGAACGGCATACGCTCCGCCTACGCGCAGATGGCCACCGGCGACCGCACCAGCCCGTGGCGCCGTACGGTCATCGGCACCGCGGGCGGCGGGGACGCCGAGCTCGACGTCCTCATCGCGAAGCCCGAGGTCAACCTGGTCTGGCTGCAGATGCGCGAGGCCCGGGCCCCCGTCTCCGACACCCCGGACAGCCTGCGCGGGCTGTGGAACGGCCGGATACCGGCGCTCACCCCGCAGCTCAGCGCGGGCACTCCGGTCGCGCAGCCGCCCACGTACACCAAGGACCAGGTGATAGCCGCGATATCGGGGATCCTGGAGCGGTACAAGCCGACGACGATACGCATGCAGGACCCGTCGCCGGGCCGCTACCTCGACTCCGGCCGGCTCACCGACCATCAGGACCACATGTACGCGGCGCGGTTCGCGCAGGCCGGGGCCGCCTCGTACGCCGCGCGGGTCCCGGTCGGGCAGCGGCCCCGCTTCACCGTGCAGAGCTACCTCGGCTACCACAACAGCACCCTGCCGCACACGCTGGACCCGCAGACGGCCGAGACGAAGATCGGCTTCCTGAAGACGTACGCGTGGCACGACAAGCAGAACTACTGCGGCTCGCGCTCCGGCTGCGGCGACCGCAAGGTGGCGGGCAGCCCGAGCGGCCGCAACTGGGCCCAGTCGCTGCGGTACGCGCGCGGCGACCACTCCTCCTGGCTGGTGCAGGGCACGACCGGCCGGCTGTACGCCTTCGCCGTCCTCGACGGCCAGATGGCCGTCTGGAACCGCGGGGCCGGCACCGGCCCCGGCGCCGCCTGGCAGGGCCCGGTCCTGCTGCCGGGCACCGGCATCGACCCCGGCGCGAGCACCGCCCGCCTCCCCGACGGGCGCGTCGCCGTCCTCGCGACCCGCACCGTCTTCGGCGACCGGCCGGAGGAGTACCGGCGCGAGATCGTCTACGCCGCCCAGTCCGTGCCAGGCGGTCCCTTCGGGGCGTGGGTCTCCCTCGGCACCCCGGAGCCCGGCGACGAGCCCGGCACCTCCTCGATCAGCGCGCCCTCGGCCGTCTCCGACCCGGACGGGCGGCTCACGGTGTACGTCCGCGACTCCCGGCGCGCCCTGCTCGCCCGTACCCAGGAGCCCTCGGGCGCCTTCGGCGGCTGGCAGCACCTGGGGGGCGCCGACCTCCAGTCCGACCCGGTCGCGGCCACCGACTCCGCCGGGCGCCGCCACGTCTACGCCGCCACCACCCAGTCGGTCCTGGTCTGGATCCAGCCCGCCCCGGGCGCCCCGCTGGCCGGCCCCTTCCCGACCGGGCTCCCGGCCACCACCGTCCCCCTCACCGCCACCCCGGAGGCGGCGGGCATCCGCCTCTACTTCCGGCGCCCCGACTCGGGGGTCGTCCGCACCGCCCTGGTCACGGCGGCTGCCGACGCCGCGAAGCCGGCGGTCTCCAGCGTCACGGAGGCCGGCGGCCGGGCGGGCTACGGCGCGGTGGGCGTGGCGGGCCGCGTCCTGTCGGGCCGCGCCGACTCGGGCACCATCAGCACGACGGGCCTCGGCGGCCCCCCGGCGTGGACGGAGTCCCGCATGCTCTACGCGGGCGCCCCGGCCGGCATCCAGGAACCGGGCGGCGCCACGACCATCGCGGTCCTGGGCCTGGACGCCGAACTCCACGTCACCACGGCCGATCCCACCCCGACCCGCACCACGTGGCACCGAGCGGTACCGCAGGCGTAGCGGGTCGGCCCGTCGGGCCGCTGACTAGGATGCGGCCCATGATCTTGGAGAGTGCGCTGCTCGACGTCCGGCCCGGCCTGGAGGACGAGTTCCTCGCCGCGTTCACGAAAGCCAGACCACTGATCTCGGTACAGAAGGGCTTCCGCTCCCTGGAGCTCCGCCGCTGCCTGGACGAGGGACGCGGATCACGCTTCCTCCTCCAGGTGACCTGGGACACCCTGGCCGACCACACCGAGGGCTTCCGCCACTCGCCCGAGTACGCCCAATGGAAAGCCCTGCTCCACCACTTCTACGCCCCGTTCCCCGAGGTCGAACACTACGGCGACCCGCTCCTCACCGCGTAGACCGCCACCTGTCAGACGGAGACGGCTCAGGGCCGGTGGTCATCGACCACCGGCCCTGAATGTCGGAAAACTCCGACAGTGCTGCTGAGATGCGGTTACAGGACCGGCATCATCTTGCGGAGTTCGAAGGCCGTGACCTCGCTCCGGTACTCCTCCCACTCCTGCTTCTTGTTGCGCAGGAAGAAGTCGAAGACGTGCTCGCCGAGGGTTTCGGCGACCAGTTCGCTGCGTTCCATCAGGGCGATGGCCTCGCCGAGGTTCTGCGGGAGGGGTTCGATGCCCATCGCGCGGCGTTCCGCGTCGGAGAGGGCCCAGACGTCGTCGTCGGCGCCGGCCGGGAGTTCGTAGCCCTCCTCGATGCCCTTGAGGCCCGCGGCCAGGAGGACGGCGTAGGTGAGGTACGGGTTGGCGCCCGAGTCGATCGAGCGGACCTCCACGCGGGAGGAGCCCGTCTTGCCCGGCTTGTACATCGGGACGCGGATCAGGGCCGAGCGGTTGTTGTGGCCCCAGCAGATGTACGAGGGGGCCTCGCCGCCGGAGCCGGCGGTGCGCGAGGAGCCGCCCCAGATGCGCTTGTAGGAGTTGACCCACTGGTTGGTCACGGCGGCGGTTTCCGCCGCGTGCTTGAGCAGGCCCGCGATGAAGGAGCGGCCGACCTTGGAGAGCTGGTACTCGGCGCCCGACTCGTAGAAGGCGTTGCGGTCGCCCTCGAAGAGGGAGAGGTGGGTGTGCATGCCCGAACCGGGGTACTCCGAGAAGGGCTTCGGCATGAAGGTGGCCTGGACGCCCTGTTCCAGGGCGACCTGCTTCATGACCAGGCGGAAGGTCATGATGTTGTCGGCCGTCGAGAGCGCGTCGGCGTAGCGCAGGTCGATCTCCTGCTGGCCGGGGGCGCCCTCGTGGTGGCTGAACTCGACCGAGATGCCCATGGATTCGAGCATCGTGATCGCCTGACGGCGGAAGTCCATGCCGACGTTCTGCGGGGTGTGGTCGAAGTAGCCGGAGTTGTCGGCCGGGGTGGGCCGGGTGCCGTCCAGCGGCTTGTCCTTCAGCAGGAAGAACTCGATCTCCGGGTGGGTGTAGAAGGTGAAGCCCAGGTCGGAGGTCTTGTTCAGGATCCGCTTGAGGACGTACCGCGGGTCCGCGTAGGAGGGCGAGCCGTCCGGCATCAGGATGTCGCAGAACATCCGCGCCGTTCCGGGGGCCTCCGCGCGCCACGGCAGTATCTGGAAGGTGCTCGGGTCCGGCTTGGCGATCATGTCGGACTCGTAGACCCGCGCGAACCCCTCGATCGCCGAGCCGTCGAACCCGATGCCCTCGTCAAAGGCCTGCTCCAGCTCCGCCGGCGCGACCGCTACGGACTTCAGGAAGCCCAGTACGTCGGTGAACCACAGGCGCACGAAGCGGATGTCGCGCTCCTCGAGCGTCCGGAGGACGAATTCCTGCTGCTTGTCCATAGCTTCATCCTCGCAGTTCAGGCGGCCTGTGCACCACTGCCGCGGGGGCGTGGGCACAGTCGGGCCGCCCCAGTATCGCCAGCGGTGGTTTCCGCCAGATTACGCACCCCGGAAAGCCGGTGGCACCCCCGCACTGACCTTGGGCCCGTCATGAGCATTACCATCGGCGCCCATGGGGGGCCATGCGCATGACGAGCAGGGACGTCGGAGACGTCCGCTGCTTCGGCGTGCCGTCCTCCTGATGGCCTTCGGGGTGCTGGCCGGCACGGCGTTCCTGTGCCGGGCGGCCTGGGCCGGGGATCCGGCCGCCGTACGGACGGTTCCGCGGGCCGGGCACGCCGCGCACGCTCCCGGCGTCCATGCTCCCGGCGCGCAGCGCGCCGTCTGCGTGGCGCCGTACGACCGGCCCGGCTGCTCCCCGCTCTCGCACGTTCTCCCCGGGCTGCTGCCCCCGGCGCCGCCCGCGGTCCTGATGGCGGGCGCGGTGCCCGCGGCCGCCGTGCGTCCCGGGCCGGCGGCGGGGATCCGGCCTCCCTCGGCGCTCGCGCGCGGCCCCGACCTGTACGCCCTCCAGGTGCTGCGGACCTGACCGGTCCCGGCTCGGCGGCGCTCAGGCAGCGCGTTCTCCACTCCACCCCCCTCAGCACGAAGGATTCAGGGCCATGGCCAGCAGGAAGTCCGAAACCAACAACTCCCGCCAGGCGCGGATAGCCGAGATGCGCCGCGCCGACCAGTCGCGCGACCGGCGCAACAAGGCCGTCGCGATCACCGCGTCGGCCGCCATCGTCACCGCGCTCATCGGCTTCGGCGCATGGGTGATGATCGACCAGCAGAACAAGAAGGAAGCCGACGAGGCCAAGCTCAAGGCTCCGGTCGCCGGCGAGCAGACCTGGGACGCCAAGAACCTCGGCCGCAAGCACGTCGAGACCCCGGTGAAGTACGAGATGACCCCGCCGGTCGGCGGGGACCACAACCCCCGCTGGATGAACTGCAACGGCGACGTCTACAAGAACCCGGTTCCCGAGATCAACGCCGTCCACTCGCTGGAGCACGGCGCCGTGTGGGTGACGTACAACGAGAAGGCCGCGGCGGCCGACGTCGAGAAGCTCGCCACGACCGTGGCCAAGCGTCCGTACACGCTGATGAGCCCCGTCAAGGAGCAGTCCGGCACGATCATGCTCAGCGCGTGGGGCAAGCAGCTGACCGTGGACAGCGCGGACGACGCCCGGGTGGCCACCTTCCTCACCAAGTACGTGCAGGGCCCGCAGACCCCGGAGCCGGGCGCGGCCTGCACGAACGGGCTGGCCGACAAGTGACCCGTACGGCCGGCAAGGGTTCCGTGACCCGTACGTACTGGGCCGCGGGCACGGCCGTGGGCCTGGCGCTGCTCTTCGCGGTGGGGGCCACGGTCGCCACCGCGGGGGGAGCCGATTCCACTCCCGAGGCCTCCCGTACGCCGGGGCTCTACTCCGCCGACGCGGGCTTCGCCCGGGACATGGCGGTGCACCACCAGCAGGCGGTGGAGATGTCCTTCGTCGTGCGCGACCGCACCAAGGACGAGCCGGTGCGCGTCCTCGCCTACGACATCGCCAACACCCAGGCCAACCAGCGCGGCATGCTGCTGGGCTGGCTGGACATGTGGGGCCTGCCGAAGGTGGTGGCCGACGAGCCGCCGATGTCCTGGATGGGGGCCGGCGGCGCCGCGCACGGCATGGAGGGTCATGCCATGGGCGGGGCCGGGGCCGCCACCAAGCCCGGCGCGCTGATGCCCGGCATGGCCACCAAGGAGGACCTGGCACGGCTGGGCTCCGCCGAAGGCCGGGACGCCGAGGTGCTCTACCTGCGGCTGATGACCGAGCACCACAAGGGCGGCGTCGCCATGGCCCAGGGCTGTGCCGACGCGTGCGGGAACCCGGCCGAGCGGGCGCTCGCCCAGGGCATGGTCGAGGCCCAGCAGTCGGAGCTCCAGCTGATGGCCGACATGCTGAAGCAGCGCGGAGCGGATCCGCTGGCCGCGGAGTAACCCGTCGTCCACGTGCGGCACCGTCGCCTGGGGGCTCCGCCCCCCGGACCCCCGCGCCTCAAACGCCGGCGGGGCTGGATTTTCCAGCCCCGCCGGCGTTCACGTGCGGGCCGACGGCTAGTCAGCCGTCCGGCGTTTGAGGACCGGGGTCTGGGGCGGAGCCCCAGGGGGTCCGGGGCACAGCCCCGGCTGGGGGTCCCCCCGGACGGAGTCTGGGGGATGGGCGAAGGGCGGGTAGGGGACTCCGCCCCGCAGGGTTCCCCCCACCTCTCAGCCGCATCCACTTCCTCACCCGTTCGGCCCCCCTCTCACCCGTGTGGAGTCGCGGGGGCCGAACGGGCGAATGAGGATGAGGACGCCGAGGCCGGCGCACCCGCGCCCGGCCGCTACGGCGTGCTCAGGAGGTTTACGCGATGACCACCGCCGGAGAGATCATGCACCCCGGGGCCCAGTGGATCCCCGCCACCGAAACCCTGGACCGGGCCGCTCAGCTGATGAGCCGGCTCAACGTGGGCGCGCTGCCCATCAGCGACTCCAACGAACGGCTCTGCGGCATCCTGACCGACCGCGACATCGTCGTCGGCTGTGTGGCCAAGGGGCACGACCCGTCGAAGATCACGGCCGGCGACATGGCCCAGGGCACCCCGCGCTGGATCGACGCCGGCGCGGACGTCTCCGAGGTGCTGGAGGAGATGCAGAGCCACCAGATCCGCCGGCTCCCCGTCATCGACAACAAGCGGCTGGTCGGCATGATCAGCGAGGCCGACCTGGCCAAGCACCTGTCGGAGGAGCAGATAGCCGGCTGGGCCGAGAAGGTCTACGCCCGCCGCTAGACGGCCCAGGCCGTCCCCGGAGTCGACGGAGCCTCCGCGTACAGGACCGCCCGCGCCACGTGGTGCGGGCGGTCCAGCATGACCAGGTGTCCGGCCGGCTCCGCGACCTCGAACCGGGCTCCCAGGGCGTCGGCCAGCGCCGCCTGGCGGCCCAGCCAGCGCAGGTCCGGGCGGTGCGCGCCGGGGTCGTGGCCGGCCAGGACGGTGGCGGGCACGGTCAGCGGCAGCTCCGCGCGCAGCGCCAGCACCTCGGCGGCCGTGTCGGGGTAGGCGGCGTTCTCCAGCAGGGCCCCGCGCCAGACCCGGCCGGTCCGGTAGCAGCGGCGTACGAGGTCCTGCGCGGCCGGGTCGTCCGCACCGCCCGCGCGGGATGCCCGTACGGCGGTCCGCCGGGCCCGGGGGCCCAGCGCGGCGGGCAGCCCCGCGGCGGTCACGGCCCGGCCGAGCACCCGGGCGACGCCGGTGCGCACCCCTGCGGGCAGGGCCGTACGGGGCCGCTCCTCCACGCTGCCGTCGACCAGCACCACGGCGGCGGTGCGCCCCGGGTACAGCCGGGCGAAGGCTTCGGCGTGGAAGGCGGCGATGGAGTGCCCGGCCACGGTGACGCGCTCGGCGCCCAGACCGAGCGCGTCCAGCAGCCCGGCGATCCGGTGCGCCTCCCCGGCGGCGGACGGCGCACGCACGGCGGGGGCGCTCAGCCCGTGCCCGGGACGGTCGAAGCGGACGACGGTACGGCCGGCGGCGACGAGCAGCTCCGCCACGGGATCCCAGTCGAACCAGGCCATGGCGAGCCCGGCGCTGAGGACGACCGGGGGGCCGGAGCCCTCCACGAGGACGTGCAGCGCCACCCCGTCGGGGAGGCGTACGAACCTCCCGGGTCCGCTTCCGCTTCCGCTCATGTACGGCGTTCCCGGTGGACGGAGTACGCGAGCAGCCCCAGCCAGACGGCCACGAACAGCACCTGGAGCCGCTGTCCGGCGCCGAGCGCCCAGGTGCCGTGCCCGGCGGTGAACAGGGCGATGGAGACCAGGGTCCAGGCGGTGGCGAGCAGTTCGAGCACGACGAGCAGGGGCCCGAACCGCGCGAGCGGGGCGAGACGGCCGTAGCGGCGGGCGGCGAGCGTGAGGGCCACGATCCCGACCAGCGCTCCCGTCATGGCGAGACTGCTGCTGACGGCGTGCGCCTGATGGGTGGCGGGGACCAGCCCGGCGGTCTCCCGCGCCGCGCATTCGGGGTCCACGGTCGGCGTGCAGCTCAGCGGCAGCCAGGCGTCCGCCGCGGTGGCGGCGCCGAAGAGGGTGACCCCCGACCAGCCGGCGACGGACCAGGGGCGGCGGGCTTCGACGCGTCGTGCGAGGCGGACCAGGGCCAGGAAGCCGCCGAGGAGGACGAGGAGGCCGGCGGTGAAGTCGGTGGCCCGGAACAGGCCGCCGAGCGGCTGGTCCTGGGCCGCGAGCTCGCTGACGTACGTCTCGATGGGGTTGAGGCCCGTGGAGAGGACGACTTCGAGGACCCACGCGGTGTAGGCGGCGGCGCCGAGCCCGACGAGGCAGGCCACGGAGCGGGCACCGGGCCCGGCCGTGGGGGCGGGACCCGTCTCCGCGGAGGGGCTGGTCACGGACTTCGGGTCTTTTGTGGACATAGTGCGACTAATCCTAAACGCGGCCGGGCCCGGTCCTCCGATCGGATACCCACCCCGGGTAGGGTTCTGCCCATGACCCGCCCAGCCTCGCACCCGCAGCGGCCAGCAGTCCGGTGGCCCCGGCTGCTGCTGTTCGCCGCGCTGCTGCTCGGCATCGCGGGCATGCACACGCTGGGCCATCCGACGCGGGCCCACGCCATGGAGGACGTGCCGTCGGTCCGTTTCGTTCCCGGAGCCGGCCATACGCCGTCCGGGGAGGCGCACGGCGTCCGACCGGTCGGGGCGATGCCGGACATGGCGGCCCCGGCCGCCGCCGCCGGCATGGCCACCGCCGGCATGGCCACCGCCACCCTCGAGGCTCCGCGCCCGCAGCACACCGGCATGGATCCCATGTCCGTGTGTCTCGCCGTACTCGGCGCCCTCGTCCTGCTGGTCCTCGGAGCCGGACTGGCCGGCCCGCGCCGTGCCGCGCCGCTCGGGGGTGCGGCACGTGCGCCGGGCCGGTCCGGCGGCCCGGACCCGCCGCCACCCCGCGAACTCCTCACCCTGCTGGCGGTGCTGCGCGTATAGGCCGGGCTCCGTCGTCGCCCCCGCATGCCTCCGGGGCGGCGGCAGACGGTGCCCACCTGCCTGCCTCACACCATCACGAGGTGTTCCACCATGCGCTCTTCCGCTTCTCCCTCCCCCTCCCGCCGCGCCGTCCTCGGCGCCGGCGCCGCCCTCGCCGGCTCGGGGCTGCTCGCCGCCTGCTCGGGCGGCTCCGGCATGGCCGGCATGGACCACGGCGGGGGCGCCACGGGCAAGGGGGCCTCCTCCCCCGCCCCCGGCGGCTACGTGGACCCGGCCGGCGCCGAGGTGCGGGCCGCCGAGGCCGCCCGCAAGGCCACCGGCCCGCTCACCGAGGTCCGGCTGACGGCCACCGCCACCCCGCTCGACCTCGGCGCCGGCCGCTCCGTCCGCTCGTGGGCGTACGGGGACAAGCTCCCCGGCCAGGAGGTCCGGGTCACCGCGGGCGGCACCCTCGCCCTGACCCTGGCCAACCACCTCCCCGAAGCCACCTCCCTGCACTGGCACGGCCTGGCGCTGCGCAACGACATGGACGGGGTACCGGGGCTGACCCAGCGGGACATCGCACCGGGCGGCTCGTTCACGTACGAGTTCGCCGTCCCGCACCCCGGGACGTACTGGTTCCACCCGCACTCCGGGGTGCAGCAGGACCGCGGGCTGTACGCGCCGCTCATCGTCGAGGACCCCAAGGAGCCCCTCTCCTACGACAGGGAGTGGGTGGTCGTACTCGACGACTGGCTCGACGGGGTGGACGGCTCCACCCCCGACGCCGTGCTCGGCGAACTCCGCAAGGGCATGAACACGAGCCCGGGCGGCGGCGGCCACTCGGGCCACGGCTCCGGCTCCGGCTCCGGCTCCGGCTCCGGCTCCGCGGGCACGCCCGCGCCCGCCGCGAGCGGCGGCCCCTCCCGGGTCCTCATGGGCGGGGTCAGCGAGGTCCTCGGCAAGGACGCGGGCGATGTCGCGTACCCGCACTACCTGGTCAACGGCCGCACCCCCGAGGACCCCTCGGTCTTCACCGCCCGCCCGGGCGACCGGATCCGGCTCCGGATCATCAACGCGGGCGGGGACACCGCCTTCCGGATCGCCCTGGGCGGCCACGAGTTCACGGTCACCCACACCGACGGCTTCCCCGTCGAGCACGCGGCCGCCCGCTCACTGCTGCTGGGCATGGGCGAGCGCTACGACGTCCTGGTGACGGCGGGCGACGGGGTGTTCCCGCTGACCGCACTCGCCGAGGGCAAGGGGGACGCCGCCTCGGCGCTCGCGGTGCTGCGCACCGGTGCGGGGGCGGCGCCGACCGCCGCGACCCGGCCCGCCGAGCTGTCCGGGCGGCCGCTGACGGCGGACGCCCTGAAGGCGGCGGAGCCGGTGGCCCTGGCCGCGCGCGAACCGGACCGCACGGTGCGGATCAAGCTGACCGGCGGGATGGCGGCGTACGACTGGGCCTTCGACGGCAAGCCGTACGCCCCGGACCAGCGGCACCCGGTGAAGGCGGGGGAACGGGTCCGGCTGGAGTTCGACAACTCCACGACGATGTGGCACCCGCTCCACCTGCACGGGCACACCTTCGCCCTCGGCGGCCGGCCGGGCGGGGCCCGCAAGGACACCGCGGTGGTCCTGCCGAACGGGCAGCTGACGGTGGACTTCGACGCCGACAATCCCGGTCTGTGGATGGTGCATTGCCACAACGTCTACCACGCGGAGGCCGGGATGATGACCGTGCTGGGCTACCTGCGCTAGGCCGGACCGGGCTGCCGACGCGCCGCGTTCCGCGCGCCGGCGGCCCGGCCGGGGGTGCCCGGGCGGGGCCGAAATGCCCGGCAGGGAGGCCGAATTCCATGACAGGCTGGTGATCGTCCCGCGCCGATCGCGATCTGAAGGATTTCCCGCCGGTATGAGCACCCCGCCGAACCCGCCCAGCACCCCGTCCGGCCCGCCGACGGAGCCCACGGGCGCCCCCGCATCCGAGGCGGCTCCCATACCGGCACAGGCACCCGCGCAGCCCCTGTCCCTCGACAAGGCTCAGGCCGCGACACCACCCCTGCCCCCGGCCCCGGCAGCCGACCCGGCCGAACCCACGGACGCCGAGCCCACAGGCACCACCCCGGCGGACACCGTCCCCGCGGACGCCGAACCCACTGACGCCGAGCCCACTGTCGACGTCCCCGCAAGCACCACTCCGGCGGACTCTGTCCCCGCAAGCACCGTGCCCACGGGCACCGCCCCCGCAGGCACCGCCCCGGCGGACGCCGAGTCCACCGACTCCGTCCCCGCGGACGCCGTCCCCGGTTCCTTCGCCCCGGTCACCCCCGCCCCGGCGGCCGCCGCCGCGCCCCCGGCGCACGCGTGGGGAGCCCCGTACGGCGCGCCCGGCGCCCCGTACGGCGCCCCCGCGCCCGGCAACCCCTGGGCGACGCCCGCCGGCGGCCCTGCCGGCGGTTTCCCCGGCGGCCCGCAGGCGCCCGGCTTCCCGGAGCCCCCGCCCGCCTCGAACGGCCTGGCCGTCGCCGCCCTGCTCCTCGGACTGTTCGGCATCTTCGTCGGACTCGTCCCCTTCTTCTTCTGGGCCGGCGCCCTCCTCGCGGTGACCGGCGTCGGCGTCGGCATCGCCGCCGTCCTCAAGTCCCGCCGCGGCGCCCCCCGCGCCGCGCTGGCCGCGGTCGGCACCGCCCTGAGCGTCCTCGCCCTCGGTGCTTCCGTCGGCGGCTGGTTCATCACCACGGCCGTCTTCGACAGGATCGACAGGAACGTCGCCGCCAACCGCTCGGACGACGAGTACGACTACGGCTACGACGACGACTACGAGCCCCGCACCCCGAGCGCCCCCGCGAGCCCGACCCCCAAGCCCTCGCCCTCCGACGTCCCGGGCAAGACCTCGGCCCTGGCCTGGGGCAAGCCCTACACCTACGAGGACGGGGTCCAGGTCACCGTGCAGGGCGCGACCCCGTACAAGCCGTCCTCGACGGCCTACCCGCCCTCGGCCCGCAACGGCAACGCGGTCAAGGTGACGGTGAAGATCGTCAACAACTCGGGGGCCGCGCTCGACGTCAGCCTGGCCCTGCCGCACGCCCGCGACGACCAGGGCACCGAGGCCGAGATGGCCTTCGACGGCTCCGTGCCGAAGATGTTCAAGGGCTCGGTCATGGCCGGCGAGTCGATGACCGGCACCTTCGCCTTCGTCGTGCCCGAGGGCACCAAGAGCCTGCACTTCGAGATCGCGCCCGGCACCAAGTACGACGACGCGATCTGGAGCGGCCCGATCGGCTGAACCGGCGGCTCCGGGCGGCCTCGGAACCCCGCCCGGACACGGCGACTCGGGCAACTCCCAGGACATCGCGTCAGAAAGACGATTAGACTGGGCCGCGTGCCTCAACTACGCCTCGCTCTGAATCAGATCGACTCGCAGGTCGGCAACATCGCCGCCAACGCCGACTCGGTCGTCCACTGGACCCGGCACTCCGCCGAACAGGGCGCCCACCTGGTGGCGTTTCCGGAGATGGTGCTGACCGGGTACCCCGTCGAGGACCTCGCCCTGCGCGGCTCCTTCGTCGAGGCCTCCCGTACGGCGCTGCTCGAGCTCGCGCGGCGCCTGGCGGCCGAGGGCTTCGGAGACCTCCCGGTCGTCGTCGGCTACCTCGACCGTACGGAGAAGGCCGCGCCCCGGCTCGGCCGCCCGGCGGGGTCCCCGGAGAACGCGGCCGCCGTGCTGTACGGCGGGCAGGTCGTCCTGCGCTTCGGCAAGCACCACCTCCCCAACTACGGCGTCTTCGACGAGTTCCGGTACTTCGTGCCGGGCGACACCCAGCCGGTGATCCGGGTGCGGGGCGTGGACGTGGCCCTGGCCATCTGCGAGGACCTCTGGCAGGAGGGCGGGCGCGTCCCCGCCACCCGCTCCGCCAGGGCCGGGCTGCTGATCTCGATCAACGCGTCCCCGTACGAGCGCAACAAGGACGACCTCCGGCTGGAGCTGGTGCGCAAGCGCGCCCAGGAGGCCGGCTGCACCCTCGCCTACCTGGCGATGATCGGCGGCCAGGACGAGCTCGTGTTCGACGGGGACTCGATCGTCGTCGACTCCGCCGGCGAGGTCATCGCGCGCGCCCCGCAGTTCTCCGAGGGCTGCGTCCTGGTCGACCTGGACCTGCCCGCGGCCTCGGACACCCCCGTCGAGGGCACCGTGGACGACGGCCTGCGCATCGACCGCGTGATCCTCACCGAGGAGCCGGTGGAGCCGTACGAGCCGGTCGTGACGGGCGGCTACGCCGACCGGCTGGACGACGACGAGGAGATCTACGACGCGCTGGTCGTGGGTCTGCGCGCGTACGTGCGGAAGAACGGGTTCCGTTCGGTCCTGATCGGCCTCTCCGGGGGCATCGACTCCGCCCTCGTCGCCGCGATCGCCTGCGACGCGATCGGCGCGCAGAACGTGTACGGCGTCTCGATGCCGTCCAAGTACTCCTCGGATCACTCCAGGGGCGACGCGGCCGAGCTGGCGACCCGGACCGGCCTGAACTTCCGGACCGTGTCGATCGAGCCGATGTTCGACGCCTACATGGGCGCGCTGGGCCTGTCCGGGCTCGCCGAGGAGAACCTCCAGTCCCGGCTGCGCGGCACCCTGCTGATGGCGCTCTCCAACCAGGAGGGCCACATCGTGCTGGCCCCGGGCAACAAGTCGGAGCTGGCCGTCGGCTACTCCACCCTGTACGGGGACTCGGTGGGCGCGTACGGCCCGATCAAGGACGTCTACAAGACGGACGTCTTCCGCCTCGCCGAGTACCGCAACCGGGCGGCGGCCGAGCGCGGCGAGACCCCGCCGATCCCGGAGAACTCCATCGTCAAGCCGCCGAGCGCCGAACTGCGCCCGGGCCAGGTGGACACGGACTCACTGCCGGACTACCCCGTGCTCGACGGGATCCTGTCCCTGTACGTGGACCGCGACCAGGGCCTGGAGGCGATCGTCGCGGCGGGGTACGACCCCGAGCTGGTCGCGAAGACCCTGCGGATGGTGGACACCGCCGAGTACAAGCGCCGGCAGTACCCGCCGGGCACGAAGATCTCCGCGAAGGGCTTCGGCAAGGACCGCCGGCTGCCCATCACGAACGGCTGGCGCGAGCAGGCGTAGCGCCCGCGCCGCGCCCCCTACGGCTTCACGGTGACGCGGGCGGCGATCGGCAGGTGGTCGCTGCCCGTGCGGGGCAGGGTCCAGGAGGCCTCGGGGGTGACCCCGCGGACCAGGATCTGGTCGATGCGGGCCATCGGGAACTGCGCGGGCCAGCTGAAGCCGAAGCCGTCGCCGGACGCGCCCTGGGTGGAACGCAACTGCGAGGTGACCTCGGACAGGGCCCGGTCGTTGACCGTTCCGTTGAGGTCGCCGAGCAGGATGACCCGGCGCAGCGGTTCGGCGGCGAGCGCGGCGCCGAGGGCGTCGGCGCTGTTGTCGCGCTGGTTGGCGGTGAAGCCGGCATTGAGCTTGACGCGGACCGAGGGGAGGTGGGCCACGAAGGCGGCCACCTCTCCGTAGGGGGTGTGGACGGTGGCGCGCATGGCCCGGGTCCAGCCCATCTTGATGTCGACGGGCCGGCTGGAGACCAGCGGGTACTTGCTCCAGAGCCCGACGGTGCCTTCGACGGAGTGGTACTTGTAGGTCCCCGCGAGGGCCTTCTCGTAGACGGGGACGACGCTGCCCTTGAGCTCGGTCAGGGCCAGGACGTCGGCTCCGGCCTTGGCGACGGAAGCGGCGGTGCCGGCGGGGTCGGCGTTGTCGGCGTCGACGTTGTGGGTGGCGACCGTGAGGTTGCCGCCGGTCCGTGCCTTGTCGGTGACCAGGCCCCCGAAGAGGTTCACCCAGACCGCGGCGGTCAGCAGTATCGCGATGAGCGCGGTCGCGGACTTGCGGAAGAGCGCGGCGGCGAACAGCACCGGGACGGCCAGGCCCAGCCAGGGCAGGAAGGTCTCGGTGAGGCTGCCGAGGTTGCCGATGTCGTTGGGCAGCTCGGCGTGCAAGATCATGACGAGCGAGATCAGCACGGCGAACGCGGCGAGCACGATGCCGCGGCGCCAGATGCCCGGATCGCGCCGCAGCTCGGCCAGCCGGCGCCGGAGACCCGCTCGGGAGGGCTCGGGCTCCGAGCCGTCGCTCCCGGTCTCCGTCATGTACGCCTGTGCCATGCCACTGCCCTCGCTGCCGTGCTCGCGCTCCGTCCCCGCCTCTTGACCCTAGGCGATATACGGAGGGTTCCGCGCCGATTGTGTCGGCCGTACGTCCGGGAGGACGAACGGTCCAGCGGCCTGAGTTCCGCTTGTCACCAAACGCGCACATTGAGCCGTGGTGCGCCCGTCGCGGGGAAGCGTGGCCCGTGCCACTTCCCGCCCGGGCCCCGAGAGTGCCACCATGGTGGTGAGTCCGGGGACGTCGTAAGGGCGCCTCGAGATGAACATCAAGGAGCAGTTGCAATGACGCATGCCGTTTCGCCTGCCCGCGAAGCCTCCTCCCCCACCCTGTACGGAGGCTCGGGCACCCGGCGCATCACCGTCCGCGACCTCACCCTCGCCAAGGAACGCGGCGAGAAGTGGCCCATGCTCACCGCCTACGACGCCATGACGGCGTCCGTGTTCGACGAGGCCGGCATCCCGGTCATCCTCGTCGGCGACTCGATGGGCAACTGTCACCTCGGCTACGAGACCACCGTCCCGGTGACGATGGACCAGATGACCATGCTCTCGGCGGCCGTCGTACGGGGCACCAGGCGGGCCATGGTCATCGGCGACATGCCGTTCGGCTCCTACCAGGAAGGTGCCGTACAGGCGCTGCGCAGTGCCACCCGGCTCGTCAAGGAGGCCGGGGTCGGAGCGGTGAAGCTGGAGGGCGGCGAGCGTTCGCTGGCCCAGACCGAGCTGATCGTGCAGTCGGGCATCCCGGTCATGTCCCACCTGGGCCTGACCCCGCAGTCCGTGAACGCCATGGGCTACCGGGTCCAGGGCCGTGGCGACGAGGCCGCCCACCAGCTGCTGCGCGACGCGAAGGCGGCGCAGGACGCGGGCGCCTTCGCGGTGGTGCTGGAGCTGGTCCCGGCCGAGCTGGCCGCCGAGGTGACCCGGTCCCTGCACATTCCGACGGTCGGCATCGGCGCGGGTGCGGAGTGCGACGCGCAGGTGCTGGTGTGGACGGACATGATGGGGCTGACCGGCGGCAAGATGCCGAAGTTCGTCAAGCAGTACGCGAACCTCCGGGCGACCATGAGCGACGCGGCGAAGGCCTTCGCCGAGGACGTGGTCGGCGGAACGTTCCCGCAGGAAGCGCACGCCTTCCACTAGTCCGACCGGGCCTCCGACGGCCCCCCGACAGCCCGCCCACGGACCCGCCGGTGTTCCGTGGGCGGGCCGTCGGTGTTCTGCGGGCCGGCTGTCGGTGTTCCGTCGGCGGGCCGTCCGGGCCTGTAGGTGGCCTGTAGGTGCTTTGTCAGTGGCCTCTGGTCCCATGGTGGACATGACGCGAAACGACAAGAATCCCCTGAACGGCTCGAACGCCGTGGAGGTCCGGGGGCTGGTCAAGCACTACGGCGAGACCAAAGCCCTCGACGGTGTGGACCTCGATGTCCGCGAGGGAACCGTACTCGGGGTCCTCGGCCCCAACGGTGCGGGCAAGACCACCCTGGTCCGCATCCTCTCCACCCTGATCACCCCCGACGCCGGCACCGCCCGGGTCGCCGGCTTCGACGTGGTCCGCCAGCCGCGGCAGCTGCGCCGGACCATAGGCCTGACCGGCCAGTACGCCTCGATCGACGAGAAGCTCTCCGGCTGGGAGAACCTCTACATGATCGGCCGGCTGCTGGACCTGTCCCGCAAGGACTCCCGCAACCGTGCGGACGAGCTGCTGGAGCGGTTCTCGCTCACGGACGCCGCCAAGAAGGCCGTGATGACCTACTCGGGCGGCATGCGGCGCCGGCTCGACCTGGCCGCCTCGATGATCGGCAGCCCGGCCGTGCTGTACCTGGACGAGCCGACCACCGGTCTGGACCCCCGCACCCGCAACGAGGTGTGGGACGAGGTGCAGCGGATGGTCGCCGAGGGGGCCACCGTCCTGCTCACCACCCAGTACATGGAGGAGGCCGAGCAGCTCGCCAGCGAGCTGACGGTCATCGACAAGGGCAAGGTCATCGCCAAGGGCAAGGTCGACGAGCTGAAGGCCCGCGTCGGCGGCCGGACCCTGCGGATCCGCCCCACCGACCCGTCCGACCTGCCGGGCATGGCCCGCTCCCTGGCCGAGGCCGGTCTGGACGGGGTCGCCGGTTCCCAGGCCGTCCCGGACGAGGGCGCCCTGCTGGTGCCGATCCTGGCCGACGAGCAGCTGACCGCCGTGGTGGGCCTGCTGGCGGCCCGCGGGTACGGGATCTCCGACATCAGCACCTACCTGCCCAGCCTGGACGAGGTGTTCCTGTCCATCACCGGACAGAAGCCCACCGTCGAGGACTCCATCCCCCACCAGCAGACCGAGGAGGTCGCGGCATGAGCACCGTAACCACGACTAAGCCCAGCCCCACCTCGGCCGCCCCGGCCGGCGGGCCCGTCCTCGCGGACGAGGGCCGGATCGGCCTGCGGGGCAACCTGCGCCACATCGGCGCCCTGGCCCGGCGCAACGTCCTGCAGATCAAGCAGGACCCGGAGTCGATGTTCGACGTCCTGTTCATGCCGATCATCTTCACGCTGCTGTTCGTCTTCGTCTTCGGCGGCGCGATCTCCGGCAAGGGCAACCAGGACGAGTACGTCAACTACGTGGTCCCGGGCCTGATGGCGATGATGGGCATGAACATCGCCATGGGTGTGGGCACCGGAGTCAACGACGACTTCAAGAAGGGCGTGATGGACCGCTTCCGGTCCATGCCCATCGCCCGCTCCTCGGTGCTCATCGCCAAGATCGTGGTCGAGCTCGGCCGGATGATGGTCGCCATCGCGATCCTGCTCGGCATGGGCTTCCTGCTCGGCCTGTCCATCAAGGGCTCGATACTGGACCTGTTCCTGTCCATCGGGCTGTCGGCGGTCTTCGGCGCCTCCCTGATGTGGATCTTCATCCTGCTGGGTCTCACCATGAAGACCCCCCAGGCGGTCCAGGGCGTGGCGATGCTGGTCCTGATGCCGCTGCAGTTCGGCAGCTCGATCTTCGCCCCGCCGACGACGATGCCCGGCTGGCTGCAGAGCTTCACCGACGTCAACCCGCTGTCCAACCTGGCCGACGCGGCCCGCGCCCTGATCAACGGGACCCCGCTCGGCAACTCCGTGTGGATCACGCTGGCCTGGTCGGTCGGCATCACGCTGGTGACCATGCCGCTCGCCGTGCGGAAGTTCCGCCAGAAGACCTGATCCGCCGGCGGGTCCGCTCCGGATCGCGTCCCGGGCGGACCCGGACGGGGGAACCGGGTCAGATGAGGGCGGTGGCCTCCTCCAGGGAGAGGCCGCCGCCTTCGGCGTACGCCGCCTCGTACGCGGCGTCGCCGAGCGCCGCCCGGAGCAGGCGCTCGGCCAGTTCGGCGTCCGCCCGCTCGATGGCGACCTGGACGTGCTCGGGCGGAAGCAGCGCGCGGTAGGCGCCGAGCAGCCGCGCGGCGTCGTACCCCCGCTCCGAGCCTCCGAGCCGGGCCAGGGAGCGCGCCCCGGTCACCAGGAAGGCGGCCGGGAGGTGCGGGGCGACCATCAGGGCGAGCGGGTCCCGTACGGCCTCCATGGCCTGCCGGAGCACGGTGAGGGAGTTCTCGTACTTGCCCTCCTCGTTGTCCAGCCAGGCCATCGTGCCGAGCAGGAAGCCGTCGAAGATGGCGAACGCGCCGAAGGAGAACTCGTCGCGCAGGTACTGGAGCTGGACGCGGGCCTCGGGGATGCGGCCGGTGCGGCCGTAGACGGTGGCGAGGAACATCCGGGCGGCGGGCAGGGCCTCGTTGCCGAACTGGCGCATGGTGCCGGCGAGCAGGCCCGTGAGGAGTTCCTCGGCCTCCTCCAGGAGGCCGTCCTCGGCGAGGGTTCCGGCCATCCGCACCTGGAGCACCGTGACCTGGGCCTCGGCCCCGAGCCGCCGGGCGTATTCGATCGCGGCGCGGAAGTCCTGGGCTGCCAGGGCGTACTGGCCGCGCTTCTCATGGGTCTCGGCACGGGCGGAGAGCGCTTCGGCGCAGCCCCAGTCGTCGCCGAGGGAGGCGTAGAGGGCGAGGCTCTCCTCGGCGTCCCGGGAGGCGTTGCCGGCCCAGTCCGCGCGGTTGGCGAGGATGTTGGCGCGGAGCTGGAGGGCGGAGGCCAGCTCCCAGCGGTAGCCGAGGGCGCGGGCCGTCTCCACGGTCTCCTCGGCCACGCGGCGGAGCAGATCGGGGTCCCCCCAGATCATGACGGCGTAGATCCACAGGGCGGAGGGGGCACGGCAGATCTGCGGCAGTCCCGGGCTGTAGGCGGCGATCATGCCGTCGATCTGGTCGCGGGCCTCCGGGCTGGACCAGGCGTCGCTGGTCTGGTCCCGGGAGGCCAGCACCATCATCCGGATGCCGCGCCAGGCCTCGGTGAGCAGTTCGCCCTCGTACGGCGGGGGCGTGTCGACGATCCGCTCGTAGACGGGCAGGGCGGGGACCACGGGCGCGGCGAAGGGGTCCGGGCCGAGGGCGGCGGCGGCACCGGCCCAGTGGCGGGTCTCGGCGCGCAGATCGTGCATGTGCCAGTACCAGACGAGGGAGTGCAGGAGGCACAGGACCTCGCCCACGTCCTTGGCGGCGACCGCCCGGCGCAGGGCGGTGCGCAGGTTCTCGTACTCGGTGGCGAGCCGGTCGGCGGCGGCCCGCTGGCCGTGGCCGCGCAGCAGCGGCTCGGTGGTGCGGGCGAGTTCCCGGTAGTGGGTGAGGTGGCGGCGCTCGGTCTCCGCGCGGTCCTCGCCGGCCTCCGCGAGGCGGTCGGCCGCGTACTCGCCGACCGTCTCCAGGAGGCGGTAGCGCATGCCCGCGGCGCCGTCGGGGGCGGCGACGACGAGGGACTTGTCCACGAGGGATCCGAGCAGGTCGGCGACGTCCGCGCCGTCGAGCCGGTCGAGGGACCCCCCGTCCGCGCAGACGGCCTCGGCGGCGTCGAGGTCGCAGCCGCCGGCGAAGACGGACAGCCGGCGCAGGACGGCCCGTTCGGGCTCGTCGAGCAGGTCCCAGGACCAGTCGACCACCGCGCGCAGGGTCTGCTGGCGGGGCAGATGGGTGCGGGCACCGCCGGTCAGGAGCCGGAACCGGTCGTCCAGCCGGTCGGCGATCTGACGGGGGGTGAGCAGCCGCAGCCGGGCGGCGGCCAGCTCGATGGCGAGCGGCATCCCGTCGAGCCGGCGGCAGATCTCCACGGCGGCGGCCGGGTCCTCGTCCACGGTGAACCCGGCCCGGGCGGCGGCCCCGCGGTCGTCGAGCAGCCGCAGCGCGACGGGGTCGGGCAGCGGGTCCACCGGGCGCAGGGTCTCCCCCGGCACGCCGAGGGGTTCGCGGCTGGTGGCCAGGATCTGTACGCCGGGGCAGCGCGCGAGCACTTCCTCCGCGAGACGGGCGGCGGCGACGACGACGTGCTCGCAGTTGTCGAGGATCAGCAGCATCCGGCGCCGCGCGCAATGCTCTGCGAGGCGGTCCAGGGGGTGGTCCCCGCGCTCGGTCAGCGCCCGCATCTCCTCGGCGGAACCGCCGCGCAGCTTGGTCTCCCGGGCCCCGAGCGCGGCGAGCACGGCCTCGGCGACGTCCTCCGGATCGTCCACGGGAGCCAGCTCCACGAACCACACCCCGTCGGCCCAGGCGGGGGCGGGGGCGGGGGCGCCGGGGGCGCCGGTGTGTGCGTCCCGCATGCCGCGGCCGGCCCGTGCGTGGGCCTCGGCGGCCTCCTGCGACAGCCGGGTCTTGCCGGCGCCGCCGGGTCCGAGCAGGGTGACGAGCCGGGCCCGGGCGAGGTCGTCGCCGATGACCCGGATGTCCTCCTCCCGCCCGACGAAGGTGGTCAGCCGCATCCGCAGATTGCCCGCACCCGGCCCGTCCGGCACCGTCCCGGTGCCGGCCCCGGGCGAGGTCCCGACCCCGGTCGGCATCCCAGCCCCGGACGGCACCGAGGGGGCCCGGTGCGGCTCGGCCGGGGCGGCGGAGCCACCCGTCATCCCGGCGGGCACGCCGGGACCGGCCGGGACGGCGGCGGGACCTTGCGGGGGCGCGGCGGAGACCGGTGCCGTCCCGGCGGGGACCGGCGTGGTCCCAGCGGGGACGGGTGCGGTCCCGGCGGAGACCGGTGTCGTCCCGGCAGGGACCGGCGTGGTCCCGGCGGAGACCGGTGCCGTCCCAGCGGGGACCGGCGTGGTCCCGGCGGAGACCGGTGCCGTCCCAGCGGGGACCGGCGTGGTCCCGGCGGAGACCGGTGCCGTCCCGGCAGGGACCGGCGTGGTCCCGGCGGAGACGGGTGCGGTCCCAGCGGGCGCGGCGGGGTCGCCCGGGGTTGCTCGGCCCGTCGGTGTTTCGGTGGGGTGGCCGGGGCCCGCTTCAGGGCCGGGTCCGGGCTGTTGGGGACTGGGGTGCCGGTCCGTCCGATTGGTCCCGGCGAGGGGCTCCGGCTGCCCGGTTGCGGTGGTCGGCGCCGACCGGGCCGGACCGCTCGGCGCCGGGGGGAGCTGCCCGGATCCGGCCGTCGGGGCGGGGGTCAGCAGGGCCGTGTGGAGGGTGCGGAGGGTGGGCCCCGGGGTGGTGCCCAGGCGGGTGGCCAGCTCCCGGCGGACCTCGTCGTAAGCGGCCAGCGCCTCCGCCGGGCGGCCCGCGTCGCGCAGCGCCCGGATGCGGAGGGCCTGCAGGGGTTCGTCCAGCGGCAGCCCCGCGCACAGCGCGGTCAGCTCCGGCAGGACCCGCTCCGCCTCCCCCAGAGCCAGCGCCGCGTCCAGGCGGCCCCGGCGCGCGTCCAGCCGTAGCGCCTCCCAGCGGGCGGCCTCCGGCCCGGAACCCGGCAGGGAGCTCAGCGGCTCGCCCCGCCACAGCGCCAGGGCCTCGTCGTACAGGGCGGCCGCCTCCGCCGGGGAGGCCTGCGCCGCGGCCCGGGTCAGCCGCTCGAAGCGGTACAGGTCGATGTCGTCCCGGTCGGCGACGAGCCGGTAGCCGCCCTCCCCGGACCCCACCGCCTCGCGCCCCAGCACCCTCCGCAGCCGCCCCACGAGTGCCTGGAGCGCCGCGAGGCCGTCCGCCGGCGGGTCGCCGTCCCAGACCTCCTCGATCAGCGAGGCCGCGGGTACGGCCCGCCCCGGCCGCAGGGCGAGCGCGGTCAGGAGCGCGCGCAGCCGCGCACCGCCGACGGGTACGGTGCTCCCGTCGTCGCGGATGGCCTGGGTGGTGCCGAGCATCGCGTAACGCACCGGCCCATTGTCTCCGGCCCGGGGCCCCATCGGGCGCCGCCTCCGGGATAGGTTCGCCGCATGGGTTTCCAGGGCAGTCAGAACCGTAGCCACCCCCGCAGTCACGACCGCGGCGACCGGCGGATCAGTCCGGTGTTCATCGGCATCTTCGCCGTGATGGCGGTCACGGGGTGGGCGGTGTGGACGGGGTACTCGACCAGCACCGGGCTGGCCGTCTTCCTCTTCGTCACGGCTGCCTGGATCGTTTCCCTGTGCCTGCACGAGTACGCGCACGCCCGTACCGCCCTGCACAGCGGCGACCTCAGCGTCGGCGCGAAGGGCTACCTGACGCTGAATCCCCTCAAGTACACGCACGCACTGCTCAGCATCATCCTGCCCGTCCTCTTCGTGATCATGGGCGGTCTGGGTCTTCCCGGCGGTGCGGTGTACATCGAGCGCGACCGGATCGAGGGCCGGTGGCGGCACAGCCTCATCTCGGCGGCCGGCCCGCTGACGAACGTCGCGTTCGCGGCCGTCTGCACGGCTCCGTTCTGGCTGAACGCCCTGGACGGGGTCCCGATCCCGTTCCGTTTCGCGCTCGGCTTCCTGGCGCTGCTCCAGGTGTCGGCGGCGATCCTGAACTTCCTGCCGGTCCCGGGCCTGGACGGCTACGGCATCATCGAGCCCTGGCTCTCCCACCGGATCCGCCGCGAGGTGGCCCCGCTGGCGCCGTTCGGCCTGCTGGCCGTGTTCGCGCTGCTGTGGATCCCGGAGATCAACGCGTACTTCTTCGACGCGGTGTACGGCGTGCTCTCCGCCCTGGGCGTGAGCGAGCTGGAGGCGTACTGCGGCCGGGACCTCTACCAGTTCTGGCAGGACACCAACGGCTTCTGCCAGGCGTCCTAGACGGGCCTAACCCGCGGTGCGGGTTGCTGCCGCGGCCTTCTCGATCTTCGCCTTGCGGATGTAGAACCACGCCATGTTCGAGGTGAGGCCCGCCATCAGCACCCACGCGATCCCGAGCAGGCTGCCCTCGACGAAGGAGATCACGGCGGC
This sequence comes from Streptomyces sp. NPDC056883, assembly GCF_042788835.1. NCBI lineage: Bacteria > Bacillati > Actinomycetota > Actinomycetes > Kitasatosporales > Streptomycetaceae > Streptomyces > Streptomyces sp. NPDC056883. The sequence goes on along the minus strand of NZ_JBHUBS010000004.1, from coordinate 435,405 downwards.
GGCCACGGCGAGGACGCAGAGAACGACGGCGAACACGGCAAGGCGGGGCATGGTGGGGGCTCCTCGAAGACACTGAAGCGGTTCAAGCCCCTCCAGTGTCCCCCATGCCCCGACGTGCTCCCGTCCGGCTGATTTCCGCCATCCCGTGATCTTTTCCTCCTCCCGCCGCTACGGTTCGCCCGAGACGCACCGCGCACGGGGGTGCGGAAGGACCGGGGGTAAGACATGCAGGAGATCCCGAAGGGCGCGAACGTCAGCCTGACCGCCCTCAGCGAGGACGCCGGGGCGGTCGTCGTGAGCCTGGGCTGGAGCAGCGCTTCGGGGGCCGGCGACGCCGACGTGTCGGTGCTGCTGCTGGACGAGAACGGCAAGGTCCGCGACGAGAACGACTTCTACTTCTACAACAACCCGGCGGCCGCGGACGGAAGCGTGCAGCTGCTGGGCAAGGTGCCGACCGACAACGGCGACGAGGACCGCATCAGCGTGGACCTGACGGCGGTCCCGGAGGGGGTCGCGCGGATCGTCGTGGCGGCCAGCCGGTACGCCGGCGCGCGCTTCGGGGACCTCGACGACCTGCGGATGACGGTCGCGGACCGCTCCGGGGAACCGCTGGTCGGCTTCTCCATCGACGATGCGGGCGTGGAGACCGCCTTCATCTTCGGCGAGCTGTACCGGCGGGGCGAGGAGTGGAAGTTCCGCGCGGTCGGCCAGGGGTACGAGACCGGCCTCGCGGGGCTGGCCACGGACTTCGGCATCCCGGTGCTGGAGGACTCCGAGGGCCCCGAGGAACCGGAGGGGGCGGAGGAAGCGGAGCTCGCGGGTGAGGGGCGGCCGGCAGAGGCCGCCGCCCCGGCGGAACCCGAGCAGGGCCCCGGAGCGGCCGTCGCCGGGGCGGAGGCTCCGGCCGCCGTGCCCGTCGCCGAACCTCTCGCCGGGCCCGCCGCCGGGCCCGCGCCCGCCGAGGCCGCAGCCCCCGCCGCCGTACCGGCGCAGACCCGCGGCCGTAGTCCCCGTACGACCAGGAAGAAGGTCACCCTGCCCAAGGTGGCCAAGAAGTCCCTCGCCGAGAACGAGTCCTGGAGCCAGGCCCGCCTGTTCCCCGTCCCCTCCCTCAAGAGCGACCGGGAACGGGAGGTGCGCGCCACCTCGGTCCTGCTGTCGGTCATGGCGCAGGTGCCGGAGTTCGGCCGCCGCCTGACCGCCGGGTTTGGTGCGCCCGCCGGCCGGATGCAGACCTTCACGGAGGTCTCCCTCCCCCACGGGGACACCCCGCGGCGCCCGGACGGGGTGATCCGGGTGGAGCGCGCGGGCAAGCTGTGGACGGCGCTCGTGGAGACGAAGACGAACGGCAACCCGCTCAAGGCGGAGCAGGTCCAGGCGTACATGGACATCGCCGCGCGCCGCGGCTACGAGGCCGTGATCACCCTCTCCAACGACGTGGCCCTGGAGGGCCGGCCCATGGTGGAGGTGAAGGTCGACGGCCGGCGCAAGCACAAGGTCAGCCTCTGGCACCTGTCCTGGGCCGAGGTCGCCCACCAGGCGCAGCTGCTGATCCGCCACGAGGGCGTGGGCAACGCCGCGCACGCCTGGCTCCTCCAGGAACTGCTGGAGTACCTGCGGCACGAGCAGTCCGGCTGCCACGGCTTCCAGAACATGGGCGCAGCCTGGGTGCCCGTGCGCAAGGGCATCGAGGACGAGACCCTCGGCCTCGGGGACGCCCGGACCGTGGAAGTGGTCGAGAGCTGGGAGCGGCTCATCCGGCAGGTCTGTCTGCGGCTCGGCGGAGAGCTCGGGCAGAAGGCGCTGCCGGTGCAGCGGGCCCGGCGGGGCAGTGATCCGCAGGCCCGGCGGGTCGCGTCGGCGGACCGGCTGTGCGCGGACGGGAAGCTCTCCGCGGAGCTGCGCATCGACGGGACCAGCAGCGTCATCGCGGTGAGCGCCGACCTCCGGACCTCCAAGGTGCGGACGTCCGTGGACGTGCCGGCACCGGAGGGCGCGTACCCGCTGGTGATGGTGAAGCGGCTGCTGAAGCTGCTCGACGGGGCTCCGGCGGACCTGCACGTGGAGAGCCTCTTGGAGACAGGGCCGGGCGGTGGACCGGGGAGCGGGCCGCGCGGGACGCTGGAGCGACTGCGGCCCGAGCCGGGCGATCTGCTGCCCGCGGACGGCTCCGCCGTCGTGGGGTTCCGGCTGTCGCTGCTGAAGGGGATGGGGAGCACGCGGGGGAACACGGAGTCCGGGTTCATCCGCAGCGTGGACGATGCGGTGGAGCGGTTCTACCACGGTGTGGTGGCGCAGCTGGCTCCCCTCGAAGGGCGCGGCGGGCGGCGCGGCTGAGGGGGCCGGCCGGTCCGCCCGGTCCCGAGGGGCCGGGCGGACGGGTGGCCCTGGTGGGGCTGGTAGCCCTGGTGGGGCTGGTGGGTCAGACGTCCGTGATGCGCAGGCCCGCGTGGGCCTTGTAGCGGCGGTTGGTGGAGATGAGGTTGGCCACCAGGGATTCGACCTGGTGGGCGTTGCGCAGGCGGCCCGCGAAGACGCCGCGCATGCCCGGGATCCGGCCGGCGAGGGCCTGCACGATGTCGGTGTCGGCGCGGACCTCGCCGAGGACCATGACGTCGGTGTCGATCTCGTCGATCGACTCGTCCTGGAGGAGCACCGCCGAGAGGTGGTGGAAGGCCGCCGTGACGCGGGAGTCCGGCAGGAGGGCGGCGGCCTGCTGGGCCGCGCTGCCCTCTTCGACCTGGAGGGCGTACGCGCCCTGCTTGTCGAAGCCGAGCGGGTTGACGCAGTCGACCACGAGCTTGCCGGCGAGGTCCTCGCGCAGCGATTCCAGGGTCTTGGCGTGGCCCTCCCACGGCACCGCGATGATCACGATGTCGCTGCGGCGCGCGCACTCGGCGTTGTCCGCGCCCTCCACCCCGAGGCCGAGCTCGTCGGCGGCGGTCTGCGCGCGGTCGGCGGCGCGGGATCCGATGATCACCTTCTGGCCGGCCCGGGCGAGCCGGTAGGCCAGGCCCCGGCCCTGGTCGCCGGTGCCGCCGAGGACGCCTACGACGAGGCCGGAGACGTCGGGAAGGTCCCACGGGTCCTTGGCGGGGGCCTTCGCGGGGGCCTGCGCGGGCTGCTGCGTGCTGTCTGTGGAGGTCATGGGGGCGAGGGTAGCCGCGAGATCGTCAGAGGCGAATGCGCGGACGCTGTGAGATGCCCGAGGAAGCCGGAGATGCCGGAGCAAGGGCCGGACATGCCGAAGCAGGCGCGGGGCGGGGCGCAGGTGGGGTGGGAGATGGGGGGAACGGCTCCCGTTTGTCCCTTCCATACGGCAGGATGCCGATATGGACGCCGTGAGAGTCGCGCTGCTGCGCGAGGTGCTCGCCGGTACGGAGTGGCCCGGTGCCGCGCGCCGGTTCGCCGGGACGCTGCGCCGGTCGGTCGTGCCGGCCGGCGGGAATCTGCTGCTGGTCGGGACCGAGCAGTACGAGCCCTGGCACCTGGCGGCGCACCTGGTCGACGAGGCCGCCTGGTCGGGGCTGCCCGAGCTGGCGCCCACGCTCGTACGCCACCAGGTGCTGCCCGGTGACGCCCCGCACCTGTCGGTCGGCCTGAGCCGACTGGAGGCGGCCCGGCGCGGTCACACCCTGCTGGTGGTGGCTCCGGAGCAGCCCGGGGACGGGCTGCTGGAGCGGGTGCACGGAGCCCGGCGCGCGGGGGCGACCGTACTGTCCCTGGACGGCGGGGACCCGGATCTCGGGATGCTCGCGCACGAGGTGCTGTCCGTACCGGACGGGGCCGCCGAGCTGGACCTGGACACCGTGCAGCACCTGGTCAGCGCGGCGGCCGGGGAGAACAGCCTGCCGGTGCAGCGCGGGCCCAAGCGGTTCCGGGACCGGCTGGCGCGGCTGGCCGACCAGCTGGCCGCGCCGCCGCCCAGCCGCTGGTAGCCAGCCGGTGGCTAGGGAGTGCCGGTTCCCTCTTCGGTCTCACGCGTCTTGTCGTTCCATTTGGGGTCGTTCTGCCATTCGAGATTGCGCTCCTGCGCCGTCTCCATGGCGTGGTTCGCCTCTTCGGGTGTCTCGTAGGGGCCGAAACGGTCCTTCGCCGGGCACTCGGGGCCTTCCTCGACCTTCTTGTGGACCAGGCAGTAGTACCACTCGCCCGGTTTGCCCACCTGGCGCTTCTTGAACAGGGCCATCGTCAGGCTCCTCTCTCTGTCGCCATGCTGCCCCATACCCGCTCGATACACTCGCTCGTATGTCTGGCCAGTCGCTGCTCGTACCAGGCGAGCTCACTCCCGTCCGTTCCGTTCCCGGAAACATCCGCCGGCCCGAGTACGTGGGCAAGCCCGCGCCCACTCCGTACACCGGACCGGAGGTGCAGACGCCCGAGACCATCGAGGCCATGCGCATCGCCGGCCGGATCGCCGCCCAGGCGATGGAAGAGGCCGCCAAGCTGATCGCGCCGGGGGTGACCACCGACGAGCTGGACCGGGTCGCCCACGAGTACATGTGCGATCACGGCGCCTATCCCTCGACGCTGGGCTACCGCGGTTTCCCCAAGTCCCTGTGTTCCTCGCTCAACGAGGTCATCTGCCACGGGATCCCCGACTCGACCGTCCTGCGGGACGGCGACATCGTCAACCTCGACGTGACCGCGTACATCGGCGGGGTGCACGGCGACAACAACGCCACGTACCTGTGCGGGAACGTGGACGAGGAGTCGCAGCTGCTCGTGGAGCGCACCCGCGAGGCCCTGAACCGGGCCATCAAGGCCGTCAGGCCGGGCCGGCAGATCAACATCATCGGCCGGGTCATCGAGTCGTACGCGAAGCGCTTCGGCTACGGCGTCGTCCGGGACTTCACCGGCCACGGGATCAACTCGTCCTTCCACTCCGGCCTGATCGTCCCGCACTACGACAGCCCGCACGCCACCACCGTCATCGAGCCCGGGATGACCTTCACCATCGAGCCGATGCTGACCCTTGGCACCCACGAGTACGACATGTGGGAGGACGGCTGGACGGTGGTCACGAAGGACCGGAAGCGGACCGCGCAGTTCGAGCACACACTGGTGGTCACGGACACCGGGGCGGAGATCCTGACGCTCCCCTGACACCGGCCCGACGGTGGACCGAGGAAATCGGCTCGCGGAGGTTTTTACCGACAAGGCGTCGGGAACACATTGACTTAGGTAAGCCTAAGTAGGAGGATCGGGTGTGGCGGCGCGGCCGCCACGCCCGGCTCCCCTTTTCTTCCGATTTCTCGGAGGTCCGCCTTGGACGCCTTCTCCACCGTCATCCGTGTCGCCTCGCACGAGCAGCACACCGAGGCAGAGACCTCGACGTTCATGAGCGACCTGCTCGGCGGCCGGCTCGGGGTGGACGCGTACACGCGTTACACCGAGCAGCTGTGGTTCGTGTACAAGGCCTTGGAGGACGCCGCGGAGGCCCTCAAGGACGACGCCGTGGCCGGCCCGTTCATACAGCCCGAGCTGATGCGCCTCGCCGAGATCGAGCGGGACCTGGCCCATCTGCGGGGTCCCGCATGGCGCGAGACCCTGGTCGCGCTGCCCGCCACCGAGGCCTACGCGGCCCGCGTGGCCGAGTGCGCCGCCTCCTGGCCGGGCGGGTACGTGGCCCACCACTACACCCGCTACCTGGGCGACCTCTCCGGCGGCCAGATCATCCGCGACAAGGCGGAGCGGACCTGGGGCTTCGAGCGCAAGGGCGACGGCGTGCGGTTCTACGTCTTCGCGGACATCTCCAACCCGGCCGCCTTCAAGCGGACCTACCGCGAGCTGCTGGACACGATCGCCGCGGACGATCTGGAGAAGCAGCGCATCATCGACGAGTGCAAGCGCGCCTTCGACTACAACGGCGCGGTCTTCCGCGAGCTGGGCGAGCAGTTCCCGCTCAGCGCGTGACGCCTGCGGCGGGCTGAACGGGGAAGGGGGGTGGGCCCGATGGGCCCACCCCCCTTCGGGCTTCACCCCCGGGGGTGGCGGCGGCCTGCGGCGCGGCGGCTGCGCCCCCGTGGGCACGGCAGCCAGCGGCGCGACGGCTGCGCTCCAGGCTCCCGGGGCTCCGCCCCCGGACCCCGCACCCCGGCCCCTCGTCCCAGCCG
>NZ_JBHUBS010000004.1:414403-429191 GCF_042788835.1 Streptomyces sp. NPDC056883 | reverse complement strand
CGCGCGCCCCGGACCCCTCGTCCCAGCCGCGCGCCCCGGACCCCTCGTCCCAGCCGCGCGCCCCGGACCCCTCGTCCCAGCCGCGCGCCCCGGACCCCTCGTCCCAGCCGCGCGCCCCGGACTCCTCGTCCCAGCCCTCTCGCCTCAGGCGCCGGCGGGGCCGGAGGGTGCGAAGCGGACGCGGCCGCCTATTTCCACCGTGCCGTCCGGGCCCGGGGCCGTGAGGATCTGGGAGCCCGCGCCCTGGGTGATGTTCAGGGCGCGGTTCAGCTCGGCCGTCAGGAGGATCGCCGCCGAGCCGGTGGCCTCGTCCTCGACGATCACCCCGTCGGGGCGGCGCGGGAACCCGCGGGCCCGGATCCGGCCCGCGGCCTCGTCCTCCCACGCCCAGGCGTACAGCCAGCCCTCGCCCGGAGGCGGGCCGGGCAGGGCATCGACCGCGGCGGCGTCGGCGTACTGCTCGGTGCGCTTGCCCTCGACCCACTCGGGGCGGGCGGTGATCCAGGTGAACTCCCCGTCGTCGCGCGCCCATACGGCGCCGGCCGGGGGCTGGAGCTCCTCGATGTCGAGCAGCCACGCGACTCCGACCAACGGGTGCCCGGCGAAGGACATCCGGGTGCCGGGGGTGCGGATGTCGACGATCCCGCGCTCGGGATCGTCGACGAACACCGTCTCGCTGTAGCCGAGTTCGGCGGCCAGCGCCTGCCGGGAGGCGTCGTCGGGGCAGGACCGGCCGTCGCGTACGACGCCGAGCGTGTTGCCGTGGCTGCCGTCACCCGCGCAGAAGACCCTCAGGACGTCGAGATCGTTCACGCCGGAATTGAAGCACGGGTCAGTTCTGGGCCGTGCGGCGCCTGCGGGCGACGAACACCGCGCCCGCGCCCGCGGCGACGATGAGCGCGGAGGAACCGAGCAGCGTGCCGGCCGGGATCTCGGCGCCGGTGGCGGCGAGGCCGCCTCCGACGGTGCCGCCGCCTCCGGTGGTACCGGTGCCGCCCGTGCTGCCGCCCGTGCCGGCCGGGCTCGTGGGCAGGACGGCGCCCTTGGTCACGGAGACGGTCAGGTTGACGTCGTCCGCCCGGGTGCCCGGCGGGTACATGGAGCCGGTGGTGTCGTTGGCGAAGGCCGCGGCGCCCTCCGCGGTGAGTGCGGTGCGCACGGCGTTCAGGGTGAGGACGCCGTTCTTGGTCTTGTACTCGGCCTTGGAGAGGTCGAGCGTGGCGAAGGGGATGTCCGCCTTGACCCCGGCGGCCGTCTTCACGTCCAGGACCAGCGTGCCCTTGGCGCCCTCCGCGGTGATGCGGATGTTGCCGAAGGTCATGTCGATGCCGTGGGCCGCGTACTGGAAGCGGAGGTTGCCGGCGAAGGTGGCGTTCAGCTTCCGCGTCTTGGTGTCGAGGGTGCCCTTGCCTCCGGCGAAGGCGAAGCTGTCGCCGTTCGCGACCGCGCCGTCGGTGGGGGTGACGGTGCCGCCCGCGCGCTGCACGTACTGGCGGAAGGACTCCTTGACGCCCCAGGCCAGCTTGCCGTCGAGGATCTGCTGCGGGCCGCCGGTCGCCGGGGAGCTGGTGGAGGCGGAGGGGGTGGCCGGCTTCGACGGGGAGGGGGACGCGGACGCCGAGGCCGACGGGGAGGGGCTCTGCGAGGGGGACGGGGAGGTGGAGGCCGAGGCGGACGGGGAGGGGCTGTGGGAGGGCGGCGGCGGGAACTCCAGTACGGCCGTCAGCGGGTCGCCCGCCTTGTCCTTGTAACCGTCCGAACCGAGGAGCTTGGCGGCATCGGCGGTCAGGGTGGTGGCCAGGCCGGACATGGACGGCCCGGTGAAGGCGACCTTCGCGAAGCCGACGTCCTTCGTGAGCGCGCCGTCCCGGGTGACGTCGACGATCAGCAGCTTCTTGCCGGTGTCGATGCGGAGGTTGGCGAGCTTCACCTCGAAGTGGTGCGCGGCCGACGTGAAGGTGACGCTGCCCTTGAAGGCGGCGGTCACGAGGTGGGTGGCCGGGTCGTACTGGCCGGTGGCCGAGACGAAGGTGAAGCCCTTGTCCGTCTTCTTCGCGCCGTCCGCGACGGCGATCTGTCCCTGGGCGATGGTCGTGACGTAGGTGCGGTAGCTCTCCAGGACGCCCCAGTCGAGGGTGCCGCCGAGGACCGGGATCGTCGCGGGGGCACCCTGCGCCGCGGGGGCGGCGGGGGCGCTGCCCGCCGCGGTGGCGGGCAGGACCAGCGCGGTGGCGCCGATCGCCACGGCGGTGGCCACGGCGGCCGCGAGGGCGAGGGGACGGCGGGTCGATGACATGGCGGGTCTCCTGAACGGGGGTGGAGGAGGCGGAGCCCTGCGGGGCCTGCGGGACCTGCGGGGGCAGGGCGAAGCCGAGCCCCGGCGATGCGGGGCCCTGCGGGGCTTGTACGGGTGTACGGGGCGTGCGGGCCGGGCGGTCCGGGCCAGCCCGGGCCCGCACGGCGGCGGTGGCGCGGGGCCCGCGGATGCGGGCCGTACGGGGCCCTGCGCAAGGGCCGGGCGGGCGGGAGGGGTTCGGGGCGCGGATCAGCCGCGCGGGGCGGCCCCGTCACCCCCGGAGGGACCCGGGGAGTCGGAGGAGTCGGACGTCCCGTCCGCCGGGCCCGCCGGGGCTTCAGCACCCGGGCCCGGGGCCGGAGTTGCCGGGGCCTCCCCCGGGGTGCGGTTCTTCCTGCGGTGGCGGAGGGTCAGGAAGGTGGCTCCGCCTGCGAGGACGAGGGCGGCTACTGCCAGGGCGGCGTACAGGCCGGTGTTCGAGGAGGACGCGGCCGGCTGCGCGGCCGCGGGCGGTGCCGGGGCCGGCGGGGTGGCCGTGGAGCCGAGGTTCGGGAGGGCCGGGAGCTTCGCGGTTCCGTCGAGGGCGACCGCAAGGGAGACGGGGTCCATCTCAGTGCCGGCCTTGTATATCGAGTTGAAGGCCTGGGCTCCGCCCTCGGTCAGGGTGGCCGGGGCTTCGGCGAGGGTGGCGAGGCCGCCTGCGGTCGTGAGGCCCTTGGCGTCGAACTCGACGAGCGGGACCGCGGGCTTGGTGTCCGTGCCGGTGGTGACGTCCGCGGACAGCACGCCCTTGCCGTTCTCCACCTTGGCCGTGATCTTCGCGAGCTTCAGGTCGAGGTGGGCCCCGGTGAAGTGCACGGAGCCGGCGAAGGCGGCGTCGAGGGTGCCCTTCGCGCCGTCGTAGGCGCCCTTGCCCTGCGGGAAGCGGAACAGCGCTCCGCCGTCCTGGGCGCCGTCGGCGAGCTCCCACTTGCCCTGGCCGATGGAGCCGGAGACGTACTCGCGGAAGGTGCGCCGCACCCCCCAGTCCACGGCGGCGTCGGTGAACTGCCCGGCGGCCTGCGGGGACGGGGAGTCGGCCGGAGTGCTGGCCGAGGGCGCGAGCGAAGGCGAAGGCGGGGCCGCCGCGGCCTTGACGTCCACGGAGAGCGAGACCGGGTCGAGCTGCGCGCCGGCCGCGTAGTAGCCGGCGAAGGCCTTGGCGCCCTGGTCGGTGAGGGTGGCCGGGACGTTGGCGAGGGCGACGGGGCTGCCGCCGCCCTTCATGTCGACCCCGCCCAGGTTGAGCTTGGCGAAGGGCACTTGGGAGACGGTGGTGACCGCTCCGCCTTCCTTGGCCTTGCTGGAGACGTCCGCGTAGAGGGTGCCGCTGCCGCCGCTGATCTTGACGGTGGGGCGGCTGACGCTCATGTCCAGCTCGTACGTGCCGTCCGCCTTCTGGTGGCCCTGGAAGGTGACGCCGCCGCTGAAGGAGGCCTCCAGGGAGCCGCCGTCCGGGTCGTAGGAGCCGCTGGCGGAGTGGAAGCGGAACAGGCTGCCGCCGGCCGTGGCGGCTCCGCTCTTCAGCTTGAACCCGCCTTTTGCGACCGGCCCGGTGACGTAACTCTGGAAGGAGGATTTGATGCCCCAGTCGAGTCGCCCGCCCTCCACGGTCCGGCCCGCGGCCTGGGCGGAGGGCGCCGGGAGCAGGACGGCCCCCAGGGCCGCCAGGGTCGCCAGCAGGGCGACGGCGGACGCACGGACGGGTCTAGCGGACATGAATGTCCCCTCCAGGGTCTAGCGAGCGAGGTTAGGCTAACCTAAGCTACGTTCGGCCGGGTGTGAAACCCCCTGGCACCCGGAACCTCGAACCGGGTCTCCACCACCAGCGAACCGGGTCCACCACCCCAGTCGGACGATCAGGACGGTGCCTTCGTGCCTACGCCCGCCGCGTCAACCCGCATGTCCCGCTTCGCCGTCGCCCTGACCTCCGTGGTCCTGGCATTCGGCGTGAGCGCCTGCGGAGGTACGGCCGCCCCCTCCCCCGCCACCGGAGCCCCGGCCCTCCCCGACCGGGTGGAACCCCTCGCCCAGGCGCCCGTACCCGCGCTTCCGGCGACCGTGGCCTCGGCGGACGGCGTCCAGGTGACCGTCACCTCGGCGGACCGCGTGATCCCGCTGACGGGCGGCCTCAGCGAGATCGTGTACACCCTCGGGCTGGGCCCCAAGGTCGTCGCCAAGGACATCACCGCCACCTTCGAACAGGCGGCGGAGCTCCCGGTGGTGACGCGGGGCCACGAGGTCTCCGCCGAGAGCGTGCTGTCGCTGCGTCCGACCCTGGTGCTGGCCGAGACCACCTCCGGCCCCGCCGAGGCGATCGCCCAGATCCGCGACGCGGGCATCCCGCTGCTGGTGGTGGCCCCAGCCAAGTCCCTGGACGACGTGGCGAAGCGGACCGACGCCGTCGCCGCCGCGCTCGGCGTCAAGGAGGCCGGTGCGCAGCTCAACCAGCGCACCGCCGACCGCATCGCCGCCGCCCGCAAGGCCCTGCCCGCCTCGGGCAAGAAGCCGCGCGTGGCCTTCCTCTACCTGCGCGGCACCGCCTCCGTGTACCTGATGGGCGGCTCCGACTCCGGCGCCGGTTCCCTGCTGGAGGCGGCCGGCGCGCTGGACACGGGCCCGGAGTCCGGGCTCGGCAAGGACTTCACCCCGATCACCAGCGAGGCCCTGGCGGCCGCCGCGCCCGACGCCATCCTCGTCATGTCCAAGGGCCTGGAGTCCGTCGGCGGCGTGGACGGGCTGGTGAAGATCCCGGGCGTGGCCCAGACCCCGGCGGGAATGGACCGCCGGGTGGTCACCGTCGACGACGGGGTCCTGCTCAACTACGGCCCGCGCACCGACCAGGTCCTCGCCTCCCTCATCACCCAGCTCTACGGCAAGGCCTCCTGACGTGCCCTCCGACATGCCCCTCTCCCACGAAGCCCCCGGGACGCCGCCCCGAGCGGACCCCCTTCCCGCTCCCGAGCGGGCGGCGCCCCGGGCCGCCCCCACCGCCGCCGGTGCACCGCCCCGGCGGCGGTGGGGTTCCGCCTGGCTCACCGGCGGGCTGGTCGCCGTACTCGTGCTCCTTTCGCTGGTCTCCGCCGGAGTGGGCGCCTACGAGATCCCGCTCGGGGAGGTCATCGGGTCGGTGCAGCACCGCCTCGGCCTCGGGGGCGCCGCCCTCGACCGGGTCGGGGAGAGCGTGCTGTGGAACGTACGACTGCCGCGCGTGGTGCTCGCGCTGCTCGTCGGGGCCAGTCTCGGCTGCGCCGGGGCCCTGATGCAGGGGGTGTTCGGCAATCCCCTGGCCGAGCCCGGGGTCATCGGGATCTCGGCGGGCGCGGCCGTCGGCGCGGTCGCCGCGATCGGGCTGGGCCTGACCTTCTTCGGCAACTGGACCATCACCGCCTGCGCGTTCGTCGCGGGGCTGGTCACCGTCGGCGCCGTCTACCTGCTGTCCCGCAACGGCGGGAAGACGGAGGTCGTCACCCTCATCCTGACCGGCATCGCGGTCAACGCCTTCGCGGGCGCGCTGATCGGCCTGTTCGTCTTCTTCGCGGACAGCGGCCAGGTCAACCAGATCACCTTCTGGCAGCTCGGCTCCCTCGCCCAGGCCACCTGGCCCAAGGTGCTGGCCGTCCTCCCCTGCGCGCTGGCCGGTCTGCTGGTGGCCCCCTTCTACGCGGGCAAGCTGGACCTGCTGTCCCTCGGCGAGCGTCCCGCCCGCCACCTGGGCGTCGACGTGGAGCGGTTGCGCCTCGCGCTGATCCTGGTCGTCGCGCTGCTCACCGCGGCGGCCGTCGCCGTGGCCGGGATCATCACCTTCGTCGGGCTGCTCGTGCCGCACCTGCTGCGCATGGCCAACGGTCCGGGCCACCGCTTCCTGGTGCCCGGCAGTGCGGTCGCCGGAGCCGTGGTGCTGGTCGCCGGGGACCTGGCCGCCCGGACCCTCGCCCAGCCCGCCGAGCTGCCCCTCGGAGTCCTGACCGCCCTGCTCGGCAGCCCGTTCTTCTTCTGGCTGCTGCGCCGCACCCGCCGCAAGCAAGGAGGCTGGGCATGAGCGTCCGGCTGCGTTCCGGCCTCGCCGCACTGCTCCCCCGCCTCCGCGGCGGCAAGCGCACCGTTCCCGCCCGGCCGGCCCCCGGCGCGCCGCTCGCCGAGGTCACGGACCTGCGCGTACGGCTCGGCGGGCGCGAGGTGCTCGCCGGGATCAGGCTGACCGTGCGGGCCGGGGAGGTGCTGGCCCTGGTCGGGCCGAACGGCGCGGGCAAGTCCACCCTGCTGGCGGCCCTGTCCGGGGACCTGCCGGCCGCCTCCGGGGAGGTGCGGATCGACGGGCGCCCGGTGGGCGGCTGGCCGGCTCCCGAGCTGGCCCTGCGCCGGGCGGTGCTCCCCCAGTCGGCCGAACTGGCCTTCCCTTTTCCCGTGGAGGACGTCGTACGGATGGGCCGTGCCCCCTGGGCGGGCACCGGGACGGCCGACGGCGACGAGGAGGCGGTGGCCGCCGCCATGGCCGCCACCGAGGTGACGGGCTTCGCGGCCCGCCCGTTCTCGGGGCTCTCCGGCGGCGAGCGGGCCCGGGTCGCGCTGGCCCGCGTCCTGGCCCAGGGGGCCCCGCTGCTGCTGCTCGACGAACCGACGGCGGCGCTCGACCTGCGCCACCAGGAGCTGGTGCTGCGGATCTGCCGGGACCGGGCGGCCGCCGGGGACGGGGTCGTGGTGGTCCTGCACGACCTGGGGCTGGCGGCGGCGTACGCGGACCGGGTCGCCGTCCTGCACGACGGCCGGATCGCGGTGGACGGCCCGCCCGCGGAGGTGTTCGAGGACGGGCTGCTGAGCCGGGTCTACCGCCAGCCGGTGGAGGTGCTCCCGCACCCGCGCACCGGGGCGCCGCTGGTGGTCCCCGTACGGGACGGCGGGCCGGAGCAGCCCGGAGGAGAGCATTCCGCAGTACGGAACGGTCAGCTGGGCTTGACCTCCGCTTGACCCGGCCATGGGGCCGGCGTGGGGCACCCGTGACGGCCCCGTGTCCGGTGCCCGAAGGTGTGGGCTGAATCACTGGACGTGCGGGTATGGGTCAGGTAAGCCTCGGTTAAGTTAGGTCCGCCTCACCGGCTGCCCCCACCCGATCGGGGCGGTCGTCTGCCGAACGCCAGACTGCCAGGAGCCCCCTATGCGCCCCGTCCGCCTCACCGTCGTCACCGCGGCCGCCGTCGTGGCCGCCCTCACCGCGGTCACCGGCTGCTCCGAGAAGAGCGACGCGTCCGGCGACGGCACCATCAAGGTGGCGGCCTCCGACACGGCCTGCGAGGTCTCCACGAAGGAGTTCCCCGCGGGCAAGGTCGCCTTCGAGGTCGAGAACAAGGGCTCCAAGGTCACCGAGCTCTACGTCCTCTTCCCCGACGACCGCATCGTCGCCGAGCGCGAGAACATCGGCCCCGGCACCAAGGCCACCATCACCGCCGAGCTCAAGGCGGGCGACTACGAGATCGCCTGCAAGCCCGGCATGAAGGGCGACGGCATCCGCCAGAGCGTCAAGGCCACCGGCTCGGGCGGCACGGAGAAGCGCAGCCCCGAGGCCGACGCCGCGGTCGCCGCGTACCGCAAGTACGTGCAGGAGCAGGCCGACGAGACCATCCCCAAGGCGCAGGTCTTCGCGGACGCGGTCAAGGCCGGCGACGTCGAGGCCGCGAAGAAGGCGTACGCCCCCTCGCGCATCGGCTGGGAGCGCACCGAGCCGGTCGCCGAGTCCTTCGGTGACATCGACCCGAAGGTCGACGTCCGCGAGGACGGCCTGGAGGCCGGCCAGGACCCGGAGAAGGACTGGACCGGCTGGCACAAGCTGGAGAAGTCCCTCTTCGAGGGCAACAAGATCGACGACAACGACAAGAAGCTCGCCGAGACCCTGATGGCCGACCTGGCCGTGTGGCAGAAGAAGGTCGGCGAGGCGGAGATCACCCCCACCTCGATGGCGAACGGTGCCAAGGAGCTCCTCGACGAGGTCGCCACCGGCAAGGTGACGGGCGAGGAAGAGCGCTACAGCCACACCGACCTGGTCGACTTCAAGGCCAACGTCGAGGGCGCGGAGAAGGCGTACGAGCTGCTCAAGCCGGTCACCTCGAAGACGGACCCGGCGCTCACCGCCGAGCTGGACAAGCAGTTCGCCGCGCTGAACAACCTGCTGGAGAAGTACCGCCCGAACAAGGCCGCGTACGAGTTCGTCTCGTACGACAAGGTCGGCGAGGCCGAGCGCAAGGAGCTCTCCGACGGCGTCAACGCGCTGGCCGAGCCGCTCTCGAAGCTCGCCGCCGCGGTCGCGAAGTAACTCCGGAACAGCAGAGCAGGCGGGAGATCCTCACATGAGCGAGTCGGTGTCCGGGCAGGAGCCCGTGCAGGACGAGGCACAGGGCGCGCCCGAAGCCGCGTCGGAGCAGCAGCCGGGCGCGGGTGCGCCCTCGCGCCGGGCCGTCCTCGGCTGGGGCGGCGCGGGCCTCGCGCTCGGCGCGGCGGCGGCCGGCGGTACGGCCATCGCCCTGGGCTCGGGCCCCGACATGGTCTCGGCGGCCTCGGCCGGCGCGGCCGTGCCGTTCCACGGTGAGCACCAGGCCGGTATCGCCAGTGCCGTCCAGGACCGCCTGCACTTCGCGGCCTTCGACGTGAAGACGAAGGACCGCGGCGAGCTGATCCAGCTCCTGAAGGACTGGACCGCGGCCGCCCGGCTGATGACGGCCGGCCAGCCGGTCGGCGAGGGCGGCTACGGCGGTCTCCCGGAGGCCCCGCCGGACGACACGGGCGAGGCGCTGGGCCTGAAGGCCTCCCGCCTCACCCTGACCATCGGTTTCGGGCCGGGCCTGTTCGCCAAGGGCCGCTTCGGCCTGGAGGGCAAGCGCCCCGGCGCCCTGATCGACCTGGAGCTCTTCCCCGGCGACAACCTCGACCCGGCCCGCTCCGGCGGCGACCTGTGCGTGCAGGCCTGCGCCGACGATCCGCAGGTCGCGGTGCACGCCATCCGCCAGCTCGCCCGCATCGGCTTCGGCAAGACGGCGGTGCGCTGGTCGCAGCTGGGCTTCGGCAAGACCTCGTCGACCACGCCCGACGAGCAGACCCCGCGCAACATGATGGGCTTCAAGGACGGCACCCGGAACATCGCGGGCACCGACAAGGCCGCCCTGGAGAAGCACGTGTGGGTCGGCGCCGGCGACGGCAGCGACTGGCTGACCGGTGGCTCGTACCTCGTGGCGCGCCGGATCCGGATGAACATCGAGACGTGGGACCGCACGCCCCTGGGCGAGCAGGAGGACATCTTCGGCCGCGACAAGGGCGAGGGTGCCCCCGTGGGCAAGTCCAAGGAGCGCGACGAGCCGTTCCTGAAGGCGATGAAGCCGGAGGCGCACGTCCGCCTCGCGCACCCGGACAGCAACAACGGTGCGACGATCCTGCGCCGCGGCTACTCCTTCACCGACGGCACGGACGGGCTGGGCCGCCTCGACGCGGGCCTGTTCTTCCTCGCCTACCAGCGCGACGTGCGCACGGGCTTCGTGCCGATCCAGCGCCAGCTGGCGAAGTCCGACGTCCTCAACGAATACATCCAGCACGTGGGTTCGGCCGTCTTCGCCGTCCCGCCGGGCGTCCGCGACAAGGACGACTGGTGGGGCCGGACGCTGTTCGCGTAAGGGACCGGGAGAACCGAAGTGTTCAGCAACTATCTGATCGGGCTGCGCGAGGGGCTGG
This sequence comes from Streptomyces sp. NPDC056883, assembly GCF_042788835.1. Classification (NCBI taxonomy): domain Bacteria; kingdom Bacillati; phylum Actinomycetota; class Actinomycetes; order Kitasatosporales; family Streptomycetaceae; genus Streptomyces; species Streptomyces sp. NPDC056883. The sequence goes on along the minus strand of NZ_JBHUBS010000004.1, from coordinate 419,143 downwards.
AAGCCAGCCTCGTCGTCTGCATCCTCATCGCCTACCTGGTCAAGACCGGGAACAAGGACAAGCTGGCGCCGCTGTGGCTGGGCGTCGGCCTGGCCGCCGCCCTGTCCCTGGCCTTCGGCGCGGGCCTCGAGTTCGGCACGCAGGAACTGACCTTCAAGGCGCAGGAGGCGATCGGCGGCACCCTGTCGATCGTCGCGGTCGGTCTGGTCACCTGGATGGTCTTCTGGATGAAGCGCACCGCGCGGCACCTGAAGGCCGAGCTCCACGGCAAGCTCGACGCGGCGCTCGCGATGGGCACCGGTGCCCTGGTGGCGACGGCGTTCCTGGCCGTCGGCCGGGAGGGCCTGGAGACCTCGCTGTTCGTGTGGCGCTCGGTGCACGCGGCCGGTGACGGCGCGGGCCCGCTGATCGGCGTGCTGCTCGGCATCGGGTCGTCGATCCTGCTGGGCTGGCTGTTCTACCGGGGCGCGCTGAAGATCAACCTGTCGAAGTTCTTCACGTGGACCGGCGCCATGCTGGTCGTGGTCGCCGCGGGCGTGCTCGCGTACGGCGTCCACGACCTCCAGGAAGCCGACTTCCTGCCGGGGCTGACCAACAAGGCCTTCGACATCAGCTCGGCGATCCCGCCGGACAGCTGGTACGGGACCCTGCTCAAGGGCACCCTCAACTTCCAGCCGGACCCGACCGTGCTCCAGGTCATCGTGTGGGCCCTGTACCTGGTCCCGGTGCTCGCCCTGTTCCTGGCGCAGGCTCCGGGCAGCCGCACCAAGCCGAAGGCGGAACCGAAGCCGGAGTCGGAGCCGAGCAGCTCCTGACTCACCACAGCCTGTCGATCGTCCCCGGGTAGAGGGGGACGCGGATGCCGGTGAAGGCCGCGCGGACCCGGTCCGCGCGGCCTTCGTCGTCCGCGGCGCCGGTGGGGAACGCCCCGAGCACCGTCTTGTCGAGGCCCGGGGCGTCCGTGGCGAGGGGGTCCGCCGGGGTGCCGCCGACCAGGACCGTGCCGGGCAGCACCTCGAACCCGGCCGCCTCGTAGAACGGGACCAGCTCCCGGTCGCAGCTGAACAGCGCCAGGTCCACCCCCGGATCGGCGGCGAGCCGGGCGCGGACGGCCGCGACCAGCCGGCCCCCGTACCCGCGGCCCCGTACGTCGGCCCGGGTCACCACGCCGCTCAGCCCGGCCGCGCGGTACGTACGCCCGTCCGCGAGCCGGACCGGCTTGTGGAGCAGCGCCAGGCTGGCGGCGACCCGTCCGTCGGCGTCCAGGAGCAGGACCGCGCGCGGGGCGAGCGCCGGGTCGTGCCCGGGGGACGACCCGGGCCATGCCTGCGCCTCCAGGGCCGCCACCTGCTCGGCGAGCCCGGAGGGCAGCACTGCGTACTCCTCGATGGCCCCCTCGATGGACCCCTCGCTCCGCATTACGGAATCAGCGCCCCCGCGCCGCCCACCCGGACCCGGGAGTCGCCGGATCGGAGCTCGACCGTCAGGACGCCGGGGCGGCCCATGTCCTCGCCCTGGTGGAGGGTCAGGACGGCGTCGGCCGGGACGAGGCCGAGCTCGCGCGCGTACGCCCCGAAGGCGGCCGCGGCGGCGCCGGTCGCCGGGTCCTCGACGACTCCGCCGACCGGGAAGGGGTTGCGTACGTGGAACTCCGCCGGACCCGCCCGGTACACGAGCTGCGCGGTGACCAGGTCGAGGCGGCGCATCAGCGCCTCCAGCCGGGCGAAGTCGTAGTCGAGGTCCGCGAGCCGGGCCCGGGTGGCGGCGCCGAGCACCAGGTGGCGGGCACCGGCGTAGGCGATCCGCGGCGGGAACGCCGGGTCCAGGTCGGCGGCCGGCCAGTTCAGCGCGGCCAGGGCCTCGGCGAGGTCGGCCGGGTCCAGGTCCTCGGTGTGCGGCTCGACGCTGGTCAGGGTGGCGCGCAGGCCGCCGGCCCCGTCCTGCCGGGTCACCGACACCGGCACCGTGCCCGCGCGGGTCGCGAAGAGCAGCTCGCCCGGGCCGAGCCGCTCGCCCAGCGCCACGGCGGTGGCCACGGTGGCGTGCCCGCAGAAGGGGACCTCCACCTTGGGGCTGAAGTAGCGCACGGTGAAGGCCCGGCCCTCCTCGCCGCCCAGGCCCTCGGGCGGGGCGGTGAGGAAGGCCGTCTCGCTGTAGCCCAGGTCGGCGGCGATCTTCAGCATGGCGGCCTCGTCGAGGCCGGCGGCGTCGATGACGACGCCGGCGGGGTTGCCGCCGGCCGGGTCGTCGGAGAACGCGGTGTAGCGCAGTACTTCGTTCGTCATGACCGGCTCAACTCCCGAACCGCGAAGATCATTCCCCGGACCGGGAACCCTCAGCCGCGCCCGATGTACGGCATCGCCGTCGCCATCACCGTCGCGAACTGCACGTTCGCCCCGAGCGGGAGCTCCGCCATGTGCAGCACGGTGCGCGCCACGTCGGACGCGTCCATGACGGGCTCCACCGCGAGCTGTCCGTTGGCCTGCATGATCCCGGTCTGCATCCGCTCGGTCATCTCGGTGGCCGCGTTGCCGATGTCGATCTGCCCGCACGCGATCCCGTACGGGCGCCCGTCCAGCGACAGGGACTTCGTCAGGCCGGTCATGGCGTGCTTGGTCGCGGTGTACGCGATCGAGTTCGGCCGTGGCACGTGCGCGGAGATGGAGCCGTTGTTGATGATGCGGCCGCCCTGCGGGTCCTGGGCCTTCATCACCCGGAAGGCCGCCTGCGCGCAGAGGAAGGAGCCGGTGAGGTTGACGTCGACCACCGAGCGCCAGGCCTCGTAGGAGATGTCCTCCAGCGCGACTCCGGCCGGGCCGAAGGTGCCGGCGTTGTTGAAGAGCAGGTCGACCCGCCCGTAGTGCTCGCGGACGGTCTCGAACAGCGACGCCACGGCGTCCGGATCGCTCACGTCGGCCGGGACGCACAGCACTTCGGCGTCCGGGTGGGCGGCCCTGGCGGCCTCGGCGGTCTCTTCCAGCGGCCCGCTCCTGCGGCCGGCCGCCGCCACGGCCCATCCGGCGGCGGCGAGGGTGAGGGCCACGGAACGGCCGATCCCGGATCCGGCTCCGGTCACTACGGCGATCTGCTTCACACGTGCGTTCATGGGGCCGCAGGCTACGTCACATGCGGCTCCCGTCCCGGAACGTTCCGATTGCTGAGAGCATGGGGCGGCAGGGGTGCTGAGAAATGACGATAAGACTGGAGTGTCCGCATGTCGGAGAGAGGCCCCGCGGCAGCGCCCTCGAACACCGCACCCTCGAAGGACGAGTCGCCCTCGAACCCCTCCCCTACCCCCGTCTCCCCCTCCCTCACCGCACCCCTGACGGCCGCCCGCCGGACGGGACTGCTCGTCACCTTCATCCTCGGCGGGCTCACCGCACTGCCCCCGCTGTCGATGGACATGTACCTGCCGGCCCTGCCGACGGTGACCACGGCCCTGAACAGCCCGGCCGCGACCGTCCAGCTCACCCTCACCGCCTGCCTCGCCGGCATGGCCCTCGGCCAGCTGGTGATCGGCCCGATGAGCGACAAATGGGGCCGCCGTCGCCCCCTGCTCATCGGCATGGTCGTCTACGTCCTCGCCACGGCCATCTGCGCCTTCGCCCCGACCGTCGAGCTGCTGATCGCCTTCCGGCTGCTCCAGGGCCTGGCCGGCGCGGCCGCGATCGTGATCGCGCGGGCCGTCGTGCGCGATCTGTACGACGGGGTCGACATGGCCCGGTTCTTCTCCACCCTGATGCTCATATCCGGCGTGGCGCCGATCATCGCCCCGCTCATCGGCGGCCAGGTGCTGCGCTTCGCCGACTGGCGCGGGGTGTTCGTCGTCCTCACCGTCGTGGGGGCCCTGCTGACCCTCCTGGTCTGGCGGAAGCTCGGCGAGACGCTGCCGCCCGAGGGGCGCCAGACCGGCGGCGTCGGCGCCGCGCTGCGGACCATGCGCGGGCTGTTCGCCGACCGGGTCTTCGCCGGCTACACGCTGGCCGGCGGCTTCGCCTTCGCGGCGCTGTTCGCGTACATCTCCGCCTCGCCGTTCGTCGTGCAGGAGATCTACGGTGCTTCGGCCCAGACCTTCAGCCTGCTGTTCGGCGTCAACTCCCTCGGCCTGATCGCGGTCGGCCAGATCAACGGCAAGCTGCTCGTCGGCCGGGTCAGCCTGGACAAGGTCCTGGGGTACGGGCTCGCGGTCATCGCGGCGGCCTCGGTCGCCCTGCTCCTCATGACCGCCGGGGTCTTCGGCGAGGTCGGGCTCTTCGCGATCTGCGCCGGGCTGTTCGTCCTGATGTCCGCGATGGGCCTGGTGCTGCCCAACACCAACGCGCAGGCCCTGATGCGCGCCCCGCACGCGGCCGGCTCGGCCTCCGCCCTGCTCGGCACCTCCTCCTTCCTGGTCGGAGCCGTGGCCTCGCCGCTGGTCGGCATCGCGGGCGAGGACACGGCTGTACCGATGGCCCTGGTCCAGGCGACCTGCTCCTTCCTGGCGGTCCTCTGCTTCGCCGCCCTGTGCCGCCCCAGGCGCGCCGGACGGCCGACGGCGACGGCGCCGACGGCGACCTGACCGGCCGGGGGGGGGGGGGGGGGGGGGGGGGCACCCCCCCCCCCCCCCCCCCCCCCCCCCCCCCCCCCCCCCCCCCCCCCCCCCCCCCCCCCCCCCCCCCCCCCCCTCCCCCCCCCCCCCCCCCCCCCCCCCCCCCCTCTTCCCTCCTCTCTCTTCTCCTTTTCCTTCTCCTTTTCCTCCCT
>NZ_JBHUBS010000004.1:270463-414393 GCF_042788835.1 Streptomyces sp. NPDC056883 | reverse complement strand
GGGGGGGGGTCCGTTCTCTTCCTCCCCCCTCCCCCCCCCCCCCCCGCCCCCGGCCCCCGGCCCCCGGCCCCCGTAAACTTGGCGGGTGAACGACACCGCCACCACCACCGCCGAAACCCTGCGCAGCGCCCTCGCCGGGCTGCTCGAAGGCCTCCCGCAGAAGCAGGCCACGGCCGCCGTGGAGCGGCTGATCGCCAACTACCGCGGCACGATCCCGACCAACGCCCCCGTCCTGCGCAACCGCTCCGACGTGGCCGCGTACGCGGCGTACCGGATGCCCGCCACCTTCGAGGCCGTACGGTCCGCCCTGGACGGGCTCGCCGAGGCGGCCCCGGACTGGTCCCCGGCCTCGCACGTGGACGTGGGCGGCGGCACCGGCGCGGCGGCCTGGGCCACGGACGCCACCTGGGGCGGGCCGCGCGAGACGGTCGTACTGGACTGGGCGGATCCGGCGCTGGTGCTCGGCAAGGAGCTGGCCGCGGCCTCCTCCTCCCCCGCGCTGCGGGCCGCCGAGTGGCGGCAGAGCATCATCGGGGCCGGGATGACGCTCCCCGGGGCGGACCTGGTGACGGTCTCGTACGTCCTGGGCGAACTGACCCCGGAGGCCCGCCGCGAGGTGGTCGCCGAGGCGGCACGCGCCGGTCAGGCCGTGGTGGTGGTCGAGCCGGGCACCCCCGAGGGATACCTGCGCATCCGCGAGGCCCGCGACCAGCTGATCGAGGCCGGGCTGCAGGTCGCCGCCCCGTGCCCGCACGACGGGACCTGCCCCATCGAGGTCGGCAAGGACTGGTGCCACTTCTCGGCCCGGGTCAGCCGGTCCTCGCTGCACCGCCAGGTCAAGGGCGGCTCCCTCTCCTACGAGGACGAGAAGTTCAGCTACGTGGCCGCCACCCGCTTCCCGGTGGAGCCGGCCGCCTCCCGGATCACGCGCAGGCCGCAGATCCGGAAGGGGCTGGTCCAGCTGGAGCTGTGCGGACCCGAGACCGAGGGCCAGACCCGGGTCAACGTGACCAAGCGCCACGGCGACCTGTACAAGGCCGCGCGGAACGCCGACTGGGGCCAGGAGTGGCCGCCCCCGCAGGAGTCCTGAGCCGGGGGCCCCAGCCTGAACCCTTGAAGCCCGCAGGGCCCGAGCCGGCCGGGGCCCGGGCCCGTCGGAACCCGCCCCCGGCTAGGGCCTCAGCTCCTGCGTGCAGCACTTCACGCTGCCGCCGCCCTTGAGCAGCTCCCCCAGATCCATCGGGACCGGCTCGAACCCCCGCGCCCGCAGGGGTGCGAAGAGCCCGGCCGCCTCCTGCGGGAGCAGCACGTGCCGGCCGTCCGAGACCGCGTTGAGCCCGAGGGCGGCCGCGTCCTCGGCCTGCGCGATCAGCGCGTCGGGGAAGAGCCGGCGCAGGACCGCACGGCTGCCCTCGGAGAAGGCCTCCGGGTAGTACATGACCTCGTCGCCGTCGAGCACGGACAGGGCCGTGTCCAGGTGGTAGTAGCGCGGGTCGACGAGGTCGAGACCGATGACCGGCCGGCCGAAGAACTCCTGGGCCTCGTCGTGCGAGAGCGGGCTGGAGCGGAAGCCCCGGCCGGCCAGGATGTAGGTGGCGGTGACGGCGAAGTCACCCTCGCCCTCGTTGACGTGGGACGGCTCGTGGACGTCCTGGAAGCCGTGGCCACGGAACCAGTCGAGGTGGATCTCCGCCTCGGCGGCCCGCTCGGGGTAGGCGAACCGCGCGCCCAGCACCCGGCCGTCGACGACGAGGGCGCCGTTCGCCGCGAAGACCATGTCGGGCAGTCCGCGGTCGGGTTCGAGGGTCTCGACGGTGTGGCCGAGGGCCCGGTAACGGTCGCGGAGGTCCTCCCACTGGGCCATGGCCAGGGGCAGGTCCACCGGTTTCGTGGGGTCCATCCACGGGTTGATGGAGTACGTGACCTTGAAGTGCGCGGGTGGGCACATCAGGTAGCGCCGGGGTGTGGCGTCTCTGCGCAATGAAGGCTCCTCACGGTGATGAGAAGAGAATCGTCTCTCCTCGGCGGGAACCGCGCAGTGAACTGATTGGGTGGTTTTCCGAACGGCTGAAAGACGAGCGGTTCACGGTTGATAAATTGCCGAAATGAGCTCCAGCCCCCTCCCTGCTCCCGACGCCGAAGCCGGCACCGGCACCGGCCCCGCCGCCGCCCCCCGGTCCCCGGACGCCACGCGTCGCAGCGACCGCTCGCGGCGGGCCGTCCTGGACGCGGCGCTCGATCTGGTGGGGGAGGTCGGCTACAACAAGTTGACCATCGAGGCCATCGCCGCCCGCGCCGGAGTCGGCAAGCAGACCATCTACCGCTGGTGGTCGTCGAAGGCCGCGGTCCTGCTGGACGCCTCGCTCGCGCTCGCCGGGGACGCGCAGCCCGAGGGGGCGTGGGGCTTCCCCGACACCGGGGACCTGGCCGCCGACCTGAAGTCCGTCATGCGGGCGACGGTGGACGAGTTCGCCGACGAGCGGTACGCGGCCCCCGTACGCGCCCTGACGGCGGCCGGCGCCACCGATCCCGAACTCGGGGCGCGCTTCACCGAGCGGCTGCTCGAACCCCAGCTCGCGCTGTACGAGGAGCGGTTGCGGTCGGCCCGCGAGGCCGGGCAGCTCCCGCCGGACACCGACCTGCGGCTGACCGTGGAGATGCTGGTCGGACCGCTGACGTACCGCTGGCTGATGCGCACGGCGCCGCTCACGCACGCGTACGCGGAGGCGCTGGTGGACGCGGTGCTGGGCGGGGCCGGGGCGGGGTGGGATAAGTCATGACCCTCTGACGGCCGAGAACATATGGCCGATTTCTGTGGTTATGTGGGAGCCCTGGTCGGGGGGTGCGGTCACCCGGCGACCAGGATGGTGGGAACATGTGAGGGTCTGCCGGGGCAACGGTGTAGGTGAGGGGATAGATGGGGTCTGAGTCGGGCCGCGTCACACGCGGCGAGCAGAGCAGGATTTCCCAGTGGCTGCGCCGCAAGCCCAAACCCGACGCCGAGGACCCCGCACGAGAACGCGAAGCCCTGCTGCTGGCCGTCGCCGCGGCGGGTCTGCCGATCTCACCCGCCGCACATCCGGCCGGTTATCGGTGTTCGTGCGACCGGATCGGCTGTCCGACGCCCGCGCGACACCCCATCTCCTTCGCCTGGCAGACGCAGTCCACGACGGACCGCGCGCAGATCGAACGCTGGGCCCGCAACCAGCCCGCGGCCAACTTCATCACCGCGACGGGCATGGTCCACGACGTCCTGGACGTCCCCCTGGAAGCCGGTCACAGCGCGCTGGAACGCCTGCTGGCCGCCGGCATCGAGGTCGGCCCGGTCGCCGAGTCCGGCGGTACGGGCGACCAGGCCCGGATGCTCTTCTTCACCGCGACCCGGGGTACGCCCGAGGACGAGGACGAGTGGTGGCCCTGCGAACTGGACTGCCACCCCGAGACGATGGACGAGCACCCCGGACTGCGCTGGCACTGCCGGGGCAGCTACGTCCTGGTACCGCCGGCCGCACTGCCGGGGGACCTCGCGGTGACCTGGCTCCGCGGCATGGAGCATCCGCTCGTCGATCCGCTGACCCTGCTGGAAACCCTCACGGACGCGTGCGCCACCTACGCCGGCGCCTCGGACCGCGCCCCCGCCACGGTTGCCTGGCCCCTGGGCCGCTGAGCGCATTCCGGCTCGCCGGCGTTTGACGCGCGCGTTCAGCCTCGCCGGCGTTTGAGGCGCGGGGGTCCGGGGGCCGGCCCCCGGCAACGGCGCCGCACCTTGCTCCGGCCCCTGCGCGGGGGGAGTTCCCCTACCCGCCCTTCGCCCGTTCCCCGGGCGCTGCCCGGACCCGCCCTGGGGCTCCGCCCCAGACCCCGGTCCTCAAACGCCGGACGGCTGAAAAGACCCATCCGCTCCGATCAGTGGATCTGGGTGACGACCACGTCGAGCGACCAGGCCTTGCCCGGCTTTGCGGGGGCCTCGGCCTCCACCGTGAAGCCCAGGTCGCGCAGGGCCGTCACCAGTTCCGCCGGGGACGCGGGGACCGCGCCCGCCGACAGGAGGTCGCGGACCAGGCGGCCCTTGGTGGCCTTGTTGAAGTGGCTCACCACCGACCGCTTCTCCACCCCGTCGACCATCTGGGAGTGCAGGACCCGGACCGTGGCCGTGCGCCCCGCCACCTCCCCCTTCGGCTTCCACGCGGAGGCGTACGCCGAGGACCGCAGGTCCAGGACCAGGCCCTGTCCCGCCGCCTCCGGCATCACCGAGGCCATCGGTTCGCGCCAGAACGCGCCCAGCGCCCCCAGCCCCGGCAGCTTCACGCCCATCGAGCAGCGGTAGGAGGGGATGCGGTCCGCGATACCGACCGCTCCCCACAGGCCCGAGAAGACCAGCAGGGATTCCTTGGCCAGGGACGCCGCCGCCGGCGAGAGGGTCGACAGGCCCAGCGCGTCGTACAGGACGCCCGTATAGATCTCCCCGGCCGGGCGGGCGACCGCCGTCCGCAGCTCGGCGTTCTTGGCGACCTCACCGCGCAGGCCCTCGCTCAGGCCGAGCACCTCGCGGGCCTTCGGCTCGTCGCCCACGCACAGCTCGACCAGCTCCTCCAGCACCGCGGCGCGGGCCGCGGCCAGCCCCGGCAGCGAGAGCGTCTCCGGCTTCAGCGGTGCGCCGGAGCCGCCGGCGGCCTTTCCTTCGGACGGCGGCAGCAGCACGAGCACGGTGGATCTCCTTCGGACGGGCATGGCACAGCGGCGGGGGTGCGGCCCCCGACCAGGGTAGACGGCTCGCCGCGCCGCCCGGGCCCACCGGCCATAGGCTCGGCTCATGCCACGCCGTCATATGATCATGACCGGCGCAGACGGGGCTGCTCTGCGGGCCGCGCTGCGTGAACTGCGGACGAAGCTGGAGGTGCCGGAGGAGTTCCCGGCACCCGTACTCGCCGAGGCCGAACGGGCGGTGCGCAGCCCCCGCCTGCCGGACTTCGACGCCACCGACATCCCCTTCTTCACGATCGATCCGCCGACCTCGCGCGATCTGGACCAGGCCATGCACCTGGCGAAGCGCCCCTCCGGCGGCTACCGGGTCCACTACGCCATTGCCGACGTCGCCGCCTACGTCACTCCCGGAGGCGCCCTCGACGCCGAGGCCCACCGCCGGGTCACCACCCTCTACTTCCCCGACGAGAAGGTCCCCCTGCACCCGGCCGTGCTCTCGGAGGGCGCGGCCAGCCTGCTCCCCGACCAGACCTGCCCGGCCCTGCTGTGGCGGCTCGACCTGGACGCCGAGGGGCGGGTGGAGGGGACCGAGGTGCGGCGTGCGCTCGTGCGCAGCCGGGCCAAGCTCGACTACGACGGCGTGCAGAAGTCCATCGACGGCGGCACCGCCGAGGAGCCGCTGGCCCTGCTGAAGGACATCGGACGGCTGCGCGAGGCCTTGGAGGCGGAGCGCGGGGGGATCTCGCTGAACGTGCCCGAGCAGGAGATCGTCGAGCACGAGGGCTCGTACAGCCTGGCCTACCGGGCTCCGCTGCCGGCCGACGGCTGGAACGCGCAGATCTCCCTGATGACCGGCATGGCGGCCGCCGAGCTGATGCTCACCGCCGGGACCGGGATCCTACGGACCCTGCCGACCGCCCCCGACGGAGCCGTCGGGCGGCTGCGCCGGGCGGCGAAGGCCCTGCGGATCGAGTGGCCGCACCACGTCCCGTACGCGGAGCTCGTGCGCGGGCTCGATCCGCACCGGCCCGCCCACGCGGCCTTCCTCCAGGAGTGCACGGCCCTGCTGCGCGGCGCCGGCTACACCGTCTTCACCGGCGGCCGGACCCCGGACCCCGTCCTGCACGCCGCGGTCGCGGCCCCGTACGCCCACTGCACCGCGCCGCTGCGCCGGCTCGTCGACCGGTACACGGGCGAGCTGTGCGTGGCGGCCGTCGCCGGGACCGAACCCCCCGGGTGGGCGCTGGAGGCGCTCGACGCCCTGCCGAAGGAGATGTCGGACGGGACCCGGCTGGCGAACTCGGCGGAGCGGGAGTCCGTGGACCTGGTGGAGGCGGCGCTGCTCAAGGACCGCGTCGGGGAGACCTTCGAGGCGACGGTCATCGACGTCAAGGACCGGGAGCCGCTGGTCGGCACGGTCCACCTGGAGGAGCCGGCGGTGATCGGCCGCGTGGAGTCCACGGCGCGGGAGCTCCCGCTGGGCGAGCGGATCCGGGTCCGGCTGACGGAGGCGGACCCGGGGCGGGCGAAGGTGCTCTTCGCGCCGGCCTAGCCGGCGTAGGGCGGGGCGTCGTCGGAGCGCGCCCCGCCCCTGTCGTCAGCGGTTGCGGAGCCAGAAGCTGACGGCGTTCAGTTCCGTGGGTTCGATGGACCAGGGGCCGGGAGCGTCGATGATCAGGAGGCGCGGGCTCAGGGGGAGCGTGGCGACCCCGCGGCCGCGGTCCGGGCGGTGGAAGACGCGTTCGCGGTTGTCGTTGTTCCGGACGGCGTGCACCTCCATGCGGCCCCGCTCCTCCTCCTTCCCGAGGTTCCTGACCTTGATGTCGAGGAGGTGGTGACTGTGGGCCAGTACGTCCGGCCCGTGCCCCTCGACCCTGTCGACGAGCTCGGGTACGACCGTCACGGGCCGCAAGGTGAGCGTCCACGCGCACCGCGTGTCCACCTCCAGCCGCAGCGGAAGGTCGCCCAGGTTGCGGAAGACGGTCCGGCCGGAGAGATCGTCGATCCGGCTGGCCATGATCTCCGTCTTCCTGCGGCCCTCGGGCTTCAGGAGGGCGACGTTCACGTACCCGACCCCCTCCTTGACCACGTCGACCACCACGAAGCCGCGCGGGAACGGGGTGTCTACCTCCACGATGCCGGGGCCCAGGCCGGACCGGCGGATCGGCGGGAACTCCTTCCCGAACTCGAAGGGGAGCGCGTTGAGCCGCCCCTCCGGCACCAGGTCCGGCGCGACGGAGACCGGCGCGACCGGGACCGGCGCCGCGCCCGCGGTCTTGAGGACGACCTGGGGCTGCGGAGGTCCGGCAGCCGGCTGCGGGGAGCCGGGCGCCGGCAGGGGTGAAGGCGGTGACGGCGGTGACGGCGACGGGAAAGCCGGCGGCGCCGCTGCCGGCCTTGCCGGGCCCGGCAGCGGCGGCGGGAGCGGGAGACGGTCGGGGAACGCGGCCGGGGCGGCGGGCTCCTCGTCCGGCACCGTGAAGCCGAAGTCGGTGGCCAGGCCCGGCAGCCCGGACGCGTAGCCCTGTCCCACCGCGCGGAACTTCCATCCCCCGTCCCTGCGGTAGAACTCGCCGAGCAGGATCGCGGTCTCCGTCGTCGCCCCCTCCACGGCGTACAGCGCGAGCTGCTCCCCCGTGGCCGCGCCGACCGCCCGCAGGTACAGGTCCTCGACCTCCGCGAAGGTCCCGCCGTCACAGGACGCCGCGACCACGATCCGCTCCACGCAGGGCTCGACGCGGCCGGGATCGATCTCCAGCCAGTCCGCGGTCACCCCGCCCTCGCCCCGGGCGTCGCCCAACAGCCGTACGGCGCTCCCCGCGTGCTCGGGCTGGTTGTAGAACACCAGGTCGCCCCGGCCCCTGACCTTGCCGTCCGCCCCGACGAGCAGCGCGGCCGCGTCGACCGCGGGCGAGCCGGGCCCGCCGTCGCGGCGGACGACGGCGACGCGCATCGACTCGCCGCTGAGCGGAAGGTTTCCCCCCTTGATGATCTCTGTCATGCACGCATCCTGACATCAGGGCCCGGCCCGTCGGCAGGTGCGGCGGACGGGATCCGCTGCCGGACCGCTCTGGCCATCGCGCCCCGTGGCCTGCCATCATCGGCCGACCGCGCGGTACCACCGGCCGCGCAACAGCGGGGAGGGGGACCGGACATGGGATCGGTCGACGCCTTCGACGTATGCACCGTGCCGGCCGCCGCCACGGGCAGCACGGGCAGCAGATCGGCCCGCCGCCGCCCGCCGGCCGCCGCACTGAGACCGCTGATCATCAACTACACCGGCTTCCACACCGAGTTCACCGCCCCGAGGCGCCGCCTGGAGCTGCCCACCGGCTGCGTGACCCTGGTCTTCAGTTTCTCCGAGGGCCTGTGGGTCTCCCGTACGGAGGACCTCGCCGCTGCCCGACTACGGCCCGCCGCCCGGGCGATGATCAGCGGCCCGCGCACGGTGCCGGCGATCGGGGTGCATTCGGGGGTCGTGCACGGGCTGGAGGTGAACATGACCCCGCAGGGCTGCTACCGGCTGTTCGGCATCCCGATGTGGCACTTCGAGGACGCCCACGTGGACCTGGTGGAGGTGCTCGGACGGCAGGGCCGCCACCTCGGCGAACGGCTCCAGGCGCTCCCCTCGTGGACGGAGCGGTTCGCGCTGCTCGACGCGGTGTTCTGCGCCCGCCTCGACGAAGGCCCCTCCCCGGCGCCCGAGGTCGACGGAGCCCTCTCCGGGCTCTGGGCGAACACCCGCTCCCTGACCCGGGTGAGCGCCGCGACGGGGTGGAGCGCCCGTACCGTACGGGCGCGGTTCCGCGAGCAGGTGGGCCTGTCCCCGAAGGCGATGGCCCGGGTGTTCCGGCTCCAGCACGCGCTGCGGATGCTGGCGGCGGGAACGGCGGCCGCGGAGGTGGCGGCGGCGTGCGGCTATCACGACCAGGCGCACCTGAGCCGCGAGGTGAAGGCGATGACGGGGCTGCCCCCGTCCCGGTTCGTCCTGCTGCGGGGCGGGCTGGCGCCCGGTTCGGCACTGGACCGGATGGCGGGCCGCGTCAGCAGCGTGATGCTGGCCGGCTAGACGTACGACTCCGCCGGATCGCGACCCGGGGCGCGCCTCGGATCGCGTCCCGGGTCGCCGCCGGACCGTACCGTCCGGCGGCGGCTCCCCCGTTGGAATTCCGCCGGACCCCGACGACAGGCGTCGGCTCCCGTCGTCGAGCGGTTCGCCCGCCCCGGGCTGGGGACCCCCGTACCCCAGCCCGCGAGCGAGCGCTCCGACCCCCCTGGTCCTGCACCTGGAGCCTGCCGCCGTGACGGCATTGCGGCTCCTCCCCCTTCCGTCTTCACCCACCGGCTCGGCTGCCCAGTCGGCTAGACGCTGTGCGTCGAGCGGTTGAGCGCCGAACCATCTAGTGCGCTAGACGGCTGGACGAAGATACGCCGCCGCACGCATGCCCTGTCAAGGTCCCGCGGGGCGCCCCGGGGACAATATGGCGTGGGTCACATTCCACTGGGTCCGCTAGCTGGGTAGACGCAGTTCGTTGCACTGTGTGGCGAATGCCATCTAGGCAGGTAGATAATGTTGGCGATGATTTAGCACTGAACTATGCGATCCAGCAGGAGACGGGAGCAGTGACGGTGATGGGTGAGGAGACCCCCACCGGCCGGCGGGACACCATGGGTGACCGCCTCGGCTTCTTGATCGAGACGATCCACCCTGCGGGCCGTGGTCCGTACACGTACCAGGAGATCGCCGAGGGCACCAAGAAGCTGTCCGGCCCCTCGGTCTCGCACGGCACGGTCCAGACCATCCGCCTGAACAACAACCCGAACCCGGGCATCGACTCGATCCGCGCCATCGCCAACTTCTTCGGCGTCACCGTCGGATACCTGGCCGACGGAGAGAACGCCCAGGCGATCGAGCAGCGGATCGAGGAGCGGATCGCGCGGCTGCGCGAGGAGATGGGCAAGGCCGCCGCGGCCGACGAGTTCGCCCAGGTCCTGGAGGACGAACAGGTCAAGGCCGCGGCCTTCCGCCTGAGCGGGCTGTCCGCCGGTTCCATGCGTTCCGTCACCGGCTTGATCAAGCAGCTCCGGAAGGCCGAAGGGCTTCCGGATGTGAAGCCCCGCCGCCGCCGCGGCAAGGAGTCCTGAGGCGTAAATCAGCCACCCGCCGCGCCCTGTCAGCCGTATTCCGGCCACCGATACGCCCTCAGTAAGCCCCTGCTGCGCTTCCGGTTACTCTCAAACCCGATCGGGTGTGCGGACCGGAGCGACGACGGGCGGGGAGGGCGACCATGCGCTGGTGGAAGCGCGCCGACGCGGAATGCGCCGCCGTCGCCGACCGGCTCGTCATCCCCCGGCCCTTCGACCTCGAAGCCTTCTGCGAGGGGATCGCCGCGCAGCGCGGCCGGCCGCTGATCCTGCTGCCCCTCGACGGACCCCCCGACCCGGCCCTGCCCTGCGGGATCTGGCTCGGACTGGACGTCGCCGACCTCGTCTTCTACGACGCCGTCGCGGCCGAGATCCTCAAGGTCCAGATCGTCCTCCACGAGATCTCGCACATGCTGCTCGGCCATGTCGCTCCCGAACTCGACATCCCCGAACAGCCGTCGGACCGGGAGATCGCCCGGGCCTCCGAGCACTTCCAGCGCCTGCTGACGCGTACGCACACGGCCGTCTCCGGGATCGACCGCCCCGAGCTGCCCGTGGCCTCGATCATCCGCACCGAGGCGGCCCGGATCCGGAACGTGGCCCGCATGACCGAATCGATCGACGAGGAACTCGGCCTCGACATCGACCGCCTGGCGCACCTCATGGGGCGGAGCAAGTTCGCCAGCCCGCAGGAGCGGCAGGCGGAGACCCTGGCCACGCTCATCCACGAGCGGTCCGGCCGCTACAACACGACGCAGTCGACCTCCAGTGACAGTGAGGCCGAGGACCGTCTCGTACGCCTCCATGACGCCCTCGGGCACCCCGTTCGAAACACGTGGTCGTGAAGTGAAACACCTCGAAATCGCCATCCTGGTCATGCTCTGGACGGTGACCCTCTGGCGCGCTCCCTCGGCCGTCCGGTCGGTCAAACAGCGGGCCCTGTGGACGGCGTTCGCCGCCCTGACCGTCTCCATGACGCTCCGCCTCCCCGGCGTGATGCGCACTCTGGACGACTGGGCGGGGGTCAACAACCTCTCCACCCTCGTCAAGCACTGGCTCGGCATGATCGCGGCCGGCGCGGTCGTCGACTTCGTCGTCGCCATCGCCCGCCCGGAGACCGGCCGCCGGCTGCGGGCCCGCCACTACGCCGCCCTGACCGCGATGACGGCCATGGCGGTGCTCTTCGCGTTCTTCGTCCCGCGGCCCCACGAGATGACCGACTTCTTCGAGGAGACCGCCGGCAACGGCTGGGCCACGGCCTACTACCTCCTCTTCGTCGTCTACCTCGGCATCGCCATGGCCACCGCCACCTGGCTGTTCTGGGGCAGCGCCCGGCACGCCAGCGCCCTGTGGCTGCGGACCGGCGTCCGCCTCATGGGCATCGGAACCGCCGTCGGCGTGCTCTACACCCTGCTGCGGGCCGGGTACATCGCGAGCCGCCTCGCGGGCCTCACGGACGACACCAGCGACGTCGCCGTCGACAACGTCACCGACGCCCTGAAGTACCTGGCGATCGGCTTCATCCTGATCGGGAGCAGCATCCCCGCCTTCGGCGTGGCCTGGCGCACCGTCCAGGACGGCCGCCACCACCGGCAGCTCCAGCCGCTCTGGCAGGACCTGACCGCGGTCACCCCCGACATCGTCCTGAAGACCGGCCTCCTGCGCAGCCCGCGGCTGCGGCTGTACCGGCGGGTGATCGAGATCCGCGACGCCGCCCTGACCCTGGACGCCTACACCGCCAACGACGTCCGCGAGCACGCGCACCGCGCCGCCCTGGCGGCCGGGTTCGACCCGGCGACGAGTCCGGCGGCCGAAGCCCTCTGGATGCGGGCGGCCCGCGAGGGCAAGGCCCGCGGGGTCCTGCCGCTGCGCGGCGCCCAGGAGCCCGCCGCCACCGTAGGGATCGACGAGCTCGACTTCGGCACCGAAGTACTGCGCCTCATCCAGCTCGCCCGGATCTACCACTCCGCCGTGGCCGACGAGTTCCTCACCACGACCAGCCAGGAGGCCACGGCGTGACCGCCACGCTCACCCAGCCCACCGAGTCCCGATCCGCCCGCCTGATCACCGACGGGCTCGATCCCAAGACCTGGATCATCGCCGACACCCTCCTGATCGGCTGGCACACCGCCGGCCTCGCCGGGATCGGCTGGGGGCTCCTGGGCTGCCTGTTCGCCGCCGTCATCCCGCTCGCCTTCATCAAGTACGGCATCCGGCGCGGCCGCTGGGCCGACCGGCACGTCGGCCAGCGCCAACAGCGCATCGTCGTGATGGTGTTCATCATCGGCTCGGTCGCCACCGGCATCCTGCTGATGGCGCTCCTCGGCTCCCCCCGCACGATGATCGCGCTGATCGCGGCCATGCTGGTCACCCTCGCGGCCCTGCTCGCCGTGACCCCCGCCTGGAAGATCAGCGTGCACGCGGCCGTCTCCTCCGGGAGCGTCGCCATGCTCGCCATGACCTACGGGCCCTGGCTGCTGCTCGCGTACCCGCTGGTCGCCGTCGTCGGCTGGTCCCGGGTCGCGCTGAAGGACCACACCCTCGCCCAGGTCATCGCGGGCACCGCGGTGGGCGCGGCCGTGGCGGCCACCACCTTCGGGCTGGTCCGCTAGGGGGTGTCCCGGGGCCTGTCCCAGGACCCGTCGTCACACCACTCCCGTCCGCCTCGTACGTCCCGTCGGCAGCGTCGTTTTCCGGCCGTGCCGTTTTCGACAAGACAGGCGCGCACCGGCTTGTCACGCTCGGCGCACACCGTCGGCACGGCGGCAGCCCGTCACGGGGGTGCGGGCTGCCGCAGTGCCGCGACCAGCGCGCGGGGCTCGTCCGCGTGGAAGCGGACGACGCGGGCTTCGGCGCGGGCGCCGAGCGGGCGGCGGAAAGCGAGCGGGCGGGCCAGTTCGACGGTGACGGTGGTCTGGCTGCCGACGATCAGGTCGAGCACCCCGTCCTCGGAGAGGGTGACGAGCCGCCCCTCGGGATAGCGCCGGTCCACCCGGACCGAGGCCACCGCGTCCGGCGGGACGGTCAGGTCGAAGAGGGCTCCGTAGCGGATGCGCAGGGTCCCGTCGGGCCGTACGACGTGCGGCCGGGTCACGCAGGCCGCGTGCAGGGCCAGCACCAGCAGCACCCCGTACACGTCGAGGACGAGCACCACCCGGTGCACGGCCGGCCAGGGGATCAGGACGGCCAGCGCCACCGTCTCGATCAGCGACACGAAGACCAGGCCGTACATCATGGCCGTCTGCGGTCCGGTGTACGGGGCTGCGTGGTCTCCGGGGCGCACCCCGTGCGGCGGCCGCCGCAGCGCCCAGCGGGCCAGCGCCGCGGACGCGCGCAGCTCGTGCAGCACGAGGCGGCGTACGGGCACGGGCACCACGGCCCGTACGGCCTCGCGGCGGGCCGCGGCGGGGTCGGCGCCGCGGGCGCGGGCGGCGGCGTACAGGGAGTACAGGACGCGGGCCTCCAGGAGGAGGACCCCCAGCACCATCACCTCGGCGACGGCGAGGGCCCAGCCGGGCGGGCGCACTCCGGCGGCCACGCACACCACCAGCGCCAGCTCCATGGGGAGCACGGCGGCCACCCCGATCCGTGCCGCGCGTATCGCGCTCATTCCCGGCCCCTTTCCGTCTGCACGTCGGTCTGTACGTCGGTCTGTACGTCCGTCTGCGCCTTCGTCTGCGCGGCCCACGTGTCCGTGAAGGCCTCCATCACCCGGCGGACGACCTCCGCCTGCGCCGGGGCGTACTCGGCGAGCAGGGCCTCCAGGAAGCCCGGCACGTCCTGCGGCCCGCCGGTCCCCTCCGTGGCCGCCGTCGCCGTCGCCATCGCCGCGAACGCCTCGGCGGGCACCGCGGCCACCAGTTCCGCGGCGAGCGGCCCGATCCGGGGATCGTCCCCGTCCGCGTCGGCGAGCTCGTCGAGCCGCTCGTACAGCGCGAGCACGGCCGGATCGGCGGCGACCGTGCCGAGCACGGCGTAGAGCTCCTCCCCCACGGCGCCCGAGGCGTCCAGCAGGCTCAGGTGCTCGCGGTCGAGCGCGGCCGACGGCGACGTCGTCGCGGGAGCCTTGGCGAGCAGCTCCGCGAGTGCGGGCGAGACCGGCTCGGCCTCCCCTGGCGGGGCGGCGAGCAGGACGGCGAGGCGCCGTCTGCGCTCGGCCAGTTCGGCCTGCTGGCGGGCGAGGTCGGCGTCGAGCTCGGCCAGTACCTCGGCCAGCTCGCGCCCCGCGTCGTCCGCGAGCACGTCGCGCACCTCGTCGAGGCTCAGCCCGAGCTCGGTCAGCCGGCGCACCCGGGCCAGCCGGACGGCGTCGCGCACGCTGTAGGCGCGGTAGCCGTTGGGGCGCCGGTCCGGCTCGGGGAGCAGGCCGACGTGGTGGTAGTGCCGGATCGCCCGGGTGGTGACCCCGACGAGCACGGCGATCTCTCCGATCCGCATGGGTTCCAGTAGAAACCCTGCCGTTGCGTCAAGGTCAAGCCGTGATGACGCAGCCGGTACGATGGGCGGCACGACAGACGAGTCGGCCGGGCGGCCGCGTCGGGATCCCCGGATCCCGCCGAGGAACGTCCGGGCTCCACAGGGCAGGGTGGTGGCTAACGGCCACCCGGGGTGACCCGCGGGACAGTGCCACAGAAAACAGACCGCCTGGGGCTTCGGCCCCCGGTAAGGGTGAAACGGTGGTGTAAGAGACCACCAGCGCCTGAGGCGACTCAGGCGGCTAGGTAAACCCCACCCGGAGCAAGGTCAAGAGGGGTCGTTCTCGGACGGCCCTGCGCGAACGTTCGAGGGCTGCCCGCCCGAGTTCGCGGGTAGACCGCACGAGGCCGGCGGCAACGCCGGTCCTAGATGGATGGCCGTCTCCCCGGCGACCGCGAGGTCACCGGGTGACAGAACCCGGCGTACAGGCCGGCTCGTCTGTCGGCGAACAGCCCCCGCTGACCCGTTCGTTCGGGGCCGGGGGCTTCGTCGTACCGCGGTGGCGGTCAGCAGTCCCAGTGGGCCCCGTAGCGGGGCCGGTAGGGCTCGACGGGCGTCTCCGGGTCGTGGAGCGCGGTGCGGCAGGCCGTACGGGACCGGGCGCGGGCGGCGCGTTCCGCGAGGCGGGCGGCTTCCGAGAGGGAGCCCGCGAAGGCGCAGCAGTACCTCCAGCTGTCGAAGGCGCGGCGGACCTCCCGCGGCTGCGGGCGGCGGCCTTCCTCGGCCGCGGTGCGGAGTTCGGCGGCGGAGTACCTCAGGCTGCGCAGGTCCACCCGGCGCCAGGGACCGTCGTACGGGCGCCGGCCGAGGATGTCGAGCTCCTCGCGCCGCCGTGCGTCGAACGGGGTGCGCGGGGCGGGGATGTGGTGGGCGGTACGGGACACGGAGAGCCTCCAGTCGCACCCCAGGGCCTTCCTGGGGGTGCTACCGGAAGCCGGACGGGTAAGGCTGCACGGGCGGATCCCTCCTCCTCCTGCTCCTCGCACTGTCTTCTTCACGTGCCCCCTCTTTCTACCAACCGGCGGCGCGCCGCGGCCCGGGGATTACGACGATGCCCCCCGCCCGGTCGGGGCGGGGGGCATTGTCGTGCGGCCGGGCGCGGTGGCTCAGCGCAGGTGGGACGTGTCGTTCAGGAGGCGGACCGAGGCGTTGCCGTCGGCGTAGTAGGCGACCGCCGACAGGGAGGCCGCCGAAAGTTCCATGCGGAACAGCGCCTCCGGCGGGGCGCCCAGCGCCAGCCGGACCAGGATCTTGACCGGCGTCACGTGCGAGACCAGCAGGACCGTGCGGCCCGCGTGCTCGGCGAGCAGCCGGTCCCGGGTCGCCGAGATCCGGCGGGTGGCCGAGGCGAAGCTCTCGCCGCCGCCCGTGGGGGCGGCCTTCGGGGAGTCCAGCCACGCCTGGAGGTCCTCCGGGTGACGCTCGCGCGCCTCCGCGAAGGTCAGCCCCTCCCAGGCCCCGAAGTCGACCTCGCGCAGCCCCTCTTCGACCGTGACGGTGAGCCCGAGCCGGTCGGCGACGGCCTGCGCGGTCTCCCGGCAGCGGCGCAGCGGAGAGCTGATCACCGTCTCGATGGTGCCGCGCGCAGCGAGCGACTCCGCGACGGCGGCAGCCTGGCGGCGGCCCGCCTCGGAGAGCTCCGGGTCGCTGCCGCCGCTGCCGGAGAACCGCTTCTGCGGGGTCAGCGCGGTCTCTCCGTGGCGCAGCAGCACGAAGGTGGCCGGGGGGCCCATGTCGGGCCCCCAGCCCTGCCCCGCCGCGGGGGCGCCCGCCGGACCGGTGGCCGTGGCCGTGCCGGTGGCCGTGCCCGCGGTCGTACCGGTCGGGTCCGGCCCGGGAGCGGGGGCCGAGGCCGGGGCCACGAGGTCCGCCGGGTCCCCGAAGAGGGTGTCGGCTCCGGCCGGTGCGGAGCCGGCCGGCACGCCCGCAGCAGCGCCCGCGCGGGTCCGCGTACCGCCGCCGGAGGCGAGGGCGGCGCGGACGGCCGCAGCGCCCTTCGCCGCGTCACCCGGAGGGCCCTGCGGGGACGCGACCGCGTCCAGGGCCGCCGAGGAGTTCGCGGGCTCCCAACGCTCGCCCCGCTTGCCCGCGTCCATCGCCTCGTTCGCGAGCCGGTCCGCGTGCTTGTTCTTCTCGCGCGGGATCCACTCGTACGTCACCTGCGCGCGCGGCATGACCTTCGCCGCCTCCGCCGCGAGCGGCTTCATGTCCGGGTGCTTGATCTTCCAGCGGCCCGACATCTGCTCGACGACGAGCTTGGAGTCCATGCGTACGAGGACCACCGCGTCCGGGTCCAGTTCGCGGGCGGCCTTCAGCCCGGCGATGAGGCCCTTGTACTCGGCCACGTTGTTCGTCGCGACGCCGATGTACTCCGCGCGCTCGGCCAGCGTCTCGCCCGTGGCCGGGTCGAGGACGACGGAGCCGTAGCCGGCGGGCCCCGGGTTGCCCCGGGAGCCGCCGTCGGCTTCCACAACGAACTTCGGCATCAGATGCCCGAGTCGGCCATGCGGACCAGGATGCGGCCGCAGCTCTCGTGCCGGACGACCTGGTCGCGGGCGGCGGCCTTGATCTCGTTGACCTCGGCGAGGTCGAGCTCCAGGCGGCAGCCCTCGCAGCGGCGCTGCGACAGGCGGGCGGCGCCGACGCCGCCCTGCTTCACGCGGATCTTCTCGTACAGGGCGATCAGCGCGGCCGGCATGGTGGTGACGATGACCTCGCGGTCCTTGGCGATGCCCGCGACCTCGGCGTCGATCTCACCGGTGGCGGCGTCGCGGCGCGCGGTGGCGTCGACGAGCTTGGTCTCCAGCGAGGCGACCCGGTCGGTGAGCTCGGTGACGCGCTCCTGCGCACCCTCCAGGCGCTCCATGACCTCCAGGACCACGTCCTCCAGGTCACCCTGGCGCTTGGCGAGGGAGACGACCTCGCTCTGCAGGTTGGCCAGGTCGCGGGCGGAGATGCCCGCGCCCGAGTCGAGGCGGGCCTGGTCGCGGGCGGCGCGCTGGCGCACCTGGTCCACGTCCTGCTCGGCCTTGGTCTGCTCGCGGGCGGCGTCGCCGGCCTGCGTCTGGGCGGCGACGAGGAAGTCGCGCTGCTGGGCGAGGTCGCTGGTCAGCGCGTCGACCTCGGCGTGCTCGGGGAGCATCTTGCGCTTGTGGGTCAGCTGAGACAGCCGGACGTCCAGGGCCTGGACGTCGAGAAGTCGGATCTGGTCGGCGGGCTCGGCGTTCAGTTGGGGGCTCCAGGGTGAGAAGGGGATGTCACGGACGGCGCGTGCGCCGTCCACGGGTCGGTGGCCGTGCGCGAGACGTGGGTCCGCAGACCCCAGCCGTTGCGCTCGGAGATGGCGTCGAGCTGGGCCGCGGCCTGCTCGCACCAGGGCCATTCGGTGGCCCAGTGGGCGGCGTCCACGAGGGCGAGCGGGCTCTGCTCCCGGGCCTCGGACACCGGGTGGTGGCGCAGGTCGGCGGTGACGTACGCGTCGACACCGGCGGCCCGGACCTGCGCGAAGAGGCTGTCGCCGGAGCCGCCGCTGACGGCGACGGTACGGATCATCGCGTCGGGATCACCGGCCACCCGGATGCCCTGCGCGGTCGGCTGGAGCCAGGCGGCGACGCGCGCGGTGAACTCGCGCAGCGTCTCGGGGCGGTCCAGCTCGCAGAGCCGGCCCAGGCCCCGGCGGCCCTTGGGGTCGGTCGGGTCGGGGACCAGCGGGCCGGTGACGCGCAGGTCGAGGGCGCCGGCGAGGGCGTCGGAGACGCCGGGGTCGGCGGTGTCGGCGTTGGTGTGGGCGACGTGCAGCGCGATGTCGTTCTTGATCAGCGTGTGCACGGCCCGGCCCTTGAAGGTGCCGGCGGCGACGGTGGTGGTGCCCCGCAGGTAGAGGGGGTGGTGGGTGACGAGCAGGTCGGCACCCAGTTTCACCGCTTCGTCGACGATCTCCTGGACGGGGTCGACGGCGAACAGGACCCGGGTGACCTCGGCGTCGGGGTCGCCGCAGACGGTGCCGACGGCGTCCCACTCCTCGGCCCGCGAGGGGGGCCACAGAGCGTCCAGCGCGGCGATGACTTCAGAGAGACGGGGCACAGGCCAAGGCTACCGTCCGTGGCGACCGGCCAGACGCTCCGAGCCCGCCCGATCACGGGCGGGCCGGGCCCCTACTTGACCAGGAACGTGCGGAGGTCGTCGAGGACCTTGTCGGCGGCGGTCACGCCGAGGCCCAGGTACCAGGTCTCGTCCGGGACGTCCTTGGCCCGCCCCTGCTTCACGGCCTCCAGGCCCTTCCACAGCGGGTTGTCCTCGGCGGAGTCGCGCTTGGTCTTGTCCTTGGCCCCGTAGACGCCGGTGAAGATCCAGTCGGCGGCGGCCTCGTCCATGCGCTCCGGGCTGATCTCCACCGCGAGGTCCTCGACCTGCTGGTTCTGCGGGCGCGGGATGCCGGAGTCCTTCAGGATCGTGCCGATGAAGGAGGCGCCGGCGTAGAGCCGGGTCTTGCCCGGCATGTAGCGCAGCATCGTGACGGTCGGCTTCTTCTCGCCGAGGTCCGCGCCGAGCTTCGCCGCCTTGGCCTGGTAGGCGTCGAGCTTGGCCTTGGCCTCGGCGGTCTTGTCGAGGGCGGCGGCGTTGAGAAGGTAGTTCTCCTTCCACGGGAAGCCGGGGCGGATGGAGAAGACGGTCGGGGCGATCTTCGAGAGCGCGTCGTACTTGTCCGCGGAGCGCAGCTGGCTGCCCAGGATCAGGTCGGGCTTGAGGGCGTTGATCGCTTCGAGGTTGAGGTTGTTGATGGTGCCGACGGACTTGGGCTCGCCGGCGTCCTTCTTGAGGTAGCCGGGGATGCCCTCGTCGCCCTCGGTGGGCGCGTAGCCGACGGGCTGCATGCCCAGCGAGACCACGTTGTCGAGCTCGCCGACGTCGAGGACGACGACCCGCTTGGGCGCGGCCTTGAGTTCGGTGGAGCCCATGGCGTGGGTGACCGTGCGCGGGAACTGCCCGGCCGCCGCGGTGGTCCCGAAGGCCGCCGTCTTCTTCGCCGCATCGGAGAAGTCCTTGCCGCCCTGGGCGGCGGCCTTCTTCTCGGTGCCTCCGGCCGGGGCCTCCTTGCCGGGCTTCGCGGCCTTGTCGTCCTGGCCTCCGCAGGCGGTGAGGACGAGTGCGGCGGCAGCTGCCAGGGCGACGGCGGCAACGGAGCCACCGCGGGGCGTGCGGCGTCGGAGGGACATGGAACGTCTCCTGAGGGTGGGGAGCGGGCAAAACGCTGAAAGAACCGAAAGATCCGAAAAAGCGGGTTAGGTGTACCTAACCAGGCCCCTCACCCTAAACGCCCCGATATCGCACAGCACAATCGCCTCCCCCTCCACAGCCGAATCGCCGCCCCGCCACCCGTATGTGTGAAGCGGGGATTGTCGCGTTGTCCGGAGCGAAGCGCGATCACTACGTTCCTCGGCGGAGGTATCCGCAGATGACTGCCTGTGCCATCGAGAAGACCAGCGCGACCCCGTTCACCATCGCCGCGGACGGGTCCTACGCCGCCCGGCTCGCCGGGGACGGTGAAGCCCGCTATCCGGAGCGCTGGACGCTGACCGGGCCCGAGCCGTACGCGGTGCCCCTGCCCCTCGCCCAGCCCGAGGACGCCGCCAGCGAGGTGCTGCCGCTGACCGACGGGCGGGTCCTGATCCACCGCCGGGTCGCGGAGCGGCACGCCTTCGCGCTGCTGTACCCGACGGGCGGCGGCGCAGCGGGCGCCGGGCCCCGGACCGGGGAGCTGCAGCTCGGCGCGATCCCGGCGGAGGACGGCGTACGGGTCACCCTGCTGCCCCCGTCCCCCGACGGGCACGGGGCCTTCGCCCTGGCCGTGGAGGCCGCCTCGACCACGGTGTGGCAGGTCGCCGGGGTCCCCTTCGGGCCGGAGCGGGTCGCCCGGGTCCCGGGGCGCTGTTCGGGCGGGGTCTGGCTGGACCGCACGGGCCGGCTGCTGGCCCTGGACCGCGAACTGGACGGCCCCGACGGGCCGGTGACCAAGGCGGTGGCCGTGGACCTGCGGCGGGCCGGGGAGGTGTCACCGCTGCTCCAGATCGCGGAGGCCAGCAACGACCGGCTGCTGCTGGCCGACACCGACAGCGGACTGCTGCTGATCCGCTCGGACGCGCCGGGCGAACCCCGGCTCGGCTGGGGGGTCCTGGGCAGCGCCCGCCCGGTGCGGTTCCCGGAGTGCCTGCGGGCCGTCGGGGCGACGGCGACGCCGTTCGCGGTGCAGCCGGGGCAGGTGCTGATGCCGGAGAGCTGCGGGGTGGCGCTACGGGTGGACGAGGCCGGCGACGGTTACGGCGGCTCCGTGGCCGGGCTGGCCCTGTGGCGCCCCGCCGACCGGCACGTGTTCCGGCTCGGCGCCCCGGCCGGCTGGCTCGGCGGAACGGGCCGCTGGACCCAGGAGGGCCGCCTGCACCTCCCGTACAGCACCCCCGAAGTACCCTGCGGGCTCCTCGGGATGAACATCCCGGTCTCCCCGCCCCCACCCATCCGCCTGGACCCGATCCCGCTTCCGCCGGCCCCCGCCCGCCCGGTCCCCTTGCAGCAGGCCCCGTTGGGGTGAGATCGGCCGCCGGGGTCGGGTCATCCGTCCTCGTCGCTCCGTTCGAGGTATCCGGTCTCGGCACAGCCCTCGTCGGCGTCGGGGGCCGGGCACATCGCAGGGTCGGCGTCGTCGCCGTACAGGTAGACGTCCACGCTGCACTCGCGGCCGTCGAACCTCAGGGACAGCATGCTGCCGCGCGTGGCGGTCTCCTCCACGGTGAAGGACGTGCCTCCGGGTTCGGTGGGGGCCCAGAACGCCCAGGTGCCGGAGGTCAGGCCCTCGGGGCCCCCGCACTTCGAGGTGACGGGGTACTTGCCGAGGGACTCGCCGCTGAAGGTGTGGTCCGCGTGGAAGGTCACGGACACGCTCCCGCCGTTGGTCCACCGCCCCTCCAGCCGGTCCGCGTCGATGTCGGCGGCGTAGATCCCCGCGGCGAGGCCGCACGACGTCGTCAGCGCCATCGCCGCGGCCGCCAGAGCGGCCGACTGCCATACCCGTCGATTCACGCGCACATCTCCCCCAACTGCCCGGACCACAGCCCTGGTTCGAGCCCTTGCGACTCACCCCCCACATTAATTGAACGCATTCAAATTTCCTAGCCGTCCCCCGGAACGACGCCGGGCCCGGGGTGTGGAACCCCGGGCCCGGCGCTTGTGTACCTGTGTATCCGTCAGCCGTCGTGCTTGAGGCCCAGGACTTCCGCCGCCGCGAAGGTTTCGTTCGCGGGGCGGGAGTCGTAGTGCGGGGTGAGGAGCTCGTCGAGTTCCTCGTAGGAGAAGGACTCCTTGGTGGTGTCGAACTTCGCCGCCACCTTCGGGCGTTCCATGACGACCACGATGCCGCCGTGGACGACGAACAGCTGCCCGTTGGCCTTCGCCGAGGCCGGGGAGGCCAGGTAGCCGACCAGCGGGGAGACGTGCTCGGGGGCGAGGGCGTCGAGCTTGCCCTCCTCCGGGACCTGGAACCCCGCGAAGACGTCCTCCGTCATACGGGTACGGGCGCGCGGGCAGATGGCGTTGGCCGTCACCCCGTACTTGGCGAGGGCCAGGGCGGTGGACGTGGTCAGGCCCACGATGCCGCCCTTGGCCGCCGCGTAGTTGGGCTGGCCGGCCGAGCCGCCGAGGAAGGCCTCGGAGGAGGTGTTGATGATCCGGCCGTAGACCGGCCCGCCGGCCGCCTTGGAGCGTTCGCGCCAGTGCACGGAGGCGAAGTGGGTCGTGTTGAAGTGGCCCTTGAGGTGGACCCGGATGACCGAGTCCCACTCCGACTCCGACATCGAGAAGACCATCCGGTCGCGCAGGATGCCCGCGTTGTTGACCAGGATGTCGAGCTTGCCGAAGCTGTTCACCGCCAGCTCGACCAGCTCGCGCGCCTGCTCGAAGTCGGCCACGTCGCCCAGGTGCGCCACCGCCTGTCCGCCCGCGGCGCGTATCTCCGCCGCGACCTCCTCCGCCGGTGCGGCCGAGGCCTCGCCGGAGCCGTCGCGGCCGGGCTGCCCGAAGTCGTTGACGACCACGCTCGCGCCGAGCCGGGCGAGTTCGATCGCCTCGGACCGGCCGAGGCCGCGGCCCGCCCCGGTGACGATGGCGACGAGTCCCTCAAGTGGCAGTGACATCCGTACGGTTCCTCTCGAAACGGGTCAGAGTTCGATGCAGGTGCGCAGGGCGACGCCCGTACGCATCTGGTCGAGCGCGTCGTTGATCTCGGCGAGCTGCACGCGGTGCGTGATCAGGCCCGCCAGGTCCACCCGGCCGGCCCGCCACAGCGCGATGGTGCGCTCGTAGGAGCGGAGCACGTCGCCGCCGCCGTACATCGACGGCAGGATCTTCTTCTCGTCGAAGAAGAGGGAGAACATGTTGATCGAGTAGTTGTCGTCGAGCGCGCCGGCGCCGACCACGACGACGGAGCCGCCGCGGCGGGTCATGTCGTAGGCGGTCTTGGTGGTCGCGGACTTGCCGACGACCTCGAAGACGTAGTCGAAGCCCTCGCCCGCGGTGATCCGGTTCTTGGCGTCGGCGAACTCCTCCGGGGAGACCGCCTCGGTGGCGCCGAAGCGCAGCGCGGCCTCGCGCCGGGAGGCAACCGGGTCGACGGCGATGATCTGCGCCGCGCCCTGCACCTTGGCGCCCTGGATGACGGAGATGCCGACGCCGCCGCAGCCGATGACGGCGACCGAGGAACCGGCCTCCACCTGGGCGGTGTTGATGGCCGCGCCGAGGCCGGTGGTGACTCCGCAGCCGATGAGGGCGGCGATGTCGAAGGGCACGTCGTCCGGGATGGGTACGGCGCAGCCCGCCGGGACCACCATCTCCTCGGCGAAGGTGCCGGTGCCCGCGAAGCCGAAGATGGCGTTGTCGCCGCGCTGGAAGTTGGGGGTGGCCACGTTGCCGAAGGCTTCCAGGCACAGGTGGCCCTGGCCGCGCTTGCAGGAGGGACAGTGCCCGCAGGGCGGGAGCCAGCAGACCAGGACCCGGTCACCGATCTTGTGGCTGGTGACCCCGTCGCCGACGTCGGTGATCACGCCGGAGCCCTCGTGGCCCGGGATGAAGGGGGCGGGCTGCGGGAGGACGCCGCTCATCGCGGAGAGGTCGGAGTGGCACAGGCCGGTGGCCTTGATGCGGATCTTGACCTTGCCGGGGCCGAAGCCCACGGCCTGCATGTCCTCGACGACTTCGAGCTTGTCCTGGCCTATCTCGCTCTGGAGTGCTGCGCGCACGGTGCGGCTCCTTCTGTCTGCCTGACGGTGTCTGTGACGGGTTAGGAGTGTTCGACGACGGTGTCGGCGAGGACCGGGGCGTCGTCCCGGTCGGCGGCGCTCACCGTGACGAGGACGCGGCCGGGCTCCTGCCACATCCGGATCCGCAGGGTCTCGCCGGGGAAGACGATCCCGGCGAAGCGGGTGCGGTAGGCGCGGACGCGGGACACGTCGCCGTCCAGGACGGTGTCGACCACGGCCTTCAGGGTCATCCCGTACGAGCACAGGCCGTGCAGGATCGGCTGGTCGAAGCCGGCCATCTTGGCGAACTCGGGGTCCGCGTGGAGCGGGTTCCAGTCTCCCGAGAGGCGGTACAGCAGCGCCTGCTCCTCGCGGATCTTGCGCTCCTCCACCCGGTCGGGCGCCCGCTCGGGCTGCTCGGCCTTGACGGACGGGCCGCGGTCGCCGCCGAAGCCGCCCTCACCGCGTACGAAGATCGACGCGTCGGAAGTCCACAGCGGCCCGTCGGCGTCCGCGACCTCGGTGCGCAGGACGATCACCGCCGCTTTGCCCTTGTCGTACACCGCGGCCACCGTGGCCGTGGAGGCGGCCTCCCCCTTGACCGGGATGGGCCGGTGCAGCTCGATGGACTGGCTGCCGTGCAGCACGTTGGCGAGGTTGACCTCGATGCCGGGGGCGGCGAGGCCGCCCATCATGGCCATGCCGGCGCCGGCGACCGTCGCGAAGCTGGGGAGCACGTGGAGCTTGGACTCCAGGGTGTAGCGCAGCTCGTCGGGGTCGGTGGCGGCCCCGGGGTTGTTCGGGGAGGTCCCCGCGCCGAGTCCGAGGTGGTAGAGCTGGATGTCCTTGTGGTCCCAGGCGATGTTCCCCTTGCGGGGTTCGGCGGCGAGGGCCTTGGCGGCATCGATCGGCATGGGCGTGCTGCTCCCTGTGTTGGAAACACCGTCTTTGAGGCACCTGCTGTGAAGCACCGGCTGTGGAAGCGCGGTGCCTTGGAAGACCTCGGCGCGGCCGTCCGCACCGTCGGCCGCACCGAGGTCGTATGCGGGACCCAGCACTCTAGAACGCGTTCTAGGTTGCCCGGTGAAGGAATGTATAACGCACGCCCCAGCACTTGGGAAGACTCCTGACTATCTGTCAGACTCACTTCTGCCGCGGCGCGTTGCGCGGGTACGGGATGCTTCGCCCCTACCCTGGCCGGGTGGATGAGATGCCCGTTGCCCAGCGCCCTGCCCGATCCCTGCGGGTGCTCCTGGACCCGCCGAACCCGGCGCTGGCGGTCCTCCTCGGCCTCCAGCCGGACATCGAGGTCGTGGCTTCGCCGCTGGCCCGCCCGGCGGTGGCGCTGACGGAGTCGGTGGACCGCGTCCCCGCCCTCCTGGCGGAGGATCCGGAATGCCGGATCCTGGTGCTGACGGGCTCCGCGCATCCGGGCCTTTCGGAGGCCGCCCTCGCCGCCGGCGCGGCCGGCCTGGTCCTGCGGGACGGCCCGGTCGAGGACCTCGCGGACGGCATCCGCCGCGCGTCCCGGGGGGAATCGGTGGTCGACCCGGCACTGGAGGCCCCGCGCGGCCCGGAGGCCACGTAGGGCCCGAAGGCTACGTAGGGCCCGAAGGCTACGTAGGGCCCGAAGGCTACGTAGGGCCCGAAGGCCGCGTAGAGCCCCCGCATCCCGCTCACCACACCGGACGCGCGCCCGCCCCGCGGATCCTCCGGGAGGATCCGCGGGGCGGGCACATGTCGTACGGACCGGAGGTCAGCCGGAGGCGGCCGCCGTCCAGTCGTCGACCGTCCGCGACGGGTCCAGGGCGACGGGCAGCTTCTCCAGCCCGCGGAAGGCCGGGAAGGGCCCCTTGAGCCACTCCTCGTGGCCCGGCTCCGCGGTCGCCAGGACCATCTCGGGGAACCGGTCGAGCAGGGCCGTCAGCGCGGTCTCCAGCTCCATCCGGGCGAGCGGGGCGCCGAGGCAATAGTGGGGTCCGTGGCCGAAGCCGAGGTGGGTGCTCTGCAGCCCCTTGCGCGTCACGTCCAGGGTGTCCGGTTCCGCGAACTTCTCCGGGTCCCGATTGGCGGAGGAGATCGCGATCTGGACCAGGGACCCCTGCGGGATGGCCACTCCCCCGATCTCCACGTCCTCCAGGGCGTAGCGGAACGTGGAGGTCTCCACGGAGCACTCGAACCGGACGAGCTCCTCGACCGCCTGGGGCAGGAGCCCCCGGTCCGCCCGGACGAGCGCCAGCTGGTCGGGGTGGGACAGCAGGGAGAAGACCGCGTTGCCGATCTGGTACGTGGTGGTCTTGTGGCCCGCGAAGAGCAGGACCCACATCATCGAGACGAGTTCGTCGTCGGTCAGGGCCCCGTCCTCGTGCTCCGTCTGGATCAGCACGGTGAGGAAGTCGTCCGCGGGTTCGGCGCGCTTACGGGCGACCAGATCGAGGAAGTGGTTCCGCAGCCAGTCCTCCGCCTCGGCCAGCTCGCCGGACATGTCCTTGCTGAACCGGGAGCGCGTCACCTGCCCGAACCACTTCAGGACGTCGGTGCGCTCGTCCCCGACGATGCCGAGCAGCTCGCAGATGACCATGACGGGCAGCGGCAGGGCGAAGGCGGCCATCAGGTCGACGGGGGTGTCCGTCGGACACTTGGCGAGCAGTTCGTCGGCGAGTTGCTCGATGCGCGGGCGCAGCAGCTTGACGTGGCGCGGGGTGAAGGCCTCGTGGGCGATGTGCCGCAGCCGGGTGTGCCGAGGGGGGTCGGCGAAGATCAGGTTGTCGTCGAGGGCGTCGCAGGTGTCCCCGAAGACCGCGTGGTAGATGTCGATGCCCTCGTGCATGTCCTTGCCGATGCGCGGATCGGACAGCGCGAGCCGGGCGTCCTCGTACCGGGTGATGAGATACGTGTCCACCCCGTGGCGCGTGGTCAGCTTGCAGACGGGGGCCTGCTCGCGGAGCGATCGGTAGACCGGGTAGGGGCACGTACGGTACTCCGGCGTGCCCATGGACACGGCCGCCACGGCTTCGGCTACGGGCGGGCCGACGGGAAGGCCGTCGCTCACTGCCACTGCGGGTTCGGTCGTCACGGGCTCAGACCTCTCGTGGGGGCTCGACTGTCCAGCCACCTCCCTCCCTCGGCCGGCGCCCCGCATAACCGCCGTTACCCCGTTCGGGCCCGAAACTACGCCCGCCTGAGCGGATCGGCCGGTCCCCGAGCCGTCCCGCGACCACCTGCGCGGTCCCCCGCCCTAAGGTCCGCCTCATGCCGGACATCGCACACCTCGACCTCACCCCGCCGGACGACGGCAGCCGCAGCAGGATCGACGTCCACCACCACTTCTGCGCCCCGGAATGGCTGGAGTGGGCCGAAGACCAGGGCCTGGCCCACCGCAAGGCCCTGCCGCCGTGGGCGCGCTGGGACGCGGCCACGGCCCTGGACCTGATGGACCGTGCGGGCATCGCCACCGCCGTCCTCAAGCCGATGCTGCCGGCGCGCTACGCGACGTCCGCCCAGCTGCGCGAGGCCACGGCCATCACCCTGCGGGCGGCGGCGGAGGTCACGGACGCGCATCCGGGCCGCTTCGCGTTCCACGCCCCGCTCTTCCTCGACGACCCGGAGGTCGCGCGCTGGGCGCTGCGACGGGGGCTCGACGAGCTGGGGGCGGTGGGCGTGAACGTGACGGCGAACTACGGCGGCATCTACCTGGGCGACCCCTCCTACGACCCCCTCTTCGCCGACCTCGACGAACGATCCGCCGTCGTGGACACCCATCCACACAACTTGCCGCTCCCCGGCGGGGGCGGGGGGCCGGGCCCTGGGTCGGGCGCGGGTGCGGGGCCGGGCGGGGGTGCGGGGCCGGGCGCGGGCACGGGCGGCGGGCCAGGCACGGGTACGGGACCGGGGTCTGGCACGGGGCCGAGCACGAGCCCCGGGCCGGGCATGGGCCCCGGGCCGGGCATGGGCCCCGGGCCGGGTGCGTGGCCGGGCGCGGGGCCCATGGCCGGCACGGGGCCGGGTGGGGTGGCCGTTCCGGGGATTCCGAACTTCCTGTGCGACTTCCTGCTGGACACGACGCGGGCCGCGCTGAACATGATCCACAAGGGCACGCTGGACCGGTTCCCGAACCTGTCGGTGATCCTGCCGCACGCGGGCGGCTTCCTCCCGCACATCGCCACGCGCGTGCAGGCCTTCGCGGGAGCGTTCACCCCGCCCGTGGAGCCTGCGAGGGTCCGGGACCACCTGCTCCGCTTCTACTACGACACGGCCGGGCCCATGTCCCCGGCGGGCACCCTGCTGGCGATGGCGTCCCCCGAGCGCATCCTCTTCGGCAGCGACTGGCCGGCGTGCCCTGCGGAGATGGTCACGGACGTCGCTCTGCCGGCGCTGGCGGGCGACCCCGCGCTGACGTCGGCGCAGCGTCGGGCGATCAACCGGGACAACGCGGTGCGCTTGATGCCGGCTCTGGCCGCTTCGGCCCCGGCGCCGGCCCGCGCCTGAGCCGCTGCGCGGGGCCGAGTCCCCTACCCGCCCTTCGCCCGTTCCCCGGGCGCTGCCCGGACCCGCCAAGCCCCGGGCTCCGCCCGGCCCCCCTGGGGCTCCGCCCCAGACCTCGCGCCACAAACGCCAGCGAGGCTCGATTTTCCGACCCCGGTCCTCAAACGCCGGACGGCTGAAATGGCTGCGCCCGGGTCGGGGACGGGGGCGGGGTGGGGTGTCGGCCTGGACGTAAAACGTGATTTGTGGCGCGAGACCACGCCGCGCCCTGTCGAAGTCGAGGGCAGGGCGCCTAAATCATGAGTCCAGGCCGACACCCCACCCCGCCCCCGGCACCGACCCACCCGCAGCCCCACCACAACCCAGCCCCGCCGCCGCCGCCGCCGCCGCCGCCGCCGAAGGCTACCGCCGCAGGAGCGTGACCACCGCCGCCCCGCCCAGGCCGATGTTGTGCGCCAGGCCGACCCTCGCTCCGGGGACCTGCCGCGGCCCCGCCGCGCCGCGGAGTTGCCAGACGAGTTCGGCCGCCTGCGCAAGGCCCGTCGCGCCCAGGGGGTGGCCCTTGGAGATGAGGCCGCCCGAGGGGTTGACCACCCACCGGCCGCCGTACGTCGTCGCGCCCGACTCCACCAGTGCCCCGGCGCCGCCGTCCTCGCACATGCCCAGCGCCTCGTACGTCAGCAGCTCGTTGATCGAGAAGCAGTCGTGCAGCTCGATGACGTCCACGTCCCCGATCCCGAGACCCGACGCCGCGAACACCGCCCGCCCGGCCGCCGCCGTCATCGGCTTGCCGACCACGTCGATGCAGGAGCCCGAGGCGAAGGACGCCTCGGTGTCCGTGGTCATGGACTGCGCGACGATCTCCACCGCCCGGTCCCCCAGCCCGTGCTGCTCCACGAAGCGTTCCGATACGACCACCGCCGCCGCGGCCCCGTCCGAGGTCGGCGAGCACTGGAGCTTGGTCAGCGGCTCGTGGATCGTCTTCGCCGCGAGGATCTCCTCCACCGTGTAGACGTCCTGGAACTGCGCGTTCGGGTTGTTCGCCGAGTGCCGGTGGTTCTTCGCCCCGACCGCCGCGAGCTGCGCGGCCGTGGTCCCGTACAGCTTCATGTGCTCGCGCGCCGCGTTCCCGAAGATCTGCGCGGTCGGCGGTGACATCTCGAAGCCGTGCCCCGCCGCCATGATCCCGTAGTGCCGGGCGACCGGCGAGGTCTTGAAGTCCCCGCCGTCCGCCCCGCCGCCCAGCGCGCCGCGCTTCATCTTCTCGAAGCCCAGCGCCAGGACGCAGTCGTTGATCCCGCCCTCCACGAACTGCCGCGCCATCATCAGCGCCGTCGAGCCCGTCGCGCAGTTGTTGTTGACGTTGTAGACGGGGACCCCGCTCAGCCCCAGTTCGTACGCCGCCCGCTGCCCGGCCGTGGAGGCCTGGAAGCAGTAGCCCACCGGTACCTGCTCGACCAGCCCGTAGTCGATGCCCGCGTCCGCGAGCGCCGCGTCGCCGGCCTCCTTCGCCATGTCCCAGTACTGCCAGTCCCTCGACTCCGGCTTCTCGAACTTCGTCATGCCGACGCCCACGATGTACGACTTCATGCGTGCACTGCCCTTCAGTCCCTGGGAAGGCCGAGAATCCGCTCGGCGACGACGTTGAGCTGGACCTGCGTGGTGCCTCCGGCGATGGTCAGGCAGCGGGACATGAGCATGCCGTGCACCGCCCGCTTCCCCGCCCCCTCGCTCACCGCGCCCGCCGGGCCCAGCAGTTCGAGCGTGAGCTCGGCGGTC
The DNA here is from genome assembly GCF_042788835.1 of Streptomyces sp. NPDC056883. Lineage (NCBI taxonomy): Bacteria > Bacillati > Actinomycetota > Actinomycetes > Kitasatosporales > Streptomycetaceae > Streptomyces > Streptomyces sp. NPDC056883. The sequence continues at coordinate 384,520 of NZ_JBHUBS010000004.1, read as the reverse complement.
CGCTGCTGGTGCGGGGTCTGGACGAGCTTGCGTACGGACGCCCCCGCGCCCGGCTCCAGTCCCGAGACCTGCTGGAGGGTGGTGCGCAGCCCGATGCAGGCCAGGGCGTGCGCCTCGGCGGCCAGGGCCCCGATCCGGACCCGGTACCCGCCTTCGAGGTCGGCGGAGCGGGCGAGCAGCGCCTCCAGGCCGGTGTCGAAGGTCATCTGGTCGGCCATGTGGACGCGTTCGTTGCCGAGGGTGTTGCGGGCGACCTTCCAGCCCCCGTTCTCCGCGCCGACCAGCGCGTCCTCCGGCAGCGGCACGTCGTCGAAGTAGACCTCGTTGAAGAGGGCCTCGCCGGTGATCTCCTTGAGCGGCCGGATGTCGATTCCCGGGGTCTTCATGTCCACCACGAAGTATCCGAGCCCCTTGTGCTTGGGGGCGTCCGGATCGGTCCGCGCGAGCAGGATCCCGTAGTCGGCGCTGTGCGCGGAACTCGTCCACACCTTCTGCCCGTTGACGATCCAGCCGTTCCCGCCGGGCACCCGCTCCGCCTTGGTCCGCAGCGAGGCGAGGTCCGAGCCCGCGCCCGGCTCGGAGAAGAGCTGGCACCAGGTGACGTCCCCGCGCAGCGTGGGCAGCAGGTAGCGCTCCTGCTGCTCGGGGGTCCCGTAGGCGAGCAGGGAGGGCACGACCCAGGTGGCGATCCCGAGGTCGGCGACCTTGACCCCGGCGGCCTTCAGTTCCTGCTGGACGACGAGCTGCTCGACGGGACCGGCGCCGAGCCCGTACGGGGCCGGCAGGTAGGGGGCCGCGTACCCGGTGGGTGCCAGGACCCGGCGGGCGGTGGCGGGGTCGAGCCCGGCCGCGTCCGCGATGGCGGTACGGGCCTTCGCGCGGTGGGTCTCGGCCCGCGCGGGCAGTTCCAGGCGCAGTTCGCGCCGGGCTCCCGCGGCCGCGAGCCGTACGGCCCGGACCCGGTGGCCGTCGCCGGAGCCGAGGAGCTGGCGGGCGACGAGGGACCGGCGGAGGTAGATGTGGGCGTCGTGCTCCCAGGTGAAGCCGATGCCGCCGAGCACCTGGACGCAGTCCTTGGCGCAGGAGTACGCGGCGTCGAGCGCGGTGCCGGCGGCCAGTGCGGCCACCAGCGAGCGCACCTCGGCCGGTTCCTCGGTGGCCTGTGCGGCGTCCCAGGCGAGCGCCCGGGCCTGCTCCACGCGCACCAGCATGTCGGCGCACAGGTGCTTGATCCCCTGGAACTGCCCGATGGGCCGCCCGAACTGCTCGCGCACCTTCGCGTACTCGGCGGCGGTGTGCAGCGCCCAGGCGGCGGTGCCGCAGGCGTCGGCGGCGAACAGCACGCAGGCGAGGTCCCGTACGAGCGCGGCGTCGAGTTCCAGCAGGGCCCCGGGCCCGGCGGTGACTCCGCGGGCGCGGACCTCGGCGGTGGGCCGGGTGGGGTCGGCGCCGTCCTGGGTACGGATGTCCAGCGCGGCGGCGTCGACGGCGAACCAGCGGGTCCCGTGCGCGGTCTCGGCGGCGAGCAGCACGAGGTCGGCCTCGCCCGCGCCGAGCACCGGCGGGGCGGTCCCGTCGAGGAGGTAGCCGCCCTCCACGGCGACGGCGGTGAGGTCCCCGGGTCCGAGCGCCACGGCCCCGACCCGCCCGCCGAGGGGCTCGGCCCCGGCCCGGTCCAGGAGGACGGAGGCCAGCACGCTCGGCAGGTACGCCCCGGGCAGCGCCGCCCGGGCGGCCTCCTCCACCACGACGGCGAGGTCGAGCAGGGTGCCGCCCTCCAGGTGCGGCTCCAGCAGCCCGGAGGCGAGCAGCCCGTCCCAGTAGGCGGGCCGCGCGCCCGTCTGCGGCGGGGTGTCGAGGAGCTTGCGGACCTCCTCGGGCGGCACGGCCCGCGCGACCCAGCCGCGAACGGCCTCGGCCAACTCCCGCTGTTCCTTCGTGATTCCGATGCCCATGCGCGGCAGAGTAGAACACGTTGCATTCTGACGGAAGGTCAGAACTGAAACGTGTTCTCACTTTGGCACGGCGCCGCCGTCCGGCCGGAGCGGCTGTCAGGCGGCGACGAGCCGGCGGCCGGGCGCCGCGACGTTGCGGCGGCGGTGGTAGGCCACCGTGACGACCGCCAGGAGCGGACCCCAGGCCACCAGGGGCAGGTAGCAGGCGGTCATCACCCAGTACGCCACGCCCGTGGGGGAACCGGGGGCGCCCATGTTCCCCGGGTCGTTCCAGCCGATGGCCCCCAGGGTTCCCAGCAGGGTCAGCACGGCAGCGCCCAGACCGGCGGGGATCACGGCGGCGAGCGGCGGAACGCGCTTCCCGCCGATCAACGGCAGCCAGTGCGGCGCGACTTCGCCCCAGCGTCGCACGAGGCCGAGGGTGAGGAACCCCAGAACCTCGGCGAACACGCTCAAGGTGATCATGTACAGCGAGAACGCGCTCCCGAACCTGACGTCCGCCAGCGGGTCGTCCCCGGAGAAGCCGAGCGGCACTCCGAGCGCTCCGGCGATCCGCCACAGCCCCGTGAGCAGCGGGGCGAGCGCGGCGAGGCGGGCGAGCCGCACCACGCGGCGGCTCGGTTCGCGCTCCATGGCGACTCTCATGACGTGCTCTCCATCTGCTCGGCGCTCTCGGCGCTCTGCGTGTTCCCCGACGGGTTCGGCGGGAGCACGTGCACGACCTTGAAGTCGCCGCTCTCGACCGTCTCGTACGGGGCGGCACTGAGGCACTTCGGAACTTCCAGCCCGTCGAAGCCGGACACGGCCCAGCTGTAGCCGACCCGGTCCTTCTTGCCGTCACCCTTCCCGTCGTAGACGGTGAAGCCGACGCGCTTGCCGATGACGCCCGGGGGCAGGTCCGAGCTCGTGATGATGCCGGTGGCGGTCGCGACGGGGCCGCCGGTCAGCAGGCAGTCGATTCGGCCTTCGGCGTAGGCACCCTGCTTTCCGTCGGCGGAGTAGTGGCTGAACCGGAAGGTGCCGCGCGAGGTACCGGCCGGGGCGTCCGGCTCGTCGGGCTCGGCCAGCGCGAAGCCGTGTGCGTCGAAGGAGAAGCGGACCTGCTGACCGTCCGCCCGGTACATCTTGGCGGAGCCGGTGAGACTCGATTCCTTCGGCGCCTTCCTCGCCTGGTCCGAGGCGGATGCGGAGGCGGAGGCGGAGGCAGAAGCGGAGGTGGAGACAGCGAGGCCGCCGATGACCGCCAGTGCGGTGAGCCCGACGACGGACGTACGGAGGGCGGTACTGCGCAGCATGATGAACTCCTATATCCCGGCGACCGGTTGAGCCGCCGTTCGGTGTGGCATCAGCCTCCGCCACCGGCCCGATCCGCAACCATCGGCCGATCGGTAGATCCGCTCGGGGGCTCGGCGGACCCTCTATGCCGTTCGGCAGAGGCCTCCGACCCGGACAGCGCCTAAGCTCGTGGAGGTGAAGATCACGGGCATGGCACACCGGGACCCTGCCGTCATCGCCGTGGCGACCGCAGCCTGCTGCACCGCCGCGGCCTTCCTGGGCCTGCGGCCGCTGCCGGCGCTCGTGGCCGTCGCCATCGCCCTCGGCACCTTCGGCTGCTTGCCCCGGTCGCGCCAGTGGACCGGGGCCGCCACGGGCGCCGCCGGTGGCCTGCTCCTGCTGGCCACCTTCGCCTGGCCCGGACGCGGAACGGCCCGGGGGTCGGTGTGGCAGTTGGTGGCCGTGGGAGCGGTACTGCTGCTCCTGACGGCTGCGGTGCGCTGGTCGCCCCGGCGCCCACTCCTTGCGGGCGGCGGGCTCGGCGCCGCGGCCGTCGCCGTGTGGACCGTCCCCCTCGTACCGGACGTCTCCTTCTTCGAATCGCTCGGGTTGACGGCGTTCTGGTCGGCGCCGGTGCTCGTGTCGGTCGTCGTCGGCGGCTATCCCCGCCTGATGGCGGACCGCCGCCGGCAGGCGGTCCTTGCCGCGCGCCGCGCCCAGCAGCTCGAACTCGCCCATGACCTGCACGATTTCATCGCCCACGACGTGAGCGGCATCGTCGTCCAAGCCCAGGCGGCCCGGTTCGTGGCCGAGCAGGATCCGGCGGCTGCGGCCCGGGCGCTGGAACGGATCGAGCGGGCCGGACTCGCGGCACTGGCCTCGATCGACCGCACGGTCCGGATGCTGCACGCCGCCGACGAGAGCACCGGCGGCGGCAACGGCGAAGCTGACGGTGACCGCGGCACACGTACGGCCCTCGCCGGCATCGACCAACTCGGCGAGGTCGTCGACCGGTTCGGCGAGACAGGACAGGTACGGGCCCGGCTCGACCTGGCCCCGGGTGTCGCCGACGCGCTCTCCCGCGAGGGCGCCGCCACGGTCCACCGGGTCGTGGTGGAGGCGCTCACCAACGTACGCCGTCACGCCCCGGGGGCGGCCGCCGTCCACGTCGCGCTCAGCACGGACCGTACGACCGTCGAGGTCAGCGTGACCGACGACGGCGGACGCAGCCGCACGTCGCACCTGCCCGCACTGCCGCGCCTCGACCGGGGCCCCCGGGGCGGCGGCGGACTGCTCGCGCTGGCCGAACGCGTGCGGGCCGGCGGCGGCACCTTCGGCTCCGGCCCCCACCAGGACGGCTGGCGCGTGACCGCGACCCTTCCCGCGGCCGGGACACAGCCCCCTGGACCGCACACCGCCGGACCACGGGTCACGGCATCATGATCCCGTGACCACCCGCATCCTGATAGCCGACGACCAGGAAGACGTGCGCAACGGCTTCCGCCTCATCCTCGACTCGCAGCCCGACATGACCGTCGTCGGGGAGGCCGCCGACGGCGCGTCCGCGGTGGAACTCGCCCGTGCACTGCGGCCCGACCTCGTCCTCACCGACATACGGATGCCGGGCCTGGACGGCCTGGAGGTGACGCGGCTCCTGGCGGGTCCGACCGCCGAACACCCCGTCCGCGTGGTCGTCGTCACGACCTTCGACCTGGACGACTACGTGCACACCGCCCTGCGCAACGGTGCCTGCGGATTCCTGCTGAAGCGGTCGGGTCCCAACCTGCTGATCGAGGGCGTACGGGCGGCGATGGCCGGGGACACTCTGATCAGCCCGCAGCTCACGGTCCGGCTGCTGCGCAGCCTCTCCGCGCCGCAGCACCTGCCGCAGCCCGCCCCCGAGGCACGCACCGCGACCGTGGACCCCCTGACCGCGCGGGAGCGCGAGATCGCCCTGCTCGTCGCACGCGGACTGACCAACGCCGAGGTCGGCGCCGAGCTGTTCATCTCGGCGGGCACCGCCAAGACCCATGTCGCCAACATCCAGGCGAAGCTGGCGGTGCGCAACCGGGTGGGCATCGCCGCGTGGGCCTGGGAGACCGGCCTGGCGGGCGGCGCCTGACACCGGCGCCTGACACCGCTCGGGCGTCAGGACTTCTCGTAGTAGTAGCCCTCGCCGTGCGAAGGGCCCACGTTGTGCTGGAGGCCGGCCGGCAGGCTCTTGGTGAAGAAGGAGGGGTCCAGGACCCCGCAGAACTGGCTGGTGGACTTGGACTTGTCCACCGCGGCCGCGCCGATGTTGATCCGGGTCCCGCCGGAGGCCAGCGAGGTCACCTTGGCGATGTTCTCGCAGTGCCCCATCTGGGACTCGTTGATCAGGCGGACCGCCCCGGACCGGGTGATGATCACCGTGCCCGGCTGGCCGATGTTGAAGTCGCCCTTGTAGGTCCAGGTCCCGGCGAAGTACGCGGGCACCGCGTCGCCGCCGCCGGAGCCGCCGCTGGGCGAACCTCCGCCGCTGGGGGAACCGCCGCTCGGGGAGCCGCCGCCGCTCGGGGAGCCCGCGCCCCCCGGGGTGGCGCCCGGGCTGGTGCCCGTACCGGTGCCTCCGCCGGCCGGGCCCCCGCCTCCGCCCTGGCTCGCGCTGCTGCCGCCCGGGGTGCCGGCGCCCCCGCCGGGGGTCCCCGCGCCCGCCGCCGCGCCCTGCCCGGCGGCGGCCTGGCCGTCCGGCGCCGGTACGGGCGGGCTCTGGGGGTTCTCGGAGGTCGGTGCGCCCGGGGCCGGTGAACCGCTCGCCGCCGAAGGGGAGCCGCCGGAGGCGCCGGGCACCACGGGCGCACTGCTCGCCGGGGGCGAAGCCAGCCGCCCGCCGCCGTCACCGCCGTCGAACGGCTGGAGCAGGGCCACCGTGCCCCCGCCGACGGTGAACACCAGGACGGCCGGCACCGCGACGGTCAACCGCCGCCGTGCCCCGCGCCGTTCCCGCGGCGCTGCACCGCCGGCGGTGGACGGCCCGGCTGCCGGCCCGGTCGCCGGGTCAGCGCCCTCGACGGCCCCGACGGCCGCGACGACCTCGACGACCTGCTCGCCGGACTCCCCCGCCGCTCCCGCCCGCAGCCCGAGCGTCCCCCTGTCGGGGGTCTGCGCCGCCGCCGGTGCCGCCTCCGCGTCGAGCAGTCGCGCCGCCTGCCGGGCCAGCCGTTCCACCACGCCGGGCGGCAGCCACGCCCCGCCGCGCGCCGCCGGGAGGACCCGCTCGGGGTCCGCCAGCAGCTCGTCCACGCCCGGCCGTTCCTCCACTCCCTTGACCAGGCAGCGGCCGATGAGCGCGCGCAGGGAGGCGTCCGCCACCCGCTCCAGGGCCGGTTCGCCCTCCACGATCTGGAACATCACCGCGTGCTGGTTGCTGGCGCCGTGCCCGAAGGGCAGCTCGCCCATGGCCGCGTACATCAGGACGCAGCCGAGCGTGAACACGTCGCTCTTCGCCCCGGCCCGCTGCCCGCGCACCTGCTCGGGCGACATGAACCCGGGCGAGCCGACGACCATGCCGGTGCTGGTGAGCAGCGATTCGACGGAGGTCTCCAGGGCGCGCGAGATCCCGAAGTCGATGACCCGGCTGCCTTCGACGGTCAGCATCACGTTCGACGGCTTGAGGTCGCGGTGCACGATCCCGGCGGTGTGGATGTCCTTGAGCGCGTGCAGCAGCCCGTCCGCGAGGGCGTGGACGGAGTCCACGGGCAGGGGACCGTACCGGCGCACGATCTGCTCCAGCGAGAGCCCGGGTACGTATCCGGTGGCCACCCAGGGCCGTTCGGCGTCGGGGTCGGCGTCCAGGACGGGGGCGGTGTACCGCTCGCCGACCTTCCGCGCGGCGTCGATCTCCCGGCGGAAGCGGGCCCGGAACTGCGCGTCGGCGACGTGCTCCTCGTGCACCACCTTCACCGCGACCGTGCGCCCGCCCTCGGAGCGGGCCAGGAACACCCGGCCCATCCCGCCGGCGCCGAGGCGCCCGAGCAGCAGGTACGGCCCGATCCGGCTCGGATCACCGGCCGCGAGCGGCTTTATGCCCCCGTCCGCGGTGTCGCCGTTGACGTCGTCGTCCCTGCGCGCGCTGCTCATACTGCCCGTCCCCCGATGGTCCGCCGCGGTCGACCGGACTGGCATGCCCGGCCGAACCCGCATCAGGGTAAAGGCAGTTACGTTCAGGATGAAGCTACGCCCCCCCACGGCACGGAGGGGTTCCCGCCTACGCGGCGGTGCAGACGACCCAGGCCGAAGCGGTGTTGCTCTGGCCGGTGTCGGTGTTCTTCACCCCCACCGTCCAACCCGAGGAACTGGGCAGGGAGTCGGTGAGGAGCGTGAGCGTGCTGCCGGTCTGGCCGCCTCCGCCGGTGGGCACCATGCCCGCCGGACAGCTCACGTGCGCGAAGGCGAAACCACCGGCCGGGATGAAGACGATGTCGCCCCGGTACTGCGGGTGCGCGCTCTGCGGCGCGACGATACCGGGGTCGGTGGGGGGCGCGGGCTTGGGCGGATCGCCTCCGGAGTCCCATGCGTTGGCCGAGAACGCGCTGCCGGCAAGGAGCACGAGCGAGGTCACGGCGGCCAGGGCGAGGGAGCGGGCGGGTTTCATGTCGGCCTTCCTTTGCACACGCGGGTTCGGGTCAGCCCTGGATTTCCCCGATCCCGCCGGGTGATCCGCCCGGCCACTCGTCCGGCGCAGGCAGAAACGTATGTGCGCATGCCGAACGAGTGACCCCCCGCATCACACGACCACGGCAGGGAACGTGTGGCCTTCGACCGCACCCCCACGAGGAGGCCGCAATGACGCGCCCGCGCCGTTTCCGAACCGCCGCACTGACGACCAGCGCCCTGTGCGCCGTCGCCCTCCCCTGCTCGGCCCCGTACGCGTGGGCCCACGGAGAGCCGGCGGCGGCGACCACGACAACCACCACGGCCACGGCCCCGGCATCCACGACAACCACGGCCCGCAGCGTGACGCAGCAGCCGGGCCACCCGATCATCCTGTACCCCGGCAGGCAGGGCACCGCGGTGGCGCCCTGCCCGGAAGGAACGAAACCCACGGGGGGAGGCGCGACGCTCGGCTTCAACCCCCTGGGCGCCGTCTTCTTCAAGGAATCGGCCCCGTCGGGAAACCTCTGGCGCGTGCGGGTCTACAACAGCACCGACGAGGTGCTGACCGTGCATCCCCGAGTGGTCTGCTCGACGGACACCACCCTCACCCATCAGGTCGGACCGGACGCGCCCCTGGAGCCCGGGGATCCGAACAACCCCAGCACCGCGAGGTGCGGCGACTCCCAGTACGTGGTGGGCGGCGGGTTCCAGGCCGGGGACCGCACCTACGCGAGCGCAACGACCTGGTCGAACGGAAACTGGACCGCGCGGGCCAAGTACACCAACTACGACCCGGACGCCCCGCTGTCCTTCGTCAGGGCGTTCATCAGCTGCTCCGACACCGCGGCCGCCCTCGCGTCGAGCGGCAGCGTCCCAGTGGAGGCCGGAGAGGTGGGGACGGCCCACGCGGAGTGCCCCGCCGGACAGGTGCCGAGCGGAGGGGGCGGATCCGGCGGCATCGACGTCCTCCTCACCACCTCGGGCCCGACGGAGACGGGCTGGACGGTCCGAGCCAAGAACACGGGCTCCGTCCGGAGCACCCTCTTCGCCGAGACGATGTGCACCGCCCCCTGAGGCCCTGCACCACCGGCCGTACGGGTACTCCCGTCGAGCCCGGCCGATTCGGGAGGGTTCGCACCCGAATCCGCCTACGGAAGGCGGCGGTTCCGCGCGTGCTCCACGGCCGCCGCCGCCAGGCCCGTGATGAGCGGGTGGGCGCGGGTGCCGTCGCCGTCCAGTTCGGGCTGGAAGAGGGTGGCCAGGAAGAAGGGGTGCTCGGCCAGTTCGGCGATGCGGATGTCGCCGGATTCGTCGGTGCCGGTGAAGGTCATGCCGTGGGCCCGGAGCAGGTCCAAGTGGAGGGGGTTGGGGCCGTAGTTGCAGTGGTACCGGGCCTGCGTGCGGTCCGCGCCGAGCAGCCGGGCGGCGCGGGATCCGGGGGTGACCCGTACGGTCCCCTCGTGGCCCACGAGCGAGCAGGCCAGCGGGACGACCACGGCGTCCGCCTCGGCGGTCGCGGGGTCGTTCTCGGCGTGGGCGGCCCGGTCCAGGCCGCAGACCGTACGGGCGAACTCCAGCAGGGCGTGCTGGAAGCCGCCGCAGGTGCCGAGGAAGGGGATGCCGTTCTCGCGGGCGTCCTGGATCGCCGTGAGCACGCCGCCCTCGCTGCGGTAGGGGCTGCCGGGCAGCACCCAGACGGCGTCGAAGCCGTCCATGCCCTCGCCGGCTTCCTCGGTGGGGATCCAGTAGGCGTCCAAGTCCAGGCCCTCGCGCAGGCGCAGCGCCTCCAGCAGGCCGGGGACGCGGGCGTGGGACCGTACGGCGTCGGAGCGGTCCGCGATCAGGGCGATGCGGGCGGGTGACGTCGTGCCGGCTGTGGTGGCGATGTGGTTCGCGTTCATGAGGACCATCCTCCGAGCCGCCGCCCCATCACGTCCAACGATGATCCGCGCTACCCGCATAAGCGATGCTGATGCCTGAGCGATACTGATGCCCATGGATCCGCATCTCCTCCGCACCTTCGTCGCGGTCCTCGAACACCGCTCCTTCTCCACGGCGGCCTCGGTCCTCGGCTACACGCAGTCGGCCGTATCCCAGCACATCGCCGCGCTCGAGGCCGACTTGGGAACCCGGCTGGTCGAACGCAGGCCCGTCGCCCCCACCGGGGCGGGGGTCCGGCTGATGGAGCACGCCCCCGCGCTGCTCCTGCGCCTGGACGCGGCCCGCGCCGACATCGCCCGCCTGCGCCGGGCCCCCGACGCCCGGCTGACGCTGGCCTGTTCCCCCGCGGCCTTCGGCCCGGAACTCGCGCGGGCCCTGGCCGGGCTCCGTGCCGCGGGGCCGGTGGAGGTCGACCTCCACGTCCTGGGGCGGGAGGCGGTGGTGGAGGAGGTCCTGACCGCCCGCGCCGACCTCGGCCTCGTGGACGGGGTGGCCGCACCCAGCGACCCCCTCCCGCTGCCGGACCTCGGTCCGACCGTCACCCTCGCCGTCGCCGAGGAGCCCCTGGCCGTGCTCTTCCCGCACAGCCACCCCCTGGCCCGGCGCCGTTCGGTGCGGCTGCCCGACCTCGCGCAGGCGCAGTGGATCGACGCCCCCGACACGGCGGTCCCCCTCGCCCGGCTCCGCGAGGTCAGCCACACCGCCGGCTTCCACCCCCGCATCCGCCACCACGGCACCGACCCGCACGCCCTGGCCGCGCTGGCCGCCGCCGGCCACGGCCTGACCTCCCTCCCCCTCTCCTTGGCCGCCACCTTCCCCGGCACCACGGCGGTCCCGGTCCACACCCCCCGCCTGGTCCACCGCACGGAACTCCTCCACCCCACGGACCCGACCCCGCACACGGCCGAGCTGGTGTCCTTCCTCACGGGCGCGGGGTAGACCCGGCCCGTCCGGAGGGGTCCCTGGGGGCGGCGGCGGGGAGTTCGCGCAGTCGCCCTACTTCCACTCCACGCCCTTCACCGACAACTTCGTGGCGTCGTAGGCATCGGTGGAGAGGACCGTCGCGGGTCCACCGCCCTGCGGGACCTCCACGACCGCCGTCACACTCCACACTTCCTCGACGCTGGCCCACTTGCGGCGGCCCCCGCCCAGCAGGGCTTCGGAGTCGCTCTTCGCATCGAACGTGATCCAGTTCTCCACGGTGCGGCCCCGGTCCCGGTACGTTCCTTCGAGCGTGCAGGTGACCAGGGAGCCGCCGTCCTTCAGCCGGAACACCGGCAGTTCCTCCCCCACCGGCCGGTAGGAGAAGCTGCGCTGCAGCTTCTCCTGGTTCCACCCGTTGAAGTGGTCCACCATCTTGCCGGTGAAGTCACCGGGTTCGAAGTACGGGGTGTCCGGCTTCCCCGACGGCGCGGTGAAGCTCAAGTAGTCCGCGTAGCGCCCGCACACAGCGGTGTCGGCCGTGGCTGTCGGCGACAGCTCCACGCTGCCGCCCGCTCCCCGTGCCGGCTCCGGCAGCACCTTCGGGCGGACCTTGATGACCCCGTCCTTGGGAGACACCGTCGGCGAGGGGCTCGGGTCCGCCGGAGGAGGCACCGTGACGACCCACGTGGCCACCACGGCCTTCCAATCCTTTCCGTCTCCGGCGTCTCCGCCGTCTCCGGCACGGGTGAAGTAGTGCAGGACGGAGCTCCGGTCCGTTTCCGCCCCCTCCCGCTTGCTCAGCACGGCGAACCCCCGGGGAGCCGGGGCGCCCTCCACCACCGGCGGAATCAGAAACGTCGGCTGCACGTACCGGACCGACGTGTCCTTGGTCCCCGCGGCCTGGTGCAGCCGCGCCGAAGCCCGGCTCTCCTCCAGCAGCCGACCGCCCTCCACACGGGCGATCGCCTCGGCGTCCCCCTTCGCGTCGGCCGCGGCGTTCTCCTGCACGTACTTCTCGAAGACCTCCTTGGCCTGCGCCTCCGTCAGCATCGGTGCGGCGCCGCCCGCGGTGCCGCCCCCGGCGCCGGCCGAAGGGCGGCCGGGGGATCCAGCGGCCCCGCCTCCGCTCGTGCACCCGGCCAGGACCGTCCCTGCCAGGACAACGGCTCCCCATGTACCCCACGTACCCCACGCACGACCACGCACGACCATCGCCCGCTCCCCCGTCGGTCCACCAAGATCGACGTGATCATAGAGTGCGGGGGGATGACCGCAGGGGTTCCAGGACAGCCCCCGGCCCCAGTGATCGACCGGAGAATTTCCCATGACCTTGCAGCTGATGCCCGTCGACCGTGAGCCGGCCCCGGGAGCCCTGCTCCTGACCGGTATCCCCGGGAGCGGCAAGTCCACCGTGGCCGCCGCGCTGGCCGCTCGGCTGCGGATGTCGGCCCATGTGGAGGTGGACGCACTCCAGGACATGATCGTCAGCGGCGGGCAGTGGCCGTCCCCGGCCGGGAACGCGGAGGCCGACCGGCAGATCTTCCTGCGGGCCCGCAACGCCTGCCTGCTGGCGGAGAGCTTCGCCCGGGCCGGGTTCGTCCCGGTGCTCGACGACGTCGTGGTGCGCCGTTCCCACCTGGACTTCTACCGTGCGACGCTGACGGCCGTGCCGCTGCACGTCGTCGTACTGGCCCCCGGCCCGGCGGTCGCGTGGCAGCGCAACCAGGCCCGCGAGAAGGCCCTCTCCGTGGACTGGTCCCCGCTGGACGAGGCGATGCGCGCCGAACTCCCGCACGAGGGAACGTGGATCGACAACGCCGCGCAATCGGTCGAGGAGACGGTCGAGGCGATCCTCTCCGCAACCGGCCTGGTCACCGAGGCCCGCCCCACGGACGGCGCCGAAGGCCTCGCTCGCTAGCCGCTCCCCACCGCACGCGCCGCCCGCGCCCTCAGGAAGCCGCCGGGCCGGTGGGCTCGGGGCAGCCCAGGAGGAATTCGGTGGCCCGGGCGATGGCCTCGGCGTACGTGGGGTGCACGGCCGGCGACTCCTCTTCCCGTCCGTCCGCGGCTTCGGCGGCGTACCACCAGGCGTCGGCGTCCGGGTCGTGGTGGATGACGGCGGTACCGCCCGCGTAGCGCAGCGGGATGGACTCGCCGGCGGAGCGCTTCGCCACCGCGTGGGGCCACTTGAGGCGGGCGGACTGGCGCTTGATGCCGCCCCAGGCCGCGCCGAGCTGCGCGTAGCTGGCTCCGCTGCGGCCGGCGACGGTCGCGGCGCTCTCCGCCATCCGGTCGACGGACCGCTTGGCTTCGTACAGCGCCCGCAGCAGGGCCAGTTGCACGTCGGGCGCGGCCATGAGGGCGGCATCGAAAGGCTTGCCGGCGGTGCGGTAGGCCTCTGCGCGCGTCGAGATGCGCTGGGCCAGCGGCCGGACCGCGTCGAGCACCTGGTCGTCCATGGCGAACGCCTCGTCCTCGGCGGGCTCGCTCCAGGGCGGCTCCACCAGGGCCGTGACGGTGGCCCAGAAGTCCTCGTCGTTCCTGTCGGGGGTCGGGATCGATGTCGCATCGCTCATGTGACACTTTTACCTGTCGAGAGCCCGAATGACAAGTAAAACTGTCAGCCGCCCCGGCGGGTCGCCCATCGCCCGCGGCCCCGGGCATGGCGTCCTACCAGCGGGTAAGGCAGCATGGGCCGCCGACGTGCGCCGACGTACGCCGTGTGCCGTATGCCGCCCAATCCGCAGGAGGAACACCATGGCCAGCCCCAAGCCGGAGACCCTCGCCGCCTTCGAGGCCGCCAAGGGGTTCATGCCCGTAGGGGAAGGGCTCGCGCTGTACGAGGCGGCCGCCTCCGCGGCGCGGCTCGGGCTGCCGCTGCTGGAGGTCGGGACCTACTGCGGGCGCTCCACGATCCTGCTCGCCGACGCCGCCCGCGAGGCCGGGGTGAGCGCGCTCACCGTGGACCACCACCGCGGCAGCGAGGAGCAGCAGCCCGGCTGGGAGTACCACGACCCGAGCGTCGTGGACCCGGAGATCGGGCTGATGGACACCCTGCCCACCTTCCGCCGGACCCTGCACAAGGCCGGTCTGGAGGAGCACGTCATCGCGATCGTCGGCCGCTCCCCGCAGGTCGCCGCGGCCTGGGGCGGCAAGCTCGGTCTGGTCTTCATCGACGGCGGCCACACCGACGAGCACGCCACCGGCGACTACGAGGGCTGGGCCCCGCACGTCGCCGAGGGCGGCACCCTGGTGATCCACGACGTGTTCCCCGACCCGGCCGACGGCGGCCAGGCCCCGTACCGCATCTACCTGCGCGCCCTGGCCTCGGGCGCCTTCGAGGAGGTCTCGGTGACCGACTCCCTGCGCGTCCTGCGCCGCACGGGCCCGGGCATCTGACCCGCCCCGGACACATCCAGCCCCGCCGGCGTCAGCCATACCCGGCCTCGCCGGCGTCAGCCACATCCAGCCCCGCCGGCGTTTGAGGCGCGGGGGTCCGGGGGCAGCGCCCCCGGCAACGGCGCCGCACCCGCGCACGGCGCTCACGGCCGAGGGGGTGCACCAGGCCAGCGGAGCATATAACCGCACCGCGCCCCCGGATGGCCCACGGTCCGTACACCCGACCGACCTCCGGTCTAGCATCGCCGGGTGCGCTACGACGAAAGCTCCCCGCCGCTCCCCGAGTCCGCGAGCTCCATCAGTCCGGACCGGCCCTGGTACGCCCGCCGGTCGACCCTGGTCGTCGCGGCGGCCGCGCTCGCCCCGGCCTGCCTGGCCGGGTGGGTCCTGACCGAGGTGCTGAGCGGGGGCGCGAGCGACGACTCCCGGCCGCCCCGGATCGTGATGCCGCTCTCGGCGTCGGCGGCGGCGTCCTCCGGGGCACCGACACCGGCACCGGCGCCCGTATCGGCATCCGCGCCGGCCGGGAGCCCGGCCCCCGGAGGAACCGGGGCGAACGCCCTCGCCGGCCGGACCGTCGTCATCGACCCCGGTCACAACACGGGCAACTTCAAGCACACCACCGAGATCAACCGCCAGGTGGACATCGGCACCAACCGCAAGGAGTGCGACACCACCGGCACGACCACCAACTCCGGCTACATGGAAGCCGAGTTCAGCATGGACGTGTCCCGGCGCCTGCGCACCGTCCTGGAGGCCAAGGGCCTCAAGGTGGTCCTCACGCACGAGGCCGGCAAGGAACGCCCCTTCGGCCCCTGCATCGACGAGCGCGCCCGCATCGGCAACGAGGCGGCCGCCGACGCCGTGGTCTCCGTCCACGCGGACGGGGTCTCCGCCGGCAGCCGCGGGTTCCACGTCATCCTCCCCGCCAAGGTCAAGGGCGGCGGCGCCGACACCGCTAAGATCATCGAACCGTCCCGGCAGCTCGGCGAGCGGATCGCCGGGAACTTCGCCCGGACCACCGGTTCCACCCCCGCCAACTACCTCGGCAGCGGCACCGGATTGGTGGTCCGCGACGATCTGGGCGGACTGAACCTCTCGACCCGCCCCAAGGTGTTCATCGAATGCGGCAACATGCGTGATGCCAAGGACGCGGCACAGCTGTCGAGTCCGGAGTGGCGCCAGAAAGCGGCCCAGGGCATCGCGGACGGCATCGTCGGCTTCCTCGGCGGGTAGGGCCACCAGGACCGTCCCTCCGGACGGCCCGCAGCCCCGATCCTCTCGGCCGCGGCGAAGCTCCGTACGATGGTGCCGCCCGCCACCTGCGTCACGGCGGGCACCCACGGCACCACGAGACGACGAGACCGAGAAGGACACCTAAGACGTGAACATCCGATCCCTCACTCGAGGCGACGGCGTGGTGATCGGAGCAGCGGCGTTGCTGTTCATCGCCTCGTTCCTCGATTTCTACTCCGCGCCCGGTGTCGACGCACCGAGCGCATGGGACACCGACGTGTACCGCCTGGCGCTGCCGAGCATCTTCCTGCTCGCGTTCATCGCCGTCGGCCTGCTCGTCGCCGCCCGCCTGCAGCCCGCCGGGCGCCAGCTCCTGGGCCTGCCCTTCCAGGCCTGGGGCACGGTCCTCTCCGTCGCGGCCGCCTGGTCCGCGCTCTGGGGGCTCATCACCTGCCCGACCGGGGCCGACCTCGGCGCGGGCGCCGTCATCGCCTTCCTCGCGACCTTCGCGCTGGCCGGCGTCACGCTCTTCGGCGCGAAGGTGCCCGCGCTCGCCGGGCAGCTGGTGCCGGACCCGAAGCCGGCCACGACCGCCGTCCCGCCGTACGGCCAGCAGCAGCCGGGCGCCGGGTACGGGTACCCGGGCGGCCAGGAGCCGCAGCCGTACGGGGCCGCCCCGCAGCCGGTCCCGCCCTACGGCGGCCAGGAGCAGGCCCAGGCTCCGCAGGACCAGGCCCCGGCCCCTGCCCCGGCCCCGGCGGCGGACTTCACGCCGTTCTGGTTCGCCGTTCCGGTGGCCCGCCCCCTCTTCGCCGAGGACGGCAGCCCCGCCCCGATCGCGGAACTCGCGCCCGGCACCTGGTACCTGGCCGTGGAACAGCGCGGTCCGGCCACCCTGATCGCGCAGACCCAGGACGGCCGCCGCGGCGTCCTGAACGACACCTCGGGCATCCAGCGCGGCTGATCCCGCGCACGCGCCTCATCAACGGCCCCCCACCCTTCCGGGTGGGGGGCCGTTGCCCTACAGTCACCTGACGCATCGTCAGATTCGTGGAGGGGACCGTCACATGCGCCTCGGACTCGCACTCGGCTACTGGGGCCGCGGCCCCAATCCGGACCACCTCGACCTCGCCGCCGAAGCCGAGAACCTCGGCTACGACTCCGTCTGGACCGCCGAAGCCTGGGGCTCCGACGCCTTCACCCCGCTCACCTGGATCGCCGCGCACACCTCGCGCATCCGCCTGGGCACCGCCATCGCGCAGATGGCCGCCCGCACCCCGACCGCCACCGCCATGCAGGCCCTGACCCTGGACCACCTGTCCGGTGGCCGGATGATGCTGGGCCTCGGCCTGTCCGGACCGCAGGTGGTCGAAGGCTGGTACGGACGCCCCTTCCCCTCCAGCCCCCTGACGGCGACCCGGGAGTACGTGGACGTCATCCGCCAGGTGCTGCGCCGCGAGGCGCCGGTCGCGCTGGACGGCCGCTTCCACAGCCACCCGTACCGGGGCGCGGACGGCACCGGCATCGGCAAGCCGCTCAAGCCCATCACCCACCCCCTGCGGGCCGACCTGCCGGTGCTGCTCGGTGCGGAGGGCCCCAAGAACATCGCCCAGACCACCCGCATCGCGGACGGCTGGCTCCCCCTCTACTGGTCGCCGACCCGCACGGACGTCTACCAGGCCTCGCTGTCCGAGCTCCCCGAGGGGTTCATGATCGCCCCGATGGCCCGCGCGAAGGTCTGCGACGACGTCGCGGAGGGACTCCTCCCGGTGAAGGCGATGCTGGGCTTCTACATCGGCGGGATGGGCCACGCGGCACGCAACTTCCACGCCGACCTCATGGGCCGGATGGGCTACGAGGAGGAGGCGCACCGGATCCAGGAACTGTTCCTGGCCGGGCGCAAGGAAGAGGCCGTCATGGCCGTCCCGGACGCGTTCGCGGACGAGATCTCCCTGGTCGGGCCGCGGGAGCGGATCGCCGAGCGCCTCGAACTGTGGCGCAAGGGCCCGGTGACCGACCTCCTGCTGACCGCCCCCGACCCGCACACCCTGCGGGTCCTGGCGGAGCTGAACAGCTAGGGGGTGTCCGCACAGGCCGTCCCCTTCGGTTCAGGTCAGAGGGACGCGGGGCGGCGGCCGGCGTCCGGGACCAGGACCGTCTTTCCGCGGACGAGGGTTCCCGCCTCCGCCTCCGCGTGTACGTCGGCCAGCTCGGCCAGCGGGCGGACCGCGGCGGGGGCGACCTCCAAGTCGCCCGCGTCCACCAGCGCGACCAGCCGGGCGAGCTGCCCGGTGTCCTGGCGGGCCACCAGGTGGAGGCCGCCGGGGATCGGGGTCGCGACGGAGACCGCCACCCCGCCCGGGCCGAGCAGGGCCGGCAGGGCGGCGGCGGCCCCCGGGCCGATCGGGGCCAGGTTGAGCACGGCGTCGAAGGGTTCGCCCGCCAGGGCCTCGTACAGGGGGACGGCGGTGTGGTCGATCACGCGGTGGGCCCCGTACCGCCGGACCGCGGCGGCGCTGCGCGGGCTCGCGGTCGCCACGACGGTGGCCCCGGCCCGGCGGGCGAGCTGCACGGCGAAGGCGCCGACTCCGCCGCCGGCCCCGTTGATCAGGATCCGGCCGCCCTCGCGGATCCGCGCCGCCTCGAACAGCGCCTGCCAGGCCGTCAGCCCGGCCACCGGGATCGCCGCCGCCGCCGTGAGGGGCAGGGAGCGGGGGGCCGGCACGAGCAGCTCCGGGGCGACGGACACGAACGGGGCGGCGGCTCCGCCCTCGTCCAGTCGGCCGATCACCCGCTCCCCGGTGGCGACGATCGTTCCCGCCAGGTCCCAGCCCGGGACGTGGGGCAGGTCCAGGGGCAGGACCTCGCGCAGCAGCCCGGCGCGCAGGGCGAGCTCGGAGGGGTTGAAGGAGGTGGCCGCCACCTGGACGAGGACCTCGCCGGGAGCCGGCACGGGGACCGGGACCTCCTCGTGGCGGATGACTGCGGGGCCCCCGTAGGCGTGGATGCGGGCCGCGAGCATCGTGGCGGCGGGCGTGGCGGCGGGCTGGCGTGTGTCGTTCATGGCGCCCACGCTAGGGAGCGGGAGGAAGACGATCCATGCGCGAGGATCTTGATTTCCTGCGCGTTCGTCTACGCTGCCCGGGGTGGACGTACTCAGCGATGTCATCACGCTCATGCGGACGGGCCGGCCCACCTCCGCACTCGTACGGTGGCACGCGCCCTGGGGCCAGCGCTTCCCCGCGGTCCCCGGCTCGGCGGGCTTCCAGGTGGTGCTGAGCGGGAGCTGCGTGCTGGACGACCCGTCGGGACCGGTCCCGCTGAACGCCGGGGACGTGCTGTTCCTGCCGCACGGGCACGGGTACACGCTGCTCGGCGAGCCGTCGGCGGAGCCGGCCGAACCCCGCTGGGACCCCGACCGCGAGCCCGCCCTGCTCGTCCGCGACACCGTCGGCGACGAGCACGGCGGCGGGCCGGTCACCGTCACCCTGTGCGGCGGGTACCGGATCGAGGCGGACCACACCCATCCGCTGCTGCGGGAACTGCCCGAGGTCCTCCACCTGCCCGCCGGGCGGCCCGGCGCGGCCGAGGCGGTGGCCCTGCTGGCCCGGGAGGCGGCGGAGCCCGGACTCGGCACGGACACGCTGCTCCCGGCCCTGCTGGACGTGCTGCTGCTGTACGTGCTGCGGGCCCACGTGGGCGAAGCCGGCGGAGCGTCGGCAGGGGCCGGGCGGACGGGCTGGGCGGCGGCGCTCGCCGATCCCCCGGTCGCCGCCGCGCTGGCGGCCGTGCACGCCGAGCCGGACCGCCCCTGGACGGTCGCCTCCCTGGGGGCGCGGGCCGGACTGTCGCGGGCCGCCTTCGCCCGCCGGTTCCACGAACGCGTCGGACAGCCGCCGCTCGCCTACCTGACGTGGTGGCGCATGACCACGGCCGCACGTCTGCTGCGCACCACCGACACGCCCCTGTCCGTCCTGGCGGCGCGCTCCGGCTACACCTCGGAGTACGCCTTCGCCCACGCCTTCAAACGGGCCTACGGGATCCCGCCCGGGCGCTTCCGCGCCGAGCGGCACCGGCCGCCGTCGGCCTAGGCCTAAGGCGTCTGCGGCGCGGCTCCGTCCGGCGCGGCTCCGTCCGCCTGCGGCACCGCGGCCAGCAGTTCCCGCAGGTCCAGCGGCATGACGGCGATCTCGATGCCGCCATCGCCGCCGACTTCGCCGCTGCCGTCGCCGAGGGTGCAGGTCACGATCCGCGAGCCCGGGTTGATGGAGATGCCCTCCTTCACCGAGGGCGCCCGGACGGCGGTGGCCCGGCCGCCGGTCAGCACCACGGGCTCGCCCCGGCCGGGTACCCAGCGGGCCTCGCCCTGGTCGGCGTACACCCGGCCGCTGCGCCAGCGGCCGATGCCCGCGGGCCGTCGCGCCATGCACGGGATCCCGGGCACGGGCGTCGCGGCCTGGCGGCTGCGGTGCTTGCGGCGCATCAGCCAGGCGGTTCCGGCGGCGGCTCCGGCGAGGACCACGTACTCGATCACCCACCCATTCAAACAGGTCGAACGGGCACACAGCAGGCCGGACCGGAATGCTCCGGTCCGGCCTGCTGCGAGAAGCGAGGACTCAGCCGGTCAGCCGGTCAGCTGGCCCGCGCTCGGGACCTTGTCGGTCACCGTGGCGCCCGCGCTCTTGCCGGCCTCCTTGACGCTGTTGATGACGTTCTCGAAGGCACCGATGTCGGCGTCGCCGGCCTGGCCCTTGCGCAGCTTGGAACCGAGCCCCTTGAGGGATTCGATGCCCGCCGTCAGCGGGCCCACGGCCTTCGAGAGCAGCGGGTCGCCCTTGGCGTTCTCGCTGGCCGCCTTCAGCCGGTTGTAGGCGAAGGCGCCCGCGAGGCCCGCCTTGACCAGGGCGAAGGTGCGGCCCTTGGCGCCCTTCTTGAACTTGCCGTCGCGGTACGGCTTGATGATCCACTGGTACGTGGCTCCGGCCGCGAGCCCCGCGTTGGCGACGAAGCGGGTCTTGGCGAACTTCTGCTTCTCTTCCGGGGTGCTCGCCGAGGGAGTGGCGGCGGCCGCTTCCGCGTCCTCTGCGGAGGCCGCGGCGTCGGCCTCGGCGAACGCGGCCATGGCCACCGAAACCTCGTCGGCCTGACCGGCGGCGACCTTGTCGCCACCGCCCGAGCCGCAGGCGGTGGCACCGCCGAGCAGGGCGCAGGACAGGAGCACCGCCGTGAGGGCACGGCGGAAGCGGACGGCTGTGGTGGGTAGGGACACGGGTTTCCTCCGGGGACTGAGGCGTCCCCCGCAGCCTCGCCCCGGGCACCCGACTCCGCCACCCGGGGGACCCGTTCGGGTTCACCCGAGGGGTTTACCCGGCCGGGGAACGGCCAGAAGCGCGGCATGCCCACACACACGCGAGCACACACCAGAGGAAGCAGCCAGGCGGGCCGCGCCGTCGCGGTCGTGGCGGACGTCATGGCCTTCGTGATCGGCCTGTGGATCCTGCTGTACCTGCTGGAGGCCAACCAGGGGAACGCACTGGTCGACTTCATCCACGACGCGGCGAGCTGGCTCGCCGGCTGGTCCTACGACCTCTTCACCTTCCACCGCGACTGGGTCCAGGTGGTGATCGGCTACGGCATCGCGGCCGTCGCCTACCTGGTCATCGGCCACGCCGTGGCGGGCCGCCTCTACCGCCGCTAGGCCGGCAGATCTCCGGCCACGTCACGGCAGACGTGAGACCAGCTGCTTGCGATGGCGGCTGCGGCGGACGGCGGTGACGAGGACGACGACGGCGCAGACGGTGATCCCGAGGACGGGGAGAGCGATGGCCAGCACCAGCCAGCCCGCGAGCGCGAAAAGGCCTCCGGAGTCCCCGATGGCATAAGCGGAGCGTGCGTGCGACGAGCAGGCGACCTCGTACTCGCCCGCTCGTCGCACGTCGATGGTGTAGAGCGGATTCCAGGTCTCGTCACGGGTGAGGAACACGTCGACTCCCGGATCGGTGAGCCCGGGGTCGCCCGGCCCGGTGATGCTGCACTTCGGGGCGGCGGACGGGCCGAATTCCTCGTCCCTGATCCAGATGGTCTTCTCGCTCCCCGCCTCGAGCCGAAGGGTGACGGTGTCGCCGTTGGCGAAGGGATGATCGGTGTCCACCGAGTCGATCGCGTCGTCGAACCGGAATGCACCGATGACCACGCCCATCACGATCAGCACGACGGCGATCGCTGCTGCCGCGGCATACCAGCGGCGGCTGGGCCGGAGTTCGTTGGCCGGTATCTGCGGTGGTGGGAAGGGATGCACGGGCACACCCTAGATCGCCCTGTCCGGCCGACGAGCCGCCGGGGTGTGCCGTCAGCGGCCGTGCGCTTCTTTTTCTTTCAGGAATTCCGGCATGCGAGGGCAACCATCCGGGCCGGCCGCGGGTCGTACGGGCGAGAGTTGATCAGGTTGATCGACTGGACTTCGCCCGGGGGGCTCTTTTGAAGAAGAACACCGCGCCGCAGGCGGCCTTGCCCGCCCGTGCCGCCACCGCCGCACCGGCCCAGGTGCCCGCGGCCCCGGGCGAGTCCCGCGTCGTCTTCCGGTTCGCCTTCCCCACCGAAGAGCGGACGCACCACCGCGAGGACTACGCCCCCGTGCGCTGAATCCTGCGCCGCACGGACGCATGTGGGGCGGGCAAGACCGGTACGGGGGTCCCGCCATGCCCGCCCCGCAGAAGCGAAGACAGAGCAGGACTCCGGGCAGGGCCGGACACGGCCCTGCCCTCGGACCATCATGAGACGGGAGGACATCCACCGATGTCCGCCAGGACAACTCGTACGGCAACGGCTCTCGTTGCCGCCTTCGGTATCGCCGCGACCATGGTCGCCGCCGCACCGGGAAGCCTCGCCGCCACGGCCGCCGACGCCTGTGACGTGGTGGCCGTGACCGATCTCGCGGATGCGGCCCGGGTACAGGTCGACGCCTTCGGCGCCCTGAAGGACCTCCGGGTCGACGTCCGCGCGCCGGGCACCACACAGGTGCTGGCCACCGCGCAGGGCTTCGAGTCCACGGCGCGGCCCGACTTCGGCGTGCGCCACCGCTCCGCCGCGCTGCCCGCACTCGCGTCGCTCGGCCGCTACGCCCTCGACGTCCGCTACACGGATGCGGCGGGCAAGGCCGTCACGTGCGCCGACAGCGGCGAGCTGCGCTACCTGCCCCACCCCGTGGTCACCCTGGATCCCGTGAGCGCGCCGGTCTCCTTGGAGAAGCCGACGGCGACCGTCACCGGCAAGCTGACCCTGCGCAATCCCCGCACCCGCGCCGAGACCCCGCTCAAGGGCCGCCAAGTGTGGCTACGCGGCGCGGAGATGTCGGAGTCGGTAGTTGCCGGAAGCGACGGCACGTTCTCCACCTCCGTCACCTATACCGCGCGGAGCACCAGCACGGCCGTGACGGCGAAGGCCGACGGCGCCGCCCCCACCACAACGGAACCTCCCGTCGAGAAGCGCAAGGTCGTCATCGCCCTGGACACCCCGTCCTCGGTGGCGCCGGGGTACGAAAGCCGCTTCCGCATCTCGGGCAAGGTCTTCTACCGGGGCGGGGACGGCGCACTGCACCCGCTCACGGGGACCGATTTCGTGACCGCGGGGGACACCTGCGAAACCTGGGGCGGCGAGGCGTGCGGAAAGCTCTCCCCGGGGGAATGGGGACGCACGTTCTACTGGGACCGGTACACCCTTCACGGAGACACCGTGCTCGTGGTGACGCACAGTCCCGGAGCACTGCTCGACGGTGTCACCCGGACTGCCGTCACCGTGAAGGTCGACCGGACCGTGGCCTTCTCGGGTCTGAAGGCGACCAAGGACGCGGCGGGCCGTCTGACCGTCCAGGGCAGCACCCGGCTCGGTTTCGGCACGAACAGCACGTACGACCTGTACCGCATCCAGCACTCGGCCGACGGCAAGACGGGGTGGAAGACCTACCGGAGCACGTACATCAAGCGCACCGGGTCGATCCTCCGCACGCTGGAGCCCGGCACCTTCCCCGCGGGCGGCGCCTGGCGCATCCACTTCGAGGGCTCCAAGGTACTCGAACCCGTCACCAGCCCCACCTTCACCGTGGTGACCCCGTGACACCCACACACATGCCGTCTCCTGGGGGATCGTTGAACAAGATGATGGCGTCGCTCGGCGTCGCCCTGGCCGTCACCGCGGCCGCGTCCGGCCTCGGGCTCGGGGCCGTGGCGCAGGCCGACGACACCGACGCTCGGCCCTGGGCCCGGGTGGTCCAGTCCGGCGGTGAGTTCCGCGTTCGGGTCAGTGCCGATCGGGCACCCAACGGGGACACAGTGGTCCGGGTCCGGCCCAAGGACGGTGAGACGTCCGTGGCCGAGGTCGGCGGGTTCGGCGCCTGGACGTGCGTGCCCGACATAGACGACAACTGCGGGTCGTACCGGAGCGACTCCGCCCCGTTCGCCCTCGACGACATGGGCATGTACGAACTCGACGTCGTCCTCCACAAGGGAAGCGCGGACGAGAAGGAGTTCCCGGAAGCAGGAGCGAGCTTCCCCTACGCGCTCAACCCCCGGTTCAGCTCTCTGGAGTCCAGCAACCCGGTGCTCTCCTACGAGCGGCGCACCGGGAAGGCCTCCGGCACCCTGTTGGCCGAGCACCCCCGTACCCACGAGGTGAAGCCGCTGGCGGACGCCCCGGTGGACCTGGTCCGCCGGTCTCGCTGGGGCAGTCATGCGACGGAGCGCCTGACCACCGACGGCGCGGGCCGCTTCGCAGGCCTCTTCCAGTACGAGGGCTCCGAACCGAACCCCAGCCTCCAGGTCCTGCTCGAATCGGGTTCCTACGGTCTCCCGACGCAGCGGACCCTGGACCTCGGTGTGCGGGCGACGCCCGTCCAGGTCACCGTCCGGCAGCCCGCCGGAGGGATCGTCGGGCGTTACGGCAGCACGGTACCCGTCCGGGGAGCGGTGACCTGGACCGCCTCCGACGGCACCGCCCGGCCGCTGCCGGGCACGACGGTGACCGTGTCCACCGAGGGGTGTGAGGGTTACGGGTGCGGGGTGGGCCGGACCAGTGACACCACCGGCGCTTTCGACGTGCCCTACACCGTCAAGCGGGACGGATACGCCCGCGTGGAACTGTCGTCCGACTACAACAACGGCTGGTTCACCGGCAGCCTCTCCACCCGCGTGTCCGTGGACGCCACGCACACCACCCTCTTCTCCCCGTTGAAGGTGACTGCGGACCAGAACCGGACGATCACCGTACTCGGCCAGCTGGCCGTCCAGCAGGGGTCCGCCCCCGTCGGCGCCAAGGCCACCGTCGACGTGCAGCTCTCCGCGGACGGCAAGACCGGGTGGAAGACGGTGAAGACCTTCACCACCCCCTTCGGAACGGCCTTCAGCCAGCAGCTGAAGCACACGCCCGACCAGGACGGTCACTACGTCCGCCTGCGCTACGCCGGCACCGCCGACATCGGCCCCGCCGCCCCGACGGTCCGGCTGACCCGCAAGACGACCCGGATCGTCCGCGACAACCTGGCCCCGGAGCAGGTCCCCGCCGGGACCAAGATCACTGCCAGCGGAGTCCTCCAGCAGAAGTCCGGCACCGCCTGGCTGCCGCTCGCCGGCCAGAAGGTCCGCGTCTACTTCAAGGCCAAGGCCCCCGGCTCCGCCTGGACCTACCAGGGCGCCGCGACGACCGCCGCCAACGGCTCCTTCAGCACGAAGGTCACCGCCCGCAGCGACGGCGCCTGGCAGATCCGCTACCTCGACGTCACCGCGCCGTACTACGTCGCCATCGGCCGCGAGGACTACGTCGAAGTGATCTAGAGCAGGTCGCGAAAACGGGAGTGGGCACGGGCCGCGTCAGCGCCCGTGCCCGCTCCCTTGAGCTTCAGCCCTCAGCCGCAGCAGTCCGGTTCCAGCCCGGACGGCAGCGTCAGCCCGCCGAAGACCGTGCCGGTGGCCTCGTCGCCGCCCAGGGCGGCCACCGCGAGGAGGAGCGAGCCCGCCGTCCAGGTGGTCTGCTCCACGGGCCAGACCGTACGGTCGTCGAAGACGTACCCGGTCCAGTACATGCCGTTGTCGGCCCGCAGGTGGCCGATCGAGCGCAGGATCTCCAGGGCCCGGTCGGACTCCCCCGTCGCCCACAGCGCGAGCGCCAGTTCGCAGGACTCCCCGCCGGTCACCCACGGGTTCGGCAGTACGCAGCGCACGCCGAGGTCGGGGACGACGAACTCCTCCCACCGCTCCTCGATCCGGGCCTTCGCCTCCGCGCCGGTCAGCGCCCCGCCGAGGACCGGGTAGTACCAGTCCATGGAGTAGCGGGACTTGTCGAGGAACCGCTCCGGGTGCCGGCGTATCGCGTGCCCGAGGGCTCCCGCGGCCAGTTCCCAGTCCGGCTGCGGATCGCCCCGGTACTCGGCGATGGCCAGCGCGCAGCGCAGCGCCTGGTGGATGGAGGAGGACCCGGTGAGCAGGGCGTCCGCGACGGGCTCGCCGGACGGTTC
Organism: Streptomyces sp. NPDC056883; assembly: GCF_042788835.1. Lineage (NCBI taxonomy): Bacteria > Bacillati > Actinomycetota > Actinomycetes > Kitasatosporales > Streptomycetaceae > Streptomyces > Streptomyces sp. NPDC056883. The sequence goes on along the minus strand of NZ_JBHUBS010000004.1, from coordinate 358,651 downwards.
GCGCTTCCAGCCGATCTCGCCGCCCGGCTGCTGGAGCTGCAGGACGAACTCGACGGCCGCGTACACGGCGGGCCACATCCGGTCGAGGAAGGCGTCGTCCCCGGTGGACAGGTGGTGGTGCCAGACGCCGACGGCGAGGTACGCGACGAAGTTGGTCTCCCGGCTCGCGTCCTGCGGCTCGCGGGTGTCGACGCCGTCCTCGCGGTCGGCGTAGGCCGCGTACCAGGAGCCGTCGTCGTTCTGGTGGCGCACCAGCCAGTCGTAGGCCCGCTCGGCGGCCTCGTGCTCGCCGGCCGCGTCGAGGGCCATCGCGGCCTCGGTGTGGTCCCACGGGTCGAGGTGGTGCCCGCGGAACCAGGGTATGGCCCCGTCGGCGCGCTGCGCGGCGAGGATCCCGGCGACGGTGGCGGCGGCCTGATCGGCGGTCAGCACGCCGTCCAGGACCAGGTGTTCGGGTGCGGTGCGCCCGGGAGAGCTCACTGTGCGGCGCCCACGGGCTCGGTCGCGGCCGCGTCCACGGGCAGGTGCGGCTTGGTGGCGTAGGCGACGAAGCTCTTGCCTATGACCGGGTTCAGGGCCTGCTCCGCGAGCCGGGTGACCAGCGGCTTCTTCATGATGTCCCAGACCAGGAGCTTGTGGTACGCCTTGACGGGCAGCGCCTTGTCGTTGTCCACGCCGAAGGCGCACTTGAGCCACCAGTACGGCGAGTGCAGGCCGTGCGCGTGGTGGGTGCCGTACGGCTTGAGGCCCGCGGACTCCATCTTGCCGAGCAGCTCCTCCGCCTTGTAGATGCGGATGTGGCCGCCCTCGACCTCGTGGTAGGCGTCGGAGAGCGCCCAGCAGATCTTCTCGGGGCCGTAGCGCGGGACGGTGATGGCGATGCGTCCGCCGGGCTTCAGGACGCGGACCATCTCGGCGAGGACGCCCTTGTCGTCGGGGATGTGCTCCATCACCTCGGAGATGATGACGACGTCGAAGGACTCGTCGGGGAAGGGCAGCGCGAGGGCGTCGCCCTCCATCGCGGTGGCGGTGGCGCCGGCCGGGGCCTCGCCGGCCTCCTTCATCGCGGCGAACCACTTGGCGACCTCGCGGATCTCCTCGCCGTTGCGGTCGAGGGCGACCACCTGGGCGCCGCGCCGGTAGCACTCGAAGGCGTGCCGGCCTGCGCCGCAGCCCAGATCGAGTACGCGGTCGCCTGCGGCGAGCGGGAACCGGGAGAAATCGACGGTCAGCACGTGGTCCTGCCTTCGCGGTCGCGGGGTGGGGAGGGGAACTGCATCGGACGGAAGGTGAAGGTCACCGGGTCGTTGTCGTTGCGGCCGTCGTTGCGGCCGTCTGGGCCTGCCGGTTCTGCGGGGCCTTCGCGCCCGCCGCTGCCGCCCGCTCGATGGCGGCGCGGTAGTGGACGACGGTGCCCTCGGCGGCCTTGGCCCAGGTGAAGCGGGACAGCACCCGCTCGCGGCCGGCGGCGCCAAGCCGGGTGCGCAGTTCGGGGTCGTCCAGGAGCCGGCCCAGCGCGGCGGCCAGCGCGCCCGCGTCGCCGGGCGGCACGGCGAGACAGGACTCGCCGTCGGGGCCGGTGACCTCGGGAATCGCGCCGCCGGTGGTGGCGACCAGCGGGGTGCCGGTGGCCATGGCCTCGGCCGCCGGGAGCGAGAAGCCCTCGTAGAGGGAGGGCACGCAGGCGATCTGGGCGCTGCGGACCAGGTCGACGAGCTCGGTGTCGGTGATGCCCTTGACGAAGCGGACGGCGTCCTGGAGTCCGTACGTCTCGATCGCCCGGGCCACCGGCCCCTGTTCGGCGCGCTTGCCGACGACGACGAGGTGGGCGTCGGGCTGTTCGGTACGGAGCTTCGCGAGCGCCTCGACGAGGTGCACGAGCCCCTTGAGCGGGACGTCGGCGCTCGACGTGGTCACGATCCGTCCGGGCACCTCGGCCACGGAGGCGTCGGGCGACCAGAGGTCGGTGTCGGCGCCGATGTGGACGACGTGGATGCGCTCGTCCCGGACGCCGAGGTGCTCGGCGATCTCCTTCTTGGAGGAGCCGGAGACGGTGAGCACGGAGGCCAGTCGCCGGGCGACGCGGCCCTGCATGCGTGTGAACCCGTACCAACGCCGTACGGAGGCCCGCTTCCTGCGGTCCTTGGCGGCGGCCAGGTCCAGCTTGCGGTCGACGGTGATGGGGTGGTGGATGGTGGTGACCAGCGGGGCGCCGAGGTCGGCCAACAGCCCGTAGCCGAGGGTCTGGTTGTCGTGGATGACGTCGAACTCGCCCGCCCGTGCCGCCAGGTGGCGGCGGGCGCGGAGCGAGAAGGTCAGGGGCTCGGGGAAGCCGCCGGTCCACATGGTGGCGACCTCGACGGCGTCGATCCAGTCGCGGTACTCGTCGCGCTTGGGGGTGCGGAACGGGTCGGGGCTGCGGTAGAGGTCCAGGCTGGGCAGTTCGGTGAGGGTGGCGCCGGCGCCGGTGAGGGCGTCGGTGTCGAGCACCGGATAGGGCTGCGCGCCGATGACCTCGACGGAGTGGCCCAGCTTCACGAGCTCACGGGCGAGGTGGCGGACGTAGACGCCCTGGCCACCGCAGAACGGGTTCCCCTTATAGGTGAGGAGTGCGATCCGCAACGGGCGGCCGTCGTCGGCCGCGCCGCCCGTGGAAGGGCTCGTCGGGCTTGTCACCATGGCCTCTGCGGTCACTCCCGGCCCCCTTCTCCCTGCACTTTCGCCGGAGCGTAACCGCTCGGATAATGTAGAACAAGTTTCAGACTTGATCCGCTGAAGAGCATTGAATCTACCGGCCGGAAACCACACCGTAAGAGGGGTGGCAGGTGATTCGCGCCACGGATCGGGCGCCTGCCATGCTGGGCCGCCAAAGACATGAACGCCTTGGAACTGGAACGCCTCGGAACCGGAACGGGACAGATGACAGCGGAAGCGAAGGCCGTGACCCCAGCCGTCACCACACCGGCGTCTCCGCCCCTGACGGAGCGCCAGGAGGCACGGCGCAGGCGGATCCTGCACGCCAGCGCCCAGCTGGCCAGCCGGGGCGGCTTCGACGCGGTGCAGATGCGGGAGGTGGCGGAGTCCTCCAGCGTGGCCCTGGGCACCCTCTACCGGTACTTCCCCTCCAAGGTGCACCTGCTCGTCGCGACCATGCAGGACCAGCTCCAGCACATGCACGGAACGCTGCGCAAGCGCCCGCCGGCCGGGGACGAGCCCGCGGCCCGCGTCGCGGAGACCCTGATGCGCGCCTTCCGCGCGCTCCAGCGGGAGCCGCACCTGGCGGACGCCATGGTCCGGGCCCTCACCTTCGCGGACCGCAGCGTGAGCCCGGAAGTGGACACGGTGTCCCGCCTCACGACGGCGATCATCCTGGACGCGATGGGCCTGGAGGCCCCGCCGACGGCGGAACAGCTGTCGGCGGTGCGCGTCATCGAGCACACCTGGCACTCGGCCCTGATCACCTGGCTGTCGGGCCGCGCCTCGATCGCCCAGGTGAAGATCGACATCGAGACGGTCTGCCGCCTGATCGACCTCACGGCCCCGCAGCCCCCGGCGACGGCCCCTCAGGAGCCTCCGAAAAAGTCCTGATCCCGCCCTTGGCGGAGCGGGACCGGGCGGACCGGGCAGGAAACGTGCCGCCGGCACAGCCGCGAGCTGTTCGTCGGCCCGCCGGTCACGCGCATGCCGTTCACCCTTCGTGCTCCTCGAACCGCTCCTCGCACTCCGGGGTCTCCTTCAAGGCGAGCAGACTGAAGTAGTCCCTGCCGGTCGGCGCCTTGGCGAAGGCGTTGAGCTTCCAGCCACCCTTCTCCAGGGCATAGGCGAGCACCGGTTCGGTCATGCGCGAGTCGATGGTCCAGCCGCGGGCGACCAGTCCGTTCACGAGCCCGGTCAGCTGCTGGTCGCTCACGGGCTCGAAGCTGACGTAGTCGGCGGCGCAGTCGCCCCAGGCCTCGCGCAGCGGATTGCCCTCGCCGGCGTCCGGTCCGACTTCCGCGTCGGCGGTCACGACATCGAGGTCCTCCCACACCATCGCCTGCGTCGGCTCCGGCCCGGAGTACACGGGCTGCTGCTCGGACCTGGGCACCTTGGCCCAGTTGGCCCGGAGCGTCGCCGGGGACTCCTTCGGAGCCAGCAGCCCTCCGGCGACCAGCACCCCCACCCCGGCGGCCGCCACGGCCAGCACCTTGAGCCGCGTGACGGCGCGGCTCTTGGCGGGCCCGCCGCTTTCCCCGCCCTCTGCGGCCGCTTCGTTCCCTGGGGCCGCTTGGGCCCCATTGACCCCGTCGGCCCCTTCGGGCCTGCCTGTCCCGTTGGTCGCGCCCATGTTCATCCCACCCCTTGCGAAAGCCGCCGGGCGATGTTCGGCCCGGCGGCGGTCGCAGGAGTGTGACACGTTCCACTACGTGAAACGGGGCCGGGGTCGTCGGCCGGTCAGGGCGCCACCCGGGAGCCCGGGACCAGGGGGCCACACGTCCACCCCTCCGGCCCCGGCGCCGGTCCGGCCCGGTCACTCCTCCGGAGGGAACACCGCCTCGCCGCTGCCCAGGAGGGTGATCGCGATCGCTTCGACCGGGCACCCCTCCGCCGCCGCGAGCACCGGCTCGCTCGCGTCCGTCTCCGCCGCCCGCGGATGCGACTGCCGTGCCGAGTCGAGGGCGAAGCCGTCCGGGGCGTGGTTCACGCACATCCCCGAGCCGATGCAGACGCCGCGGTCCACCTCGACGTGCCAGCGGTCACCCATCACGCACCGGCCGCGGGGGGTACGTACCCTGCCGGGAGGTGGATCATCTTGTGCTCCAGGTACTCGCTCAGCCCCTCCGGGCCGAACTCCCGCCCGACGCCGCTGTTCTTGTAGCCGCCGAACGGCCCGAGCATGTCCAGGCTGAAGGTGTTCACGTTGAAGGTGCCGGTCCGCACCTGTCGCGCGAAGTCGATGCCGCGCTCCACGTCGCCGGTCCAGACGCTGCCGCTGAGCCCGAACTCCGAGTCGTTGGCGACCCGTACGGCCTCCGCCTCGTCCCCGTACGGGATCAGGCAGACGACCGGGCCGAAGATCTCCTCGCGGGCGATCCGCATCGAGTTGTCGACGTCTCCGAAGAGGGTCGGCTCCACGTACCAGCCCTGGTCCAGGTCCGAGCCGGCCGGACGCCCGCCGCCGGACAGGACCTTGGCGCCCTCTTCCTGGCCGATCCGGATGTAGTCGAGCGAGCGCTGCTGCTGCCGCCTGGCCACCAGCGGGCCGAGCTGCGTGGCGGGGTCCATCGGGTCGCCGACGACCAGTGCCGAGGCGGCGGCGGCGAGGGCTTCGGCGATCTCCTCGTAGCGGCTGCGCGGGGCGAGGACGCGGGTCTGGGCCACGCAGGCCTGGCCGTTGTTCATCCAGGCCGCGGGGACGATGCCGGCGATGGCGGTGTCGAGGTCGGCGTCGGGGAGGATGACGGCCGCGGACTTGCCGCCGAGTTCGAGGGTCACGCGGGTGAGGTTCTTGGAGGCGACCTCCATGACCCGCCGGCCGGCGCCCACGGAGCCGGTGAAGGCGACCTTGTCCACGTCGGGGTGGCCGACGAGGTACTCGCTGACCTCGCGGTCGGCGGGCAGGATCGACAGCACGCCCTCGGGCAGCCCGGCCTCGCGGGCGATGTCGGCGAGGATGTAGGAGTCGAGGACCGCCTCGGGGGACGGCTTGAGGATCACCGTGCAGCCGGTGAGCAGCGCGGGCGCCAGCTTGGCGGCGGCCACGAACTGCGGGACGTTCCACGGGATGACGGCGGCGACCACGCCGACGGCCTCGCGCCGGACGAGGATGGGGCCGAGGACGCCCTGGCGGTACTCCTCGTACGGGTAGTCGCGGGCCACGGTGATCGCGGCGTCGTAGACCATCATCGGGCCGAGGGCCTGGGCGAGGACGCTCCAGGAGTACGGGGACCCGTTCTGGGAGCTGATCGAGCGGGCGATCTCCTCGTGCCGGACGGCTATGGCGTCCTTGATCCTGGTCACCACCGCGATCCGCTCTTCGAGCGTGGTGCGCGGCCAGGGGCCCTCGTCGAAGGCCTTGCGGGCCACGGCGACGGCCCGGTCCACGTCCGCCTTCGAGGCGTGCGGGACGCTGCCGATGACCTGCCCGGTGTGGGGCGAGACGACCTTGATCGTGTCGGTGCCCAGCGGATCCGTCCATTCACCGCCGATGAACAGTTTTCCGTGTTCCACGAGCTCGGTCATGGCTGATGCCTCCTGCGGCTTGGCGTTCCAGAACTGATACCAGTTCTAGTTCTAGGAGTCCACGGAGCTGACCGAACCGCCTCGTACAACACATCGAAGATCCAACGACTAGTCAGATCGCCCCGAAGATGGTCGACTTGGGCTACTAATGCAACACGTTCTCGTGAGAGTGGAGCCAGAGTGGAGCCCTTCAAGGCAGAGGACACGACACAGGGCACCCCGACCCCCCACGTCACCGATCACGGCGGCGGCGTGTGGGGCATCAAGGTCCCCATCCCCGACAACCCGCTCGGCCACACCCTCGTCCACGTCCTCGACACCGACCGCGGCCCGGTCCTCATCGACACGGGCTGGGACGACCCCGAGTCCTGGGACACCCTCGTCGCCGGCCTCGGCGCCCTCTCCATCGCCGTGGCCGACGTGCACGGCGTCGTCATCACCCACCACCACCCCGACCACCACGGCCTGTCCGGCCAGGTCCGCGAGGCCTCCGGCGCCTGGATCGCCATGCACGCCGCCGACACCGAGGTCGTCGTCCGGACCCGGGCCTCCGAACCCGGCGTCTGGTTCGACTACATGAGCGAGAAGCTGGCCACCGCCGGAGCCCCCGAGGAGCACATCGCCCCGCTGCGCGCCGCCCGCGCGAGCGGCCGCATGCGCACCCTGCCCGGGCTGAGCGCCGCCGTCCCCGACCGGGAGATCGTGCCCGCCGAGCTGCTGCCGCTGGCCGGGCGCCGGCTCCGGGCGATCTGGACCCCCGGGCACACCCCCGGCCACGTCTGCCTGCACCTGGAGGAGAAGCATCCGGGGAACCTGCCCGGCAACGGCCGCCTCTTCTCCGGGGACCACCTGCTGCCCGGGATCTCCCCCCACATCGGCCTCTACGAGGACCCCTCCTCCGAGCGGGTCACCGACCCCCTCGGCGACTACCTCGACTCCCTCGAACGCATCGGCCGCCTCCAGCCCGCCGAGGTGCTCCCGGCCCACCAGTACGCCTTCACCGATGCGCAGGGCCGCGTACGGGAACTGCTGGACCACCACGAGGAACGCCTGACCGGGCTGCGGGAACTGCTCGCCGCCGAGCCGCTGACCCCGTGGGCGCTGGCGGAGCGGATGGAGTGGAACCGGCCCTGGGAGCAGATCCCGTACGGCTCCCGCAACATCGCCGTCTCCGAAGCGGAAGCCCACCTGCGGCGCCTGGTGAAGCAGGGCCGCGCCGAGGCGGTGCCGGGCAGCGACCCCGTGACGTACCGCGCCGTGTAAGGGGCGCGGGTGGGCGGCGCCACCCGGCACCGGAGCTACGGGCCGGTAGAGTATGGGCGTCGTCCACACTTCCGTACGGGGGGAAGCCGGTGCGAATCCGGCGCTGACCCGCAACCGTGACCCGCCCCGGCAGCATCGGGGGCGGGGAGCCGGATTGCCCCGTGCCGGAGGTGCGCGGCTCGTGCCGCCGGGTCCTCCGGCGGCCGGCACCGTCGAGGTAAACGGAGCCGGAGCCCGGTACCAGCCTCCCTCGCTGTGCTGCCTGCCTCCCGGTTCCCCAGCACGAGAGGCACCCGCCCCGCATGAACGTCCGCCGCAGCGCCGCCACGCTCGCCGTCTCCGCCGTGCTCTGCGTGGGCTCGGCCCCCGCGGCCCTCGCCGATGTCGCCACGCCGTCCCCGTCGCCCGTCGTCCCCTCCGGTCTCTTCGGCAAGGCCGACCCGTCGTACGACGGGGTGTGGCGGCAGTCGTTCGCGCTGCTCGCCCAGACCACGGTGGGCGAGAAGCCCGCGCTGCAGGCCGTGGACTGGCTGGTCGGCCAGCAGTGCGCCGACGGCTCCTTCGCCGCCTTCCGCGCGGACACCGCCAAGCCCTGCGACGCCTCGGCGTACATCGACTCCAACGCCACCTCGGTCGCCGTACAGGCGCTGGCCGCGGTCGGCGGGCACACGGACACGGTGAAGAAGGCGGTCGGCTGGCTGAAGTCCGTGCAGAACCAGGACGGCGGCTGGAGCAGCAACCCCGGCGGCGCCATGGACAGCGGTTCGGACGCCAACTCGACCGCCCTCGTGATCCGTGCCCTGGAGGCGGCCGGCGAGAAGCCGGCCGAGGTCAAGTCGAAGGGCAAGACCCCGTACGAGGCCCTCCTCACCTTCCAGCTGGGCTGCTCGGCCGAGCCGGCCGCCGACCGGGGCGCCTTCGCGTTCCAGCCGGCCGGCGGCAAGCTGTCCGCCAGCGCCGACGCGACGGCCGCCGTCGTGGTGGCCGGACTCGGTCTCGGCCCGGTCGTCTCCCCCTCCCCCCAGGACACCCCCGCGGCCCCGCTCGCCTGCCCGGCGACCGCCGGCGACCCGGTGGCGGCGGCCCAGGGCGGCGCCGGATACCTGGCGGAGGCCCTGAAGAAGGACGGCCACCTCACCGCCCTGACCCCGGGTGCCGACCAGTCGACCGCGGACCACGGCAACACCGCCGACGCGGTCATCGCCCTGGCCGCGGCCGGGCACAAGCAGTCCGCGGCGGGCGCCCTGGAGTGGCTGAAGACCAACTCCGCCGAGTGGTCCAAGGGCAACCCGGCCGGTCTCGCCACCCTGATCCTGGCCGCGCACGCGACCGGCACCGACCCGAAGTCCTTCGGCGGCACCGACCTGGTGACGGCGCTGAACGCGACGGGCCCGGCCCCGCAGGGCGCATCCGCGAACGCGTCGGAGCAGCCGGCGGAGAAGAAGGAGAAGGAGAAGGACTCCGGCAGCAACGTCTGGTGGATGATCCTCGCGGGCGCGGCGGCCGGCATGGGCATCGGCATCGTGCTGAGCGGCCGCCGCAAGAAGAACCAGCTCTGATGCAGCACCGCTCCCTGACCCTGCGGGCCCTCCTGGCCGGCATCGTCCTGACGCTGCTGGCCGCGTCCCCCGCCCTGGCGTCGACCTACCGCTACTGGTCGTTCTGGGACGGGGCGGGCGGCACCTGGGCGTACGCCACCCAGGGCCCCTCCTCGCTGCGTCCGGCGGACGGCTCCGTGCAGGGCTTCCACTTCGTGGTGAGCAAGGACGCGGCCGACCAGGCCGCCCCGCCGCGCACGGCTCCCGACTTCGCGGCCATCTGCTCGGCCACCGCCCCGGCGGCGGGCAAGAAGCGGATCGCGCTCGTCATCGACTTCGGCACGCCCGCCGAAGCCCAGGCGGGCGAAACCCCGCCGCAGGACGCTCCGCGCACGGCCTGTGCGCAGGTCGGCCCGGACGCCACGACGGCCGAGGCGCTGGCGGAGGTGGCCAAGCCGCTGCGCTACAACAGCGCGGCACTGCTGTGCGCGATCTCGGGCTACCCGAAGCAGGGCTGCGGCGAGCCCCTCGCGGATGCGGCGCCGGCGCCGGCTACGCCCACGGCCACGCCCGCCGCCGATGCTGCCGCCGGATCCGACGGCGGCGGCCCGTCGGCGGGCCTCCTCGCGGGCATCGCAGCGGTGGCAGCCCTGGGCGCGGCCACGCTCTGGCAGTCCCGCCGCCGCCGCACCCGATGACGGTGGTGGGCGGGAGCGGCGGGAGCGGCGGGAGCGGCGCGAGCGGCGGGACGGGCGCCGACGGCGCTCAGCCACCCACCGGGGCCAGCCGCACCCGCCCGTCCACCCGCACGGGTGGTGCGGGTGGGAACCCCGCCCGGCCGCAGGCCGGGCGCACCACCCACGGCGCGGAACGCGACGTCCCCACCCCGACCGGCCCGATCGCCGCCGACCGGGCAACCGGGAGCCCGCGGGTGCCGACGTACAAAAAATGGCGTGCCCCCGAGGCCACGCGTGGCAACGCCCTGCACGCGGGCGCCTGGTGGCTGTGGGCCCTCGGGCTCGCCACCGCCGCCTCGCGCACCACCAACCCCCTCCTCCTCGGCCTGATCGTCGGCGTCGCCGGTTACGTGGTCGCTGCCCGCCGCACCGACGCCCCCTGGGCGCGTTCCTACGGGGCGTTCGTCAAGCTCGGCCTCTTCGTCATCGCCCTGCGCCTCGTCTTCTCCATGCTCCTCGGCTCCCCCATCCCCGGTGTGCACACCCTCTTCACCCTCCCCGAGGTCCCGCTCCCGGCCTGGGCGCAGGGCATCCGGCTCGGTGGCCGGGTCACCGCCGAGCAGCTCGTCTTCGCCTTCTACGACGGCGCGAAGCTGGCCACGCTCCTCATCTGCGTCGGCGCCGCGAACGCCCTAGCGAACCCGGCGCGGCTGCTGAAGTCGCTGCCCGCGGCCCTGTACGAGGTCGGCGTCGCCGTGGTCGTCGCGATGACCTTCGCGCCGAACATGGTCGCGGACGTGGTCCGCCTCCGGACGGCCCGCCGGCTGCGCGGCCGTCCCACGGGCGGGATCAAGGCCATCCTCCAGATCGGCCTGCCGGTGCTGGAGGGCGCGCTGGAACGTTCCGTGGCCATCGCCGCCTCGATGGACGCCCGCGGCTACGGCCGCACCGCCCGCGTTCCCGCCGCCGTCCGGCACACCACCAACGTGCTCACCCTCGGCGGGCTGCTCGGCATCTGCGCGGGCACGTACGGCCTGCTGGCGGCGGAGGGCGCCGGCTACGGCCTCACCCTCCTCCTCGCCTCCCTCCTCCTGGCCCTGGCCGGGCTGCGCCTCGGCGGCCGCCGGTCGATCCGGACCCGGTACCGGCCGGACCGGTGGGGCGTACGGGCCTGGCTGGTCGCCGGGTCGGGCGCGGCGGTCGCGGCCCTGCTGATCCGGGCCGCGTCCCTGGACCCGGAGGCCCTGCGCCCCGGCGTCGTCCCCCTCGTCGCCCCCACCCTCCCGCTCTGGCCGGCGGCAGCGATCCTGATCGGCCTCCTCCCGGCCCTGGTGGCCCCACTACCCCCCTCGCAGGAGGCGTGAGCAGCCCCCATGATCCACTTCGAAGACGTATCGGTGACGTACGAGGGCGCGGCCGCCCCCTCCCTCGCCCACGCCGACTTCACGCTCCCGGAAGGCGAGCTGACCCTCCTGGTCGGCCCCTCCGGCGTCGGCAAGTCCACCCTCCTCGGGGCGGTCTCGGGCCTGGTCCCGCACTTCACCGGGGGCACCCTCAAGGGCCGGGTCACGGTCGCCGGCCGGGACACCCGCACGCACAAGCCGCGGGAACTCGCGGACGTGGTCGGCACGGTGGGCCAGGATCCCCTGGCCCATTTCGTGACGGACGTCGTCGAGGACGAGCTCGCCTACGGCATGGAATCCCTGGGCCTGGCGCCCTCCGTCATGCGCCGCCGCGTCGAGGAAACCCTCGACCTCCTCGGCCTGAACGACCTCCGGGACCGCCCGATCGCCACCCTGTCCGGGGGCCAGCAGCAGCGGGTGGCGATCGGTTCGGTCCTGACCCCGCACCCGAAGGTCCTGGTCCTGGACGAGCCGACCTCGGCCCTCGACCCCGCGGCGGCGGAGGAAGTCCTGGCCGTCCTGCAACGCCTGGTCCACGACCTGGGCACGACCGTCCTGATGGCGGAGCACCGCCTGGAGCGGGTGGTCCAGTACGCCGACCGGGTCCTGCTCCTCCCTTCCCCGGGCGCACCCGCCGTCCTGGGCACCCCCTCCGACATCATGGCCGTCTCCCCGGTCCACCCCCCGGTGGTGGCCCTGGGCCGCCTGGCGAACTGGTCCCCCCTCCCCCTTTCCATCCGCGACGCCCGCCGCCGCGCCACCCCCCTCCTCACCCACCTGACCCAAGCCACCGCCGGGACGCAGCCCCAGGCCCCGGGCAAGGCAGACCCGTCGGACGCCGGGGCGGAGCCCCTGACGGGGTCGGGGGCGCAGCCCCAGGCGGGGTCGGGGGCGGAGCCCCAGGCGGGGTCGGGGGCGGAGCCCCAGGCGGGTGCCGGGGCGCAGCCCCAGGCCGGTGCCGGGGCGCAGCCCCAGGCGGGGTCCGGGGCGGAGCCCCGCAAGGGGTCCGGGGCGCAGCCCCGGGGAACGGGCGAAGGGTGGGTAGGGGACGGCCGCCCGCAGGGCCCCCACACCGACCCCGGCCCCACGCACCGCCCCGGCCTGCTCGCCCGACTGCGCCGCCGAGGCCACCCCACCCCCCAGCCTGCCCACCCGATCGGCAAGGCCGCCCCGGCCACGGTCAAGGCCGTATCCCTCCGCCGCGGCCGCGCCGAAGTCCTCCGCGACATCGACCTCACCGTGGCGCCGGGCGAGACCATCGCCCTGATGGGCCGCAACGGCGCCGGAAAGTCCACCCTCCTCGCCACCCTCATCGGCACGCTGGAGCCCACCACCGGCCAGGTCACGGTCAGCGGCCGCACCCCCCACCGCACACCACCCGCCGAGATGGTGACCCGCGTCGGTCTGGTCCCCCAGGAGCCCCGCGACCTCCTCTACGCCGACACCGTCGCAGCCGAATGCACCGCCGCCGACCACGACGCCGGTCAGGCGCCCGGCACCTGCCGTGCCCTCGTCGCCGCACTCCTCCCCGACGTCCCCGACGACACCCACCCGCGCGACCTCTCCGAGGGCCAGCGCCTGGCCCTCGCCCTGGCGCTGGTCCTGACCGGCCGCCCGTCCCTCCTCCTCCTCGACGAGCCGACCCGCGGACTGGACTACGCCGCCAAGGCCCGCCTGGTGGAGATCCTGCGCGGGCTCGCCGCCGACGGCCACGCCATCGTCCTGGCCACCCACGACGTGGAGCTCGCCGCCGAGCTGGCCCACCGCGTGGTGATCCTGGCCGGCGGCGAGATCGTCGCGGACGGCCCGACCGCCGAGGTCGTCGTCTCCTCCCCCGCCTTCGCTCCGCAGGTGGCCAAGATCCTGGCCCCGGGCCACTGGCTCACGGTCTCCCAGGTCGAGGCGGCCCTCTCCGCCCGGGGCGCCTCATGAGCGCCCGCGGCGACGCGGCCACCCCCCGTACCCGCCCCCTCCGCATCGGCCCCCGCGCCGCCGCCGCCCTGGTCCTCGTCACCCTCATCGGCATCGCCGCCTTCGGCTGGCCGCTCCTCGCCGCCCGCCAGTCCGGCTTCGCGCACGCCCAGGACGCCCCCTGGCTCTTCGCCGCCCTGCTTCCGCTCCTCGTCGGCGTGGTCGTCGCGACCATCGCCGACGACGGCATGGACGCCAAGGCCGTCGCCATGCTCGGCGTACTGGCCGCGGTCGGGGCCGCCCTGCGCCCGATCGGCGCCGGTACGGCCGGCCTGGAGCCCATGTTCTTCCTGCTGGTGCTGAGCGGCCGCGTGCTCGGCCCGGGCTTCGGCTTCGTCCTGGGCGCGGTCACGATGTTCGCGTCGGCCCTGCTCACGGGTGGTGTCGGGCCGTGGATGCCGTTCCAGATGCTGGCCATGGGCTGGTTCTCGCTGGGGGCCGGCCTGCTGCCGGGTCCGGACCGGATCCGGGGGCGGGCCGAGCTGGCGATGCTCGCGCTGTACGGGTTCCTGGGCTCGTTCGCGTACGGCTTCGTCATGAACCTGCAGGGCTGGGTGATCATCCAGGGGATGGCCCAAGGCATCTCCTTCCACCCCGGGGAGCCGCTCCCGGCAAACCTGACCCGCTTCGTCGCGTACTACCTGGCGACCTCGCTGGGCTGGGACCTGGGCCGGGCCGCGCTGACCGTCGTACTGACCCTCACGCTCGGCGCGACCCTGCTGAAGGCATTGCGGCGGGCCACCAGAAAAGCGGCGTTCGATGCGCCCGTGGCCTTCGATCCGGGGGTCACAAATGCCCCCAAACCTTCCCCCGAAAGGGATATGACCCACCACGCACGGTGAGATCCGGGGCTCTCGGCGGTGACCCGCCCCACAGGACCTCGGTCACATACGAAGCGGAATAGTAGTCCTTAAACGGCCCTTACCCACCCCCTCATACCTGCCCCCACCTGCACCGATACCCATCCGCCCCCCGAGGGGTCGTTACGCCCCGGCTGCGAGGACCACTAGTAAGAGGGGTCGTTGCCAGGCGGGCTCTACCCCCGTAGAACTGGATGAGTCGCAAGGCGGACGGAGATCCCCCGGGCTCTCCCGCTCCCGCCGACGAACCCCTCTCCCTCGCGTGAGTGGCTCACGCATGCCTCTGGCATGCATGCGACTGCCCCTGTTCCCTTCGGAAGGTTCGTCCGTGTCCAACGCCGTCATCCGCCGCATCGCCGCTTCGAAGAAGACCCTCGCGGGTACCGTCCTCGCCCTGGGCGTTGCCGGCTCCATGCTGGCCGCGGTTCCCGCGCAGGCCGCCCCGATGAGTGCCAAGGCGATCGCCCAGCAGATGATCAAGGACCCGGCGCAGTTCGCGGCGTTCAACAACATCGTGTCCCACGAGTCCGGCTGGGACTACACCGCCACGAACTCCGCTTCCGGCGCGTACGGCCTGGTCCAGGCCCTGCCGGCCTCGAAGATGGCTTCGGCGGGCTCGGACTGGAAGACCAACCCGGCCACCCAGATCAAGTGGGGCCTGGACTACATGAACTCCCGCTACGGCAGCCCTGCCGGCGCCTGGACGTTCTGGCAGAACAACCACTGGTACTAAACCACCAGCGGCAGCAGACGAAACAGCACATGCGAAGGCCCCGGCAGCCGACCTCCCCAGGTCCGGCCACCGGGGCCTTTGCGATCCCATCCCACAGGGTTCAAAGGCGGCGCAGCAGGTGCTACAGCCGCTGGATGATGGTGCCCGTCGCCAGCGCGCCGCCCGCGCACATGGTGATCAGCGCGAACTCCTTGTCCCGGCGCTCCAGCTCGTGCAGGGCGGTGGTGATCAGACGGGCGCCGGTCGCGCCGACGGGGTGGCCGATCGCGATGCCGCCACCGTTGACGTTGACCTTCTCCAGGTCCTGGTCGAAGACCTGGGCCCAGCTGAGGACGACGGAGGCGAAGGCCTCGTTGATCTCGACGAGGTCGATGTCCTTGAGGGACATGCCGGCCTTGCCCAGCACGGCCCGCGTGGCGTCGATCGGCCCGTCCAGGTGGAAGTGCGGGTCGGAGCCGACCAGCGTCTGGGCGACGATCCGGGCGCGCGGCCGCAGCTTGAGCGCGCGGGCCATCTTGCGCGAGGCCCACATCACGGCGGCGGCGCCGTCGGATATCTGCGAGGAGTTCCCGGCGGTGTGCACGGCGGTCGGCATGACCGGCTTGAGCCGGGCGAGGCCCTCCATGGAGGTGTCGCGCAGGCCCTCGTCCCGGTCGACGAGCCGCCACATGCCCTGGCCGGCGGCCTGTTCGGCCTCCGTGGTGGGCACCTGCACGGCGAAGGTCTCCCGCTTGAACCGCTCCTCGGCCCACGCGGCGGCGGCCCGCTCCTGGGACAGGACGCCGAGGCGGTCCACGTCCTCACGGGTCAGGCCCCGGCGGCGGGCGATGCGCTCGGCGGCCTCGAACTGGTTCGGGAGGTCGACGTTCCACTCGTCCGGGAAGGGCTTGCCGGGTCCGTGCTTCGACCCCGATCCCAGCGGGACGCGGGTCATGGCCTCGACCCCGCAGGCGATGCCGATGTCCATGACACCGCCGGAGATCATGTTGGCGACCATGTGGTTGGCCTGCTGGGAGCTGCCGCACTGACAGTCCACGGTGGTCGCGGCGGTCTCGTACGGGAGGCCCATGGCCAGCCAGGCGTTGCGGGCCGGGTTCATCGACTGCTCGCCGGCGTGGGTGACGGTGCCGCCGACGATCTGCTCCACGCAGTCGGGCTGGATTCCCGTGCGGGCGAGGAGCTCGCGGTAGGTCTCACCGAGGAGGTAGGCGGGGTGAAGATTGGCGAGCGCGCCCCCGCGCTTGCCGATCGGGGTGCGTACGGCTTCGACGATGACGGGTTCCGCGGCCATGAGCTCGTCCTCTCCTGCTCCTGCGTAGCGCACAGCGCGCATCGGCTAGCGCGCCTCAGCTGACGGGCGGGCCGTCCCGGCGCCCCACCCGAACTAGTACGCGTTCTAGTTCTCCCCGCAGTCTTATGACCAGAACACCCGGTACGCAAGGGTCTTGCACGCGGCTTACACGGATTCCACACGCAACAGTTGGCGCGGGGCCCCTTGTCACTTCTAGAACTCGTTACTACCTTCAAGCCAACTTCTGATGGGCCGTCAGACTTTGGAGTCGCCCGATGACCTGCCCCGCGCTGCCCGAAGGCTTCGACGCCACCGACCCGGACGTTCTCCAAGACCGGGTCCCCTACCCCGAGTTCGCGCAGTTGCGGCAGACCGCACCCGTGTGGTGGTGCCCGCAGCCGCGGGGCGTCACCGGCTTCGACGACGAGGGGTACTGGGCCGTCACCCGGCACGCGGACGTCAAGTACATCTCCACGCACCCGGAGTTGTTCTCCTCCACCACGAACACGGCGATCATCCGCTTCAACGAGCACATCCAGCGCGATGCGATAGATGCCCAGCGACTGATCATGTTGAACATGGATCCGCCGGAACACACCCGCGTACGCCAGATCGTGCAGCGCGGCTTCACCCCGCGGTCCATCCGCGGACTCGAGGACGCCCTGCGCGACCGGGCCCGCAAGATCGTCGCGGAGGCCCTCGAAGCCTCGGCGGACGGCAGCTTCGACTTCGTCACCCAAGTGGCGTGCGAGCTGCCGCTCCAGGCCATCGCCGAGCTGATCGGCGTACCGCAGGAGGACCGGTCCCGGATCTTCGACTGGTCGAACAAGATGATCGCGTACGACGACCCGGAGTACGCGATCACCGCCGAGGTCGGCGGCAACGCGGCGGCCGAGATCATCGGCTACTCGATGAACCTGGCGGCGGAGCGCAAGGAGTGTCCGGCCAAGGACATCGTCACGCAGCTCGTGGCGGCCGAGGGCCAGGGCAACCTGGGCTCCGACGAGTTCGGCTTCTTCGTCCTCCTCCTGGCCGTCGCGGGCAACGAGACCACCCGCAACGCCATCAGCCACGGCATGCACGCCTTCCTGACCCACCCCGAGCAGTGGGAGCTCTACAAGCGCACCCGGCCCTCCACGGCCGCCGAGGAGATCGTCCGCTGGGCCACCCCCGTGGTGTCCTTCCAGCGCACCGCCACCCAGGACACCGAACTGGGCGGGCAGAAGATCAAGGCGGGCGACCGGGTCGGCATGTTCTACTCCTCCGCCAACCACGACCCCGAGGTCTTCACCGACCCCGACCTCTTCGACATCACCCGCGACCCCAACCCCCACCTGGGATTCGGCGGCGGCGGCCCGCACTTCTGCCTCGGCAAGTCGCTGGCCATCATGGAGATCGACCTGATGTTCAACGCCCTGGCCGACGCCCTGCCCGACCTGCGCCTCGTCGGCGAGGGCCCGCGCCGGCTGCGCGCGGCCTGGCTGAACGGCATCAAGGAACTCCGGGTCAGCCACGGCTGACGCCCACCGACTGACGCCTGACCCGTGATCCAGGACGGCAGGGGCCCCACCTCCCACGCCCGGCCCCTGCCGTCCCTCGGTTGTTACTCACCGGTCACCGGTCGTTACCGTCTCGCCGCCTTCGGGATCATTGCCTTGGCGGCGGGCCGGACCCCAGACTGCCCGGATGAACCTCGATGACCCCAGCGCGAGACGGTGGCAGCGGCTGCCCACGACGTGGCAGCGGATGGTCGATCTCGGCGGCGGGACCGAGCCCATGAGCCAGGGTGTCCTGGCCCTCATCGAGGCCGCCCGCGAGGAGCCGGAACTGCGCCGGCTCTACCCGTACACCAGCCACTTCACCCTGTGGTTCAGCGCCTCCACGGGCCACCCCTTCGCCGTGACCGCCCCGGCCGTGGAACCCCTCCCCGACGGCCGCTTCCGCGTCCGAGGCCCCCGCCAAACCACCGTCCTCGGCGAAGCCGACACGGCCCACGCGGCAATAGCCCTGGTCGTGGCCAACCTGCCGACGGACTAACCCGGCCGAACACCCCGGCCAACCCCAGCCCCGCCGGCCAACCCCAGCCCCGCCGGCGTTTGAGGCGCGGGGGCCCGGGGGCAGAGCCCCCGGCAACGGCGCCGCACAGGCGGGGTCCGGGGCGCAGCCCCGAGGGGGTCCGGGGCGCAGCCCCGAGGGGGTCCGGGGCGCAGCCCCGGGGAACGGGCGAAGGGCGGGTAGGGGACAACCCCGCAGGGCCCACCACCCCCCGCCGCCCCACCGACCCCGCCCCGAGTGGCGGAAGCCACCCCGCAGGCGGATCCTGACAGAACGCGGCGATCCATCGCGAAGGGGTGCCGGGACGGGCTGCTACACCGCCCCGGCACCCCTTCGTCATCCCGCCCCGGCCGCCCCGGCCGCGCAGGCCGCGCAGGCCGCCAAGGCAGCGGAAGCCACCCCGATCAGGCCCTGGTCCGCTCCACGGACCCCGCTCCGACCCGCTCCGGCCTCCGAGGCCGCGGCACGGCCACCCCAGCGGGCACCGCATCCCCCCGAGGCCCCGACAGCACGTAGACGAGCCCGAACCCGGCCCCGACGACGACCGCGCCGCCGACCGCGTCGAGCACCCAGTGGTTGGCGGTCGCGACGATCGCGCACACGGTGATCGTCGGATGCAGCGCACCGAGCAGCTTCTGCCACCCCTTCGGCGCGAGCGTCACGATCACGACCCCGCACCACAGCGACCAGCCGAAGTGCAGCGAGGGCATCGCCGCGTACTGGTTGGAGATCGCCGTCATGGCCCCGTAGCTCGGGTTCGCCAGGTCCTGCACCCCGTGCACGGTGTCGACGAAGCCCAGTCCGGGCATCAGCCGCGGCGGCGCCAGCGGATACAGCCAGAAACCTATGAGCGCGAGCACGGTCGCCAGCCCCAGCGACGCCCGCGCCCACCGGTAGTCCTTGGGCCGCCGCCAGTACAGCACCGCCAAGATCCCGAGCGGGACCACGAAATGAAAAGACGTGTAGTAGAAGTTGAAGAACGCCTCCAGCCAGGGCGTGTTCACCACCGCGTGGTTCACGGCGTGCTCGATGTCGATCCCGAGCGCCTTCTCGATCCCGTGGATCTGGCTGCCGTTGCCCTCCGCCAGGCTCCGGCTGGTGGGCGCGGCGGCCCGGATGTGCGAGTACAGCGAGTAGCCGACCCGTATCAGCAGCAGTTCCAGCAACAGGTTCGGACGCGACAGCACGCGCCGCCAGAACGGCAGCAGCGGGATCCGCGCCCACCGCGCGGGCGCGGGCCGCCCGTAGGCGGTGGGGACCGGCTCGCGCCAGTACGGGGAGGAGCGCGGCAGGAACGGCACCGCGCAGGCCGCCGCGAGGGCGGCGAGCAGCAGCACGTTGTCCCGTACGGGGGCCAGCGCGACCAGGTTGGGCAGCAGCACGTCGCTCGGCAGGGTCATGGCGAGCACCACGGCCACCGGCCACACCGGCCGGTCCGCGGCCCGCTTGCCGACCTTGCCCGCGACCGCCAGCAGCACCCACAGCAACTGGTGGCGCCAGCCCGTCGGGGACACGGCGACGGCCACGCAGCCGGTGATCGCGACGGCGAGCAGCAGCTGGCCGTCCCGGGCGTAGCGGGCGGCGCGGCGCAGGCCG
Organism: Streptomyces sp. NPDC056883; assembly: GCF_042788835.1. NCBI lineage: Bacteria > Bacillati > Actinomycetota > Actinomycetes > Kitasatosporales > Streptomycetaceae > Streptomyces > Streptomyces sp. NPDC056883. The sequence goes on along the minus strand of NZ_JBHUBS010000004.1, from coordinate 339,042 downwards.
ATCCAGACGATCGGGGCCGCGAGGGCGACGTAGAGCAGGATCTCGCCGGGGCCGGAGAGGCCCAGGCGCAGCAGGGCGCCGTGCACGGACTGGTTGGCGAGCCCGTCGGGTGCGCCGCCGAGGCCGGTGCCGGCCAGGTGCTGGACCCAGTACGTCCACGAGTCGCTGGGCAGGGCCGCCCAGGACAGCGCGGTGGCGCCGGCGAAGGTCACGGCGGCGGAGCGCGCGGTGGCCCGGCGTCCGGACAGCCACAGCAGGGGCGCGAAGAGCAGCAGTGCGGGCTGGAGGGCTGCGGCCAGGCCGATCAGGAACCCTGAGGGGCGCTCGCTCGGGACCCGGAACACGGCGAGGAGCACCAGCAGCACCGGCAGCACGGCGGTCTGCCCGGGCAGCGCGGCTTCGCGGACGGGCAGCGAGACCATCATCAGCGCGACCAGCACGGGCGCGGCCAGCAGCGCGGTGCGCCGCGGCACGGGGTCGGGCAGGGCGCGCGCGGCGACCAGCCCGACGGCGGCGACGAGCAGCAGGGTCACGCAGGTCCAGGCCACCTCCAGGGAGGGCGCGGCGAGGCCCAGGAGCGGCTTGAGGACCAGCCCCGCGAAGGGGGTCCCGGTGAACTGGCCGTTCGTGTAGAGCGAGCCCGCCAGGCCGCTCGGGAGGTGGAAGCCGCTGAGCCACTCGCCCGGTGGCACGCGCAGCACGACCGCGGCCTGCCTGACGGCGAGCAGCAGGGCCAGCGCCCACAGCATGAGGCGTGCCGCCCCGAGTCTGCTTCCGCCGCTACCGCCTATGACCCCGGCATGTCCGTTCGCACCACTGTGCTCCGCCGCGTTAGCCACGCCTCGCCGGCCTCCCGCCCTGTTGACTGCAACCCTGACTTCGCCTGGCTGCCGCGTTTCGTACTGCGTTTCATACCGCGCGCTTCATTTACCCGGACGACGATATCCCCCGCGCGATACCTAGGATGGCGGGCATGAGCATCGTGAAGATCAACGCCCTCACCGTCCCGGACGCACAGCGAGAGGTTCTGGAGCAGCGGTTCGCCTCCCGTGCGGGCTCCGTGGAGAGCTCGGACGGCTTCGAATGGTTCGAGCTGCTGCGGCCCGTCGAGGGCACGGACCAGTATCTCGTGTACACGCGGTGGCGTTCCGAGGAGGACTTCCAGGCGTGGATGGAGGGGCCCATGAAGGCGGCCCACCAGGGTGGCGGCGCGGCGGGCGGTCCGGCGGGCGGCGAAGGCGGCGCGGAGCGGCCGAAGCCCGCTGCCACGGGCTCGTCGGTGTGGTCGTTCGAGGTCGTGCAGCAGGCGGCGCCGAAGCAGGGCTGAGCGTCGGAAAGGCCCGGAGCCGCGGCTCCGGGCCCTTCTCACATTCCTCTTGCTCCCCGTCAGGCCCAGAAGCTGTCGCTCTCCTCGATGTCCTCGGTGCAGACGTCGAGGTCGCTGATCTTTCCGGCGACGATCGTGAAGAAGATTCCCTCGTGGATCTCGATCCCGCGGTCGCCGCGGTCGGCGCGCGCTGTGTGGAAACTCATGACGTGGCCGCGGCCGTCGGCGAGCAGCTTGTCCAGATATACGTTGAATGTTCCGTTCGTCTCCTCGCCGAGCCGGCGATAGAGATCGAAGACGGCTTCCCGCCCCTTGTGGTGGCCCGAGAGGGGGCCGCTCCCGGGCATGTGCTGGATGACGTCGGCCGTCATCATCGTGCTCAGCTTCTCCATGTCGCCCTGGCCGAAGGCCTCGTAGCCGCGGCGGATCAGGGCACAGTCAGGATGCTCGGACATGACGGTCACGCCCTTCGTGGGTACGTTTTGCCCTTTTCCCTATCATCAGCCCGGCCCTGTGGATATTCCAACGCGGGCAGCGGGGCGCCGCTCCACAATGACGTCATGACCACCAGAGAGACGCTCCTCACCGCCACCTCCACCTCCATCTCCACGCCCACTCCCCCGGCCGGGACCTGGCAGGTCGCCACCGAACCGTTCACCACCCCGGACGCCACGCTGCTGCGCCGCGCGTACTACGCGGAGGTCGCCGGCCGGTACTGGGGGCGGTCCGTCACCGAGGCCGAGATCGACCAGGGCCTCCTGGACTTCCCCGACGACGAGCTCACGGGGCGGACGGGCCGGTTCGTGGTCGGCCGGCTCGACGGCCGGCCCCTCGCGTGCGGGGGGATACGTCTCCTGGACCCCGTCACCGCCGAGCTCACCCGGGTGTACGTGGACCCGTGCGCCCGCGGTACGGGCGGCGGGGCGGCCCTGCTCCGGGTCCTGGAGGACGCGGGCCGCGCGCTGGGCGCCGAGCGGGTCCGGCTCGACACCCGGTCCGACCTGGTGGAGGCCCGCGCGTTGTACGCGCGCCACGGGTACGCGGAGATACCCGCGTACAGCTCCGGCCCCTACGCCGAGCACTGGTTCGAGAAGCGCCTGGTCTGACCGTTCACCTGACGGAACCGTTGACCTGACGGAGCCGTCACCTGGCGGAATGGTCCCGGCGGGGCAAGGTCTCGTAGGGCTCCTCGTCGACGGAACCGCACAGCTCCGAGTTGATCTCCGCAACGAGCTCGGACAGGTCGGTCGGGCGGTCCGCGGTCCACCAGTCGCCGAGCAGCTCGGCGAGCGACTCCTCCCGCGCGGCGGACAGCTTCAGCGCGCTCTCACGGCCCTTCTCCGTCAGGACCAGCGGCAGCCCCTCGCGGACGGCCAGCCCCCGCTCCTCGATCTGGCGGCCCGCGTCCGTGATGGCCCGCAGCGGCACCATGGTCTTCTCCGCCAGTACGGCCGGATCGACGGTTCCGTACTTGTTGATCCGCAGCAGCATCCAGCTGGCGGCGGGCAGCAGGTCGTAGCCGGCCTTCGCGGTGATCTTCTCGTAGACGTGCTTGCGGCCCTGGAGGGTCCCGAGCACCGTCAGGGCGCGGGCGACCTCCTCCCGCGAGGAGCGCTGGACGGGGTTGGAGGCGAGGGTCTCGGTGACATCGGGAGCCGTCACCGAACCGCGCAGCTTGTCCTCCTTCAGGAACCAGGCCACGACGAAGGCCACCAGCACCACGGGCGCCGCGTAGAGGAAGACGTCCGTGATGGAGGTGGAGTAGGCGTCGAGCACCCGCGGCCGCAGCACGGCGGGAAGTGCGCCGATGGCGCGCGGGTCGGCCTCCAGCCGGCTCGCATCGATCCCCGGCGGCAGCGGGATCCCCTTGAGCGCAGCGGCCAGCTTGTCGTCGAGCCGGTTGGTGAAGATCGTGCCGAAGATGGCGACGCCGAAGGAGGCTCCGATGGAGCGGAAGAAGGTGGCGCCCGAGGTGGCGACACCGAGGTCGGCGTAGCTGACCGAGTTCTGCACCACCAGGACGAGCACCTGCATGACCAGTCCGAGGCCGGCGCCGAAGACGAAGAAGTAGAGGCTCATCTCCCAGGTGGAGCTGGTGCGCTCCAGCTGGTGCAGGAGCAGCAGCCCGACCGCGGTCAGTGCCGTACCCGCGATCGGGAAGACCTTCCAGCGCCCGGTACGGCTGACGATCTGGCCGGACACGGTGGAGGTGATCAGCAGTCCGAGCACCATCGGCAGCATGTGGACGCCCGACATGGTCGGGGAGACGCCCTGGACCACCTGGAGGAAGGTCGGCAGGTAGACCATCGCACCGAACATCGCGAAGCCGACGATGAAGCTGATCAGCGAGCAGAGGGTGAAGGTCCGGATCCCGAACAGCTTGAGCGGGAGCACCGGCTCCACGGCCCGCCGCTCGACGAGGACGAAACCGACCAGCAGGACGAGCCCGAGGACCGCGAGCCCGATGATCTCGGGCGAGCTCCAGCCCCACGTACCCCCGAGCGAGGCCACGAGCACCAGGCAGGTCGCGACGGAGGCGATGAGGAAGGTGCCGAGGTAGTCGATGGTGTGCTTCTCGGTCCGTACCGGGATGCGCAGGCTCGTGGCGATGACGATGAGGGCGACGAACCCGATGGGAAGGTTGATGTAGAAGACCCAGCGCCACGACAGGTGGTCCACGAACAGTCCGCCCAGCAGCGGACCCAGCACGCTGGTGGCTCCGAAGACCGCACCGAAGAGTCCCTGGTACTTGCCGCGTTCGCGCGGCGGGACGATGTCCCCGACGATCGCCATCGACAGCACCATCAGCCCGCCGCCGCCCAGCCCCTGCAGCGCGCGGAAGCCGATGAGCTGCGGCATGTTCTGCGCCAGCCCGCACAATGCGGAACCGATCAAAAAGATCACGATGGCGGACTGGAAGAGCTTCTTGCGCCCGTACTGGTCCCCGAGCTTGCCCCACAGCGGCGTGGCGGCCGTCGAAGCGAGCATGTAGGCCGTGACCACCCACGACAGGTGCGACATCCCGCCGAGATCGCTGACGATCGTCGGCAGGGCCGTCGACACGATCGTCTGGTCGAGCGAAGAGATGAGCAGCCCCAGCAGCAGCGCACCGATGGAAACGAGCACTTCCCTCGAGGCGTGTTCGGCGCTGGGGCCGGATGTCCGCTTGCGCGGGTCGGGCTCCGTGGTCACGTCTTGCACCATCGGCTCCTCCTCGGGCCTGATCGACTCCTCCATCCTGAGCGGTGTGTCCCGTTATGGCCTCTCGGGCGGGTTGGGCGGGTTACCGGGGGTCTGCATAATCGCTGGCATCAGCCAGGGGAGGGATTCGAGTGAGCACTGAGCACTGTCCGGAATGCGGCACGACGGAAGGAACCTGCGACTGCACACCAGGCTTCCAGCCCTTGCGCGTCCGCCCCTACATCACCCTCCCCAACCCCACGACGCCACACCCCGACCCGCCGGTCACGCCACCACCGCACGCAGGCACACCGGACACCACTCCGCCGCCCGGCTGGACGGGCGCCGCGTCGGCGCGCCCCGGCCCGGCGGACACCGCGCCGCGCCCCAACCCGGGCACCACCTCCGCACACCCCGGCCCGGCCGCCGCCCCGCCGGCGCACACCGGCCCGACTGGCACGACGGCCCACCACTCCGCCCCCGCTGGCACGACACCGCCCCACGCAGGCATACCGGACACCACTCCGCCGCCGCCCGGCTGGACGGGCACCCCACACCCCGGCCCGGCCGCCGTCCAGCCGACGCACACCGGCCCGGCCGGCACCACGGCCCACCACCCCGGCCCCGCCGGCACGACACCACCGCACGCAGGCATACCGGACACCGCCCCGCCGCACCCCGGCTGGACGGGCACCACCTCCGTACGCCCCGGCCTGACCGACGCCCAGCCGACGCACACCAGCCCGGCAGGCACGAGACGGCCCCACACGGGGCGGCCGGACACCGCTCCGCCGCCTCCTGGCCCAGCGGGCACCGCTCCGCGCCCCGACCCGGGCGCCACCCCGCCGCACCCCGGCCCGGCGGCCATCCCGGTGCACGACCCCGGCCATGCGGTCACGACACCGCCTCGTGCAGCCCGACCGGACACCACTCCGCCGCCGCCCGGCCGGACGGGCGCCACCTCCGCGCACCCCGGCCCGGCGGACACCCCGCCGACGCACACCAGCCCGACCGGCACCGCTGCGGGCACGACCCGGCCAGCCGGGCTGCCACCGCACCCCCACCCGGGAGCCACCCCGCCGCCCTACCCCGACCCGGCGAGCACCGCTGCGAGCACGAGCGCTGCGGACACCGCCGCAACCGCCACCGGCCCCGCCGACACCACTGCGCGCCACGTCTCCCCACACCCGGCACCGCAGCCAGGCCACCCGACCGGCCTGCCGGCCTACCCGGGGCCGACGGGCACCCCGTCGCCGCACTCCGACTCGACCGGCGCCACTGCACTGCACGACGCACCCGGTTCCGCTCCGCACCCGGGCCGGGCGCCCGGCCTGCCATCGCACCCCGGCCAGGCGAACACCCCTGCGCCCCCCACCGACCCGGTGGGCGACACCTCGGCGGGCCCCGGCCCGGCCGACGCCCCGCCGACGCGCACCAGCCCGACGGACACCGCCGCACCCCAGAGCCGGACAGTCGACTTGCCGCCCTACCCGGGCCCGGCGGGCCCGGCTGCGCACCCCGGCCCGACGGCCGTCCTCCCGGCCTATCCAGGCCCGACCTACCCGGGCCCGGCGGATCCCGCGTCACCGCACTCACCCGCCACCAGCGGACCCCGCACCGCGCCGCTGCCGCCCGGGGCTGAGACTCCCGCGTACGGAACACCCGTAGCGTCCCTGCCCGAAGAAACGATGCAGCTGCGCCCGGTCCCGCCGTACGACCCGTACGCGACACCCGGCCCCCACGGCTCGTACGGGTCACCCACGGCCCACCCCGGGGGCATGGGCGGCCCGGCGTACTCGGCACACGGGATGGGCGGCGCGGACGGGGCGGAGGGGGCGGACGGGGCGCACTCCCCCGGGCCCCCGCGGCGCCGCATCCGCCCGCTCGCCGTCATCGCGGCCGCCGCCGTCGTGGTGATCGGCGCGGCCGTCCTCGCCCTGCGAGTCGCCTCGGGACCCGCCGCGCCGGAGACCACGCTCGTCGACGCGAAGCCCTCCTCCCCCTTGACCAGCCTCACCCAGATCGCCCCGTCACAGGCCACCGCCAGCACCGGCCCGACCCCGTCGCCCTCCCCCTCCACCAGCCCCTCCCGGTCCGCCTCCGCATCCGCGTCCCCTTCGCCCTCCCCCACCCCGAGCCGTTCGTCGACCCCGTCGGCCACCCCGTCCCCCACCCCGAGCCGCACCTCCCGACCGACCTCGCGGCCCCCCACACAGGCACCGACCCTCCAGTACGGGGATTCGGGCCCCGAGGTGGAGAAGCTCCAGCGCCTGCTGGCAGCGCAGGGCATCTACCACGGCAAGTACGACGGGCGGTACGGCGCCCGTACGGAATCGGCGGTCTCGACGTTCCAGGCGTACAACGGCATCGACGAGGACCCTTGGGGCGTCTACGGTCCGGCGACCCGTCGCGCTTTGGAGGGATAGAACACACCGCATCCGGTGGCGAGCACCCCTCCGCGTTTTGTATTCTTCAGGAACAAAGTGGTTCCGTCCTCACTCCCTGACCGGTGGACGGAACCACTTGTTCTCTTTTCCCGTCCCGTCTGGAGCCCCTCCGATGCCGGCCAGCACCACCACCGCCCCCGCCGTCCTGACCGCCAAGGCCCTGCTCCTGGACATGGACGGCACCATCGTCAACTCGGACGCGGTGGTCGAGCGCTGCTGGCACGACTGGGCCGTGGCCCACGGCCTGGATCCGAAGGAAGCCCTCAAGGTGGTCCACGGCCGCCAGGGCTACGCCACGATGGCGATCCTCCTCCCGGACCGCCCGATGGAGGAGAACCTCGCCGAGAACGCGGTGATGCTCGCCCGCGAGACCGCCGACACCGAGGGCGTGGTCCCGATCGGCGGCGCTCCCGCCTTCATGGCCGCCCTCAGCACCCTCCCGCACGCGCTGGTCACCTCCGCCGACGCGGCCCTGGCCACGGCCCGGATGACGGCCGCCGCCCTGCCGATGCCCGAGGTCCGGGTCACCGCCGAGTCCGTGCAGGCCAGCAAGCCCGACCCGGAGGGCTTCCTGATGGGCGCCGCCGCCCTCGGCGTGGACCCGGCCGACTGCATCGTCTTCGAGGACTCCGCCGCAGGCATCGCCGCAGGTCAGGCCGCGGGCATGCGGGTCATCGGCGTCGGCCCCCGCGCCGCCGCCCACGGCCCCACCGCCCACGTCCCCGACCTCACCGCCGTAGCCGTCACCACCTCCCCCGACGGCTCCATCACCCTCACCCTCGAAACGGCCTGACCAAGCCCACCCGAAGGACGCCCCACCCGGGCAACCCGACGGACGGCACCCCGGGGACAACCGGCCAGGCGGCCTACTCGGAGCAACCCGACAGGCGACCCACCCCGGGGGCAACCAACCAGACGGCCCGCTCCGGACAACCCGACAGATGGCCTTCCCGGGTAACGCGACAGGCAGCCCACCCGGGGACAACCGGCCAGGCGACCTACTCGGAGCAACCCGACAGGCGACCCACCCCGGCGGCAACCAACCAGACGGCCCGCTCCGGACAACCCGACAGATGGCCTTCCCGGGTAACGCGACAGACAGCCCACCCGGGGACAACCGGCCAGGCGGCCTACTCGGAGCAACCCGACAGGCGACCCACCCCGGCGGCAACCAACCAGACAGCCCGCTCCGGACAACCCCACGGATGGCCTCTCCCGGCAACCCGACAGACAGCCCACCCCGGGGACAACCGGACCAACGCCCCCTCCGCGCAAGCCGACGGACGCCCCCTCCGGACCTCCCGCCAGAGGGCCCGCCCCACGACGGCTCCACCGCACGACGGTCAGAGGCACGGCAGCCAGGGTCGCGGCGGCCAGCCCCACAGCAACCCCACCGCACGACGGTCACGGGCACGACGGCGCCGGGGTCACGGCGGCCCGCCCCACGGCGCCGGACAGGCGGCCGGGCCGGGCTGATCCAAACCTGGTGGCCAGACCCTGCTCACCGGTCCGGCAGCCACCCCCAGGGCCGCCAGACCGAGAAGCCAATCCCAGCCGGGTAGCCCCCGCCGCCGAAATCACCCCGCCCACCCGGCCAGGCAAACGCCCCTCCACCGGACTCGCCCCGCCCACCCCAGCCGGGCAAGCCCCCGCCGCCGAACCCGCCCCGGCGGGCCAGGCCTCGACAGCCGGACGCACGCCAACCGACGTGCCGAGGCGGGCCGACCCGCCCAGCACACCGGGCCACCCACCGGCCAGCCCCCGCCCCGCCTTCGAGCTCACCCAGAGGCAGACCGGACCCCCGGCCGAGCACCACCCCCCGCCCCCGCCTTGCGGACCTTCCCCCCCCAGAGTCAGATCCGGGCCACCAGCCCCGAGCGACCAGACTCGCCCCGCCCACCCCAGGCCGGCCGAACCTCGACAGCCGGACGCTCACCGACCCAACCCACCGCCCTGCCCGAGCAGCCCAAACCCAGCAGGCGCACCGGACCCGCCCGGCCAAGCCCCATCAGCCGAGCCCTCCCCGCCCCGCAGGCCCACCCCCACCGGGCCCGGCCAGCCCGGCCGAGCCGAACCCACCCCGCGGCCCGTCGGCCCGCTATAAGCCCCCCGGAGACCCAGGGCTCAGGCGACGCAGAACTCGTTCCCCTCGGGGTCCTGCATCACCACCGCATAGTGCGTCTCCAACTCGTCCAGCACGCGCAGCACAACCGCCCCCGCACCGGTGAGCCGCTCCACCGTGTCGTCGACCCGCAGCCTCCGCAGCTCCATCGGAACCCCGCGCCCACCGCTGACCTTCAGATCCAAGTGCAGCCTGTTCTTGCCGGCCTTGGGCTCCGGGACCTGCTGGAACCACACCCGGGGCCCCCGCCCGGACGGATCCACGATCGACTCCGGCAACTCCCCCACTCCCTCGGGCAGCTCATCCGCAGGCACCCCCATGCCCTCCCAGTACGCCCGCCAGGTCGCATGCCCGTCCGGCGCCGGCTCCGGCACGTACCCGAGCGCTTCGACCCAGAACGTCACCATCACCCCCGGATCGGCGCAGTCGATCGTCAGTTGCAACGTGGTCTCCATGACCTCAGCCTCGCAGTCAGGTCTGACAACGGAAGGTACGGTCGACCGTGGCGCACCGGATCACCGGATCACCGGGGCGCACAGGCCGAGAGCGTGACCACGGGGGGAAATGTCATGACCGAATTGATCGTCCTGTTCAGCCTGATGGGGCTCGCCGCGCTGTACCTCATCATCAAGGTGCTGCGCCGGGAGAGCCGCCGCAGCTCGGCAGCGTCGGAGGGAATCGTGATCGAGCTGGAGCGCACCGAGCAGCTGCGCAAGGACCGGACCACCTACCACTCCAACGCGGTCCACAACAACCCCTACACCACCGGGCTCTGATTCCACATCACGGCGCCGCCCCCGGAACGACCGGGCGCGGCGCCGTTGCCATGCCCGCTCCCGCCACCACCTCCACCGCCCCCGCGACGAGCACAGAAGCAGGCCCAGAAACAGGCGCAGAAACAAGCCCAGGACCGGACTCAGCCCCAAGGCCGGGCCCAGGACCGAACCCAGGCCTCGAACAGGGCCCGGAACATTAACCCCACCCCCACCCAACCCACCCCAGAACCCCAACTCCCCCCACCCCAAAGCCCGTCACCAACCTCGCCATGACATGCTCATGCCTTCAGACTGTCACTTCACGCCCATCCCCCCGAAACCCGGCGCGGCCAGCATGGCCACGCCGCACCACACACCCTCACCCTCGCCCTCACCCTCAGCGCCCCCGGCGCCCACCACCCCTGCCCCCACCCAGGAGCCCTCATGTCCTCCACCCCCTCCGGGACTTCCACGCCCTCCGTCTACGCGCGTCGACTCGGCACGCTCGCCTCCATACTCGCGGCGGCCTCCCTGACCACCCTCCTCAGCGCCCCCACCGCCGCCGCCTCCCCTCCCACCCCCATCAGCGCCGCGGCCGCCCGCTCGTACCTCGCCACCGTCACCCCGAAGACCGAAGGCTCCACCAGCGGTTACAGCCGCGACCTCTTCCCCCACTGGAGCACAGTCTCCGGCACCTGCAACACCCGCGAGACCGTCCTCAAGCGCGACGGTTCGGGCGTGGTCCAGGACTCCGCCTGCGCTGCCGTCAGCGGCAGCTGGTACTCCGAGTACGACGGCGCCACCTGGACGGCCGCCTCCGACATCGACATCGACCACATGGTCCCCCTCGCCGAGGCCTGGCGATCCGGCGCCAACTCCTGGACCACCGCCAAGCGCCAGCAGTTCGCCAACGACCTCACGCGCCCCCAGCTCATCGCGGTCACCGACAACGTGAACCAGGCCAAGGGCGACCTCGACCCCGGCAAGTGGCTGCCGCCGCGCACCGCCTACCGCTGCACGTACGCGCGCATGTGGGTCGAGGTCAAGCAGTACTGGGCCCTGAGCATGGACTCGACGGAGAAGACGGCCCTGGTCAACATCCTCAACGCCTGCTGACACCCAGGCAGCCCCGCACACCCCCGCGCACCACGCACCACGCACCACCCCACCACCCCACCCCTGGCCAAGGATCTTTCCCCCGCCAGGGGGAGGTGGATCACCCCTTCCCCGTCGTACGGTGATCGAACGGCAACGCCGGACGAAGGAGGGGGAGTTACATGGGGGCATTGCGCCTGGGACCACTGCTGCGCCACGTCGACTGGGACACGGGCGACTCCGCCACGCTGTGGATCGAGGCGGACCGCCCGTGCACCGCCGAGGTGCGGTGCGCCGACGGTTCCGGCGGGAGCGTCCACACCTTCCAGATAGCCGGCCACCACTACGCCCTGATCACCGTCACCGGCCTCACCCCGGACTCCACCACGGCCTACGAGGTCCTCCTCGACGGCCTCCGGGTCTGGCCGCTGCCCGACAGCCCGTTCCCCGCGAGCACCATCACCACCCCGCCCGCGGGACGGCGCGGCTCCACGACCGCTCCCGACCTGCGCCTGACCTTCGGCTCCTGCCGCCAGGCCGCCCCGCCGGCCGACCGGCGCGGACCGCACGGCCCCGACGCGCTCGACACCCTCGCCGCCGATCTGTCCGCCGACCCGGAGGCGGTGCGGCCCGACGTCCTGCTCCTCCTCGGCGACCAGGTGTACGCGGACCAGCTCTCCCGCTCCACCCGCCAGTGGCTGGCGGCCCGGCGGGACCTCCGCGAGGCCCCCGGCGCCCAGGTCGCGGACTTCGAGGAGTACACCCGGCTCTACTACGAGTCCTGGCTCGATCCGGAGATCCGCTGGCTGCTCTCCACCGTCCCCAGCCTGCACATGTTCGACGACCACGACGTCATCGACGACTGGAACACCAGCGCCGCGTGGCTGGCGGAGATGCGCGCGACCCCGTGGTGGCAGGAGCGGGTGGTCAGCGGCCTCATGACGTACTGGGTGTACCAGCACCTCGGCAACCTCTCCCCCGCCGAGCTGGCGGCCGACCCCGTGTTCGAGGCGGTACGGGCGACCCCCGACGGCACCGACGCGCTACGGGCCTTCGCCACCTCGGCGGACGCCGACCCGACCACGGTGCGCTGGAGCTACCGACGCGACTTCGGCCGAACCCGGCTGCTGATGGTGGACACCCGGGCGGCCCGGGTGCTCGCCGAGGACGGGCGGGCCATGCTCGACCCGGCGGAGCAGCAGTGGCTCCGCGAGAACGCCCTGGACGGACACGGGACGTACGACCACCTCCTCATCGGCTCGTCGCTGCCCTGGCTGATGCCGCCGCTCGTGCACGACGCGGAGGTGTGGAATGCCGCGCTGTGCCGCGGGGAGCGGGGCCCGAGGTGGGCTCGGATCGGGGAGGACCTGCGCCGGCGGAGCGACCTCGAGCACTGGGCGGCGTTCCCGGCCTCGTTCGCGATGCTCAGCGACCTGATCGAGGAGGTGGGCACGGGCCCGAGGGCGCCTGCGACGGTGTGCGTGCTCTCGGGGGACGTGCACCACGCGTACGTGGCCGAGCCCCGAATACCCAGCACGGCGCGGGTGTTCCAGCTGACGTGCTCCCCGGTCCACAACTCCATCCACACCGCCGTGAAATGGGGCTTCCGGCTGGGCTGGTCACGGCTCGGCCGGTGGCTGGGCCGGGGTTTCTCCCGGCACGGCCGGACGGGCCGGCCTCCGCTGAGCTGGCGGCGTACGGGCGGCCCGTTCTTCGGCAACCAGCTCATGACGCTCGCGCTGTCGGGGCGCTCGGCGCGGCTGCGCCTGGACCAGGCCCGCAAGGGCCCCCGCCTGGTGACGGTCCTGGACCGCGACCTCACGCCGCCGCGCTGACGCACGGCGGGGCGACCCGTCACGCGGAGCACCGACCCGGGCGTCCGGTCCGTGGACACCCGGCGTACGCTGTTCCGCTGTCAGCCGCCCCTGCCGCTCCCCGCGACGTCGCGGCGCCTCACGCCGAGGCACGTCAACCGGACTGGGGAGTCCCGTTTTGCTTGAGACTCTGGGCTCGATGACTTCGAGCCCGTGGATCTACGCCCTCGTGGCGCTGTCCATCCTGCTCGACGTGTTCCTCCCGGTGCTGCCGAGCGGGGTGCTGGTGGTCACCGCCGCGGCGGCTGCCGCCGCGGCAGCCGGGGCGGCGGGACCCGTGCCAGTGCAGTCCCAGGTGCCGGACATCCTGGCGCTGCTGGTGACGGCCGTCACCGCCTCGGTACTGGGTGACATGGCCGCGTACCGGCTGGCCCGCCGGGGCGGGGCCCGTCTCGACCGCGCCATCGCCCGCTCGCGCCGGCTCACCCGGGCCCACGAACGCCTCGGCACCGCCCTCGCGCGCGGCGGCGGCGCCCTGGTGGTGATCGCCCGCTTCGCCCCGGCGGGCCGCTCGGTGGTCTCCCTCGGCGCGGGCAAGACCCACCGCAAGGTCCGGGAGTTCCTGCCCTGGTCGGTCCTGGCCGCCATCGCCTGGGCCGGCTACAGCATCGCCCTCGGCTACTTCGGCACCCAGTGGCTGGGCACCACCTGGCTCGGCACCGCGATCTCCCTGCTGGCCCTCTTCGCCGCAGGCTCCCTGGCAGCCTTCGTAGTCCGCCGCCCCACCCCCACCCCCACCGCCTAACCCCACCCCCAGCGCCGCCAGCCGCTGCACCGCCTACCACCAGCCCCGAAGCACGCCCCACGGTCCGCCCACAGAACGCCATGCCGCACCGCAGCCACCGCCGACACCCCTCGCACAGCCCCCGGCCAGCCCCCACTCACGCCTCCACCCCAGACCCCAGCCTGCGCGCGCCCACCCCTCGGTCCCAGACACCGACCGGCCCGCTCTCCCCCCTCCGGCCGTCCCAGACCCCGGCCAGCAGCTCGGCCATTCACCCCGCAGCGATCGCCGCGGCCGCGCACCCCCGTGCCACCCCGCCGCCCCGCCGCCCCGCCGCCCCGGCACCCCGGCACCCCGGCACCCCGCTCCCTTGGCGCGCCCCCTCGGGATCCCAGGCGCAGGGCCCGACCGCCCCCGCCGCCCCACCCACTCCTCCCGCCGCCCGGCGGGATCGGTGGCCCAGCCGTTCACCCGCAGCAATCCCCCCCCGGCTCACTCCTACGCCCCGCCTCCCTCCGTCGGCGCGCCGCCTCAGGCCCCGGGCACGAGGCCCGACCCGGACCCCGCTCCCTCGCCCGCTCCTCCCCGCCACACCGCCTCGCCGTCTCCCCCGTGGACCGGTAGCTCAGCCAGTCACCCCGCAGCGATCCCCGCGGCCGCGCGCCCCGGGCCGGCCCGGGGGCCGGTCCCGCGCCGATCCCCCGGCTCCCTCGCCCGCAACCGGCAACCGGCAACCCACACCCGCACCCAGCTCCGCACCCCACCCGCTCCGCCCCGCCTCCCCCGGGCGGAGCAGTGGCTCACCCGTTCACCCGGCAGCGATCGCCGCGGCCGCGCCGGGCTCCTAGCGTCCAGAGAACGGTGCGCACCCGAATCCGCGCCGCGCAGTTCCCGGAGCCCGAGGAGTCCTCTCCATGCCCGCCACCCCCCACAGCCCCCGCCGGTACCGCCCCCTCCCCCGCCTGCTGGCCGTCGCCGCAGCGACCGTCGCCTTCGCCGCAGGCGCGCCGCCGACCCTCGCCCAGGCCCAGCCCTCCGGCAGCGTCTCCCCGACCAACGTCGCCCCCGGGGACCGGGTCAGCCTCAACGTCTCCGGCTGCGGCACCCGCACCGGCAAGGCCACCTCCCGCGCCTTCGGCGACGTCTGGCTGACCCCCGGCAACGCCGAGGCCACCAACCTCTTCGGCTCCGCCACCACCTCCCGGAACATCAGCGCCGGCTCACATCCCGTCACCTTCGAGTGCGGCGGCCCCGGCGGCGAACGCGTCACCGTGGCCCTGAACATCACCCCGGGCGCCGCCCGTGGCGGACTCGGCGGCAGCGTCGACTCCATGAGCCCGGGCCAGATCGCCATCGGCGGCGCCCTCGTAGCCGGTGCGCTGGGTGCCGGCGCCTGGATCCTGCGCCGCCGCACGGGCCACGCCTCCTGAGCCGACCCGACGCCCCACCCGCCGCGACCCACCCACCCCGAACCCATACCCCCCTCCGCCCTCCCCCCGACGGGGGTGGCCGATGGTCCCGCCGCATTCGGGACTTTCCCCACTCCCGCCCGGAGCCCCCTCCCGCAAGGCTGAGTCCACGCACCGCTGCCCCTCAAGGAGCCCGCCATGGACCAGAGCCCGCGCCCCGTGATCGCCGCCGTAGACGGTTCCGCGAACGGCAACCGGGCCCTGGAATGGGCCATCTCCCAGGCCCTGATGGCCTCCGCCCCGCTGCGCATCGTGCACGCCCGCCTCTACATGAACACCATCGGCGCAGCCCTGTCCGGCGCCTTCACCGAGCCGGGCCTCGACGACGACCCCGTACTGATCCGGGTCCGCGAGGCACTCGACGGCCGCGCCGGCCTCCCACCGATCGAGTACGCCTCGCACCCCGGCGCCCCCGACCAGGTACTGCCCCGGCTGGGCGAGGACGCCCAGGTGATGGTCCTCGGCTCACGCGGCCGCGGCGGCTTCGCGAGCCTGCTCCTCGGCTCGAACGGCATCGCCTGCGCGAGCCAGGCCGCCTGCCCCGTGGTGGTCGTCCCGCGCGCCGAGCCGCCCCTGCACGACCCGTACGGGCAGGTCGTACTCGGCCTCAACAGCGCGGCCCCCGACGCGAGCACCACCTCTTTCGCCTTCCGCGAAGCGGCCCGGCACGGGGCCCGGCTCCAGGTCGTCGTCGCCCACGCCTGGCCCGGCCGGACCTTCACCGCCGCCGGCGCCATCGCCACGGCCGCGCACGAGGAGACCGCCAACACCCACGAGGTCACGGCCCTGGCCGCCGCGCACCTGCGCCCGTACGCCGAGCAGTACCCGGAGGTGGAGATCGAGCAGCTGTCGGCCCCCGGCGACGCGGCCGGCCACCTGGTCGCCGCCTCCCAGGCCGCGGACCTGATCGTCATCGGCCGCCACCGCAAGCGCCCGCTGTCCCCGCGCCTGGGCTCCGTCACCAACGCGGTACTGCTCCACACCGGCTGCCCGGTCGCGGTGGTCCCCCTGGAAGAGGACGCCGTCCCGGCAGCCGCCTGACCGTCCGCCCGGCACCCCTCACCCGGCCACGGCCGCCCCCGCCCCCCTGACGTGAAGCCCCTCCAACAGGTCCCTCGTAGCCTCCGCTACCGCATCGACGGCGGCGTCGAAGACCTCCTGGTTGTGCGCGGCCGGCGCCCTGAAGCCGGACACCTTCCGCACGAACTGCAGGGCGGCGGCCCGGATCTCCTCCTCGGTCGCCTTCTCCGGAATGGCGGGCGGACGCAACGTCTTGATCGATCGGCACATACCTCCACTATCCCGCCCCACGAACAACCCGTCACCGCCCCACCTCGACCTCGACCCCACAAAGCCCGACCCACACCCCCTACCAACGGGTACTGGCCGGCAACGACGTCGAATGCGAACGCGAATGCGAATGCAGGAGCCCTCCCCGCCGTTCACGGCGGGGAGGGCTCCTCACCACCAGCCCCATTTCTTCTTCCGCAGCTCCTGCATCTTGGCCTTGGCTTGCTTCTCCTCCGCCTGCGCGTTCCCCTGTCGAGTCCAGCGCCCCTGGTGCTTGGCGCACTGGCCGCTCCCGACGATCGCCTTGTTCCGACACCGACCTCCGCGCTTGGTCACCGCGCCGCACCTCGGTTGCGTCACCCCGCCCCCTCCCGCCCACTCAACGTGAGCACTCCTCGTACCGTGCCGGAAGCTCCGAGGAGCAGGAAGGGCGCACAGCAACGCGCTGGGAGCTCAGGGGGGGCTCGGCCCGTTACCACCGCAGAGGGCAGTCGAACCTGTGGGGCGGCAGGGATCGGCGGTTCGTCCCTCGGAGGTCTGCCGGGCAAGTTCGCAGGCCGCCGTGCGCGAGGCCGCAATCAAGGTCGCACCTACCTCGCCACCTCGGGCGGGTTCCTGTTCGGGCGCGCGGAGGGAATGCGGGTTGCCGGCAACTCACCTGACCTATGCCGCACAATGCCTAGGTGTCGCAAGCGTTCTGGACCGAACTGGTAAGCGTAGTTCCCGGAATTCTGTGGGTGGCATTCGCCACCTTCGCATTCCTGGCGCTCCGAGAGCCAATCATCCAACGGTTTCCACAAGTGAGGACCTTCAGAGGCTTCGGCATCGAAGTGGAGCTTGCCGAGGAGCTGCTGGACCGGGCGTCCGATCAAGGCAGTGCGGCCCCCAGCCCTGAAGCCAGAAAGGGGGTTGTTCGCAGGCTGGATCACGCAGCCGAGTTCCTCCTTGGTGGCAGGATCCTCTGGGTTGACGACCACCCTGAGGGGAACAGTGCCCTGATCAAGCTGTTTCGCACCGTTGGCATGACCGTCGATACGGCTCGCTCAACCGAGGAAGCCCTTGCGCAGCTGAGGCAGGGGAACTACGACATCATCCTCAGCGACATCGAGCGCAATGGCGATCCGCAAGCAGGAATCAAGATGCTGCGCGAACTGGAGCGCCACCGCATCCAAGCCCCTGTACTGATTCATGCAATGAGATTCAACCCGGAATTGGGTGTAGATCGACGGATCTTTGCCGGTACGAACAAAGCCAATGACGTCGTCCACTATGTGATCGACTTGATGGAAAGGGCCAGAATGACCCTCCCCTTCTGGGCGGCGACAACGGAAGGCAGGAAACGGTGAGGTCGGCGGAGCGGCTCCGGCCACCCTCCGGCGCCTCATGTCGCCCTGCCGGGCACGCAGATGGCTACGTCGGCATCGTCGCCAGCCTTGCACCCGGGCCATGACAGGTCCGCACCTCGAGATGCCGCGGCGACGAGCTCCGCAGGGACGGCTGCCGTCAAGAACTACCGTCAAAGGCCCCCAACCATGATTGGTTGGGGGCCTTTGTACTGGTGGGCGCGGACGGTTTCGAACCGCCGACATCTGCTTTGTAAGAGCAGCGCTCTACCCCTGAGCTACGCACCCGTGGATGAGTGGACAGCCTACATGCAGGGCACACCCCCCACGCAAACCCGTTCCTGTGGGGGAGAATGGGCCGGGGCAGGGGACATGCGGACCGGGTACGGGAGAGGCGACTGTGACGACGGCACCCCGGCGGTGGTTCGGCGGCGGGCGGGACGAGAGTCGGCGGGCGGATGCGCAGGCGGCGAAGGACGCTGCCGCGGCGGCGTTCTACGAGCTGGACACCGCGCAGCGGGATCTGCGGATCTCGATCGAGACGATCGCGGCCGCGGACGGGTCGCCGGAGGCGCGTCGGGTCGGTGAGGGGTTCGCCGCGCTCGGGCAGCGGATCGACCAGGTCAGCCACGTGTACATCGATGCCGTCGACGCGCACGATCTCGATCGGGTGGAGTTGGAGGCGTCCGCCGCGACGCGCGCCCGGGACGAGCTGACGCGGGCCAAGGAGGAGCTGGTACGGGTCAAGGGCGAGCTCGACCGGTTCGCGCACGGGTTGCAGCCGCTGCTGGACCGGGCCGAGACCCAGCTCGCCCGGGTGGCGCCCGCACGGGAGCGGGCCAGGGCCGCGCTGCTCGCGGCGAGCACGGCGCTGGACGAGGTGCGCGGCAAGGGGATCCGGGCCGACGACCTGGCCGCCCGGCTGGCCGCGCTCGGGCCGGAGCTGACCAAGCTGAACCAGGGCGCCGCGCAGCACGGCGTGCAGGAGACCGTGCAGCGCGCCGACCGGATCCTGCGCGACGCCGAAGCGATACGGGCCGAGGCGGCGCGGCTCCCGGAGCGGGCCGCGGAGATCGACCGGCGGCTGGTGAGCCTGCGGACCCGGGCGCAGGCCCTGCGCAACCGGGCGGACCGGGTGGATCCGGTGCTCAGCGAGCTGCGCCGGCGGTTCAGCGCGGCCTGCTGGCAGGACCTCCAACAGGTCCCGGAGCAGGCGGTACGGGACGTCGCGCAGGCGGAGGACCGGCTCGCGGAGGCCGGCCGGGCCCGCGACCAGCAGCAGTGGGCCGTCGTGGCGGCCCTGGTCGAGGCGGTGCGGGCTTCGCTGGACGCCACCGACGAAGCGGTGTCGGCGGCGCAGGACCGGCTGACCCGGCTGGAGGCGGTGGCACGGGATCCGCAGGCGGAGGTGCAGCGGACCCGGTTCGCGATCCGGGACGCGCAGCGGCTGGCGATGGAGGGCCGTACGGTCCCCGAGGCCCGGCACGCGCGCCCGCTCGACGACGCGGTGGCCCGGGTCGCCCGGGCGCTGTCCGCCCTGGAGGACCGCCATCCCGACTACTGGGCCTTCCTCCAGGAGATGGAGGCCGTACGGTCGTCCGTGCAGCGGGTCGTCACCGACATCCGGACCGAGCGCGGCCACGCCTGAGGGGCTTCCCGGTCCGGACTTGTCCGGGTGGGGGCACCGGCGGATGCTGGAGGGGCCACGAACGGAGCAGAGGAGGGCGCCATGGCCGCCCACGCTTCTCAGGGACACCACCACGGGACTCACGGACTTCGCAGATTGCACAGGCCGCACCGGCCCCGTTGGTCCCGGGCTTCCGGCCCGCCCCAGGCGTCGCCCGTGCCCCGTGCGCCGCAGGAGTCGTACGCGGCCCACGCGCTCTACGGGTGCCACGAGCCCCATGAGCACTACGCGCCCTACGTGGCCCACGAGCCGTACGCGACGGCGGCACCGCCCCGGAGCTCCCCCGGGATCCTGCACCGCATGATGCGGCCCGTGAACGCGAGCCTCGACGAGCACCTGCCCAGCGATCACCGCCTCAGCAAGGTCTACCGGGTCGGCGCCGGGCTGACCGGACTCCTGCTGGTGGCCTTCGGGATCCTCGGGCTCATCGACCGGATCGGGTTCTTCGACACCGGCGGGGACACCGTGCTCGCGCTGAACACCAACGGCGCGCTGAGCGTGCTGTCGATCTGCATCGGACTGTTGCTGTTCATCGGGATGGTCATCGGCGGCACGTTCGCCTCGACCCTCAACATCGTGCTCGGCGTGCTGTTCATCGCGAGCGGGTTCGTGAACCTCGCGCTGCTCGACACCGAGCTGAACTTCCTGGCCTTCCACATCCCCAACGTGCTGTTCAGCTTCGTGGTCGGCGTGATGCTGATGTGGTTCGGGATGTACGGGCGGGTGGGCAGCGCCCTGCCGCACGACAACCCGTACTGGCGCGCCCGCCACCCCGAGCAGGCGGCTCGGGAGCAGCGGGCACGTACGAGCGCGAGCGGGAGGACGCCCGCCGGCAGGCCTGCGTGAGGCCCTACGCCTCGATGTCCACGAGGAAGAGGAAGGACAGGGCTCCGGTCAGCAGCGCGGAGCAGCCGGAATCAGCTCTTCCGGTAGCGCGACTCGATAATTGCTAATTAACGATTACTTGTGCAAGTCTTTGCCTTGTCAGGGGGTGCATAGGGGAGCAAGTGAGGACCAAAGCCCCGACGGGGAGAGGGGCAACCGGAGTGAGCAACAGCGAGGCCGCGTACGCCGGCCGCGGGGTCCACAAGGCGGCGGTGGAAGAGCTGGCCCGCCGGATCTTCGACGGCACGTACGACGAGGGGGCCACCCTCGACCTCCCCCTCCTGATGGAGGAGCTCGACGTCAGCCAGACGGTGCTCCGCGAAGCCATCAAGGTGCTCATGGCCAAGGGGCTGGTCGACGCCCGGCAGAAGCGCGGCACCTTCGTGCGCCCGCGCACGGACTGGAACCTCTTCGACGCCGACGTGCTGCGCTGGAAGCTCGCGGCCGGCGCGCCCGACTGCTTCTTCTCGGACCTGCTCGAACTGCGCCGCTCGATCGAGCCGGCCGCCGCCGCGCTGGCCGCCGTACGGGCCACCGAGCAGGACCTCGCCGCGCTGGACGCGGCGCTGACCGCGATGGCGGCGAGCGGCTCCGACCCGGTGCTGCACGTGCGGGCCGACGCCTCGTTCCACCTGGCGCTGCTGGCCGCCTCGCACAACCTGTTCTTCACGCAGATGTACCGGGTGATCATCCCGGCCCTCGTCGAACGCGACCGCGCGGTGCACAAGGGGGACTTCGAGCACCCGCACGCGATCCACCGGGCCGTGGTCGACCAGGTCCGGGCCGGGAACCCGGACGGGGCGCACCGGGCCGTGCTCGACCTCCTCGACATGGCGCAGCGCGACCACCCGTAGGACCCGTAGGACCCGCAGAACCCGTAGGACCCGAGGCATCGGCCGGCGCCCGCAGCGCCGTCCGCCGCCCCGGCCCTACCGCAGATCAGATCCCCTCCTGCCACCCCACAAGGAGAGGACACCGTCAGCCGTGAAGATCACCCGCATCGAGACGTTCATGGCCCCGCCGCGCCCGATGTTCGTCCGCGCAGAAACCGACGAGGGCGTCGTCGGCCGGGACCCGATGCGGATCGAGGACCGCTGGCAGGTCATGCCCAAGGGCGGCTTCCACCGCGGCGGCCCCGTACTCGGAACTGCGCCGCATCGCCCCCTGGCCGAGGTCTACGGAGCCCAGATCGCGCCGCACTGCCCGCTGGGGCCGGTCGCCCTGGCGGCCGTCCGCGCCGCCGACAAGAAGGGCCACGCCCGGCGCAACCCGGTGTGGCGCGACGAAGACGGTTCCTTCGACGAGTGGTGAGCCCCCACCACCACCCGGCGGCATCCCCACCCCCACAGCACCCCCACCCCCCACACCCCAGAAGGCAGGCATTCCCATGGAGTTCGGCGCAGCGCTGCGACAGGAGCGGCTCGTCGCCATCGTCCGCGGACGGGACCCGGAGGCGTCCTTCCGCACCGTCATGACCCTCGTCGAGGAGGGCGTCCCGCTCATCGAGGTCTCCCTCAGCGGGACCGACGCGCTGGACGTCATCGGCCGGGCCCGCAAGGAGCTCGGCGACGGGGCCTGGCTCGGGGCCGGTACGGTCCTGACCGCCGAGGACGCCCAGCGGGCCGCCGACGCCGGAGCCAATCTGCTGGCCACCCCGGGCCTCGGCGCCGGCGTGGACGAATCCGTCCGGCAGGGGCTGCCGGTACTGGCCGGGGTCATCACCCCGACCGAGGTCATCGCGGCCGACGCGGCGGGGGCCTCCGGGCTCAAGCTGTTCCCGGGCACGATCGGCGGACCGGCGTACCTCCGGGCCCTGCGCGCCCCCTTCCCCGACCTGCCGTTCGTCCCCGTCGGCGGGGTGGACGCGGCCGCCGCGGCCGAGTACCTGTCCTCGGGCGCGGTGGCGGTCGGCGTGGGCTCCCCGCTGATCGGCGACGCGGCCGACGGCGGCGACCTGCTCGCGCTGCGGCGCCGGGCGGCGGAGTTCAAGGCGGCCTGCGCGTGACCGGGACCGGGGCCGTCGCCGCCCCCGAGGTGCTCACCTTCGGGGAGACGATGCTCGCCCTGCGCGGCAGCGGCCCGCTGCGCCTCGGCGGGTCCATGGAGGTCTCCGTCGCGGGCGCCGAGTCGAACGTCGCGATCGGCCTGGCCCGGCTCGGGCACGCGGTCCGCTGGGCGGGTGCGGTCGGCGAGGACGAAGCCGGTGAGCTGGTCCTACGGACCCTGCGTGCCGAGGGCGTCGACGTCTCCGGAGCCTCCCGCGACGACGGCGGCGCCCCGACCGGGCTGATGATCGCGGAGCCCAGGCTGCCGGAGGTCACGCGGGTGCACCACCACCGCGCGGGCTCCGCGGGCTCCCGCCTCAAGGCCTGTTCCCTGGAGCGGGCCTTCACGGAGGCCCCGCCGAAGGTCCTGCACCTGACCGGGATCACCCCGGCGCTCTCCCGCTCCGCCCGCTCGGCCTGCACCCTCGCCCTGCGCCTCGCGGCCGAGCACTCGGCGCTGGTGTGCCTGGACGTGAACTTCCGGTCCCGGCTCTGGTCCTCGGAGGAGGCTGCGGAGGTGCTGCGCGGGTGGGCGCCTTCGGTGGACGTCCTCATCGCCTCCGGCGACGAGCTCCCGCTGTGCCTCCCAGGGGAGGCCCCGGCCGACCAAGGCCTCCAGGCGAAGGCGCTGCTCGCCCTCGGAGTCGGCGAGGTGGTCGTCACACTCGGCGCCGCCGGCGCGACGGCCTACACGGACGACGGCCGGACGGTGCACGCCCCGGCGCGGCCCGTCCGCGCGGTCGACACGGTCGGCGCGGGTGACGCCTTCGTGGCGGGCTACCTCTCGGCGTTCCTCGACGGGTCGACCGCGGAGGCCCGGCTGGACCGCGCGGTCGCCGCGGGCGCCTTCGCGGTGGCCTCGCGGGGCGGCTGGGAGGGCGCGCCCACGCGTGCGGAGCTCGGCCTCCTGTCCGCCCCGGCGGGCACGGTGGTCCGCTGAGACCCCGGCGGGGTTGGGGCGACACGGGGGTGTGTCCCGGCCCCGCCGGTTCCGGGGTGCGGGGCGGAGTCCCCTACCCGCCCTTCCACCGTTCCCTGGGGCTCCGCCCCAGACCCCGCGCCTCAAACGCCGGCGAGGCTGGATCTTTCCAGCCCGTCCGGCGTTTGAGGACCGGGTCCGGGCAGCGCCCGGGGAACGGTGGAAGGGTGGGTAGGGGATCTCGCCCCCGCAGGGCCGGCCCGTCCGCGCTCCGGATCCCGCGCGCGGGGATTCCGGAGGCCGGGCGGGACTGCGTAGCCTGTCCGCATGCCCCGTTATGAATTCCGCTGCCGGACCTGCGAAGACGTCTTCGAGGTCAGCCGGCCCATGGCCGAGTCCTCCGCTCCCGCCGACTGCCCCGCCGGGCACGCCGATACCGTCAAGCTGCTCTCCGTAGGCGCCGTAGCCGTCGGCGGGACCAGCGCAGCCCCCGCCGCACCCATGGGCGGTGGCGGAGGCTGCTGTGGCGGGGGCGGCTGCGGCTAGCGCTTGCGGGACAGGGTGATGCCGTCGGAGATCGCCAGCAGCACCGACTCCATGCGGGGGTCCGCCACGACGTGGTCGTTGTAGGCCTGGACCCCCGCCGCCCCGCCGGTCGCCGCCGGGTTCAGCACCTCACCGTGGTACAGCGTGTTGTCCGTGACCAGCAGGGCCCCCGGGCGCAGCCGCGGGACGAGCTCCTCCCAGTAGGCGATCTGGCTCTGCTTGTCCGCGTCCATGTACGCCATGTCGATGTGCGGCTCCGCCGGCATCGCGCGCAGCGTCTCCAGCGCGGGCGCGATCCGCAGGTCGATGCGGTCCGCGACCCCGGCCTTCGCCCAGGCCTCGCGCGCGTACGCCGTCCACTCCTCCGAGACGTCGCAGGCGATGAGGCGGCCGTCCGCCGGCATGGCCTGTGCCATCGACAGGGAGGAGAAGCCGGTGAAGGTGCCGATCTCCACGATGTGCCGCGCGCCGGTCAGCCGGACCAGGAAGGCCAGCAGCGGCCCCTGCTCCTCCGCCGACTGCATTCCGGCCGCGTCCGGGAACACCTCGTACGTCGTCGCCACCAGCCCCCGCTGGACCTCGTCCAGCGGGGGGTTGTGCGCGAGCATGTACTGGTAGAGCTCGTCTGTGATCTTGGTGCTGTTGCCCTTGGTCATGGGCCCAGTGTGCCCACGATCAGGCGGCGGGTGTGCCGAGTCGCGCCACTTCGCGGGTGAACGCGCGCACGATCTCCTCACCGGCCAGCACGCCCGCCTGCGCCAGCGCCGTGACGTGCGGCGCCGTCCAGCCCGCGTCGGCCAGCTCGCCGTGGCCCGGCCGCCAGGCCGTGTCGGCCGCGAGCAGCAGGTCCGCGTCGAGCAGCGAGTCGCCGGCGGCCAGCGTGCTCGTGGCCCCCGTGCGCTCGGCCACCTCGCGCATCGCCGCGCTCTTGGTCAGCGGCCGCGGGACGGCGTAGATCTTCCGGCCCTGGAGCGAGATGGTCCAGCCGCGCGCCTCGGCCCATTCCGTCAGCGCCTTGATCCATTCCTCCGGGACCATCGCCCGCTCCACGACCAGGTACGCGAACAGGTCCTCCGCCACCCGCGCCTTGCGCAGCCACGCCGGGTCGGCCACGGACAGCAAGTGCGCGTTCATCTCCTCCAGCGGCACGGACTCCGCGGCGAGCCGTGCCGCGACCTGGCGGCGCCAGTCCCGGTCCGGGACCCCGTCCACCAGCAGCTGGCCGCCGTTGGCGCAGATCGCGTACTTCGCCGGCCGGCCGGGGAAGCGGATGCGCTGGTACTGCTTGCGGGTCCGGGTGGTGGTCGGGACGAACACCGCTCCCGGGTCGGCCGACAGCTCGGCCAGCAGGCCCGCCGCCGTCTCGGTCATGTACGACAGCGGCTTGCTCTCGTGCACCTCCACGCACAGCAGCCGCGGGGCCACCGGGTCGGGCATGGTCAGGCCGAGCGCGGCCGTCGAGTAGATGAGCGTACGGTCGAGGTCACTGGCTACGAGGACGGTCACTTGGCGGCCACAGCCTTTCCGTCGGCGCCCGTGGCGCCGCGCGTGAAGCGGGGATGGATGAGTCCTACGCAGCTGTACGGCAGGCCGTCGACCTCTTCGACCGGCACCCCCCGCTGCTCCGCGAGGAGTCGTACGTGGTCCAGGTCGGCCCCGGCGCCGCGCTGCGCGAGGATCTTCCACGGCACCCGGCGCAGCAGCACGCGCGTGGTCTCGCCGACGCCGGGCTTGACGAGGTTGACGTCGTGGATGCCGTACTCCTCGCTGATCCGCTCCACCGCCCGCCAGCCCACCCAGGTCGGCGTGCGGTCGGCGGCGAGGAGCTCCTTGACCTCGGCGTCCACGGCCTCGGCCACCTCCTCGAAGTGCGCGGAGACGGTGTCGACGAACGCGACGGAGACATCGGCCCCGGCGAGCTCGCGGTAGAACTTCGCGCCGTGGAAATCGGCGGGCCCGACCAGGTCGGACCTGAGAACCGTACGCGAGACGAGCCCGGAAACGGTGGAATTGAGACAGGCGGAGGGGATCAGGAAGTCCTCGCGCGTGCCGTACGTCTCCACGCACGAGCCGGGGTCGGCGAGCACCACGATCTCCGGGTTGAATCCCTCGAACTCGCCCAGGGCCTCGCGCAGTTCGCGGGTGATGGCGCCCTTGCCGGTCCAGCCGTCGACGAAGACCACGTCGGCCGGGTCGTGGTGGGCGGCGAGCCAGCGCAGCGCGTTGGCGTCGATGCCGCGGCCGCGCACGATGGAGACGGCGTAGTGCGGCAGGTCCAGGCCGTGCCGGGCCTGCGCCCAGCGCCGCATGAGCACGCCCACGGGGGTGCCGGCGCGGGCCAGGGAGACGAGGACGGGGGACGGGGAGCGCTCGGCGAGGACCGTCTCGGTGACGGTGCCGACGGCGCGGGCCATCCGGGCGGCGGAGGCGGTCAGCGCGCTCTGGTAGAGCTGCTGGTACTCCGGCGACGGCTGGAACTCCACCGGCAGCGATTCCGCGTAGTGGGCGCCGCCGGCCTGGATGGCTTCCTCGCGCTCCTCGGTCGGGGCCTCCAGCTCGACGTCGGAGAGGTCCTGGAGCAGCCAGCCGACGTCCTCGGCGGCGTAGGAGGAGAAGGCGGGGCCGCGCAGTGGTTCGCCCAGGGGCCCGTGCTGGGGCTCGGTCATGATCGGCTCCTGCCGGTCGGGTACGTACGAAGGTATGACCGCCAGCAGGACCCGGCCGGTGTGCGGGGCGAGGGCCGCGAGCAGGCCGGTACGGAGCTCCGCGGTGTCCCCGGCCGAGTCCACGACGGCGACCACGGCGTCGAAGCCGGCGCCCGCGACGTTGTACGCGTACCGGTCCCCCGGCCCGTCGGCCGGGGCGTCGTGGGCGGGGAAGACCAGCCGGGTACGGATGGCGTAGCCGGGGTCGTCCACGGCGAGCACCGGCGAGCGGGTGGTGGTGGAGAAGCGCACCTCGGCCGGCGCTGCCGCCGCGCCGGACGCCTCCAGGGCCTGCGCGAGGCGCAGCGGGGCGTACATCAGCTCCTCGTTGCCGAGTACGAGGACCCTCTCGGGGGTCCCGCCGAGCGCGGCCCTGAGCCGGTCAGCCATGCCTGGCAGGGCGGCCTCCAGTGCTGCGCGGTGCGCGGGGGTGAAGCCGTGGCGTCCGCCGTCGGGTATCCCGGCGGGCCAGCCCAGTTCCACGCGGATGGTCGGGTGCGGGTCGTCTGCCGGGGCGCCGCCCCGGACCCCGCTGCTCAAACGCCGCAGGGGCTGATTTTGCCCACCCCCGGGCTGCGATTCGCCGGCCCCGGGCTGGGATGCGGCAGCAGCGGAGGGAGCCGCAGCGGAAGCTCGAGCAGCGGCCTCCGCCTCGTACTGCTCCACCAGGGCCTGCCCCTTCTCCAGGACCCCCTCCGGGAGGGAGACCGTGCCCGAGGCCAGGGATATGAGGTCCACGCGGGCCTCCAGCCCCTCCGCGAAGGCGGCCAGACGGTCGCGGTCGGCCTCCGAGCGCATGTCGACCAGGGCGACGACCACGTAGTGGCCGCGCGGGTGGCGGGCGTGGAGGTCGGCGATGGTGTTCAGGACGGTGTTGCCGGTGGAGAACTCGTCGTCGACGAGGACCAGCGGGCCCGAGCCCGCCAGCAGCTTCGGGTCCTCGGGCAGCAGCAGGTGCGAGGTGGCGTGCGAGTGGGCCTCCTCGAAGCCGCCCGCGGCCTCCACGCCGGGCACGGGGCGGCGGGTGGAGTGCAGGTACGGGGCGCCGCCCAGGCCGTCGGCCACGCAGTGGCCCAGCCCGGTCGCGGTCTCCGCGTATCCCAGGACCACCGCCGAGGCCGCCTCCGCGTCGCCCAGCAGCTCCCGGACCCGCTCGCCGAGCCCGTACCCGGCGGCGTACACGGCCGCCGGGGACTGCGGGACGTGCTTTCCCAGCACCCGCGACACGAGCAGGTGCGCCCGCTTGGGGTTGCGCCGCAGCGCCAGCCCGAGGAGCTCTTCCAGCGCCGGCCCGCCGGTTCCGGTACCCGTCCCGTCCTCCAGGCTCACGCCCAGCCGGTCCGCGACCCACGTTCCCGACCACACCGCTTCGATCGTCTTGCCCTTCTTCGCAGTCAACGGCCCGCTCACACCTGGAGCCCGGCCGTGAGGAGATCGACGAAGCCGACCTCCTCCTTCGCCACACCGAAGACCTCGGCGCGCAGCATGGTGCGCTCGGCCCAGGCCCGGTGGGGCTTCACCTCGTTCATCTTGTTCGTGTAGGCGGAACGCATCACTCCGCCGCCTCCGCGCTCGGGGCGCAGGATGTCTTGAGCATCGCTGAACTCCTCGTGCGACACCACCGAGAGCGCGTGGACCGGGGTGACGTGGGCGGGGTGGATGCAGGTCTTGCCCAGCAGCCCGTTGGCCCGGTCGAGCTCGATCTCGCGCAGCAGCCCGTCCAGGTCGTGCTCGATCAGCGCGGTGCGCAGCTCCTCGACGCCCTCCTCCAGGAAGGGGCTGCGGCGCAGCTGCGGCTTGAAGAGGCGCTGCTGGCTGCGGAAGTACTCCCACACGGGCCCGGTGACGGTGAAGCCGGTGCCGTCGGCGCGGCTGAGCACGTTGACCACGTCGGCGATCACCCCGGCGACGATCTGGACGTCGTAGGCGGTCATGTCGGGGGTGCGGCGCAGCCCGTAGGCGGAGCAGAAGTCGGTCACGCCGAGGCGGAGCGCCAGGACCCGCTCGCGGTACTTGTTGACCGTGCGGGAGATCCCGGCGAGGGCCTCGACCCGGGTCTCCAGGTGGAGCAGCTCGGGGGTCTCCAGGACGGGCATCGCGTACAGCCGGGGCAGGCCGCTCGCGGCTTCCGCCTGCGCGACGGCGTCGAGGAAGGCGATCCCCCGGCTCTCGCTGAACTTGGGGAGCACGAATCCGGCCAGTCGCGCCGCCGAGCCGCCGAGCCGGTGCACGAGGTCGGGGATCTGCTCGGGTTCCCGGACGCGGATGAAGAGCAGCGGGAGCTCCGCCGGGTCCTCGTGGAGGGCGGCGAACTGCCGGACGAGGTTCTCCTCGCCCCCCACGACGTCCGCGTCGCTGATGGAATCCTCCAGGCAGAGGACCATGGAGACGACCCCGAGACCGGCCTGCTTGCGGATGTCACGGGCGAGCTGGGGACGGGTGGCCGGGCTGTAGAGCGTGGCTCCCAGCGCGGCCGCGAGCGTGGCGGCGGGAGAGGCGGCGGTGAACTCTGCCGGCTCCTGGTGGAAGAGGTCCTTGCGGACAGTGGGCGAAATATGCCCGAAGTGACGCATGTGCTTCCCCCGTACAGGCTCGGCGGCCGATCTGGCATGGCCGGTAATAGTACGTACGAACGTGAGTCAAAAATTCCTCAAGCACATGAAATCCAGGTAACCCTCTTGCACCATGCCCAGGTCTCGCGATCCGGACAAGGTCTACGGGGGGCCGCATTGTCCCGGTCCCGCCCGGGAGGGCAGGATGACCGGCATGACGCACGCGATGCAGAAGGGCTCCAACATCCCCGTGGCCGCCTTGGCGGTCCGCGCGGTGCTGCGCTGGACCGCGGGGCCCGACGTACCCGACGTGGACGCCTCGGCGCTGCTCGTGGGGGCGGACGGGCGCGTGCGCTCGGACGAGGACTTCGTCTTCTACAACCAGCCCCGGCACCCCTCAGGGGCCGTCTGGCGGCTCGGGAAGAAGCAGATCGGCGACGGGATCACCGACGCCGTCCAGGCCGACCTGCGGGCCGTCACCCCGGCCGTGGACCGGATCCTCGTCGTCGCCTCAGCCGAGGACGTCCCCTTCGAGCGGGTCCACGACCTGCGGATCCTCCTCTACGACGCCACCGCGGCCGGCGGCTCCGAACCGCTGGCCTACTTCGACGTGCGGCCGGAGACGGGCGCCGAGACGGCGCTGATCTGCGGCGAGCTGTACCGGCGGGCCGATGCCTGGAAGTTCCGTGCGCTCGGCGAGGGCTACTCCAACGGGCTCGTCGGCCTGGCCACCGACCACGGGATCTCCGTGGACGAGAACGCCCCCGAGGCCCAGGAACAGGGCCAGGGGCAGGTCCAGGGGCAGTCCCCGTCGGTCTCCCCCGCGACCCCGGCGCCGCCCACCCAGGCCCCGCCGGTCGCCCAGCCCGCATACGGCTACCCGCAGCCGGTGGCCCAGGCCCCGGTGCCGGCTCCGGGCGGGGACCCGTCCTTCAGGCTGCCGGCGCAGGGCCCGCAGTTCATCCGCCGGTGAGCGGCGGCCGGGCCGGGCCGGCCGTGCGGACCGAGCGGCCCGGCCGGCCCCGTCAGGTCTTGGTCTTGTAGCCCCGGCCCCACTGGAGGCCCCACCCGTACAGCCGGTCCAGCTCGGCCTGGAACCCGTACACGAAGGTGACCTCGCGCCGCACGATCAGCTCTCCCTTGACGTTCTCCAGGGAGACGACCGCGCAGGAGCGGGCGTGCGGGTGGCGCTCCTCCAGGGGGATCTCGATGCGCGGACCGGTGATCGGGTAGAGGGTGACCAGGGCGTGCGTCCGGTCGAAGGCCGGGGTCTGGTCGTAGATGTAGACGAAGACCAGCAGCCGTTTGATCTCCTCGGCGTGGTCGAGATTGACGAAGATCGTCTCGCCGGAGGGCGCCCCGAACCGGTCGTCCCCGCTGAGCTTCACGTACGGCGGGCTGTTGATGTCCCCGTGCAGGTTCCCCAGCGGCTGGACGACGCCCCGGGTTCCGTCGGTCAGTTCGTAGAGGCAGCCGATGTCGAGGTCGACATTGACCATGCCCTGGGTGTGCGCCTGCACCATGTCCGGCTTGAACAGCTTGAACGGATGCCGGAAGAGCTGCCCGCTCTGGCCGGCGCTGCGGCCGCCTATGTCCGAGGTGCGCATCCGCCAGGAGAGGTTCACGCGCAGATTGCCGTGCACCGCCCCCTGTTTGGTGAGCGACACCGTCGGATGGCGTTTGGTCAGCTCGATCGCGTTCGACGAGGCACTGCCCGACTGGAACTGCGTACCGCGGCTGCCCCTGATGCCGTCGAAGAATCCCATCCCCACAACCCCCCTTGTCCCTTGGCGCGCTCGGCCCCCTGCCGGCACGCCGATGTCCCGACATGCGGACGGGGCGGTCCGGTGGGTCCGTGGACCCGCCGGACCGCCCCGCACTTGAGCGTTCCGCATTACCGCCGCGATCATGCCTCGGCGGTGGAACCCTCCAGTTCCAGGCGCTTGTTGCGGCGCACCGAGGACCAGAAGGACCAGGCGATCAGCACGACGCCGACGAGACCGGTGATGACCTCGTTGATCTCGTGCTGGATGGTGACGAGCAGGATGACGGCGAGCGCGCCGATGGCGTAGTGCGCGCC
Source organism: Streptomyces sp. NPDC056883 (assembly GCF_042788835.1). Lineage (NCBI taxonomy): Bacteria > Bacillati > Actinomycetota > Actinomycetes > Kitasatosporales > Streptomycetaceae > Streptomyces > Streptomyces sp. NPDC056883. Next base: position 307,997 of record NZ_JBHUBS010000004.1, on the reverse strand, counting down.
GTGCTCCAGGTAGACGTAGTCGTCGAGGGTGCCCTGGCGGACCAGGTAGACCGTGAGCGACCGGACGTACATGGCACCGATGCCGAGGCCGAGGGCCATGAGCACGATGTCGTTGGTGATGGCGAAGGCGCCGATGACCCCGTCGAAGGAGAAGGAGGCGTCGAGGACTTCGAGGTAGAGGAACATGAAGAACGCGGCCTTGCCGGCCATGGCGACGGCCGTCACCGGCTTGCCGGACTTCTTGGCGGCTTCCTCCGCCTCGTGCTCGGCCTCTTCCTCCTCTTCGAGCTTGTTCTCGAAGTAGCCCGAGAGACCGCCGACGACCATGTAGGTGATCAGGCCGAGGACGCCCGAGATCAGGACGGTCTGGGCCTTGTCCACGTGGGCGCCGCCGTGCTGGTGGGCCTGGGTGGCGAAGGTCATCGCGGTGATGACGAGAACGATCAGCGCGATGCACGCGGACAGCATGTCGATCTTGCCGAGCTTCGCCAGCGGGCGCTCCAGCCAGGCGAGCCACTTGATGTCACGGTCCTCGAAGATGAAGTCGAGGAAGATCATCAGCAGGAACATGCCACCGAAGGCGGCGATGGCCGGGTGGGCGTCCGTGACCAGTTGCTGGTACTGGTTCTTGTCGGTGAGGGCCAGGTTGACCGCGTCGATGGGTCCGATCTTGGCACTGATGGCGACGATGACGACGGGGAAGACCAGCCGCATGCCGAAGACGGCGATCAGAACACCGATCGTGAGGAAGATCTTCTGCCAGAAGGCATTCATCTTCTTCAGGATCCCGGCGTTGACCACCGCATTGTCGAAGGACAGCGAGATCTCAAGGATGGACAGGATCGCGACGATCCCGAGCGCCTCCCAGTTCCCGTAGAGCAGCGCCACAACCAGTCCGAGCGCAGTGACTGCGAACGACCAGCCGAAGGTTTTCAGAACCACTGGCATCCCATCGTGTTGTACGGCTTTACGAAACGTTGACCCCGAAGTCTAGAGCGATGCCGCGGAGCCCCGACGCGTACCCCTGCCCCACTGCACGGAACTTCCATTCGCCGCCGTACCGGTAGACCTCGCCGAAGATCATCGCGGTCTCGCTGGAGGCGTCCTCGGAAAGGTCGTAGCGGGCGAGTTCCTGTCCGTCCGCCTCGTTCACCACGCGGATGAAGGCATTGCTGACCTGGCCGAAGCTCTGCCTGCGGGCCTCGGCCTCGTGGATCGAGACGGGAAAGACGATCTTGTCCACGCCGGCCGGGACCTTGCTGAGGTCGACGATGATCGACTCGTCGTCGCCTTCACCCTCGCCGGTGAGGTTGTCCCCCGTGTGTTCGACGGAGCCCTCGGGGCTCTTCAGGTTGTTGTAGAAGACGAAGTACTCGTCCCCGAGCACCCGGCCGTTGCTGCACAGCAGTGCGCTGGCGTCGAGGTCGAAGTCGGCGCCCGTGGTCGAGCGCGCGTCCCATCCGAGGCCGATCAGAACCCGGGTGAGGTTCGGTGCGGCTTTGGAGAGGGAGACATTGCCCCCCTTGGCGAGTGTGACGCCCATGTTGTGGTCCTCCCCGGACGACGATGGCGATGTGGCGAAGCGGCGGTGCGGCCGTACGGCGGTGTGACGGTACGCGGTACGGCGGTGTGACGGTACGGCGGGTGTGGCCGTAAAGCCGGTCCGGCGCCGTACACACGAGTGCACGGCGCCGGACGGATGGAACGACTGCTCTGGGGGAGCAGGCTCAGACGTTGACGCCGAAGTCCTGCGCGATGCCGCGCAGGCCCGAGGCGTAGCCCTGGCCGATGGCGCGGAACTTCCACTCCGCACCGTTGCGGTAGAGCTCGCCGAAGACCATGGCGGTCTCCGTCGAGGCGTCCTCCGACAGGTCGTAGCGGGCGAGCTCGGCGTTGTCGGCCTGGTTCACGACGCGGATGTACGCGTTGCGGACCTGGCCGAAGCTCTGCTGGCGGCTCTCGGCCTCGTAGATCGAGACCGGGAAGACGATCTTGGCCACGTCGGCGGGCACGCCGGCGAGGTTGACCTTGATCGCCTCGTCGTCGCCCTCGCCCTCACCGGTGGTGTTGTCACCGGTGTGCTCGACCGAGCCGTCGGGGCTCTTCAGGTTGTTGAAGAAGACGAAGTTCGCGTCGCTGGCGACCTTGCCCTGGTCGTTGGTCAGGATCGCGCTGGCGTCGAGGTCGAAGTCGACACCGGTGGTGGTGCGAGCGTCCCAGCCCAGTCCGACGATGACCGCCGTCAGGTTCGGCGCGGCCTTGGTCAGCGAGACGTTGCCGCCCTTGCTGAGGCTGACTCCCACGGGTCCTCCATAAGGTTTTGTGTGGGGCGGGGCCCCGTCGTGCGGTTGCTACCGGATCAACGTTTCGATCCTAGTGACGGGTTCCCGCCTGTACGGGCTTATTCCAGGCGAACGGGCCCGCGTGCCTGTCGGCACCGTGCCCACGAGCCTGCGGCACGGACTCAGAGGCTGTCGAGGGCCTTGATGTACTCGTTCAGGTCACGGGCGTCGGGCAGCCCGTTGACGACGCTCCAGCGCACGATGCCGTCGCGGTCGATGACGAAGGTGCCGCGCACCGCGCAGCCCTTCTCCTCGTCGAAGACCCCGTAGGCGCGGGAGGCCTCCCCGTGCGGCCAGAAGTCCGACAGCAGGGGGTACTCCAGCCCCTCCTGCTCGCCGAAGACGCGCAGGGTCGGTACGGAGTCGTTGGAGACCGCCAGGAGCTGCACGTCGTCGTTCTGGAAGCGCGGCAGCTGGTCGCGCAGCTCGCAGAGTTCGCCGGTGCAGACGCCGGTGAAGGCGAAGGGGTAGAAGAGCAGCACGACGGCCTTCTCCCCCCGGAAGTCGGAGAGCCGCACGACCCTGCCGTGGTTGTCCTTGAGCTCGAAGTCCGGGGCCTTGCTGCCGACCTCGATCGCCATCTGTCGCATCCCTTCGTCCCGCATCCCTGCGTTGGGCTGTTCGGGTGATCTCACCTTATGGGTCCTGCGCGCGTCCGGCTCCGGCCCGCCCGCGAAACGCACACACCCCGCCCACCGGGAAGCTTCCGGCGGGCGGGGTGCGTGTGTCCGCATGACTGCGGGGCGCGGCTCAGCGCTTGGACTTGGCCGTCTTCGGAGTCGCCAGCTTGGTGGCGGTCCACTCCTTGCCGACGGGGAGACCCTTCGCCAGCGAGAGGCCGGCCGTCTCGGCGGCCTCGCTGATGTCGCTGGCCTCGACGAAACCGTCCTTGCCGGTCTTGGGGGTCACCAGCAGGATCAGTGCGCCGTCCTCGACCAGCTCGGTCGCATCGACCAGGGCGTCCGTCAGGTCGCCGTCGTCCTCCCGGAACCACAGCAGAACCGCGTCTGCGACATCGTCGTAGTCCTCATCGACGAGTTCGGTGACGTGATCCTCTACGGCATCACGGAATTCCTGATCGACGTCGTCGTCGTAGCCGATCTCCTGGACCACCTGTTCGGACTGGAAACCCAGCCTGGCGGCCAGGTTCTCCGCGTGGTCCGCGGTCGCGCTCACGGGGTGCCTCCTGCTCATGTTCGGTGAATGTTCTTCGGCGGCGCGCGTACGCGCAGCATTGGGCGTAGTCCACACGGGCGCGGCGGATCGCGCAAGTACCCGGCCGCCGGGACCGTCGAAACGGTGACGATTGCGGCCGTCTCGCCGCAACTTTCAGCCCTTCCGCATGTACCCCTGGTGATTCATCCCACACCATTCCACCTCATTCGGCACGCCCCCGGGACTTTCGCACCTGTTTGAGGGACGAACGGCCTTGCGAAGGGGGTGATCGACATGGGCGTAAGGTTGCGGTTTGGGCGTTGTCGTCGCCACAGCCAGCAGAATCCCGCCACCTCCAGGGATTACCCAACGGTAAAGATGACGATTTCTGCCGAGCGTAAGACCATGGGAGGCGGCGAGACTCAAGGCACGACTCCCCCGACAGCGAAGGAACAGCGTGGCTTCCGCATCCGATCGCAATCCGATCATCATTGGTGGCCTGCCGAGTCAGGTACCGGACTTCGATCCGGAAGAGACGCAGGAGTGGCTCGACTCCCTGGACGCGGCCGTCGACGAGCGGGGCCGTGAGCGCGCCCGCTACCTGATGCTGCGGCTGATGGAGCGCGCCCGCGAGAAGCGCGTGGCCGTGCCCGAGATGCGCTCCACGGACTACGTCAACACCATCGCCACCAAGGACGAGCCCTTCTTCCCCGGCAACGAGGAGATCGAGCGCAAGGTCCTCAACGCCACCCGGTGGAACGCGGCCGTCATGGTCTCGCGCGCCCAGCGTCCCGGGATCGGCGTCGGCGGTCACATCGCCACCTTCGCCTCCTCCGCCTCCCTCTACGACGTGGGCTTCAACCACTTCTTCCGGGGCAAGGACGAGGGCGACGGCGGCGACCAGATCTTCTTCCAGGGCCACGCCTCGCCCGGCATCTACGCCCGCGCCTACCTCCTGGACCGGCTCTCCGAGCAGCAGCTCGACGCGTTCCGCCAGGAGAAGTCGAAGGCCCCGTACGGCCTCTCCAGCTACCCGCACCCGCGGCTCATGCCGGACTTCTGGGAGTTCCCGACCGTCTCGATGGGCCTCGGCCCGCTCGGTGCGATCTACCAGGCCCGGATGAACCGGTACATGGAGGCCCGCGGGATCGCGGACACCTCCAAGTCACACGTTTGGGCGTACCTGGGTGACGGCGAGATGGACGAGCCCGAGTCCCTCGGCCAGCTCTCCATCGCGGCCCGCGAACACCTCGACAACCTGACCTTCGTCGTCAACTGCAACCTCCAGCGCCTCGACGGCCCGGTCCGCGGCAACGGCAAGATCATGCAGGAGCTGGAGTCGCAGTTCCGCGGCGCCGGCTGGAACGTCATCAAGCTGATCTGGGACCGCTCCTGGGACCCGCTGCTGGCCCAGGACCGCGACGGCATCCTGGTCAACAAGCTGAACACCACCCCGGACGGCCAGTTCCAGACGTACGCCACCGAGACGGGCGCGTACATCCGCGACCACTTCTTCGGCGGCGACCACCGGCTGCGGGCCATGGTCGAGAACATGACCGACCAGCAGATCCAGCACCTGGGCCGCGGCGGTCACGACCACAAGAAGGTCTACGCGGCGTACGCGGCGGCCAAGGCCCACAAGGGCCAGCCGACGGTGATCCTGGCGCAGACGGTCAAGGGCTGGACCCTCGGCCCGAACTTCGAGGGCCGCAACGCGACCCACCAGATGAAGAAGCTGACGGCCGACGACCTCAAGCGCTTCCGCGACCGCCTGCACATCCCGATCACGGACGCCCAGCTGGAGGACGGCGCGCCGCCGTACTACCACCCGGGCCGCAACTCCCCCGAGATCCAGTACATGCACGACCGCCGCAGCGCGCTCGGCGGCTACGTGCCGACCCGCGTGGTGCGCGCGAAGCCGCTCCAGCTGCCGGGCGACGCCACCTACGCGGCGGCCAAGAAGGGCTCGGGCCAGCAGTCGATCGCCACCACCATGGCCTTCGTCCGCATCCTGAAGGACCTGATGCGGGACAAGGAGATCGGCAAGCGCTTCGTGCTGATCGCCCCCGACGAGTACCGCACCTTCGGCATGGACGCGTTCTTCCCGAGCGCCAAGATCTACAACCCGCTGGGCCAGCAGTACGAGGCGGTCGACCGCGACCTGCTGCTCGCGTACAAGGAGTCGCCGACCGGCCAGATGCTGCACGACGGCATCTCGGAGGCGGGCTGCACGGCTTCGCTGATCGCCGCGGGTTCGGCGTACGCGACGCACGGCGAGCCGCTGATCCCGGTCTACGTCTTCTACTCGATGTTCGGATTCCAGCGCACGGGTGACCAGTTCTGGCAGATGGCCGACCAGCTGGCGCGCGGTTTCGTCCTCGGTGCGACCGCCGGCCGGACCACCCTGACGGGTGAGGGCCTGCAGCACGCCGACGGCCACTCCCAGCTGCTGGCCTCGACGAACCCGGGCTGCGTGGCGTACGACCCGGCGTACGGGTACGAGATCGCGCACATCGTCAAGGACGGTCTGCGGCGCATGTACGGCCCCGACGCCGAGGACGTCTTCTACTACCTGACGGTCTACAACGAGCCCATCCAGCACCCGGCCGAGCCGGCCGGCGTGGACGTGGACGGGATCCTCAAGGGCATCCACCGGGTCTCCCAGGGCACCGCGGGAGCCGTCGGGGCGCAGATCATGGCCTCGGGCGTGGCGGTTCCGTGGGCGCTGGAGGCGCAGCGGATCCTCGCCGAGGAGTGGAACGTCAGGGCGGACGTCTGGTCGGCGACCTCCTGGAACGAGCTGCGCCGCGAGGCCGTCGCCGTGGAGGAGCACAACCTGCTCCACCCGGAGGAGGAGCAGCGCGTCCCCTACGTGACGACCAAGCTGTCCGGCGCGGAGGGTCCGTTCGTGGCCGTCTCCGACTGGATGCGGGCGGTCCCGGACCAGATCTCGCGCTGGGTGCCCGGCACGTACACCTCGCTGGGCGCGGACGGCTTCGGCTTCGCGGACACGCGGGGCGCGGCCCGGCGCTTCTTCCACATCGACGCGCAGTCGGTGGTCCTCTCGGTGCTGACCGAGCTGGCCAAGGAAGGCAAGATCGACCGCTCGGCGCTGAAGCAGGCGATCGACCGGTACCAGCTGCTGGACGTCCGGGCGGCCGACCCGGGCGCGGCCGGGGGCGACGCGTAGCCGTCACTCGTCCGTGAGGGGCGCCGGGACACCTGTCCCGGCGCCCCTTACGCGTTCTTTACGATGCTCCGCATGAAGCAACCCTCCCCCCAGGCCCGGTGGGAACGCCGGACGCAGACGCCGCTGCTGGTGCTCGCCCTGGGATTCGCCGTGGCCTACGCGGTGCCGATCGTCCTGCCCGACGCGAGCCCGGCGGTGCACGCCGCCTGCAAGCACGCCGAGTGGGTGGTGTGGGCCGCCTTCGCCGCCGACTACCTGATGCGGCTGGGCCTGGCGCACTCGAAGAGGGCCTTCGTCCGGAGCCACTGGCTGGACCTGGCGGCGGTGGTGCTGCCGATGATCCAGCCGCTGCGGCTGCTGCGGGTGGTGTCCACCCTGATGCTGGTGGGCCGGCGGGCCCGGATGGCCCCGCAGATCCGGCTCACCACCTACGTGGCGGGTTCGGTGGTCGGGCTGCTGATGTTCGGCTCGCTGGCGGTGCTGAGCGTGGAGCGGGACGCCCCCGACGGCAACATCAAGAACCTCGGGGACGCGCTGTGGTGGTCGGTGACCACGATGACGACGGTCGGGTACGGGGACCACTCCCCCACCACCGGACTCGGACGGCTGCTGGCGGTGGGGCTGATGCTGTCCGGGATCGCGCTGCTGGGTGTGGTGACCGCCAACATCGCGGCCTGGTTCATCTCCCGCTTCGAGCGCGACGACCTGGTGGAGCTCGCCCAGACGGCGGCGATCACCGAACTGACGGCGGAGGTACGGGCGCTGCGTGCCGAGGTCGCCCGCCTCGGCGGGGCGGCTCCCGCGGGGGCGACCGGGGCGGGGGTTCCCGCACCGGTCGCGCCCGAGGGCGGCGCCGCCGTCAGCGCTCCCACACCTTGAACGCCCTGACCTGGTAGGGCGACTGGGGCAGCCACACCCCGTCGCCCGGGTAGGTCTGGAACTCGCCGGTCTCGGCGCACTCGGCCGACTGGTAGGTGGTGACCGGGCGGCCGGTCCGGTTCGTGAGGGACTGGGCGGTGGTCCCGGCGGGCAGGGCGGTGCAGCTGTTGATGTCGAGGGTGCTGAGCTCGTGGGTCGTGCGGGCGCCCTTGAACTCCGGCTTGGCCCACAGGCACAGCTGCCCGGTGGCGCAGGCCCCGAGCACCGGCGGCCCGGCGGCCCGGCCCTTCGTCCGGCCCTTCGCCTGCCCCTTCGCCCGCCCGGAGGCCCGTACCGGAGCCGGGGCGTCGGCCCGGGCCCGTACCGGCGTCTGCGCCTGCGCCTGGGCAGGGGTCAGGCCCGGGGCGCGGCTCGCGGCGTGGGCGGATTCCGCGGTGGTCGGGATCAGCAGGGTGGCGGCGAGGACGGTGGCCGCGGCGGCGGTGCGCCCGGAGAAACCGGAGAAAGTAGTGCTCCACGTACGCATGACGGGTCAACTCCTGGTGGACGTACGGGCCCCGGACCGTTTCCGGAGCTCCGTCTGCACCACGCTGACCTGCGCGGACGGGCCTGCGGAAGGGGCCGCGAGCGGGTCCACCCGGATAGGCGACAGCCCTGCCGGAACCGCCCGGCAGGGCTGTCGTACGCACGGAGTTGACGCCTCCGCAGCCCCTTCCGATCGGCGGCGGACGGGGCCGCGGAGGCGCGGGAGGCGCCGCCCGGCCGCAGCGGGCGGCTCGGGCGGCGCCGGTTCTGGGGCCGCGCAGGCGGCGCGGGTCCGGCCTAGAGGTGGGCCGCGCCCGCCCCCGCCGCCGCGTTCTCGCCGCGCTTCGTGAAGCCGGCCACGACCGCGGCGAACACCGCGACCACGCCCGCGACGGTGAAGGCCGTGCTCATCCCTGACACGAACGTGTCGTGCGCGACCCCCGTGATGGTCGCCGCGAGCTGCTCCGGAGCGCCCGGCGGGACCGGGGCGATGCCGACCTGGATGCCCTTCTCCGCGAGGTCCGCCTGCTCCGGGGTGAGCGGCGGCAGGCCGGCTCCGGCCCAGTTGTCCTCGAAGACGCTGCCGACCTTGCTCGCCATGACCGCGCCGAGCACGGCGGTGCCCAGGCTGCCGCCGACCTGCATGGCGGCCTGCTGGAGCCCGCCGGCCACGCCCGAGAGCTCCAGCGGGGCGTTGCCCACGATGACCTCGGTGGCGCCGACCATGACGGGCGCGAGCCCGAGGCCCATCAGGGCGAACCAGAGCGACATGGTGAGGGTGGAGGTGCCCGGGGTCAGCTGGGACATCCCGAAGCAGGCGGCGGCGGTGGCGGCCATGCCGGCGACCAGCGGCAGCCGCGGGCCGACCTTGGTGATGGCCAGGCCCGCCAGCGGGGATCCGACGATCATCATGCCGGTCAGCGGCAGCAGGTGCAGGCCGCTGTCGACGGGGCTCATGCCGTGGACGTTCTGCAGGTAGAAGGTGACGAAGAACAGCCCGCCCATGAAGGCGAAGGCCATCAAGACCATCAGCACCGTGCCCGCGGACAGCGGCAGCGAGCGGAACATGCCGAGCGGGATCAGCGGCTCGGAGACGAAGTTCTCCCAGAGGGCGAAGGCCACGAAGCACACGAGGGAACCGCCGAGGAAGGCGAGGGTCTTGGTGTCGCCCCAGCCCCATTCCGAGGCCTTGATCAATGCCCAGATCAGCGAGAACATCCCGGCCGACAGCAGCAGGATGCCGGGGAGGTCGAAGGAGCGCGGGGCGTTCTCGGCCCGGTGGTCGACCAGGATGAACAGGCCGAAGGCGAGCGCGACGATGCCGACCGGCACGTTGATGAAGAAGACCGACTGCCAGCTCACGTTCTCGACGAGCAGGCCGCCGACGATCGGCCCGGCGGCGGTCGATGCGCCGATGACCATGCCCCAGATGCCGATGGCCATGTTGAGCTTCTCGGCCGGGAAGGTCGCCCGCAGCAGGCCCAGCGCGGCGGGCATCAGCAGCGCTCCGAAGACGCCCTGTGCGACGCGGAAGCCGATGACGAGCTCGACGCCGCCGGAGAGGCCGATGGCCGCCGAGGAGACGGCGAAACCGGCGATGCCGATGAGGAAGGTCTGGCGGTGGCCGAAGCGGTCGCCGAGCTTGCCCGCGGTGATGAGGGAGACCGCGAGGGCGAGCAGGTAGCCGTTGGTGATCCACTGGACGTCGGCGAGCGAGGCGCCGAGGTCCTTCTGGATGGCCGGGTTGGCGACGGCGACGATCGTGCCGTCGAGGGTGACCATCATGACGCCGATCGCGACGGCGAACAGGGTGAGCCACGGGTGGCCCCGAAGGCCCGTACGGGCCGGCGAGGGGCCCGGTTCCTTGGTGAGCGAGAGTGCGTCTCCGCCGTCGACGGTCATCTGACTAGTCATGCGAACAGGTTAGTGACAGCGACTGACACTTCACAGGCCGGTTCGCCAGACAGTCATTGTCAGGTCGGTCACAGGTACCCTGACCGCCGTGATGACCGATCAGCGGCCCGCGTCCGCACCGCCGGCCGGGCTGCGCGAGCGCAAGAAACAGCGCACGCGCGACGCACTGCTGCGTGCGGCCCTCCTCCTCTTCATCGCCCAGGGGTACGAGGAGACGACCGTCGACGAGATCGCCGACGCCGTGGACGTGTCCCAGCGCACCTTCTTCCGGTACTTCGCCAACAAGGAAGAGGTCGCCTTCGCCGTCCAGGACCTGGTCGAATCGCACTTCGTCGCGGCGCTGCACTCCCGCCCTCCCTCCGAGGGCCCCTTCGAGGCGATGCGTTCGGCCGTGCTCGCCGCCTGGGACACCGTCGAAGAGGCCATTTCGGACCTGGTCCCGCTCGACCTGTACATGCGCAGCTACCGGCTGATCGAGTCCACCCCGGCCCTGCTCGCCGTGCACCTGCGCCGCTCCACCGAGCTGGAGGAGCGGATCGCCCGGCTGATAGCCGAGCGCGAGGGACTGGACGTCGACGTCGATCCGCGCCCGCGGGTGGCCGTCGCCGCGTTCACGGGCGTGATGCGCGTCACCGGCCGGCTCTGGGGACAGGGCGAGGACACCAGCGTGGCCGCCATCCGGCGGATGACCGAGGTCTACCTCGACCAGATCGGCCCGGCGCTGGCCGCCGACTGGCGCCGACCCGTCTGACCGGCGCACTTTCCGCCCGGCCCGCCCGGCCGGGCGCAGGCCGGACGAACCCGGACGAAGCTCCCGTACGGGTCAGGGCGCCCGCGCACGCAGGTCCCGTACGGGAGCACCCGCAGGCGGGGCGTCCCACGGTCGGCGGTGACTCCCGTCACCCGGCGCGCAGGCACCCGCGACGGTCTCCTAGGCTGGGCGCAGTGAACCTGCCCGGCCCCGCCCACACCCCCTCCGCCGACGCCCCCGCGCGCCCGGCCGCCCTGCGCGCCCTGCTCGCGCTGGCGGTGGTCTTCCTGATGCTCGCGACCACGGGCTGGACGGCCGTCTACCGGTCCGCGAGCGAGGCGTCCCCGCGCGAGGCCGCGCTCGCCTCCTGGGCCGCGGCGCGCTTCCAAGGCCGGGCCCTGCCCGCCGCGGATGCGCCGGCACCTGTGGTGGCACGTTTCTTCGCGAGCCTCGACGGCGCCCAGCGCGCCCGGCTCACCGAGGGCCACCCTCTGGTGGTCGGCAACCTCGACGGCGTGCCGCCCGGCGTCCGCTACCGGGCCAACCGGATGGCGCTGAAGCAGGCCGTGCGGACCGAGGACGCCCGCGCGCACGACAGGACGCTGTCCCCCTCCGACCGCGCGACCGCCGCCCGGCGCGCCCACCGCTTCGAGTCCCTCGCCGAGCCCGGCCGGCAGATCCTCGTTTTCGACCCCACCGGCAGCGCCCTCGTCGCCGAGGTCTTCGGCGACCTCGGCGAGGCCCGCCGCGTATCGGTGATCGTCCCCGGCGTGGACACCGACGCGCTCACCTTCGAGCGCACGATGCGCCGGCTGACCGCCCCCGTCGGCATGGCCGAGTCCCTGTACGCGGCCGAGCGCACGGCCGCCCCGGGCAGCCGGACCGCGGTCATCGCCTGGGCCGGCTACACCGCCCCGACCGGCGTCGGCATGGACGCGGCGACCGGGCGACTGGCCGTGGACGGCGCGGCCAGGCTGCGCTCGCTGGCCTCCGCGCTGCCCGGGCGGGCGAGCGTGGCGCTGTTCTGCCACAGCTACGGTTCGGTGGTGTGCGGCGTGGCCGCCCACGAACTGCCGCCCCGGGTCACGGACATCGTGGTGGCGGGCAGCCCCGGAATGCGCGCCGCGAACGCCGCCGAGCTGGACACCTCGGCGCGGGTGTGGGCCATGCGGGACGCCGGCGACTGGATCGCCGACGTGCCCCACCTGGAGTTCGGCGGCCTGGGCCACGGCGCGGATCCGGTCTCCGAGGAGTTCGGCGCGCGGGTCCTGTCGGCGGCCGGAGCCAAGAGCCACACCGGCTACTTCGCGCCAGGAACCGAATCCCTGGACAACTTCGCCAAAATCGGAACCGGTGCGTTCGGTTCCACGGTGTGCGCCGCCGGGGACGACACGTGCCGACGCGGAACATCCGGGACGGACGGTCCCTGACCGCTCGGCCGACCCGAAATCGGACCTCACGGCAGGGGGACGCACGGGGGTGCGTCCCTTTACGATGTGCCGCATGGGTGACGTACTGGCCGGAAACCATGCCGTCTGGGAGTTCGAGCACACCACGAACTCGCTCATCATCCGCTTCGCACGGGGGATGCGAACGCCGAGACTCTGGCACGCCCTGGGGGAACGTCGGATTCCCCTGGAGGCGTTGTCCGGGGTGGGCCTGACCGAGGGACGGCGGGACACCCTGGTGCTGCACGCCCGCGTACGGGTGGGAGCGGACCCCCTGATGGAGGCCGCGGCGGGGCAGTTGAGAGAAGCCTGCGATCCGTACCGGCTGGTGCTGCCCGGTGGTGGCGCCGGGGCCGGCCGGGCGGCGGCCTTCGCCGAGGCCCTGCGCGAGCAGCTGGGTCCGGCCGGGCCGGCCGACCGGTTCCTCGTCTCCGTCCCGGAGCCCCCGGCCACGCTGAAGGCACACGACGCCCGGCTCGCCTTCGACGGCGGCGCCGTCACCTTCCGCTGGTCGCGCACCGGGGCCACCAGCGCCAAGTGGAAGGCGGGCGACCAGCGGTATCCGCTGGCCGCCCTGGCCGGGCTGGTCTGGCACTCCCCGGAACGGTCCGGCGGGCACCTGCGGTTGCTGCCCCGCGAGGGCGCCGGCGATCCGCGGCCGGACCACGATCTCGCCTCCGCGGTCTTCGGGGTGGGATACGGAGCCGTGCACGAGTCGCTGCCGTTCGCGGCGGCCGTGCTCGCCGCCCTGCGGGCGCGCAGCCCGGTCGCCGCCGCCGTGCCGCCGCAGCGATCCTGGGAGCGGATTCAGCATCTCGCCGAGCTGCACGATGCGGGGCTCCTCACGGATGCCGAGTACCGCGCCCTGCGGGACCGCTTCACGGCCGGAGCCTGACCCTGCGGGGCTGTCCCCTACCCGCCCTTCCACCGTTCCCCGGGGCTGCGCCCCGGACCCCCTGGGGCTCCGCCCCAGACCCCGCGCCTCAAACGCCGGCGAGGCTGGATTTTCCAGCCCCTCCGGCGTTTGAGGAGCGGGGGTCCGGGGGCTGGCCCCCGGCAACGGCGCCGCAGGCGGTCACACCTCGCGCGCCGCCGACGTGTGGGTCATGTCGGGGTAGCGGTCGCCCGCGACGCGGTCTGCGATCGGGTCCAGGAGGGACAACTCCGCGTCCGTCAGCGTGATGCGGGTCGCCGCCGTGTTCTCCGCGAGGCGCGAGGGCTTGCGGGTGCCCGGGATCGGGACCACCGTCAGGCCGTGCACCGCCGCCCGCTGCTGCACCCACGCCAGGGCGATCTGCGCCGGCGTGGCCCCGCGGGCCGCCGCGATCTCCCGTACGGGCGTCAGCAGCGCCCCGTTCGTCTTCGCGTTGTCCCCCGTGAACCGGGGCTGGTACTGCCGGAAGTCATCGGCCGTCAGCTCCGCCGAGGCGTCCGCGAACGCCCCGGTCAGGAAGCCGCGCCCGAGCGGGGAGTACGGCACGAAGGCCACGCCCAGCTCCGCCGCCGCGCCCACCGCGCTGCGCTCCACGTCCCGGCTGAACAGCGACCACTCCGACTGGAGCGCGGCGATCGGGTGCACCGCGTGCGCCTCGCGCAGCTCGGCGCCGGTCACCTCGCTGAGCCCCAGGTGGCGCACCTTGCCCTCCTGCACCAACTCCGCCATCGCGCCCACCGACTCGGCGAGCGGAACGGCCGGATCGCGCCGGTGCATGTAGTAGAGGTCGATCACGTCGGTGCCCAGCCTGCGCAGGCTGTCCTCCACCGCGCCGCGGATGTAGGCGCGGTCGTTGCGGACCCCCCGGTACAGCGGGTCGTCCGTCCGCTCGATGGCGAACTTCGTGGCGAGGGTGATCCGGTCGCGGTGCGCGGCCACGAACGGCGCGAGGAACTCCTCGTTGGCGCCCCGCCCGTAGACGTCGGCGGTGTCGAAGAGGGTGACCCCGGCCTCCAGCGCGGCATCCAGCGTCTGCCGGGCGGCCGCCTCGTCGGTGTCCCCGTAGAACTCGCTCATGCCCATGCATCCGAGCCCCTGGACGCCCACCAGCGGGCCGCCCCCGCCCAGTTCGACCTGCTCGATCCCTGCCGTGTTCCCGGTCATGTCCGGTCTGCCTCTCCCGCGACGGCTTCCGCGGTGGCGGTGCACATCGCATACGTATCGATCTTGTAGTCCAGCACGGCGAGCGCATCGGTCAGTTCCGCGATCCGCGTCCGCACCTCGTCGCGCGTGCGCTCCAGCAGTTCGCGCCGGTCGTCGGCGGTGTGCGGGCCCTCACGGACGAGTTCTGCGTACCGGACCATGTCCGCCACCGACATTCCGGTGGTGCGCAACTTGCCGACGAAGCCCAGCCAGTCGAGGTCCTTGTCGGTGAACCGCCGCTGCCCCGAGTGCGAACGATCCACGTGCGGCATGAGGCCGATCCGCTCGTACCAGCGCAAGGTGTGCTGGGTCAGACCGGTCCGCGCCTCGACCTCGCTGATCGTGTACCGCGTCTGCGTCTGCAGGGGGGTCTGGGTCAGGCTCATGGCTCCACGCTAAATCCTTGGAGTGCACTCCAAGCAAGTACCCTCGGCCGCATGGAGAGCTTGCAGAGTCTGCGCATCATCGAGAACTGGCCGGTTCCGACCGCCGCCGCGGCCGTCGTCCACGCCGGCGGGACCGTGCTCGGCTCCCACGGCCCGGTGGACCACCGCTTCCCGCTGGCCTCCGTCACCAAGCCGCTCGCCGCCTACGCCGCCCTCGTCGCCTACGAGGAGGGCGCGATCGAGCTGGACGAGCCGGCCGGGCCCGAGGGCTCCACCGTGCGCCACCTGCTCGCCCACACCAGCGGCCTGGCCTTCGACGAGCACCGGGTGACGGCTCCTCCCGGGCAGCGCCGGCTGTACTCGAACGCCGGTTTCGAGGAACTCGGCGACCACATCGCGAAGGCCACCGGGATCCCCTTCGCCGCGTATCTGGCCGAGGCCGTCTTCGAGCCGCTGGGCATGGCGTCGAGCAGCCTGGAGGGCTCCCCGGCCAAGGACGGCGTCTCCACCGTCTCCGACCTCCTGCGCTTCGCCGCCGAGCTCCAGCAGCCCCGGCTGCTGGACGTGCGCACCGTCGCGGAGGCCACCGCGGTGGTCCACCCCGGGCTCAAGGGCGTGCTGCCCGGCTACGGCCACCAGTCCCCCAACGACTGGGGTCTCGGCCTGGAGATCCGCGACGGGAAGGCCCCGCACTGGACGGGCGCCGGTTCCTCGCCGCGCACCTTCGGGCACTTCGGGCAGGCCGGGACCTTCCTGTGGGTGGATCCGGACGCGCGCGCCGCCTGCGTGGCGCTGACGGACCGCGCCTTCGGGCCGTGGGCGGTCGAGGCCTGGCCGCCGTTCACCGACGCGGTGCTCGCCGAGCTCAGGACCCGCTGAGTCCTACGGGAACTCCCAGATCAGCACCTCGGCCGGGGATCCGGCGATCAGCTCCAGTTCCGGCTCGCCGGTGATCCGCGCCGAGTCCCCCGGCCCGAGCTCCGCGCCGTCCAGCCGCAGGTCTCCCCGTACGACGTGCAGGTAGACCCGCCCGGCGGCCGGTACGGCCACCCGCTCGCCCGCGCCCGGACGCCGGACGTGCAGGACGGCCCCGGCCGCGGGCACGGCGTAGGGCGTGCCGTCGGCGATCCCCCGGACCAGCGTGTACGAGGGCTCCCCGGCCGGATCGGCCGGGGCCAGCCACATCTGGACGAAGCGCAGCGGTGCGGAGCCGTCGTTGCGTTCCACGTGCCGGGTCCCGGACGCCGCGGCGAGGTGCTGGACGTCCCCGGGCCGCACCAGGGTGGCCGCGCCCGTGGCGTCGCGGTGGGTGAGCTCGCCCTCGGCCACCCAGGTGACGATCTCGGTGTGGCTGTGGGGGTGCTCGTCGAAGCCCGCACCCGGGGCGAGGCTCTCCTCGTTGCACGCCATGACCGGGCCGAACCGCAGGTTGTCGGGGTCGTAGTGCGGGCCGAAGGAGAAGGCGTGCCGGGTGGTGATCCCCGTGGCCGGACCGCCCGCCGCAACGTCGGCGTCCGCTCCCTCGTACCGGTCGGCGCCTCGGCGTACATCAATCATGGGGGCCACCGTAGCCCCCGGGGCGCGGCCCGGGACGGGACCGGACTCCGCGCAGCCGTCCCGATAAGGCAGTCTTGTCACGTGCCCCAACCCGAACGTGAGCATTCACCCGCGGTCCACCCCGCGCATCCGGCTCCGCCCCATCCGCACTCCGCGACGCTGCGCCGGCTGGAGAAGTCCTCCGGCCGGCTCGCCGCGAACGCCATCGCGCGCATGGACGAGACGCTGTCGTGGTACCGGGCGATGCCGCCGGAGAACCGGTCCTGGATCGGCCTGGTCGCCCAGGCCGGCATCGCCGCGTTCACCGAGTGGTTCCGGCATCCGGAGACCCCCCAGGCGATCTCCACCGACGTCTTCGGGACGGCTCCGCGCGAGCTGACCCGGGCGATCACGCTGCGCCAGACGGTCGAGATGGTGCGCACCACGATCGAGGTCATGGAGACCGCGATCGACGAGGTCGCGGCGCCCGGCGACGAGTCGATCCTGCGCGAGGCCCTGCTCGTGTACGCCCGGGAGATCGCCTTCGCGACCGCCCAGGTGTACGCCCAGGCCGCCGAGGCGCGCGGGGCGTGGGACGCCCGGCTGGAGTCCCTCGTGGTCAACGCGGTGCTGTCCGGGGAGGCCGACGAGGGCGCGCTGTCCCGGGCCGCGGCCCTCGGCTGGAACTCCCCCGAGCACGTGTGCGTGGTGCTGGGCACGGCTCCGGAGGGCGACAGCGAGCTGACGGTCGAGGCGATCCGGCGGGCCGCCCGCCACCACAAGCTGCAGGTCCTCACGGGTGTGCTGGGCGACCGGCTCGTGGTCATCGCGGGTGGCAGCGACAATCCGATGCAGGTGGCGAAGTCGCTGATCGGGCCGTTCGCGGCGGGTGCGGTGGTCGCCGGACCGGTGGTCCCGGACCTGCTGAACGCCACGAAGTCGGCGCAGGCCGCCGCGGCCGGGCTCAAGGCCTGTACGGCCTGGCAGGACGCGCCGAGGCCGGTGCTCGCGGACGATCTCCTGCCCGAACGCGCGATCGCCTCCGACCCTGCGGCCCGCGAGCAGTTGGTGGAGGAGATCTACAGACCGCTCGAAGAGGCCGGCTCGGCGCTGCTGGAGACGCTGAGTGTCTACCTGGAGCAGGCGAGCAGCCTCGAAGGTGCCGCCCGGATGCTGTTCGTGCACCCCAACACCGTGCGCTACCGGCTCCGACGTGTGACAGACGTCACCGGCTGGTCGCCCTCGGATGTCCGCTCCGCGTTCACGCTGCGGATCGCCCTGATCCTCGGGCGTCTGGCCGACGGCGATCTTCAGTCCTAAGCTTTTGTCGGACATCAACAATTACCCCGATGGTTCTTCGTCCCTGTCCCCACGGGCGGCGCGGACCGAACACAAGAGAGAGTGTGAGGGTGCTCGTACTCGTCGCTCCCGGCCAAGGCGCACAGACGCCCGGCTTCCTGACTCCCTGGCTCGAACTGCCCGGTGCCGCTGACCGCGTCGCCGGCTGGTCGGATGCCCTCGGGCTCGACCTTGCCCACTACGGCACGAAGGCCGACGCGGACGAGATCCGCGACACGGCCGTTGCACAGCCCCTGCTGGTGGCCGCCGGCCTGCTCGCCGCGGCCGAGCTGACCTCCAAGGTCGGCCCGGGCTCCTTCGGCGCCGTGGCGGGCCACAGCGTCGGCGAGATCACCGCCGCCGCGTACGCCGGGGTGCTGTCCGACAAGGACGCGCTGTCCTTCGTACGCACCCGCGGACTCGCCATGGCCGAGGCCGCGGCGATCACCGCGACGGGCATGGCCGCCGTCCTCGGCGGAGACCTCGACGTCGTCGTCGCGCACCTGGAGAAGCTGGGTCTGACCCCGGCCAACGTCAACGGCGCGGGCCAGATCGTGGCCGCGGGGACGATGGAGCAGATCGCGGCCCTGGAGGCCGAGAAGCCCGAAGGTTCCCTGAAGGTCGTCGCCCTCAAGGTCGCGGGCGCCTTCCACACGCACCACATGGCTCCGGCGGTCGCCGGTCTGGAGGAGGCCGCTGCGGCCCTCTCCCCGGCCGACCCGGCGCTGACGTACGTATCGAACAAGGATGGTCAGGTCGTGACCACGGGCGCCGATGTCGTCGCCCGGCTGGTGGGCCAGGTGGCCAACCCGGTCCGCTGGGACCTGTGCATGGAGACGTTCGCCGCTCTGGGCGTCACCGGGATCGTCGAACTGTCCCCCGGTGGCACCCTGACGGGTCTGGCCAAGCGCGCGCTGAAGGGCGTACCGAGCGTGGCGCTGAAGACCCCGGACGATCTCGACAAGGCCGCGACGCTCGTCTCCGAGCACGCGGTCTGAGAGAAGGAGCCCACTCAGCATGTCGAAGATCAAGCCTGCCAAGGGCTCCCCGTACGCCCGCATCCTCGGTGTCGGCGGCTACCGTCCGGTCCGTGTGGTGCCGAACGAGGTCATCCTCGAGACCATCGACTCCTCCGACGAGTGGATCCGTTCCCGCTCCGGTATCGCGACGCGGCACTGGGCCTCCCCGCAGGAGACCGTCGCCGCGATGTCGGTGGAGGCCTCGGGCAAGGCCCTGGCCGCCGCCGGGATCGCTCCGGAGAAGATCGGCGCCGTGATCGTCTCGACGGTGTCGCACTTCAAGCAGACCCCGGCCGTGGCGACCGAGATCGCGCACCGCATCGGCGCGAACAAGCCCGCCGCCTTCGACATCTCCGCCGGCTGCGCCGGGTTCGGCTACGGGCTGACCCTGGCCAAGGGCCTCGTGGTGGAGGGTTCCGCGGAGTACGTCCTCGTCATCGGCGTGGAGCGGCTCTCGGACCTGACCGACCTGGAGGACCGCGCGACGGCCTTCCTCTTCGGTGACGGCGCGGGCGCCGTGGTCGTCGGCCCCTCGGACGAGCCGGCCATCGGCCCCACGGTGTGGGGTTCTGAGGGCGACAAGTCGGAGACCATCAAGCAGACCGTGCCGTGGGACGAGTACCTCGGCAAGGACGGCGGCGAAAAGTTTCCCGCCATCACGCAGGAGGGCCAGGCGGTCTTCCGCTGGGCCGTCTTCGAGATGGCCAAGGTGGCCCAGCAGGCGCTCGACGCAGCCG
The DNA here is from genome assembly GCF_042788835.1 of Streptomyces sp. NPDC056883. Classification (NCBI taxonomy): domain Bacteria; kingdom Bacillati; phylum Actinomycetota; class Actinomycetes; order Kitasatosporales; family Streptomycetaceae; genus Streptomyces; species Streptomyces sp. NPDC056883. The sequence continues at coordinate 288,640 of NZ_JBHUBS010000004.1, read as the reverse complement.
GGATCACCGCCGATGACCTGGACGTCTTCATTCCGCACCAGGCGAACATGCGGATCATCGACTCGATGGTGAAGACTCTGAAGCTGCCGGAGCACGTCACGGTCGCCCGTGACATCGAAACCACCGGCAACACCTCGGCCGCCTCGATTCCGCTCGCAATGGAGCGGCTCCTGGCGACCGGTGCGGCGAAGAGCGGCGACACCGCGCTCGTCATCGGCTTCGGGGCGGGGCTCGTCTACGCCGCCACGGTCGTTACCCTCCCCTAGGGCCCGGGATCCACATCCCGTGTTCCGTTTGACCCCCAGCTAGCTATAGAAGGAGCGCCATCATGGCCTTCACCCAGGAAGAAATCGTCGAAGGTCTCGCGGAGATCGTCAACGAGATCGCCGGCATCCCGACCGAGGACGTCCAGCTCGAGAAGTCCTTCACCGACGACCTGGACGTCGACTCGCTGTCCATGGTCGAGGTCGTCGTCGCCGCCGAAGAGCGCTTCGAGGTGAAGATCCCGGACGAGGACGTCAAGGGTCTGAAGACCGTCGGCGACGCCGCGAGCTACATCCTCAAGCACCAGGCCTGAGCCTGACGAGCGTTTGTCGCCACCTGGCGGTGGCGCCGTGACAATTCACCCCCTGAAACGTGGAGAAAGAATTCCTGTGAGCCCGACCAATCGCACCGTGGTCGTCACCGGTATCGGCGCAACCACTCCGCTGGGTGGCGACAGCGCTTCGACCTGGGAAGGTCTGCTTGCCGGCCGTTCCGGCGTAAAGCCCCTCGAGGGTGAGCGCTTCGCCGAACTCCCGGTCCGTATCGCCGCCACCGTCGCCGTGGACCCGAGCGAGGTCCTCCCCCGGCCGCTGGCCCGCAAGCTGGACCGCTCGGCCCAGTTCGCGATCATCGCGGCCCGCGAGGCGTGGGCCGACGCCGGTTACACCGCCCCGGCGGGCGAGGACGCGTCCATCGCGCCCGAGCGCCTGGGCACCGTCATCGCCTCCGGCATCGGCGGCGTGACCACCCTGCTCGACCAGTACGACGTACTGAAGGAAAAGGGTGTGCGCCGGGTCTCCCCGCACACCGTCCCCATGCTCATGCCCAACGGCCCGTCGGCCAACGTCGGCCTGGAGGTCAACGCCCGCGCGGGTGTGCACACTCCGGTCAGCGCCTGCGCCTCCGGCGCCGAGGCCATCGGCTACGCCGTCGAGATGATCCGTACCGGCCGTGCCGACGTGGTCGTCGCCGGCGGTACCGAAGCGGCGATCCACCCGCTGCCGATCGCGGCCTTCGCCAACATGATGGCGATGTCCAAGAACAACGAGAACCCGACCACGGCCTCCCGTCCGTACGACAAGGCCCGCGACGGCTTCGTCCTCGGCGAGGGTGCGGGCGTCGTGGTCCTGGAGTCCGCCGAGCACGCCGCCGCGCGCGGCGCCCGGGTCTACTGCGAGGTGCTGGGCCAGGGCCTGTCCGCGGACAGCCACCACATCGCGCAGCCGGAGCCCACCGGCCGCGGTGTCTCGGCCGCCCTGCAGAACCTGCTCGACAACACGGGTCTGGACCCGGCCGAGCTGGTCCACGTGAACGCGCACGCCACGTCCACCCCGCAGGGTGACACGGCCGAGCTGAAGGCCCTGCGCAAGGTGCTGGGCGAGGACCTCGACCACATCGCGATCTCGGCCACGAAGTCGATGACCGGTCACCTCCTGGGTGGCGCGGGCGGCATCGAGACCGTCGCGACGGTGCTGGCGCTGTACCACCGGATCGCGCCGCCGACGATCAACCTCGACGACATCGACGACGACATCGACGCGGACATCGTGCGCGACGAGCCCCGCAAGCTCCCGGCGGAGGGCCCGATCTCGGCGATCAACAACTCCTTCGGCTTCGGCGGCCACAACGTCTCCCTGGCGTTCAGGACCGTCTGAACCGGACGCTGACACGTAGAAGGCCCGCCCGGGTGTCCCGGGCGGGCCTTCGGCGTGTCCGGGGCTCAGACGACCTGGTGGAGCCAGCGCACCGGGGCGCCCTCGCCCGCGTAGCGGAAGGGTTCGAGCTCGTCGTCCCAGGGTTTGCCGAGGAGTTTGGCGATCTCCGCCTCCAGGTCCGTCTCGCCGCGCGCGGACCGGGCGAGGGCGGCGCGCAGCCGGTCCTCGGGGATCAGGATGTCGCCGTGCATGCCGGTGACGGCGTGGAAGATGCCCAGGTGCGGGGTGGAGCTGTAGCGCTCGCCCTCGGCGGTCGGACAGGGTTCCGCGGTCACTTCGAAGCGGAGCAGGTGCCAGCCGCGCAGGGCGGAGGCGAGTTTCGATGCGGTGCCCGCCTCGGCCTGCCAGGAGAACTCGGCTCTCCAGGTGCCCGGGGAGGCGGGCTGACGGATCCAGTCGAGGTTCACCCGCACCCCGAGCACCCCCGCAACAGCCCATTCCACGTGCGGGCAGAGCGCGCGCGGTGCGGAGTGCACGTACAGGACTCCACGTGTCGTCACCGGGACCTCCAGTGTGGGACGAGGTCGGGAATAAACTCCAGAAAACGGACAGTATGTGACGTGATGTAATGTAACGGAAATTATTTGACATTGCGTTGCGGGACTTGCGGCCGAAACGCCACGGGAAAAAGCTACCGTGCGCCGGGGGTCATGGTGTGACGTACGGTCGCTCCGAGGCCCGTAAACACAGAGCATTCACTCAGCAGGACGCCCCCGAACGATGTGGGGACGACGAGGAGGGACCTTCCGCATGCGCACCACCGCCCCACGCCGCCGCGCGCGTCGGACCTCTGCGGGTGCGGGCGCGGGCGCGACGGCCGCCCTGCTGCTCCTGGCGGCGGGTGCGCTGACCGGGTGTTCGGCGGACGGGGCGCAGACCGGGGGCGAACGCGGTGCGCAGGCGGCCCCGCGGTGGAACACCGCACCGGCGTCGGTCGCCGCCGTGGGCGACTCCATCACGCGCGGTTTCGACGCCTGTTCGGTGCTGGCCGACTGTCCGGAGGCCTCCTGGGCCACCGGTGAGGACCCCGAGGTGCGTTCGCTGGCCGCCCGGCTGCTCGGTGAGGCCGAGGTGCCCGCGCGCAGCTGGAACTACGCGGTGACCGGCTCCCGGATGGCGGACCTGCCGGGCCAGCTCGCCTCGGCCGCCGCGCACAAGCCGGGCCTGGTCACGGTGATGGTGGGCTCGAACGACGCCTGCCGGCCCTCGGCTTCGTCGATGACTTCGGTGGCCGCCTTCCGCTCCGGCTTCGAGAAGGCGCTGGCCGGCCTGCGGGCGGCCTCGCCGGCCTCTCAGGTGTACGTCTCCAGCGTCCCGGACCTCCAGCGGCTGTGGGAGCAGGGCAAGGACGACCCGATGGTGCGCCAGGTGTGGAAGCTGGGCATCTGTCAGTCGATGCTCGCCGATCCGACCTCGGCGGCCGCCGGTGCGACGGCCCGGCGGGAGCAGGTGCGGGCGCGCGTGGTCGAGTACAACGAGGCGCTGCGCGAGGTCTGCGCGAAGGACGAGCTGTGCCGCTACGACGGCGGCGCGGTGTTCCAGTACCCCTTCTCGGCGGAGCAGTTGAGCCGCTGGGACTGGTTCCATCCGGGCAAGGGCGGACAGGCGCGGCTCGCGGAACTGGCGCACCGACAGGTGACCTCCGCCGAGCCTCCGCGTTGACGCGGTGAACGGAACGGACCGGGGGCGGGTGTCAGGGCCCGCCCCCGGTCCGGCTTGTGGATCACCTCCGTGCGGGGTGATTTCCGGCCATTACAGGTCGAGGGCCGCCGTCAGCCGCGTGTCGCCGTGCGAGCGGCCCGCGCGGACCTCGTAGCTGCCGCCGATCCGCTGCCAGGCGTGCGAGGCCTCGTCCCAGATCTCGAAGGCGCGCTCCGGCAGGGCGATCTCCACCTCGACGCTCTCGCCGGGTGCCGCGGTCACGCTCGCGAAGCCCGCGAGCCAGCTCGCCGGACGCAGGGCGGTGTCCGCGAGGGGCGCCAGGTAGACCTGTACGGTCTCGCGGCCCGGCCGGGTGCCGGTGTTGGTGACGCGGACCGTCGCCCGCGTGGGGGTGGCCTCCAGGGACTCGTAGGCCCAGTCCGTGTAGCCGAGGCCGTGCCCGAAGGGGAAGGCCGGGGCGATCCCGTGCTTCTCGTAGGCCCGGTAGCCGATGAAGAGCCCCTCGGTGTACTCCAGGCGCCCCTCGGTGGGGGTGACTTCGGTGACCGGCGCGTCGGCGAACTCGGCGGGCCAGGTCGTGGGCAGCCGCCCGCCCGGCTCGGCCTCGCCGAGGAGTACGTCGGCCAGCGCGGCCCCGCCCTCCTGCCCGGGGAACCAGGTCAGCAGGACGGCGGCCACCTCCTCGCGCCACGGGAGTTCCACCGGGGAGCCGGCGTTGACGACGACCACGGTGTTCGGGTTGACCGCGGCGACGGCGCGCACCAGGTCGTTCTGGCGGCCCGGGAGGGTGAGGTCCTTGCGGTCGAAGCCCTCGGACTCCACCCGTTCGGTGGTGGCGACGACCACGACGGCGGTGTCGGCGGCGCGGGCCGCCTCCACGGCCTCGGCGATGAGCTCGTCGGCGGAGCGCTGCGGGCCGAGGTGGAGGAAGGAGAACATGATGGCCTTGAGCGGCAGGGCCGTCGTGTCGGGGACCTGGTAGGTCAGCGAGACCTCGACGGCTTCGCCCTCGGTGAGGGTGAGGCGGGCCCGCTCGTTGGGGGCTCCGAAGAAGGCCTCGAAGGGGTCGGCCTCGCTGCCCATCTGCTGGACGCCGTGCCAGCGGACCTCCCCGCCGACGGCGAGGCTGAAGGCGCCGAGTCCGCGGGTGCCGAAGGCGTGCTCGCCGCTCTCGCGCGGGACGAACGTACCGACGACCTCGATGCTCGCCATCGTCTCGTACGTGACGCCCTCGGGCAGGTCGTCGCCGATCCACTGGAGCTGCCCGGTGGGCAGGGAGCCCGTGCCGAGGACGGCCCCGGAGGCGTCGCGGCAGATCGCGCGCAGCTCGAAGCCCTTGTCGGCGGGGGTCAGTTCGTCGCTGGGGTCGGCGCCGACGGTGAAGGTCAGCGCCCCGTCGGGCAGGGCCTCGGTGAGCCCGTCCAGCGGGGAGACGATCCGCTCGGGGAAGACGGTGGCGGAGCCGCCGCCGAGGACGCGGGCGTCGCGGGCGGCGGCGCCGATGAGGGCGACGGTGCGGCCGGCGGACGCGTCGAGCGGGAGCACCGGCCCCTCGCCGGAGAGGGCCTCGTTGCGGACGAGGACGAAGCCGCGGGCGGCCAGCTCGCGGGCCAGCGCCTGGCCGTCGACGGGGGCGGGGGCCTCGCCGACCACGGCGGGGGCGCCCTCCAGGATGCCGACGCGGGCGGCGAGGCGCAGGACGTTGCGGACGGCGTCGTCGACGGCGGACTCGGGGACCTCGCCCGAGCGGACGGCTTCGGCGAGCGGGGTGCCGTAGACGCTGACGGGGCCGGGCATGACCACGTCGAGGCCGCCGAGGATGTCGCCGGTGGTGGAGCGGGCGGCCATCCAGTCGGAGACGTTGGCTCCGTCGAAGCCCCATTCGGCCCGCAGGACCTCGTTGACGAGGTGGGTGTTCTCGCTCATGAACACGCCGTTGACCCGGTTGTAGGCGGTCATGATGCCCCACGGGTGGGCGTTGGCGACGATGGCCTCGAAGGGGGCCAGGTACAGCTCGCGCAGCGGGCGCGGGGCGATGACGCTGTCGACGGTGAACCGCTCGGTCTCGGCGTCGTTGCCCACGAAGTGCTTGACGGTGGTGCCGACGCCGCCGTCCTGGACGCCGTTCACGTAGCCGCTGCCGACGGCGCCGGTGAGGTACGGGTCCTCGGAGTAGCACTCGAAGTGCCGGCCGCCGAGCGGGGAGCGGTGCAGGTTGACGGTGGGCGCGAGCAGGACGTGGACGCCCTTGCGGCGGGCCTCCTGGGCGAGGAGGCGGCCGGCCCGGCGGGCCAGCTCGGGGTCCCACGCGGCGGCGAGCGCGGTCGGGGAGGGCAGGGCGATCGACGGGTCGTCGGCGGTCCAGCGCACCCCGCGCACCCCGATGGGGCCGTCGGAGAAGACCAGGGACTTCAGCCCGATCTCGGGGACGGCGGGCAGGGACCACATGTCCTGGCCGGCCAGCAGCCGGGTCTTGGTGTCGAGGTCCAGCTTGCCCAGGGCCGTCTCCACGGCGTCGTTGCGGACCTGATCGGCATCGGTCACGGCCATGCCTCCTCGTTGGGTGCGGGTGCGCGGTGCGGCGCGGTGACCCCATGGTGGACCCGTTCCCTGTAGAGCGGTAGGGTTCGTAATCTGTTCGTGATATTCCGGATGCTGATGCGGTCATGCCGTACGGTCCTGCTGGCAGGTGTGGAACGGAAGGGGTGGCGGGGCGATGGTCAGGGCCAGAAGCGAGGAACGGCGCGTGGAGATCGTCCGCGCCGCCCTCGAGGTGATCGCCGAGCGCGGCTACCGCGGCGCGGCCCTGGGCACGGTCGCCGAGCGCGTGGGCCTGACCCAGCAGGGGCTGCTGCACTACTTCCCGACCAAGGAGGCCCTGCTGGTCGCGGTGCTGGAGGAGCGCGACCGCTGGGACACCGGCGGCGGCGCCCGCGCGCTGGCCGACGCCTGGCGCCCGGACCTGCTGGCCTCGCTGGTGGAGTACAACGCCATGCGCCCGGGCATCGTGCAGACCTTCTCGGCGCTGCTCGGCGAGAGCGTCACCGACGGCCACCCGGCGCGGGAGTTCTTCGCCGAGCGGTACGCGCAGGTGCGCTCGGCAATGGCGGACGTGCTCCGCGCGGAGTACGGCGACCGGCTCCCCTCGGGCCTCACCCCCGAGCAGGCGGCCCCGCTGCTGGCCGCCGTGATGGACGGCCTCCAGTACCAGTGGCTGCTGGCCCCCGAATCCGTGGACATGCCGGGCACCTTCCGGGCCTTCCTGGACCTGATCCAGGGGCCCCGGGCCTGACTCCGGGCCGGCGCCGGGCCCGGCCGCGGGGCTGGCATGCTGGGCCGGGTGAAGATCGCTGCCGCGCAGCTGAGCTGCGCCCCCGCCGACGTGTCCGCCAACGCCGTACGGGCGGCCGCGCTCGCCGTGCGGGCCCGTCAGGAGGGCGCCGGGCTGGTGGTGTTCCCCGAGTTCACCCTGACCGGCTACGAGCTGGCCGCCCTCGCCGCCGACCCCGGTCTGTGGCTGGCCGATGCCGAGGATCCCCGGCTGGACCCCGTCCGCTCCACCGGGATCGCCACCGCCGTCAACGTCGCGCTGCGCACGGACGGCCCCCGGCCCCTCATCGCGACCCTGGTCCACGACGCGGACGGCGCGCACGTGACCACGTACGCCAAGCAGCACCTGTTCCGCCACGAGCAGGAGGTCTTCGCCGCGGGGACGGTCCCGGGCCGCTTCGAGCTCGGCGGGATCCGCTTCTCCCTGGGGATCTGCTTCGACAACCACTTCGCGGACGTCCCCGCCGCGGGCGCCGAGGCCGGCTGCCGGGTCCACCTGGCGAGCTCGCTCTACGGCACGGGCGACGGCGTCGCCGAGCGGGCGGCGGTCCACCCGGGGATCGCCCGGGACTTCGGGATGTACGTGGCCCTCGCCAACCACGTCGGACCGGCCGGACCGTGGACGGGCTGCGGGGGCGCGGCCGTATGGGCGCCGGACGGGACCCTGCTGGCCGAGGCGGACGCGCACACGCCGTCGGTCGCCGTCGCGGACGTGCCGGCGGAGGTACCCGCGGAGGTGCCGGCGGGAAGCCGGGACGGGGGCCGCTGACGACCGCGGCCCCGGCCTGACGGGGCGTCCGAGGACGCACCCGCCGGGCCGGGGCCGACAGTTCAGCGGACGGGGCGGTTCAGCGGACCTGGGTCACCCGTGGCTGGCGGTGGGCTTCCACGCCCGGCTCCGGAAGGGATCCGGAAAGGTCCAGCGGGCCCTGCGCCCCGCCGGCTCCGGGCACGGCGCCGGGCGGTGGGAGTACGGGCGTCCCGTCGGCCACGCGGTCCCGCATCAGTCCGGGCACCACGAGGGCGAACGCCGCCACCGTGTAGGCGCCGGTCCAGAACACCCAGCCGCCGGGCGGGGCCCAGTGCGCGGCGTACGGGATCACGGGGCCGCTGATCCCGACGGCGAAGCGCCGCAGGGTCCAGTAGAACGCCGCCGCGTTGCCCAGGGCGAGCAGGGGCAGGGAGTAGCCGACCAGCCTGCGCAGGGGGAAGCCCTTCTCCGGCATCCGGCGCGCGAGGATCAGCACGGCCATCAGCGGCAGGCCGACGGCGAACGGCAGCAGGTAGCGGCCCTGCCAGACCAGGCCGATCTTCGACGCCTGCGAGGTCTGTCCGACCACCGGCACGATCACGACGGCCATCAGCATGCCGATCAGCGCCACCGTTTCGCGCTTGCGGCCGTACATCAGCCCCAGCACGGTGACCACGGCGATCACGCCGAGCCAGACGTACCAGGTCACGAGCGGCGCCGGGGTGTCCAGCCAGCCGAAGTAGCCGAGCATCTGCTGGATGTACATCTCGCTGGCCCCGAGGGTGCGGCGGGCCGCTTCCGTCGTGGTGAGGTACTTGGGGATCTTTATGACCGAGTTGTCGGGGTGCGCGGCCGCCCACGCGAGCGCCCCGACCGTGGCGAGGCCGAGCAGCCCCGTCCAGAGCCACATCGCCTTGCGGCGGAGCACCGAGCGCAGCACGCCGCGCTCGGCCAGCAGCAGGCCGAAGCAGACCGCGCCGGCGAACCAGATCAGTCCGAGCGGCCGGATGTTGATCAGCACCAGACCGCCGATGCCGACCCGGGCCAGCCTGCGGTTCAGCAGGTGCGGATCGGGCGACATGAGGATCGACAGCAGGCCCGTCCACACCAGGATGCCGGCGGCGATCTCACCGCCGCTGGGGTTGACCATGCCGGCCATGAACAGGGCCATGGGCGTGGCCGCCGTGAAGACGCCGAGCAGGGCCAGCGAGCGTCCGCGCCGCCATTCGGAGGCCGTCACCACGGCACTGGCCAGCAGCAGCGAGCAGAACAGCGCCGACATCAGGCGCATGAGGTAGAGCCCCTTGGTGCCCTCCACGAGCAGGCTCGGCCAGCCGGTCATCAGGTAGTACGCCGGGTGGTAGCGACCGGCGGCGGTGGGGACCTCGACGATGGTGTCCGAGGTCCCGATGGCGGGCGCGCAGGAGGCAGGGGTGCCCGCGTGCCACGAGTAGCACTCGTGGTGCTTGGGGAGGTCCGAGTACCACTCCGGGAGCTGCACGCCGGTCTCGGAGAAGTCGCCCTTGATGCCCGCGACGATGTGCGGAACCATCACCTCGGAGCCGTTGATCTGCCCCCGGGCCACCGCCGCCGCCCGGATGAAGTGGGCGTGCTCGTCGGGCGAGGCGCCCAGCGGCGTCGCGGCCGACCAGCTGGCCGCGATGGTGAAGAAGAGGACGAAGCTGACGGCCCAGAGCCTCTTGGGGGTCCGGGCCGACCAGTCGGCCAGCCGCGTCAATGCGGAGATCATGTCGTCCTCGTGATCATCTGATGTATGTCAGCCAAGTCTGATCGCCGTCCTTGGAGCACTTGTGCTCGGGGGCGAATTGGGGGCACTTTCCGTTCATCTGCCGAATCGTGTGCGACACGTAGGGCAGGATCCGGTAGGTCCCGTCCTGGGCCGGCATGTACCGGTCGGCCATCGAGGACGACACCGTTCCGAGCAGGAGCAGCAGGGCGCACAGGGTTCCGATGACGGCCCCCTCCCGGCCCGGCAAGCCCCGACCCCGTACGGCCGTGGCGTCACCATTGTCCAATGTGCGCCGTTCGGCCAGCCGCTGCGACACCAGGTGGGCGACGAGTGCGGCGAGGATCAGCCCGCAGTAGAGCAGCTGGTTGTTGGTGCGCGTGTAGAGCTGGACGGTCTGCGTCTCGTACATGTGCGAGGCGATGTACATGCGCATCAGCCAGGCGGAGACGAACATCGCGGTGATGGTGACCACCATCGGCTTGCGCAGGCCCAGCCAGATGGCGACGCCGAGGCATATGAAGGTCACCAGGGCGAACAGGCCGACCCCGCCGAACTCGCCGGGCGGCGGCCAGTCGCCGACCTTGCCCGGCATGTCCGTGCGCCACATCAGGTAGTAGGCCGGGTCGGTGAAGGTGTCGAAGCGGAAGTTGAAGTCCTTGGTCTCCTGGCCCTCGGTCAGCATGACCACCAGGTATTTCCCGGCCACCGCCATGAAGGCCGCCAGGGTGACGCCCAGGAACGCGGCGCCCTTGGCCCGGCCGGTCTTCCAGGGGAAGTACAGGGCCGCGGCGAAGAAGACGCCGGCCGCGCTCCACAGGAACCAGCCGGAGTACGTGAGGAAGAGCACACCGATGAGCGCGCCGAAACCGGCGGCCTTGAGCAGCAGCGGCCGCCAGTTCTCGGTGCCGCTGCGGCGCAGCGCCACCACCAGGGCCACCAGGACCGGGACCAGCACCACGAGGACCGTCTGGGCGTACGGCTTGTACGCGTCGATCAGCGCGAAGGCCGGTACGACGCCGAAGGCCAGCGCCCGCAGCGGGCTCAGCAGCAGCCGCCAGGCGAAGTAGACGAACGGCCCGAAGAAGGCGGCCCCGAGGATCTGGAGGTCCTTGAAGGCGTAGGCGGTGTTGCCGCCGTGGAACCACTCCGCGTAGTACCCGAGGGTGTAGAGCGGTGCGGGCGGGTAGACCGGGGACCCGGAGGGCTGCCCGTTGGCGACCGCGTGGGCCCACTCGACGATCCGGCCGCTGTCGCCGTTGAGGCCGAACATCGGCCACGGCGTGCCGTGGAGCGCGACCACCGCTCCCGCCGCGACGAACCCGCTGGCCAGGCCGGCGAGGGCGGCCGCGGAGATCCGGGTGGTCAGATCGAAGTGGCGGCCACCGCGCAGCCGCATCGCGAGCACGACGGCGGCGATGAAGAGCAGACCGATCAGGGCGAACCGGAACTGGATCGCGGCCAGGCCGCTGACCTGAGCGATGCGGTCCAGCGGATCGAGCTTGAAGCCCACCGCCATCATCGGGAGCACGAGCGCCCCGCCGAAGGCCGCGACGGCTTCCAGGAGCAACAGGGAGCCCCGGGAGCGGAGCACTCCACGTGCGGGACCCGAAACGGGCCGGGCGCGCGTGGCAGGCCCGCTCGCGGGACCCGAGCGCACAGGCTCCAGCCCCTCGGTACTGACTCTCACGTGAAAGATGTCCCTACTGCTGGTCGGTGCACAGCGCTGTGGCCGGTCGTCTCTCAGCAAGGCACTGTCGGGCTCGGACCCCGAACGACCGATGCTCCGGACAGGGGCGCGGGCTCTAGGACGGTGGGGGACAGCTTTGAATCTTGCCGCTTGTCATCCTATCGGGTGGCGCAGGAGCGCCGCGGAGTCCCGGGAGATGCCGCAGACCCCCGGGCAGGGTCGCGTACGGGAGGACAGGGCTCCGGAAACCGTACGGAAACAGGGCCCGGAGCGGCCGGAGAAGGGCCCGCCAGGGCCCTGGGCGAGGCCCTGGACCGCCCGGCCGCCCCACCCCCGTGGGCGGGGACCGACCCCGTCGCGACAGTGCGCCAGAAGACCCGTCACCCCTCCCCCACACCCCACCTGACCTGGGCTTTCCTCTTGATCACCGATAAAATCGGGGACAGCTGAAAGGGGTTCTGATGGACCGGAACATACGCAGTGTCGACGACGTGCTCGCCCTCATGGACGGCCTCTTCGCACCGGAGGCCGACCGCTGGACCGCCGGCGGCTCCGCCTGGTGGGACGGCTTCTACGCGGACCGCGAGCGGCCGGTGCCGTTCTTCGCGGCGAAGCCCGACGAGAACCTCGTCTCCTGCCTCGACCGCGGACTGGTCCCCGCGGGCGGCCGCGCCCTGGACCTCGGCTGCGGCCCCGGCCGCAACGCCCTGCACCTGGCCGCCCGGGGCTTCGAGGTGGACGCCGTCGACCTTTCTCCGACGGCCCTGGCCTGGGCCGGGGAGCGCGCCCGCGCCGCGGGGGCCCGGGTCCGCTTCCACCAGGGCGACGCCTTCGGCGCGGCCGGCGCCGGGCTGGTGGGCCCGTACGACCTGATCTACGACTCGGGCTGCTTCCACCACCTGCCGCCGCACCGCCGGGTCAGCTACCTGGACCTGCTGGACCGGCTGCTGGCCCCCGGCGGCCGCTTCGCCCTGACCTGCTTCGCCTCGGGCGCGATGGGGTCCGAGCTGTCCGACGCGGAGTTCTACGGCCGGGCCCGCCTCGAAGGCGGGCTCGCGTACACGCCGGAGGCACTGCGCCGGATCTTCGACGGCCTCACCGAGGTGGAGCTGCGCCGGATGAACGACGAGCCCGAATCCTCCGGCTCCTTCGGCGAGGCCTTCCTCTGGACGGCGCTGTTCCGCCGCCCGGAGTGAGGGCCCGGCCCCTTCCTCACATCGGGACCGGCTGGGCGGCGTCGCCGAGCAGGTGCTTCGTGCCCCACGCCCCGAGGGCCTCCAGGGCACCGTTCAGCTCGCGGCCGAGCGGGGTCAGCGAGTACTCCACGCGCGGCGGGACCTCCTCGTAGACCTCGCGGTGGACGATGCCGTCCGTCTCCAGTTCGCGCAGCTGGGCCGCGAGCACCTTCTCCGAGACCCCCGGGACCAGGCGGCGCAGTTCGCCGAAGCGGCGCGGGCGCTGCTCCAGCTCCCACAGGACCGACACCTTCCACTTGCCGTCGATCACGGACATCGCCGCGGCGATCCCGCAGTGATCCGCGCCCGGCCGCTGAGTCAATGCCATCGCGCACCCCTCCCCACCTGTTCGCTCACCTCGGGGTAACCACCCACTCCGAAGTGCGTACTTGAGCACCTGACGGCCCTGAACCAGGCTAAACGGCATGACCGACACCAGCACGAAGACCAGCACGAAGACCCCGATCACCCTCCTCGGACTCGGTGCGATGGGCACCGCCCTGGCCCGCACCTGGCTCGCCGCCGGGCACCCCCTCACCGTCTGGAACCGCACCCCCGCCAAGGCCGGGGCCCTCGCGGCCGAAGGCGCCGTCGTCGCCGCGAGCCCCGCCGAGGCGGTGGCCGCGAACGGCCTGATCGTGGTCTGCCTGCTGGACCACGCCAGCGTGGGCTCGGCCCTGGAGGGCCTGGACCTCACCGGCAAGGACCTCGTCGACCTGACCACCAGCACGCCCTCCGACGCCCGCGCCCGGTCCGCGTGGGCCCGGGAGCGCGGGGCCCGGTTCCTCGACGGCGGGATCATGGCCACCCCGTCGATGATCGGCGCCCCCGCAGCGGGCGGGTACGTCTTCTACAGCGGCTCCCCCGCCCTGTTCGAGGAGCACCGCAGCGCACTGGAGGTCCCGGCCGGCGCCCGCTTCGTCGGCTCCGACCCCGGGCACGCGGCCCTGCACGACGTGGCCCTGCTGAGCGCCATGACCGGACTCTTCGCCGGGATCTCGCACGCCTACGCGCTGATCGAGGGCGAGGACGTCTCCCCGAAGGACCTGGCTCCGCTGCTGACCGAGTGGCTGGGGGCGATGGGCTTCTTCGCGGGCGCCGCCGCCGAGCGGCTGGTGTCGGGGGACTTCACCACGGGGGTCGAATCGAACCTGGCCATGCAGGTCACGGCGAGCGCCACCTTGCTGCGGACCGCTGCGGAGCAGGGCGTCAGGACCGAGCTGATCAGTCCCTACCTGGACCTGATGCGCGAACGCCTGACGGCGGACCCGGCGGCCCACGCCGGCGAGGACACCGCCGGGGCGATCACCCTGCTCAGGCGCTGAGCCGCTTGCCCGCCGCCTGGCCCTGGCCCTGGCCCTGAGTCTGGCCCTGGCCCTGAGCCTGCCCCTGCCCCTGCCCCTGCTCGTCCTCCTGCTCCGCGTCGTCGCCCACCAGGTCCCGGACCATGAGCGTCGCCCCGGCCACCGCGCCGGGCATCAGGAACACGGCGACGAGCGGTACCAGGAAGGAGAGCACGAGCGGCACCCCGAAGCCGAGCGCCAGCATCCGCCGCCTGCGGAGCAGCGCGAGCTGCTCGGTGAGCTGGACCCGGCGGCGCATCAGGGCGACGGAGGTGAGCTCCTGGGCGAGGAAGAAGCCGGAGACGCAGAAGCCGAGGACCGGGACCACGGTCTGTCCGATCACCGGGACGAAGCCGAGCGCGAAGAGCAGGATGCCGAAGAGCAGCACCCGGCCCAGGATCCGCAGGCTGTCCCGGGCGGAGATCCACAGCTCCTGCGCGAGGGTGAGCCCCGACTCCGGGACCTCGCCGCCCTCGGTGCGGTCGACCTGCTCCGAGAGGGACTCGTAGAACGGCTGGCCCACGAGCAGGGTCACGGCGGTGAAGGTGATCACCGCGAGGAAGAGCCCGAGGCAGAAGACCAGGGCGGTCAGGAAGCCGCGGAAGAGCCCGAGCCACGGGGAGGACCAGTCGTCGGCGAAGGGGGTCGCCCAGGAGGTCAGGTCGTCGGCGCCGTAGCCGAGGCCGATGAGCGCGGCGGCGTACAGCACCAGGGAGACCAGTCCGGGCAGCAGCCCGAAGCCCAGCCACCTGCCGTGGCGCAGTACCCATCGCTGTCCGGCCAGCAGATAGCCGAATCCCCCCGCAAGATCACGCATGCTGCCAGTTTAGGGCGGGTGCCCGGGGCGGAGGACGCCGGGCATGTCGAAGGCCGCACCCCGGTGCCTGGGTGCGGCCTTCGATGTACGGACGTACCGGATGAACCGGAACGCGCCGGTCGAGCGGGTCGGAGATCAGACCGCGAGCTCGACCGTGATGTTGCCGCGGGTCGCCTTGGAGTACGGGCAGACCTGGTGGGCCTTCTCGATGAGGTCCTTGGCGGTGGCGGCGTCCACGTTCGGGATGGAGGCCGAGATCTTGACGATGATGCCGAAGCCGTCGTCGTTCTTGCCGATGCCGACCTCGGCGGTGACCGTGGAGCCGGAGATGTCGGCGTTCTCGTTGCGGGCGACGACGCCGAGCGCACCCTGGAAGCAGGCGCTGTAGCCGGCGGCGAACAGCTGCTCGGGGTTGGTGCCCTCGCCGCTGCCACCGAGCTCCTTCGGCGGGTTCACGACGACGTCGAGGCGACCGTCGTTGGTGGCGACGCGACCGTCACGGCCGTTCTCGGCGGTGGCAACAGCGGTGTACGTGACGTCGGACTGCTGGATGGACATGTAAGGAAATCCTCCTGGTAAATCGCCGGGACTCGCGCCCACGCGTCACGGCGGTGTGCAGTGAGCCTAACCGGTGAAAGAAACGATCATCTTTCCGGTGTTGTCACCGCGCAGCATTCCGAGGAAGGCGTCGGCGGCGTTCTCCACTCCGCGGACGACCGTCTCGTCGGCGACGAGCTGCCCGGAGCGCAGCCAGCCGGCCACGTCCTGGACGAACTGCTGCTGCAGTCCGGCGTGGTCCCCGACCAGGATGCCCTGCAGGCGCAGCCGCTTGCCGATGACGAGGGCGAGGTTGCGCGGGCCGGGCACGGGCTCGGTGGCGTTGTACTGGGCGATGGCCCCGCACAGGGTGGCCCGGCCGTGGACGTTCAGGGAGGAGATGGCGGCTTCCAGGTGGTCCCCGCCGACGTTGTCGAAGTAGACGTCGATGCCCTCGGGGGCGGCGTCCTTGAGCTGCTCGGCGACGGGGCCGCTCTTGTAGTTGAAGGCGGCGTCGAAGCCGTACTTCTCCGTGAGGAGCGTCACCTTCTCGTCGGAGCCGGCGGAGCCGATCACCCGGGAGGCGCCCTTGATCTTCGCGAACTGGCCGACGAGGCTGCCGACCGCTCCGGCGGCGCCGGAGACGAAGACGGAGTCGCCCTCCTTGAAGGAGGCGACCTCGAAGAGCCCGGCGTAGGCCGTCAGGCCCGGCATGCCGAGGACGCCGAGGTAGGCGGAGAGGGGGGCGAGCGAGGCGTCCACCTTGGTGGCGTGCTTGGCGTCCAGCTCCGCGTACTCGCGCCAGCCCAGACCGTGCAGCACGTGGTCGCCGACCGCGAAGCGCTCGTCGGCCGAGGCCACGACCTCGCCGACCGCGCCGCCGTCCATGGGCCGGTCGAGCTGGAAGGGCGGGATGTACGACTTCACGTCGTTCATCCGGCCGCGCATGTACGGGTCCACGGACATGTGGAGGTTGCGCACCAGAATCCGGCCGGCGGCGGGCTCGGCGTTCACCGGTACCTCGCGCAGGGCGAAGTCCTCGGCGACGGGCCAGCCCTGCGGGCGGCGGACGAGGTGCCACTCACGGCTGACGGCGGGGATCTCGGACATGGCGTCACTCCTGGGGAGGGGAAGAAGTGCAAAATGCTTCAGAACGTGAAACAACCATGCGCCTGGATATTTCATGTTGTCAAGTAAATGGGTACGCTGGATCCATGCCCAGCCGTCGCGCAGACCCCCTGACCCTCGAGGTCGTCGAGCTCATCGGCGACGTCGTGACCCGCTACCACCAGGAGTACGAGCACGCGGCCTCCAGCCACCAGCTCACCGGTGCCCAGGCCCGCGTGCTGAACCTGCTCTCCCTGGAGCCCATGCCGATGCGCAAGATCGCGCAGAAGCTGCGGTGCGAGCCGTCGAACATCACCGGCATAGTGGACCGCCTGGAGACCCGCGGGCTGGTCGAGCGCCGCCCCGACCCGGCCGACCGCCGGGTGAAGCTGGCCGCCCCCACCGAGGAGGGGCTGCAGACCGCCGACCGGCTCCGCGAGTCCCTGGACTTCGCCCGGGAGCCCCTGGCCGGGCTCTCCCCGGCCGAGCGCGCGGTCCTGCGGGACCTGCTCAGGCGGATGCTGGGCTGAGCCCCGCGCTCACCAGCACAGCGGGTTCCACCAGTCGTCGCAATCCGGAGTGGGGGACGGAGACGGGGACGGCTTCGGATTGGGCTTCGGCTTCGAATCGGGCTTCTTCGTCACCTGGGGCTTGCCGGAAGTCGCGGGGCCCCTGGAAGCCGATGCGCTCGGAGCAGCGGACGTCGGAGTGCGGGAAGCGCTCCGCGACGGCTCCGGGGAAGCAGAGGCCGAGGTGGACGGCCCGGCGGCGGACGTCTCGGCCCCGCCGGCACCCTGCCCGGTCCCGCCCGGCTTCGTGCCCCCGGCCGTGGCCTTCCCGGAGCCGGTGGCCTGCCCCTTCGTCGAAGCCGTCCCCGTGGGCGCGGCCGGATCCTCCGTCAGGCCCGGCAGCGGAGCCGGCTCCGCGGGGCCCGCGTCGTCGGTCAGCACCACCGTCGCCGCCCGGTCGGTGCGCTCCCCGTCGGTCGCCAGCCGGGCCAGGCCCAGGGTCGCGACGGCGGCGAGCATCAGCCCGAGGCCCACGGTGAGCGCGGTCCGGCGGCGTCGGCGATGCCCGGCGCGGCGGCGGTCGGCCGCGCGGTTCCGGGCCCGGCCCCGGCCGTCCCCCCGTTCCCCGGACAGCACGACGAGGGAGTCGGCGTACACGTCGGCGAGCACGGCCGGGTCGCTTCCGAAGGCGTCGGCGGAGCCCGGGGCGGGCGCGGCGGGCGCGGCGGATATCAGGCGTTCGGCCGGGGTCCCGCATCCGGCGCACGCCAGCGCGCCGTTGAGGTACCTGCGGCAGGCGATGCAATAGTCCATGGCGCCCCGCAGGCTACGCGTCCGCTCACAACGGCCGTGTACCGGGATCGTGAGGATCCTGTGTGGAAGGGTGGGGTTCCATGACGAGGACGCCGGGGACACCGCCCCTCACCCCGGGCCCCTTCGGCCCCACGGGCTTCCAACTGGTACTGCTGCGCCGGATGGCGGACTTCCAGCCCGGCCTCGCCGAGGAGGCCCGGCTGCGGCTCGGCGCCTCCCTCGCCGAGCAGCGGGAGGCCAACAAGCGCTGGCAGGCCATGGTCCGTTCGCCGCGTTCGCGGGGCGCCCTGACCCGCTACCGCTCGGTGCTCGGCCCGCCCGAGGCCGTCTCCTCCCGCACGATCGGCGATCTGACGTGCGAGGCCCTGCTGTGGCCGGTGCCGCTCTGGCCCGGGCTGCGCTTCGAGGTGCTCGCCGCGCCGGACGGGGCGGTCTGGAACGAGTGGCTGGTCCGGGCCCCGGGTGCGCCCGGGCCCGTACTGGAGGAGGCGGAGGACCTGCTGCCCTGGTCGGCGACGGTCGACGAGGTGGCGCGGGCCTTCGCCCCCGTCCGCCCCATGGAGGGCACCGGGCCGAAGACGGGGGGGGGGGGGGGTACCCCCCTTGGGGGGGTTGTTGTGGTGGGGTTTGCGTGCAGACTCCTTCCCTCGGTCTCCT
>NZ_JBHUBS010000004.1:239855-270453 GCF_042788835.1 Streptomyces sp. NPDC056883 | reverse complement strand
GGGGTGGGGGGCTTGGTTCCTGTGGGGGGGGGTGGTAGGGGGGGGGGCGTTTTCCTCCTCCCCTCTCCCCCCCGGGGGGGCCACCCCCCGAAGGTGTGGTCTTCTGCCTCCCCCCCCTTCGCCCCGGGCCTGCGTGGCGGAGTTCACGTACGGCCTGCTCCAGGAGGTCTCGGTGGCGGAGCCGCCCCGACCGGCCTGACGGGTCAGGAGCGCAGGAAGGCCCGTACGCCCGCCGAGGTGGGATCGTCCCCGAGCAGGTCGTTGTGCTTGAGGCAGCCGACCGGAGTGTTGGCCGCCCCGGTGAGCGGGACGCTGTCGTCGGGGTTGATGACCTCGTCGCAGTTCGACCAGAAGGTGGCATACCGCACCGCGCCGGGGGTCTCGTCGCCGGAGTTCAGGTTCTTCACCACGTAGGAGCCGGGGGTCATGTCCCGGCAGGCCTGGTCCCACAGGGCGCAGGCCCAGGCGGTGGAGGTGCCGCGGTTGGGGCCGGCGAGGGAGACCCAGCGGTCGACGTAGGGGCCGCCGCCGCCGAACTTCACGTACCAGCGGGTGACCAGCGAGCCGAAGGAGTGGGCGACGAGGTCCACCCGGGCGGCGCCGGTCTGCCGGCGCACCTCGGCCACGTAGGCGGCGAGCCGTCCGGAGAGGACCTCGTTGACCGACTGGTGGGTGTCGTAGCCGAAGGAGAAGAGCTCGGAGTCGGTGTATCCGTCGGCGCGCAGGTCCTCGCGCAGGGAGCCCCAGACGCCGGGGTCGGCGTTGTAGCCGTGCACGAAGACCACCGGATTGCGCGCACCGGCCGCCCCGGGAACCGCGCCGGAGGAGGCCTGGGCCGGGAGCGCGGGCGCCGCGAGCAGCGCCAGGCAGAGCGTCAGCAGCGCGAGCAGTCGCTGGCGGACCGTCAGCATCGAGTCCCCTTTACCTTGTTACGCACGAGTAGCACGATCGGTGCGGGCATGGTCGCGCCTGGCGTCGCAGAATTCCACCCCCGTGCAGCACCCACCGGCACCCCTCGTGACCCTTCCGTATCTCAAGACACCCCCCACCCGGAGCATCAAATCGGGCAATACGGGTAATTCACCCGAGAAGATACGAAGTGTGACCGGCACCCGCCGGTCTTCTTGCGTCAGCGCTCTCGGGAGGATCTGCCGTGACCGTAAGTCTTGAGCAGTTGCGCCGCTGCCACGTGGCCGTCGACCTCGGAGCGGCCAGGACCCGCGTCTACGTCAAGGGCCTCGGCCTGGTCGTGGACGAGCCCAGTGTCGCCGCCGTCAACACGCGGACCGGTGCACTCATCGCCGTCGGCACCTTCGCCGAGCGGATGACCGGCCGCACGCCCGACTACATCAGGGTCGTCCGCCCCGTCTCCGGCGGCACCGTCGTGGACATCGAGATGGCCCAGCGCATGCTGCGCCACCTCCTCGGCGAGAAGCTGCGGCGCGCCCTGCGCCGCAAGCCCCGGCTGCGGGCCGCCGCCTGCACCCCGCACGATGCCGACCCGCTCGCCCAGCGCGCGGCGGTGGAGACGATGGTCGGGCTCGGCGCCCGGCGCGTCGAACTCGTCGACACCCTGATCGCGGCGGCCGTCGGCTGCGGACTGCCCGTGGAGCAGCCGACCGCGACGATGATCATGGTGTGCGGGGCCGCCGCCACCCAGGTCGCCGTCCTCTCCCTCGGCTCCATCGTCACCGCCGTACGGATCCCGGTCGGCGGCGAGGCCATCGACCACGCCGTCGTGCAGCACCTGCGCCACGCGCACGAGCTGATGCTGCCCAGCCAGGCCGTCCGCCCGCTCCAACTGGCCCTGCACGGCAACGGCATCACCGCCGGCGGACCGACCTCCACCCTCATCCACGGCCGCGACGTGGCCACCGGCCTCGCCCGCTCCGTCCACGTGGACACCGCGGCCGTCCGGGACGCCATCCACACCCCGCTGACCGCCGTGCTCGACGGCATCGGCAAGGTGCTGCGCGACTGCCCGCCGGACCTGGTGGCCGATCTGACCGACCGAGGGATCATGATGGTGGGTGGCAGCGCCCTGTTGCCGGGCCTGGACCAGATGCTCCGCGATGCCACCGGGATGCCCGTGGCCATCGCCGAACGTCCGGACGTCTGCGCGGTACTGGGCCTCGGCATGATGCTCGAAGGGAAGATCGCCCCCATGGTTCTGAACCCCCTGGCCGAATGACGCGCGCCGAGTCCTCCGCTCCGCCACCCGGGGACGGGACGGGCGTCGCCGCCCGCCAGGCCGCGAGCCTGCCCGTCCTCCTGGAGGCGGTCCTGAGCGTCGGTTCCGAACTCGAACTGCGGACCACCCTCCAGCACATCGTGGATTCGGCGACCGAACTGTGCGCGGCACGCTACGGAGCGCTCGGGGTCGTCGACCCCGAGCGCGCCCGGCTGACCGAGCTGTTCACCTCCGGCATGACCGAGGCCGAGAAGGCCGCGATCCCCCACCTGCCGGACGGCCGTTCCGGCCTGCTCGGCGCCCTGATCACCGATCCGCGCCCGCTCGTGCTGGAGGACCTCCACCAGGACCCCCGCGCGGCGGGATTCCCTCCGGGACACCCTCCGATGAAGGGCTTCCTCGGCGTCCCCATCCGGGTCCACACCGAGGTCTTCGGCAACCTCTACCTCACCGACAAACAGGGCGGCGGCCCGTTCACGGACGAGGACCTCGCGCTCGTGCGCGTCCTGGCCTCGCAGGCGGGGATAGCGATCGGCAACGCCCGGCTGTACGAGACCGCGCGCCGCCGGGAGCGCTGGATCGAGGGCGCCGCCGCCGTGACCACCACCCTGCTGGCGGGCCGGCCGGCCGCGGACGCGCTGATGTGCGTGGCCGAACGGGCCAGGCTGCTGGCCGACGCCGCGGCCGGGGTCGTCCTCCAGCCGACCCCCGAGGGCGGCATGGAGATCGTGGCCGCCTCCACGCACGGGGACCCCGGAGACCTGGTGGGCACGGCCATCGCCCCGGGCTCGGCGGTCCTGGAACAGCTCCTGGGCGGGGAGCCGGTGTTCATAGAGGACTCGGCGACGGACCCCCGGATGACCACGCACGTCCGGGAGCGCTTCGGCCCCAGCATGATGCTGCCCCTCCAGAGCGGCGGCCAGCTCATCGGCACGCTCGCCCTGCCGCGGGTCCGCGGCGGCCCCGCCTACGACGCGGTCGACCGGCTGCTGGCCTCGCAGTTCGCCTCCCAGGCCGCGCTGGCCCTGGTCCTGGCGGACGCGCAGCACGACCGTGAGCAGCTGGCCGTCTACGAGGACCGGGACCGCATCGCCCGCGACCTCCACGACCTGGTGGTCCAGCGGCTGTTCGCGACCGAGATGATGCTGGAGAGCACCCGGCGGCGCTCCGCCAAGTCGCCCGCCGGGGACACGGTCGGCGAGGAACTGGGCCGCGCGGTGGACGAGCTCGACTCCACCATCCAGGAGGTCCGCACGGCCATCTTCGCCCTCCAGCAGCCGCCGACGGACGCCCCGACCACCTTCCGGGGCCGGGTCCTGCGGGAGACCGGCGGGGCGGCGGTCCTGCTGGGCTTCCAGCCGTCGGTGCACTTCGCGGGCACGGTGGACGCGCTGCTCCCGGATCCGGTCGCGGGCGATCTCCTCGCCGCCCTGCGTGGTGCGCTGGCCGCGGCGCACCGGCGTGCGGAGGTCACCTCCATCGAGGTCGAGGTCGACGCGGTCCCCGCCCGGGTCCGCCTCACCGTCTCCGACGACGGCCGCACGGAATCAGGCACCCGAGGCACCACCCTGACCTGGGAAGCCCCGCTCTGACCCCGATGGGGTGCGGGTGGGCGGGCCCTGCGGGGCGGGGTCCCCTACCCACCCTTCCACCGTTCCCCGGGCTCCGCCCGGACCCGGTCCTCAAACGCCGGACGGGCTGGATTTTCCGGCTCTGCCGGAAAAATTCAGCCTCGCCGGCGCTTGAGGCGCGGGGTCTGGGCCGGCGGGACGCTAGCGGTGTACCGGGGCGCGGCCCGTACGCTGGCGGCGTGACGATCCGACCCTCGGCCCGCGCCGCCATCGCCTCCGCCACCGACCCCGGCAGCTTCAGCGAACTCCCCGCCCCGCCCGGGGACTCCGCCCCCGACGGCCCCCTCGGCTGGGCCGGCTACGACGACTCCCGCGCCCGCGCCACCGCGCGGACCGGCGAGGACGAGTCCGTCGTCACCGGCACCGCCCGCATCGGCGGCCGCGAAGCCACCGTGATCGCCTTCGAGTTCGGCTTCCTCGGCGGGTCCCTCGGCCAGCGCACCGGCGACCGGCTGGAGGCGGCCTACACCCACGCCCGCACCCACCGCCTCCCCCTGGTCTCCCTCATCGCCACCGGCGGCTCCCGCATGCAGGAGGGCATGCTCGCGCTGACCCAGCTGCAGCGCGTGGCCCGCCAGTCCGCCCTCACCCGCGCCGCGGGCCTCCCCCAGATCGCCGTCCTGCGCGACCCCACGACCGGCGGCGGCTGGGCCACCCTCGGGGCGGGGGCCGACGTGATCCTCGCGCTGCCCGGGGCGCAGGTCGGGTTCGCCGGGTCCCGGGTGCGGCCGCCGGACGCGGATCCGGGCGCCTACACCGCCGAGGGGCAGTACGCCGCCGGGCACGTGGACGCCCTCGTGCCCGCCCTGCAGCTCCCCGCGACCCTGGCGGCCTGGCTCCGGGTGCTGGCCGCGCCGCGCTCCGCCGAACCCGTGGAACCCCCCGCCGCGCTGGCCGACGTAGAGCTGCCGGCCACGGGATGGGACGCCGTCCGGCAGGCCCGTCACCCCGGACGGCCGCGCGCGGAGCAGTACCTGGACTCCTACTTCGAGCTCCGCCTCCACCTCTCCGGCGACCGGGCGGGCGGCACCGACCCCGGGATGCTGTGCGGGATCGGGCTCCGGGAGGGCCGGGCCGTGGCCTACGCCGCCCAGTGCGGCACCGCCACCCGCCCGGCCGGGTACCGTACGGCGGCCCGCGTCGTCCGGCTCGCGGACCGGCTCGGGATCCCGGTGCTCACCCTCGTGGACACCCCCGGCGCGGCCAACGACGCCGCCGCCGAGCACGCGGGCGCGGGCGCGGCCATCGCCGACGCCTTCGCGGCGCTCGCCTCGGCCGCGGTCCCCGTCACCACGCTGCTCATCGGCGAGGGCGGCTCGGGCGGCGCCCTCGCCCTGGCGGCGCACGGCAACACCTGGGTCACCCCGGACAGCTACTTCTCGGTGATCGCCCCCGAACTGGCGGCGGCCATCCTCAAGCGCCCCGCGGAATCGGCCCCGGCGACGGCGGACCAACTGCGCGTCCGCCCCCAGGACCTGGTCGCCCTGGGCGTCGCCCGCGGCATCGTCTCCCCCGCGAAGGAGGGGTCCCTCTGAGGACCTAGTGCCCCCAGCTGCGCGCCGGGAGCCTCACGTCCACCCGGTACAGCCGGGTGATCTGCTGCTGGAACTCGTTGTCGTCGCTGGTCAGCAGCAGCCGTACGCGTCCGAACCCGCCGTGCCCGTCTTCGTCCGTGACCACCATGCCCTCGACGTTGTCGACCAGCGGGTGGTTCTGCGGCAGCTTGGACGGCGCGCCCAGCGTCGGGCAGCCGTCGAGGTCGCCGATCGGCGTCTTGCGCGCGGTCCGCAGTCCCGGACCCTCCACCAGCGCCGCCACCGTCGAGGTGTCGGTGGCGCCCAGCGGGTCGGCGACGTACAGCCGCACCGTGATCTTGAACTGCTGGGTGAAGCCGCGCTCCAGCACGATCAGCCGGCCGTCGCGCGTCGGCGCGAGCTCCACCAGCCCGTGCCCGGCGTCCACCGGGTACGCGTACTGCCGCCCGAGGACGAACTCGCCGCCTGGGCCCCGGCGTTCCCAGGTCTGGATCCGCTGGAGGGTCCGCCCCTGCGCGTCCTTGCCGTCGCCGGCCAGCACGCCCTCGACGCCGGCGACGAGGGTGTGCCCGCCGGGCAGCAGGGTCAGGGACTCGAAGGTCTGGTTCACGGTGGCCCGGCCCTCGGGCGCGAGCTTGAAGCCGCCGGGGATCGGCAGCGAGCCCAGTACCTCGCCGGTGCGGGAGTACCGCCGGATCGCCGGAGCGTTCTCGTCCGTCACCAGGTAGGTGCCGTCGCGGTCGACGACGATCCCCTCGGAGTCGAGGGCCTTGCCCGCGCCGTCGGTCAGCGGCAGCCGCGCGGCGGCCGTCGCCGTCGGGGTGTCGCCGCGGCCCACGTTCAGCTTGTACAGGGCCGACTTGTCGGAGATCGCGGCGACCGTGCCGTCCCGGTCCACCGCGAGTCCGGAGAGCCCGCCGACCAGCTTCCCGTCGATCAGGGTCTTGTCGAGGGAGTCCGAGTAGCCGGCGACCGAGAGATACGGCGAGCAGGAACGGTCCCCCTTCGGCGCCCCGGGGGCCGTGGGTGCGGCGAGGGCCTGCGGAACGAGAGCTCCGGAGAGCGCGGCGGTGGCCACGGCGGTGGTGACGAGCGTACGAAGGCGCATGAAGGCCTTCCTCCTGGATCAGAAGGGGAGTTGCGAGGTGGCGCGGGGGGCGGCGATTACTTCCTAACTGTCATATGGCGAATCGAAAGAAAACGGAAGCCCCGGCAACGCGATGGCAACGAACCCGCCAACTTCCCTTCACATCCGTCCGGATCGGGCGAACCGCGCCGGGCTGATCCCCACGTGCCGCCCGAAGTGCCGGGTCAGGTGCGCCTGGTCATAGAAGCCCGCCGCCACCGCGGCCTCGGCCGGCCGCATCCCCGCCAGCAGCAGCCGCCGCGCCTTCGCGACCCTCAGCCCGGTGAGGTAGGCGTGCGGAGGGAGCCCGAACGCCTGCCGGAAGCTGCGGATCAGGTGGGTGGGATGGGCGTGTCCCAGAAGCGCGGAAGCCTCCTCCAAGGTGATCCCGCCGAGGACCCGCGCATCGAGGAGCTCGCGCAGTCGTACGGCCGTATCCCGGCCCGGAGCCCCGTACGGGACCACCGGGCGCCCCTCCAGCCACGTGCGCAGCCGCTCCTGGACGAAGGCGAGCCGCGACTGCGCCTCCAGTCGCTCGACCGCGCCGGCCGGTAACTCCCGGGAGCCCAGCGCGCGGTGCAGTCCGTGCACCCGGTCCCGCAGGGCGGCGTCGAGCAGCAGCGGCGCATCGACGGCGGCCCCGGTCAGCGACTCCGGGAGCACGGACGCGTCGAGGTACAGCACCCGCTTGCGGAAGCCCGCCTCGGTGACGGTCCGCCCGTCGTGCACCACCCCGGGCGGCAACAGGGCCACCGTGTCCGAGCCGCCCACGCCGTGCCGTTCGCGGTCGAGCCCGAAGTCGACGCGGCCGCCGTCGAGGATCATCAGCGTCCACGTGTCGTGGACGTGCGCGGGGTAGGCGTGATCGGTGAACCGGGCGTGGAACACCTCGGCGATGCCCGGCACCGGCGGCTGCCAGGCCGAGACCGTGCTGTGCGGACGTATCGCAGCTGACATGTCAGGAACGTACAAGACCCTCGGCCCGCACCCCGGCAGCCTGTCCGCATGACGACACCCGAGAAGACGACGGCCGAGAGCACGCACGAGCACGGCAACCCGGCAGGCACGGGGCACGTGGTGAACATCGCGGAGAAGCTGGCCGGTTTCACCGAGCAGTGGGTCCCGCACCGGATCGCCCGGATCAACGACTACGAGGTCAAGATCGCCAAGATCCAGGGCGAGTTCATCTGGCACACCCACGAGGACACCGACGAGCTCTTCCTCGTCGTCAGCGGCACCCTGACGCTCCGGCTGCGCGCCGGGGACGTCGTACTGAACCCCGGGGAGATCTACGTGGTCCCCCGCGGGGTGGAGCACTGCCCGCAGGCCGACGGGGAGACGGCGATCCTGCTGTTCGAGCCCGCCGGCACCGCCAACACCGGCGGGGAGGTCAGCGACCGCACGCGCGAGCCGGTGGACGCGTAGCGACTCGGGCAGGGAACCACAGGATCCCTCTGGGATGTCCCACGCACGGGGACACGAGGGAGGGGTGGGCCGTGCGTGGTTCCGGGGAAGGCTCCAACGGCACGTGGTGGAACGGCAGTCGCTTATGGGCGCCGGCGCTGGCGAATCTCCTGATCGGGGTGGTCGCCGTCATTCCGTGCGGGTGCGTCTGGTGGCTCCTGACGGAGTACCCGTCGGCGCGATGCGGCGGTGACTGGGCCTGCAACGAGGAAGCGTCCGAATCCGCGTTCGCCATGACGGGCTTCGCCCTGATCGGCGGCACGGTCGTCCTGGGACTGGTACTGGTGGTGGACGTCCTCATGCCGCGGCAAGAGGACTGGCGACTTCGCAATTGGCTCGGCATGGCCGCGCTGGTCCCGGTTCCCTTCGCCGTCGGCCGGGCCCTGGGCTGGTGGTAGCGACGCTTCCGCCTCAGGCCTGAGGCGTTCGCGCGTCGTACCGGGCGAAGCCCCGCCACCGCGCGGCCAGCAGCGCCAGGACGAGGACGCAGCCGAGCCCGCCGCCCGTGATCGCGACGGTCGGGGAGGTGAGCTCGGCGGTGGCCCCGGCGAGGAAGTCCCCGAGCCGGGGCCCGCCGGCGACGACCACGACGAAGACGCCCTGCAGTCGGCCCCGCATGTCGTCCGGGGTCGCGGCCTGCATCATCGTGGTGCGGAACACCATCGAGATGCTGTCGGCGCATCCGGCCAGGGCCAGGAAGACCAGCCCGAGCCAGAGGTCCCGGGTCAGCCCGAAGACGGCGATGGCCAGCCCCCAGGCGGCGACGGAGAGCAGGATCGCCACCCCGTGCCGTCGGATCCGCCCCTGCCAGCCGGAGAGCAGCCCCCCGAGCAGCGCCCCGACGGCCGGTGCGGCCACGAGCAGCCCGACCGTCTTGGCGTCGCCGCCGTACCAGAGCACGGCGACGGCCGGGAACAGCGCCTTCGGCTGGGCCAGGACCATGGCGGCCATGTCGGAGAAGAAGGTCATCCGGATGTTGGGCCGTGTCCCCAGGAAGCGCAGGCCGTCGAGCACGGAGGCCCGCCCCCTGCGGTCACCGGCCCCCTCGGGCTTCATCGGCGGCAGCCGCCACATCGTGTAGAGGGCGGCGCCGAAGGTGAGGGCGTCGACCAGGTAGGCGGCCTGGTAGCCCCACCAGCCGACGACGACCCCGCCCAGCGCCGGGCCGGCCGTCATCCCGAAGGTCCACGTCATGGAGTTCAGCGCGTTGGCGGCGGGCAGCTGCTCCACGGGCAGCAGCCGCGGGATCATCGCGGACCGGGCGGGCGCGTTGAGGGCCCCGCAGAGGGACTGGAGCGCGACCACGGAGTACAGCAGCCAGACCCGGTGGTAGTCCAGGAGCGCGGCGCCGGCCAGGGCGAAGGAGAGCACGGCCAGACCGAGCGCACTGACGAGGCCGAGCTTGCGCCGGTCGACGGTGTCGGCGATGGCCCCGCCGTAGAGCCCGAAGGTGACCAGCGGGACGAGCGAGCAGAGCCCGACGAGTCCGACGGAGAAGCTGGAGCCGGTGATCTCGTAGACCTGGAGCGAGATGGCCAGGGCGGTCATCGCCTGGCCCAGCGAGGACACGGTTCCGCCGAACCACAGCCGGCGGAAGTCCGGAGAGGTCTTCAGCGGGGTGGGATCGGCCCATATGCGGCGCCGGGGGCGGGTGGACGGGGGTGGAGCCGTCGTACGAGTCACATCGGATGATAAGCCGCCCCCGCTCGGGCCCCGGCCGCCCCCACCCGCCCCCGGCCGAAGTCCGGCCGAAGTCCGGTCGAGCGGCCTCCGCAATTCCCGCACGGGCACCACTCACCCCACCCGGAACCCGAGCCCCGCCGCGGCGCATTTCTTGCCGGTAACTCGCCACTATCACCGGACATTTGACCGAATAGACGTGCGCTCCTCGCCTGAAGTTCAGCTCATGATGAAAAGACTCGTATGTCCAGGGAGGCGCAGTGATCGAACCTGGCACCAGCACCACGAGCACCGGCACCACGACAACGGGCACCACAGCAGCCGGCACCACGAGAACGGGGCCGAAGACGCAGGGACCGCGCGCGACCGGTCCGGTCTTCCCCCTCACCCTGGGGGTCGAGGAGGAATTCCTCCTCGTCGACGCCCGCACCCTGCGGGTGGTCCCGGCCGCCCCGCTCGTCCTGTCCACCGCCGCGGGGCTCCCCCACGAACTGCACCCCGAGGGCACCCGCTACCAGGTGGAGATCTCCACCCCCGTCGCCGACTCGGCCGCGATCCTGCGCAGCGAGCTCGCCGGCTTGCGGCGCACCCTCGCGCGGGCCGCCCGCGCCCACGGCTGCCGGCTGCTGGCCGCGCCCTCGCCGGTGGTCGCCCTGGAGGGCCCCCTCCACCTGACCGACGACGAGCCGCGCCAGCGCGAGCAGGCCCGGCGCTTCGGCGCGCTCACCGACACCCTCGTCAGCTGCGGGCGGCACGTCCACATCGGCACCCTCGACGTGGACACGGCGGTGGCCGTCTCCAACCGGATCCGGCCCTGGCTGCCCACGCTGATCGCGCTGGCGGCCAATTCCCCCTTCTGGGGCGGCCGCGACACCGGCCACGCCAGCTGGCGGGCGATGGCCTGGGCGGGCTGGCCCTCGGCGGGCCTGCCTCCGCACCACACCTCGACGGCCCACTTCCGGCGCTCCGTGCAGACCCTGCTCGGCTCCGGGGCGGCCCTCGACACCAAGATGGTCTACTGGGACCTCCGGCCCTCGGGGAACTGGCCGACGCTCGAACTCCGGGCCCCGGACATGTCCCCGGACATCGACTCGGCCATCCTCCAGGCCGAACTGGCCCGCGCCCTCGTCGCGACGGCCCTGCGCGAGATCGCCGAGCAGCGGCCGGATCCGCCCGTACGGGAAGACGTACTGCGCCTCGCGCGCTGGCGGGCGGCCCACGACGGCCTGGAGGGCTTCGGGCTGGACCCTTACACGGGCGTGGAACTCCCGGCGGCGGACCTGGCGGAGGCCCTGCTCGACCTGGTGGCCCCCGAACTGGCCGCGTCCGGCGACCTCGACCACGCGTCGAGAACCATGGCCGGCCTCCTGCGCGACGGCTCGGGCGCCCACCGCCAGCGCACGGCCTTCGCCCGCCGCGGCGACCTGAAGGACGTCCTGCGCCACCTGGTGGACGAGACGGAGGCCTCCTGACCCCCGCGGAAGCCCGCGGAAGTCCCACGGACCGCCCCTGATCCGATCCGGCCGGACACTGCTCGGCGCTCCTCAACCGGCGGCGGTGCAGCGATCACCGCACCGCCGCCTTCGGGCTGCGCGAGCATGCGCCCGGCGCCTCATCGTCGGCCGGGCCGGCGAGCGCGCTCCAGCCACGGTGCTCCGGGGGGATGGCCAGGGAGACCATCGAGTTGATCAGCATCATGCGTGAGAACAGCCGGGCGACCTCGGGGGTGGACATACCCGTCACGCGGATCGCCGTCGCCCACAACCGCTCCCAGCCGGACACCACCTCGTCCCGGATCTCGGGATCGGAATACGCGGCCGCGTACAGCTGCATCTGCATCATCGGCAGTTCTCCGCTTGCCCTCTGCACCTCCCATGCCCGCTGTACCGCGCGCACGGCCGCCGGACCGGTCAGGTCGCCCGCCGCGGTTTCGAAGGTCTCCACGGTCCGGTCGAAGCAGTGGCGTGCGGTCGCGCGGAAGAGCGCCTTCTTGTTGGCGAACAGCCGGAACAGATAAGGCTGGGAGACCCCCGCGCCCCGGGCGATGGCCTGGGTGGATGTGCCGTGGAGCCCGTACCGGGCGAACTCCGACAGGGCGATACGCACCACCGCCGTCCGGCGGTCCTCCGCACTCAGCCGCACGCATGCCTCCGGTTCCCGCTCGACGTCGTCCTCCCGGAGCGACCGGGAGATGCGTCGCGCCGGGATGCCCTTGGCGGCCCGGCGCGACGCATCTCAGACTTCCGCTGTTCCTTCCCCGCCGCCTCCGGAGGGCGCTCCGTGCGCGACCGGGCAGCCGGACGCGGCGGCCTGAGGCGCCGTGTCGGGCAGGGTGACGTCCGGTACCTCGACTGCCCCGGGGCTGCGGTCCGTTACCGGACGGAGCGTCATCCGGATGCCGTGCTTGGCGCGCAGTGAGATGTCCGGCTGCATCACCACGGGATGCCCCGGCACCATGTCCAGGTGGAACCGCTGCAGCAGGGAGGCCACCACAATGGTCAGCTCCATGTTGGCGAAGGCCATGCCGACACAGTTGCGGGGACCTCCGACGTACGGCACATAGGCGTACCTCGGCCGGCCCGCCGAGCGCTCGCGGGTGAACCGCTCGGGGTCGAAGCCCTCGGGATTGTCCCAGAACTCCGGATTGCGGTGCGTGATGTACGTACTGAGCAGCAGGAAGGAGCCCGCGGGGATGTGGTAGCCGCTCAGCACATCGTCCTTCAGCGGCATCCGTGCCACCTGCCACAGCGGCGGATAGAGCCGCAGCGCCTCCTGGATGAACAGCTTCAGGTACTTCAGCTGCGGCAGGTCCTCCATCGTCGGCGGCCGGTCCCCCAGCACCTGGAGGACCTCGGCCCTGGCCCGGTCGGTCTCCGCGGGGCGGGTGGAGAGCAGATGGCAGATCCACGACAGGGTCGCGGCCACCGTCTCGTGCCCGGCGATGAACAGCGTCATCACCTGGTCGCGGAGCTGCTCGTCCGTCATCAGCCGGCCCGTCTCCGGGTCGGGAGTGTGCATCAGCATCGACAGCAGGTCCTGGGCTTCGCCGTCGGCCGGCCTGGAGCGGCGCTCGGCGATCAGCCGGTACACCGTGTCGTCCAGCAGCTTGCGGGCCGCCCTGAAGCGACGGTTCCGAGGGGTCGGCACCTTCTCCGGGATGTCCGCGACGGCTATCAACTTGGCGTTGATGTGCTCCAGTTGGGCGGCGACCGCCGAGCCGAGCGCCAGCGCGTCACGCGACCAGTCCGCCTGGAACAGGCAGCGTGCCAGGATCTCCAGCGTCAGGCTCTGCATCTCCGTCCTGGCGTCCATCGCCTCGCCGCGCCGGGCGATCCCGTCCCACCGGCCCAGCATGCGCTCCGTGCTGTCCACCATCACATCGGCGAACCGCGCCAGCGGCTCCCTGCGGAACGTCGGTGCGACGGTGCGCCGTTGGGCACGCCACACCTCGCCCTCGGTGGTGACCAGTCCCTGCCCGACCGACACCCCGACCTTGCGGTTGAAGTCGTCGGGGTGCGGATAGTTCTCGAAGTTGTCCGCCAGGATGCGCTTGAGGTCGTCGGGGTGAGTGACCAGCACCACCGGCACGGGCCCCCGGAACTGCACCAGGTCGCCGTGGTCGCGCCAGGCGCTGACGAAGGTCTCCAGGGGGTTGCGGCGGAAGTCGAGCGCGGAGCCGAGCAGCGGCAGGCCCAGCGGACCCGGAGGACGCCGCCGCGCCCCCGTACCGCTCTGCCCCGCCATCACGCGGCTCCTTCCCCGGCGGCCTTGACGTGCTGCAGCCGCATCGGCATGCCGCCGCGCGGATACAGGAACACATTGGACGTCGGCTCGCAGACGTGCCCGCCGGCCAGCGTCAGCCGGTAGTCCTGCAGGATCCGGGCGATGACCAACGGCGCCTCCAGGACGGCCACCGAAGATCCCGGGCAGAGCCGGGGACCGCGTGAGAACGGGATGTACGCGTAGAGGGGTGCGCCACCCGTCGCGCTCTTCTCGAACCGCTCGGGCCTGAAGCCCTCCGGGTTCTCCCAGAACTCCGGGTGCCGGTGCATCAGATAGGGGCTGATGAACACCTGGGACCCGGCGGGTATGTGATAGCCGCCGATCTCGTCGTCCTCGATCGGACTGCGCGACATGGTCCACACCGATGGGTAGAGCCGCAGCACCTCCTGGTAGAAGGCGCGCAGATAACGGAGCTTGGGCAGATCGGAGGCGTCCGGCAGCCGGTCCCCGCACACCTCGGCGACCTCGGCGCGCGCCCTGCGCTCCGACTCCGGGTGCCGCGACATCAGCGAGAAGGCCCACACCAACGACAGTGCGGTCGTCTCGTACCCGCCGAGGAACATCGTGACGACCTCGTCGCGCAGCTGCTTGTCCGACATCCGGTCGCCGGTCTGCTCGTCCTGCGCGTTCAGGAAGCGGGTCAGCAGATCGTCCGGGGGCTCCGGGTCCCTGCGCCGGTCGGCGATGAGCCCGTAGACGAAGGAGTCGAGCAGCGAGCGCGCTTTCAGGAACTGCGTGCGGGCCTTGCTCGGCAGCGCCTGCGGAAGCTCCACGAAGCGCTGCAGCCGTACGTTGGTGTACGCGTTGCAGATGCGCACCGCGCGGGCCAGCTCCCCCGCCCTGCTGCTCACATCGGTGCTGAACAGCGTCTGCATGACGATGTTCAGCGCCAGCCGGAACATCTCCGGAGTGATGTCGAAGGTCTCCTCGCGGGAGGCACGCCCCCGCCACTCGTGCACCAGATCACTGGTGGCTTCGACCATCGCGGGCCCGAAGCCGGAGATGCGCGAGCCCTTGAAGGCGGGCTGGGCGAGGCGGCGCTGCCGGAAGTGGAATTCGCCGTTGCTGGTGAACATGCCTTGGCCGACCCAGGGTTCGAACTTGCCGACCGACAGCGGGTCCTTGGGGTAGTTGGGCTGGCGGTCGTCGAGAACGTGCTTGATGTGGTCCGGGTGGGAGATCAGGAAGAGGTTGCGCTTGCCCGGCAGACGGAAGCGGACGATGTCGCCGTACTCCCGCCAGGACCGGGTGAAGGTGCCGACCAGATCACGGACCAGGTCGGGGCCGCAGCCGACCACGGGATAGCCTTGCGGTCCCGGGGCCTGGCGGAGGCGGCCGCTCGAAGTCAGACTCATGGTGCCTCGCTCTGCTGGTGGCCGGGGGTCAGCGGTTGCGGATCTTGTGCTTGGCGACGTGCAGGATGTTGCGAGAGGTCAGCTTGAGGATCGCGCCGAGGCCGCTGCCCGGCTCGGGTGCCATACCGCACTGCTCGACCATCGACGCCGTGCTCTCCTCGTGCCACAGCTCGGAGAACTTGCCGTCACGGACGATGTGGAAGTCGAGGCCGGTCATCGTCATCCGCTTGCCGGTGCCCGGGAATCCGTACAGCTCACCGTGGAAGGTGCCGGTCGCGGTCCAGCGGTCGATGACCTTGTCGCCCATGATCGTCACGTCGTCGAGCGAGAAGCGGAGGTCGGGGAAGGCGTCGTGCATCAGCTGGACGGCGGCGCGGTGTCCGGCAGGCCCCTGCGGGCAGCCCGGCAGCGGCATGTGGTCCTTCCAGTCGGCCGACAGCAGATCGCGCTCGGTCTCGGCGTTGTTCTTGTCCCAGACCTCTTCGATGTAGCGGCGGGCCATTTCGTAGTACGTCTTGTCGAGCGAGCCGTCGAAGTTGGCGGCGGTCTGGGTGTCGATGAACGTGGGACGGGACATCAGAAATCCTCCAGAACGGTGAGTTCGGTGCGGTGCGATGCGGTGCGGTGCGGGAACGCCGTACGGCTCACAGCTCGGGGCCGACGTCGGCGACTCCGTCGGCGCGCAGGATCTGCTGGGCCGTGTGGCTGCCGGAGACGATCACACGGAGCGCACTGGCGGCCTGCGCCCAGTGGCCGGAGAGGTAGAGCCCTTCGATCGGGGTGTGGTACGTGAGCCGCTTGCTGCCGGCCTGCGCCGGGGTGTTCTCCCAGCCGTACGCCGCGCCTCGGTGGTTGCCCGTGAACCGCTCCAGCGTCAGCGGGGTCGAGCTGCTGACGAAGGTGAGTCCGTCCTTGAAGCCCGGGTAGAGCCGCTCGATCAGGTTGAGGTACTTCTCCTCCAGCTTCGGCTTCAGCTCCGACCAGGGCTCGGGGCCGTCGTAGGGCGCCAGTGCCGTCGAGGTGACCAGGTGTTCCCCGGGCGGGCCGAGGCTCGGGTCCAGGAGCGTGGGCACGACCACCACGGTGGCCGGGGCCTCGCCCGCGGAGAAGCCGGCGAAGTTGGCGTCGTGGTCGTCGGTCTCGTAGATGAAGGTCTCGTGCGCGCCACCCGCCGCGGCGATGTCCAGGGTCGTGGCGGCGTACACCACGAACATCGACATGGAGCCCTTGAGCGAGCGCAGCCTGCGGTTGTAGGCCTTCGGCAGATGCTCGAGGCCCACCAGGTCGTGGAAGGTGTGCGTGGCGTCCGCGTTGGAGATCACGACCGGTGCGCGCAGCTCCTGCCCGCCGGCCAGCACCACGCCCTCGGTACGGCCGTCCTTCACCAGGATCTTCTCGACGCCGGAATTGGTGACGATCTTGCCGCCGTCGCGTTCGATGGCCGTGGTGAAGGCCTTGACCAGGTGCTGGAAGCCGCCCTTGCAGTGGTAGAGCCCGTGCATCTGGGTGTAGAGGAAACGGGCGAACAGCTCGAAGGAGAGCTGCGACGGCGGCAGTCCCATGTAGGGCCAGCCGGCACTGCAGAACGCCTTGCAGCGCGGGTCCTTGATGAACTGATCCATCACGTCGCCGAGTGTGGACATCCGGTTCCCGAAGAGGGTGGGGAACTTCTCGACGGCCGCGCCCAGTTCCTGCGGGGAGAGCTGGAGCGGCACCTGGTGGGCCTCTTCGAGGAACTTCTCGCAGAGCCCGAAGAAGCCCCTGATCCCCTCCTCCTCGTGAGGGAAGAGCTCGATGTGCGAGGCGATGAAAGCCTCGGAGCCGAACGGCGCGTCCAGCACGTCGTCGTCGATGACCACCCGGTACAGCGCGTCGGACTCGACGAACTCGCACATCTCGCGCACGTCGAGATAGCGCAGCAGGACGTCGATGGTGCCGCCCTCGGCCGCACCGGGCACGACGTGGATGGCCGGGTCGTAGTAGCGCTCGCCGGCCTGGAAGGCGTGCGCGTATCCGCCGATGCCCTGCGCCTTCTCGGCCACCAGGACGCGCCGTCCGAACTTGGCCAGGAAGGCGGCGGCGGCCAGGCCTCCCAGTCCGCTGCCGACGACGATGACGTCGTAGTCGGCTTCCAGCAGAGGTCCTTCTGAATCGGTCATGGCGTCTCCAAGGGGCGTGAGCTGCTCTCTTCATTCAGAGAGATCCGCCGGCGGCCTCCGCGGATACAGTCGCCGTCAGCGGAACTCGGGGAGCGGCAGCGTCGACCGGGTGAACAGCCGGGTCAGGAGCGCCCTGGGCATGCCGCCCATCATCCGGTCCCGCACCGGGGCCGGCAGGGAACGCATGCGCAGCATGCCCCGGGCCCGATCGAAGTGCTTCAGCACCCGGGGATAGCGGTCGTCCTCGTAGGTGCGCAGGGCCGCCACCAGGTCGTCGGCACGCGCCAGCCGCGCGGCGAGTACGCCCGCGTCCTCCATCGCCATGCAGGCGCCCTGGCCGATGGTCGGCAGGATCGGATGCGCGGCGTCACCGAGCAGGGTGACCCGGCCGCGCCCCCAGTTCCGTACCGGACGCCGGTCCCAGGCCTGCCCGGGGAAGAGCTGCTCCTTCGGGGTCCTGGCGACCAGGTCGCGGACCACTTCGGGCCAGCCGTCCCCAGTGGGCGGTTCGTCGATCGAGCCGTCCACGAACCAGTACACCCGGTCCCTGGTCAGCGGCATGATGCCGCAGGTCCCCTTGCGCCCGAAATGGAAGTCGGTGCCCTCGTACGTCCAGTTGCCGCCGCGCTCGACGACGCCCTGCCAGCTCTCCAGCGGGTTCTCCCTGCGGTCGTCCTGACCCGGCGGTAGCAGTCCCCGGCGAACCGTGGAGCCCACCCCGTCCGCGCCGACGACGACGTCCGCGCGCAGCACCTCGCCGTCGGCGAGGGTGACGGTGCCGTCCGTGTCCGCGCGGATCACCTCGGCGCCGAACCGAATGTCCGTCCCGGCTTGTGCGATCAGGGTGTCGAGGAGTTCCGCACGGGTCACGCCCTGCCCGGTGACGCCATAGGTGTCCTGGAGGAACCGCAGGTCGATGGAGGCGATCTGCCCCTTGGTCGCGCCGAACATCCGGGCCGAGCCGATGGGCTGGCAGACCTTCAGCAGTGCTTCGTACATGTCGTCGCCGCCGGAACGGCGCACGGCGCGCAGGGCATTGGGCCATAGGGTGATCGCCAGACCGTCCCGGCGCTCCGTCGAGCGCTCCAGGACCGTGACGTCCCAGTCCTGCCGGGTGAGCATTCCGGCCAGGGTGAGGCCACCCACCCCGCTGCCCACAATGATCGCGGACCGTCGTGCCATCGCTGATCCCCCTCTTTCGTACGGAAGTTGTGGTGCCGTGTGGACTTCGGAAACAGGACGCGGGCGTCGGCCGGGGAAGGGCTCCCCGGCCGGCGCCCGCGCGTGTCGTTCAGATCACTTCAGGCCGAACGGGTTGACGGCCCGGTAGTCGAGACGGCTCCAGTGCTCGACGAACCGGCCGCCTTCGACGCGGAAGATATCGGCCCGGTTCAACCGGAGCTCCTTGCCCGTGCCCTTCTCATGGCCGTGCCAGACCCAGAAGACGACGACCTGGCCGTCGCTGGCGACGGTGTGCTTGACCTCGAAGGTCAGGTCGGGAAAGCGCTCGCGATAGCTGCGCAGGTTGTCGGCGAGGCCCCGCAGGCCGGGCTCGAGGCCGGCCTGGTGCTGGATCAGGTCCGGCGCGATGGCGCTGGGCACGGGGGCCTGGGGCTGCCGGTAGAACGTGTTGACCGTGTAGAGCAGCGTGACCAGGTTGCGACGCTGCTGGGGGGTGCCGCTCCAGTCGGTGCGCGTCGAGGGCTGGTCGCCGCCGGGCAGGTTGACGCCGAACGCCTGCATGGCCGCGTAGTCGACGGCGTCCCAGTGCTCGGCTATCTTGCCGTCCTGCACGCGGTACAACTCGGCGGTCTCGAAGACCAGTTCCTTGCCGGACTGGACGTGGTGCCCCTTGAAGGTGGCCAGCAGCATCACCTTGTCCCCCTGCGGAACGATCTGGTGGATGGTGCCCGCCAGATCGGGGAAGACGCTGTGGAAGAGCTTGTAGTCCTCGTGGTAGCCCGCGAGCCCCTGCTTGAGCCCCGGGCTGTGCTGGATGTAGTCCTCGCGCATGAACTCACCGGCGCGGTCGAGCCGTTGCTTGCCCAGCACTTCCTGGTAGAAGCCCAGGACGACCCGCTTGCTCGCCTCACCCCGCGTGTCGGTGCCCGGGTACCGGGCGGCGCCGTCCTGGGCGGCGTTCGCGTTTCCCCAGGTGAACACGGCGAGCAGTACGCCCACCACGCCCACCAGCAGGAGACGGCGGAGCTTGCTCTTCTTCTTCACTCGCTTGCCGTCCTTCTTCCCGTTCTTCTCGTCGTCGTTCACGCGACTGGATTCCTCTCGCGGTGGGTCGGTTGGGGTGTGGTGGTAGGGGGCGCCGAGTCCTCCCGGCCTTCCGGCTTCCTGCCGGGCAGCAGCAGCAGGACCGCCAGGACTCCGACCGCCGCGACTCCACCCGCCACCGTCATCGCATCGGCGATGGCGGCGACATAGGCGTCGGACGCGATGGTGGACAGGCCTTGGCCCGCTTCGCCGCCGATCCGTGCGGCGACCTCGGCGGCCCCGCCGAGCGAGTCACGCGTGGCTTCGGCCGCCGGTGCGGGGAGCCCGCCGAGGTCCGGCAGCCCGTCGCGGTAGGACGTGGTCAGCACGGAGCCGACGACCGCGATCCCGAGCGAGCCGCCGACCTGGAGCGTCGCGTCGGTCACCGCGGATGCGGCGCCACCCTGCTCCGGCGGGGCCGCGGCCAGGATGGCGTTGGCGCAGGGCGGCAGCACGAGGCCCATGGTGAAGCCGAACAGGGCCAGCGCACCGAGCGCGACGGACTCGGAACCGGCATCGGCGCGGGCCATGAGCAGCATGCTTCCGGTGAGCGCGACCAGCCCCACGCCGGCGATGGGCCTGATACCGGTCTTCTCGACCAGCTTGCTGCCGAGGCCGGCGCCGACGACCGCCGTCAGCACGGGCAGCAGCCGGATTCCGGCGTCCAGCGGGCCGTGCCCGCGGACGAACTGCAGGTACTGGGTGACGACGAAGAGCAGCCCGAACAGACAGAAGTTCACGCAGAACATCGCCACCGCGCTGCCCGCGAACAGGGGGGCACGGAACAGCTTCCCGGACAGCATCGGATACGGGGTGAGCCGTTCCCACAGCACGAACGCGACGATGAACACGGCTCCGGCGGCGAGCACCGAGAGCGTGAACCCGTCCGTCCAGCCGTATCGCGGCCCCTCGATGATGCCGTAGACGAGCACGCCGAGACCGGCCACCGACAGGAGCACTCCCACCAGGTCGAGCGGCCTCCGGTCCGGATTGCGGGATTCGGGGATCATGAGGGCACAGGCGACCACGGCCACCAACACGATGGGCACGCTGATCAGGAAGACAGCGCCCCACCAGTAGTGCTCGAGCAGCAGTCCGCCCAGTACGGGTCCGAGCGGCACACCGATGGCGCCCGATCCGGCCCACACGCTGATCGCCTTGGCCTGCTCCTCGGCCGGGAAGACGTGCTTGATGATCGACAGCGTGGCCGGCATCACGAAGGCGCCGCCCACGCCCATGCCGGCGCGCATGGCGATGAGCATTCCGGGGCTGGTCGCGTACGCGGCGGCCAGCGTGAAGCCGAAGACCAGCACAAGGCCGGTGATGAGCATCCGCTTCCGGCCGTACCTGTCACCGAGCCCGCCACCGAGCAGCAGCAGACCGCCGAAGGCCAGGGTGTATGCGTCGATGATCCACTGGAGCTCCCCGCCGGTGGCCCCCAGATCGTGCTGCACCCGGGGCAGGGCGAGGTTGAGGATCAGATTGTCCATGCCGATGACGATCAGGCTCAGGCACAGGACGGCCAGGATGCGCCAACGGCTGCGGTATACGGCAGATGGGTCCACAGGGAACGGTTTCCTTCCGGGTCAGCGGGGCGAGGGGCCGGCTGGTACGCGAGCGTCCGCGGAGGCCTGGGCGGCGGTCTCGGAACCAGTTCCGTTGCCCGGGCCCTGATGCGTCCCGGCGGGCTCCTCCGCGAGGCCGAAACGGCGGTGCAGCCTGCGCAGCGGTGCGGGGGCCCACCAGTTGACCGGGCCCATCAGCCGCATGAAGGCGGGCAGCAGCAGCCCCCGCACCACCAGGGCATCGATGAACAGGGCGAGGGTCAGCCCGAGGGCGAACATCTTCTGGAAGGCGATGGTGCTGGTGAAGAGGCCCGCGATGGTCACCACACCCATCAGCAGGGCGGCCGATGTGACGAGTCCGCCGGTGCGCTGGAGCCCTCCCGCCACCGCCTCGGTGTCGTCCGCACCCGCGTCGTGGGCCTCCTTGATCCGCGAGAGCATGAACACCTCGTAGTCCATGGAGAGCCCGAAGAGCAGGCAGAACATCAGGATCGGGGCGACCGCCGTCAGTGCTCCGGTGGCGGTGAAGTCCAGCCAGCCGGAGAGGTGCCCGTCCTGGAAGATCCACACCATCGCACCGAAGGTGGCGCTGAGGCTGAGCACGTTGAGCACCAGCGCCTTGAGGGGCAGCACCACGCTTCCGGTGAAGAGGAAGAGCAGGACGAACATCGCGACCGCGATGAAGCCGAGCACGAGCGGCAGATTGTCGCCGAGCGTCTCCTTGGTGTCGGCGAGCGCGGGTCCCGCACCGGTCATCTGCACCGGCCAGGGAGCGTCCACCGCGCGCAGGTCGTCGACGAGCCGCTCGCCGCTGTCGGAGTACGTCTCCACGCTGGGCACGACCCGCAGATACGTACCGGCCGCCGAAGCCGTGGGCGCTGTGGCGGGTCCGGGTTCCGCGACCCGGGCACCCTCGGTGAACACCCCCGCGAAGGAGGTCACGGAGGCGACTCCGTCGACCTTCGACAGCCTCTGCGCATAGTCGCCGATCTCTTCGGACTTGGTCCTGCCGTCGCCGATTCCGGCGGCCACGACCGTGACGGCATCGGCCTCGCGGGATGCGAAGTCGGTCCTCAGCGCCTCGCCCACCTGGCGGCTTTCCGAACTCTTCGGAAGCTGCCGGTCGTCGGGCAGGCTGAAGCGCACCCCGGTGAACGGCGCGCCGAGTGCGAGGAGCGCGACGACTCCGAACGCCGCGACCGGCAGCGGGAAGCGCATCACCAGGCCGGCGGTCCGGTACCAGAAGCCTCGCCGCTCGCCGGGCGGGTTTCCGCCGGCCGCGGCACGGGCCGTGCGGCGCCGGAACGGCTTGCGTACGTCCAGGCTGTTGATCTTCGAGCCGAAGAGCGCGAGCAGGGTGGGTACGACCACGATGGCGGCCAGCGCGGCGAACAGCGCGACACCGATTCCCGCCACGGCGATGGAGCGCAGGAAGTACAGCGGGAACACCGCGAGGGCGGCCAGTGACAGCATCACCGTCAGCGCCGAGAACAGCACCGTCCGGCCCGCCGTCCTCACCGAGGCGACGATCGCCGCGGACCTGACGTCCTTGTCGGTGACATCGCCGCCGAGCCGCTGGAGTTCCTCGCGATAGCGCGAGACCACGAACAGGCTGTAGTCGATGGCGAGTCCCAGACCGACGATCGTCGTGGCGTTGAGCGCGACCACCGACACGTCCATGAACTCGGCCATGACCCTCAGCAGCAGCAGTACCCCGACCACGACCGGGATCGTCATCAGGATCGGCAGCAGCGCGGCCACCAGGCTGCCGAAGACCAGCATCAGCACCAGGAACAGCACGGGGAACGCGATCCGCTCCATGGCCATCAGGTCTTCCTGGGCGGCCTTCTCGGTGTCCTGGGCCGCGGCGACACTGCCGCCGAGCTTGACCTCCAACACTCCCTGGGAGCCGGAGAATTCCTTGCGCAGCCCCTCGATCCGCTTGGCTGCCGCGGTCTCGTCGCCCCCGATGTGGGCCAGCACCAGCGCCGTGTCCCCCTGCCCGTCCCGGAGCGAGGGCTGCCTGCCCGACGTCCAGTACGAAGTCACCTGCTCGATGCCCGGTTCGCGGCCGAGGCGCTCCGCGAGCCCGGCGCCGTCCCGGGCCGCGGCGTCCCCGTCCACGGAGCCCTCCGTCTTCACCAGGAGGACGAGGTTGGGGCTGCGTACGCCGAAGTCCTGGGCGAGTGCCTCCCGGGCGAGGCTCGACTGGGCGGCCGGATCCTCGAACCCGCCTCCCGCCAGCTTGCTGACGACCCCTCCCCCCACGGCTCCGCTCAGTACGACGAAGCCGATGATGGCGAGGAGGAAGGATCTGGGCCTGGCCGTGACGGCCCTGCCGATGCGCGCGAGCATGACGCTCCGTTCTGTTTCGTGAGGTGGGGGTACTCGGGCGCACACCGGGAGGGCTGCTCACCGGCGCGGCAGCGACCGTGCGCCGGCGCTAACGCGCATGCGTCCTTCGGTACTCACGGTCAAGGCGGGTCAGCCGGACCGCGGTCCTGATGGAATGCGCCAGAGTGCCGAGGGGGCCGGTTCCGGGCGGCGGGACGATGCCCATCTGGGTCAGCATCCCGGCGTAGTCGCCCTCCTGGCGGAACTCGCGCATACGGCCTTGGTCGTCGTACTTCTCGATGATGATCTCGCCGATTTCCAGCGCGCGCTTGGTCGGCGGGATGCCGAAGAGCGGGCCGAGGTGCGTGCCCCGGAAGGTCACGTGCAG
This sequence comes from Streptomyces sp. NPDC056883, assembly GCF_042788835.1. NCBI lineage: Bacteria > Bacillati > Actinomycetota > Actinomycetes > Kitasatosporales > Streptomycetaceae > Streptomyces > Streptomyces sp. NPDC056883. The sequence goes on along the minus strand of NZ_JBHUBS010000004.1, from coordinate 246,977 downwards.
CACCGCCTCATTGCCGTCGATGAGGATGTCGTGCCATTCGATGTCGACGTCGGGCTTCGCCGCCCGTACCAGGTTGAGGGTGTCCAGGAATTCCCGGCCTCCGTTGAGCACCGGCCGGCCGGGGAGGTAGCACTTGTAGTCGGGCGAATACCAGGGCAATGCCTGGGAGTTGTCATCCGACCAGGAGAGGTCGGAGACCATCAGGATGTGCTCCCTGGTCAGCTTGAACCCTCCGGCCGCCGGCGCACCCGTCCCGGCGTCCGAGGCGCTTGCGAGCTGTCCGTCCACGGTCATCGACCGACTCCCCTGCGCTGCTTGATCCGGTCCTTGGCCATCAGCGCGCCGAGCCGGCCGACGGTCTTGAAGGTGTGGGCCACGGTGCCGAGCGGCCCTGCACCCTCGGGCGGGGTGATGCCTATCTGGCCGAGCACGCCCAGGTAGTCGGCCTGCTGCCACATCTCGACGATCTTGCTGCCGGAGAAGCGCAGGATCACGTGCTCGGTGAGGTACGTGGGCATGCCGGTGGGCGGAATTCCCATCAGCGTGCCGAGGTGGTGCCCCCTCAACTCACCGCGCACCATGACCTTCTCGCCCTGGGCGAGCACCTCGTGGGTGGTGCGGGACAGGTCGGGCATGGCGGTGAACATCTGGCTCGCCAGGTCCCGCAGGCCCGGTATCCCGTGGATGACGGGCTGTCCCGGAAGCGGAACATGGGTCACCACCCCGGAGCTGAAGTGCTCGTCTATGACCGCGAGGTCCCGCTTGTTCCACAGGTCGTCGAGCACCCGTGGTGCGATCTTCCTGATGTCGGGCGCGACAGGCGCCGTTCTGCTGGGCATCGTCTCTCCGTCTCTTTGCCGCTCTTTGCCACGCTCAACTCCCCGCGTTGCGGGCCGCCGCGGCCAGCCAGTCGTGGCGGATGAGGCTGCTGAAGGGTTCGATCAGCAGCCAGTAGGGCCGGAATCGGCGTACGGAGGCGTGGTCGGTCCCGTAGACCCTGGTTTCGGTGTGCAGGTGCGTCTGTGAGCCGCGGGTGCCGACCGAGAAGGCCATGAGGCCCTTGATGTGCCCCGGCTCGTCGAAGTCCCGGTACTCGTCGGGGGTCAGCGTGAGCCAGTTCTGCCGCAAGGCCCACGGCTGCCCCGCGAAGCCGACGACGAGGTCACCGTCCGGGTCGTCCTGGAGCGGAAAGGCACCCACTCCCTCGTACAGCCCGTCGATGACGCGTGCGTCCTTCGCCAGATAGCGCTCCTTCTTGGCGGACATGAGGCGGGCCGGAATGCTGCGTGCGAAGACCAGCGGACGGATGACGTACATGTCGCCGGGGACCACGTCGCGCACCGCCCGCGCGGCGACCGCGGGCTCGGCCCGCACGCTCCGTCCGTGGTGGGTACGCCACTGGTACTCCGGCAGCCAGCTGTCGCAACTGGCCATCCTCAGATCGATCTTGGGGCTACGCATGGCGTCCGCCTCTCTCCGCTGTCAGTTGATGAGATCCGCACCAGTCCGCTCGGGATACACCCGCGCGGAGGCCTTCTTCTCCGGGTCGCACCGCCGCCCCGGCCCGGATCCCGACAGCCTTGGCCTGGCGCGGAGCTCCGGTCGGACCCCGGGACATTACAATACTAGAGTTCCGGAACTCGAGTATCGTATACTTGCACCATGCCGAACCCCGCACCACGACTGGGCCGCCCCCGGGACAATCAGATCGACACCGCCGCGCTGCGGGCCGCACGCGAGCTCCTCGCCGAGGTCGGCTACGCCGGGGTGACCATGGACTCGATCGCCGCCCGTGCGGGCGTGGGCAAGGCCGCCATCTACCGCAGGTTCGGATCCAAGGCGGAGCTGCTCTTCGCCGCCGGCGTGCACGGCATGGACATCGAGCCGCCGCCGGACACCGGCTCGCTGCATGAGGACATCGCCGCGATGGCACGTCTCATCCGCGACCGCCTCTCGGCGCCGGCGGCCCGTGTGGTGACCCCCGCGCTCATGCTCGAGATGTCCCGCGACTCCGCGCTGGTAGCCCGCTTCCAGAGCACTTTCATCGCTCAGGAGCAGCGTGATCTCGCGGCGATCCTCGGGCGCGCCGAAGCGCGGGGCGAGCTGCCCGGGCCGATGGACCCCACACTGGCCCATCTCCTGCTGGGCGGGCCCCTGTTCCTCGCCCTGTTCGCCTTTCACCTGCCGGTGGACGACACCCTGCTCGACGATCTCGCATCGGTGATCGCCGCCGGGCTCATCGCCCACGCCAGGGACACCACACCCGACTGAGCCGACATCACTCCGCTACATCCGATACCGCGGGCGCAAAACCCGGAAGCCACGCGATCGCCTCCGCGCGGTAGGGAACCCGGGCCCCCAACTGGCTGAGCATCCCGAGCTCACTGAGCCACACCCGCTGGACCAGCGCGTGCTCCGGCGGCATCCGCAACCGTGCCCTGATCAGTTCCGCGTCCTGCGCGAAGGTGGCGCGCCCCATGACCTCACGCATCCATTCCCGGCCGAAGGTGAACTCTTCGGTGGCCAGCGGCCGCGACATCGGCTCGAACGAGCCGAGCAACCAGCCGAAGTCCTCCCTCCGGCCCGCCGCGCCCCCCGACCGGTCCTCCTTCAGCATTCCGGCGTCCCGCATCACCTCGGCCATGCGGTCCGGGTCCTTCTCGACGCAGGCACGCATCACCTGACCGATCCAGGACGGGAATCCGTCCGGAAGCCGGGCCACGGCACCGAAGTCGAGAACCCCGAGCCGTCCGTCCCCGGTGAGCCGGAAGTTCCCCGGGTGCGGATCGGCGTGCAGCAGACCCACCCGCTGCGGCCCGGCGAGGAGGAACCTGGCCAGCAGCAGCCCCAGCCGGTCACGGTCATCCTGGCTGCCGTCGTCCATGACCGCGGACGCCTGGACGCCCTCCAGCCACTCGGACACCAGAACCCGGCCGGTACCCGCCACCACCCGGGGCACCACGAAGTCGGGATCGCCGTCGAAGGCATCGGCGAACGCCGTCTGGGACTCGGCCTCCTGCCGGTAGTCCAGCTCCTCGGTCATCCGCTCCCGCAGCTCCGCCAGGATCTCGCGGGCATTGACCTCACCGCCGGCCACCCGGTCGAGAATCCAGCCGATCCGGTTCAGATGACCGAGGTCCGAGGCGAGCGCGTCGGCGGCGCCCGGGTGCTGGATCTTGACTGCGACCTCCGTGCCGTCGTGCCAGCGGCCCCGGTGCACCTGGCCGATCGACGCGGTGGCCACCGGCCGGTCGGCGAACTCGGGCAACTTCTCCCGCCAGTCACGGCCCAGTTGCTCAGCCAGCACCCCGTGCACGATCCGCGCGGGCAGGGCGGGTCCGGCCTCCTGCAGGCTGGTCAGTGCCGAGCGATAGGGGCGGACCAGCTTCTCCGGCAGACCGCTCTCCATGACGCTCAGCACTTGGGCGAATTTCTGTGCCCCGCCCTTGAGCTCACCGATGACGGCGAAGAGCTGTTTGGCGGTGCGTTCCTCGATCTCGGCACGAATCGCTTCCTCGGCACCCCCCGCCAGCCGCCGGGCCAGGCCGAACGCGGTGCGGCCCGCCAGCCCCAGCGGCAGGGACGCCACCTTCAGCGACCGCCGTACCGCGCCCCTCGGCGGCTCACCACTCATCGGTCCGCACCGCCGGCCGCCCTGGAGAGCAGGATGTCCCCGCCCTCCACCCGCACCGCATAGGTGTCGATCGGGTCCATCGCCGGGAAGTCCAGGGCCGTCCCGGTGCGCAGGCAGAACCGGCTGAAGTGCCAGGGGCACTCCACCGTGGCGCCCTCCAGCTCCCCGTCGGAGAGTTTCGCCGCCTCGTGCGAGCATTCGTCGCGCACCGCGTGGAGCTCGCCGTCGGCATGGGCGAGCAGCACCCGGACTCCGCCGAAGTCCACGCTCAGCAGCCCTCCCGGTGGCACGTCCGCCAGCTTCGCCACACGGAGTTCTCCCTTGATGTCCACAGTGCTGTTTCCTCTCGGTCCACAGGGCTCCGGCCTCAGCCACAGCCGCCTCTGCCTCTCCGATCCGCGAAGGGGCGCCGTGGATACGCCCCCGAGGATCAGCACCCTTCCGGCCCCGACGCCATCTGAGCGCAGCGAGTGACCACCGTTCCGAGATGACCGAACACTTCTGCACGGGGAAACGGGTCACCGGCCGCCCCGCGACGGCTGACCGGGGCGCCGGATCGGGCCGGCCGCACCTTCGGTGCGCCCCCGACTCGGCAACTAGAGAAACACTTGACAATGCCTTCCCCGCTGGCGCAATCTCGCCATCGGTGCCCTCCAACACGCGGCAACGACAGACATCGCCAAGGGACTTCGCCGTAACTCCCGCGACGCTAACCGACCCCTCGCGCCCCTCGGCCTCACGCGTTCACGAAGCGAACGCCACACGACTTTGACGGGGCCCTGACGTATAGTTGACGCTCGTAGTGGGGGACATGAGGTTTTTGAGATCCAGATTCTTATTGAACCGAAACTCTGCGGGTTCCTGTAGGCAGTGCCGCGACCAGCGGCGATGCCCGGACGGACCGGCAGACCAAGGGTTTCGGAGCAATACGTGAGAGCAACGGGGGGAATTATGGAAGACTTTGCTCTGCATAAGCTCGTGGATGAATGCCTGGACGGGAACCCGGAGAGCTGGTACCGGATCGTCGAGCGCTACACACCTCTGATTTGGGCCATAGCACGTGGCCACCGGCTCTCCGCAGCCGACTGCGAGGACGTCAGCCAGACCACCTGGATGCGAGTCATCCAGCACCTGGGGAAGCTCCGGGACCCGGAGAAGCTGGCCCACTGGATCTCCGTCTCGGCTCGACGAGAGAGCCTGAAGCACATCCAGAAGTCCGGCCGGAGCACGCCGATCGAGGACCCGGAGGTGTTCGACCGGCCTCAGCCGTCTGCGAACCAGCCGGAGGAGACGGCACTTGATCGCGAGACCCGTGACGAAGTGCTCCTCGCCTTCTGCTCGCTGTCGCCGAAGTGCCAGGCGCTGCTGGGCCTGCTCGTGGCCGAGCCACCGATGTCGTACGACGAGGTGAGCGCCACGCTCGGACTGGCCCGGGGATCGATAGGGCCCATTCGCGGGCGCTGCCTGAAGCATCTGGAGCGCGCCTTGGAGCGTGAGGCGGACCGCTCCGGACAGGCCAAGGAGCTCTTCGACTCCATCAAGAAGATGGGCCTGCGGGCATATGCCGAGGAAAGCGGCTCCGAACTGCGGTCAGGGCCCCGGAGCAGCCGGGTGTCAGCCGGCTGAGTCGGAAGACCGGCCCTCCAGGGCGGCGAGCGGCTCCTCGCTCTCCATCGTCTCGCTCTCCATCGCCTCGCCGTCCATTGCGGCCTCGAACGCGATAAAGGGAAACAGGGCCTTGGCGTTCTGGAGCATCTCCTGCGGGGGCGCCCCAAGGGCTTCCGAGAGCTTGCCCAGCGCCGCGTTATCGGCGTCGCGCACCCCGGTCACCTCCACCATTTAGTTCGTCCCTTAACTAGATGCAGGGTAAAGGAGAGTCCCGCGAACCACAATACCGACGAGTATGTGGGTCGCGGGACTCTCCGTATCCGGCCACGCCCGCGGATGGAAGTGCCGTCAGGCGGAAAGCGGAACCACCTGCTCAAGGGACCGGAGCAGCCGGTCGATGCGCCGGATCTCACCCGCGGGATAGCACTCGGCTTCCGGTAGCGCACTGCGGCAGAAGCCGCTGAGCACGCGCCCCGGCCCCACCTCGACGAAGGTCTGGATGCCGCTCGCCGCTATCGCCTGCAGCGTGTCCGACCAGCGCACCGCACCCGCCAGCTGACGGCCCAGCAGCCGTTTCGCCTCGGCTCCGGTTCGTATGCGGGCAGACGTCACATTGGCCAGCACGGGCAGCACCGGGTCGGAGAACACGACCTGATCCAGTTCGGCGGTGAACTCCTCCTCCAGCGCGCTCATGAGGCTGCAGTGGAAGGGGGCGCCGACATTCAGCATGACCGAGCGCTCGGCCCCGACGGCTTTGGCGGCCTCCACCGCCGCGCGAACCGCCGCGCGTTCGCCGGACACGACATGCTGCCCGGGGTGGTTGTAGTTCGCGACCTCGACGACCTTGCCGTCCCTCTCGCGTATGCCGGCGCAGAGCTCTTCCACCTGGCGGGCCGACGGGCCGATGATGGCGGCCATGGCACCGGGCGTGCGCTCGTTGACTCCCGCCATCAACTGCCCTCGCTTGCGCACCAGTCGCAAGGCGTCGGTCCATTCCAGCACCCCGGCGCAGACCAGCGCCGTGTACTCGCCGAGGCTGTGCCCGGCCGCGACCGACGGGGCAATGCCATGGCCGCGCAGCACATCCAGGGCGGCGATGCTGGTGAGGAACACCGCGGGCTGGGTGATCTCGGTGGGAACCAGATCCTCGGCGGAGCCCTCGAGGCACAGCCGCGACAGCTCGAAGCCGAGAAGGTCGTCGGCGGGCCGGTAGTAGCGGTCCATCAACTCGGGATGACGTGCAATCAGATCTGCTCCCATCCCGGGCCGTTGGGATCCCTGCCCGGGGAAGAGGAAGGCGATGTCGTTCATGGGAACCCTCCGTGGGGTGGTCCGGCGCGTGCGCCAGAGGGCCGGCGCGTGGTGTGCGCCGGCCCCCGGGGCCGAGCGTGTCATCGCAGGGACAGGAACTGCCCCTGGTGGTAAGCGAGCGGATCGGCCGGTTCGGCGCATCCGATGCCGGTGACTTCTCCGATGAAGATGCTGTGGTCGCCCGCGGAGACCTCTTGGGCCACCCGGCAGTCCAGGTGCGCGACGGCTCCGTCGAGCACCGGGATGCCCGTGTCACCGATGCGGTGCGGCACGCCGGCGAAGCCCGCGCTGCCGAGCGGTCGTCTCGACGAGGCGAACCAGCCCGCCAGTTCGGACTGCTCCCGCCCCAGCACGTTCACGGTGAATTCACCGGTGGAGCCGATCGTCCGGGCGCCGCGCGAGGTGTGGCTCAGGCAGACCAGCAGCATCGGTGGATCGAGGGAGACCGATGCCAGCGAGGAGACCGTGGTCCCGGGGGGGAAGGGGGGGGAGGACAAAATGAACACCACCCCACCCGTGAAGAAACCCCCCCCCCCCCCCCCCAAACGCCCAGCCACCACCGCGCCCCC
>NZ_JBHUBS010000004.1:176928-239845 GCF_042788835.1 Streptomyces sp. NPDC056883 | reverse complement strand
GGTGGTGTGGGTGGGGGCGGGGGGGGGTGGGGCGAGGGGGAACAAGGGGGGGGGGGGGGGGGGGGGAGAGGGGTGCAAGAGGGGAGGCTGGGTCCCGGTGAGGCCTTTCGGCCCCCCACGACGTGACCACCGCCACGCCGGTGAGGAACCTCCCCATCGCCTGCCGGAACTGCCCGGCCACGACCGCGCCACCGAGCGCCGTCGCGGCCGCCGACGGCTGTGGGCTGGTACGGGACGTCATGACCGGTTCCCTTCTCAGCCCGCCGGGGCGGCCGCGGTCCAGTCCACGACAGCACCCGCGTAGATCCACTTGGTGGACTCGACGCCGACCAGCATCAGCCGGTCGCCCGGCTTGATCCGGCCGGTACGCCAGGCGTCGTCGAGGAAGAGCGGCACCGCGGCGCAGCCGACGGCCCCCATGGTGGAGAGGCTGTCGAAGACCTTGCCGTCGAGCGCCTTCCACTCGGCGGTGTCGAGGCCCAGCTCCTGCAGCGCGTCGAGCATCCACCCGACGTTCCCCTCGGGAATCAGACAGAGGTCGATGGAGTCGACGTCCACCTTGCTGTGCCGCAGTGTGCTGCTGATCGCCTCGGTGACCATCACGGGCGTGAAGTCCCCGGCACCGACGACGTCGACCTTCAGGTCGACGAGCCGCTTGGCCTTGAGCTGCTCGTGGATCGGCGCATGGGTGCCACCGCCCACCGAGTGGATGCCGGCCTTGCGGTCGCCGCCGATGGCCTCCATCGCGGCGCCCAGGAGACCGCCGGACTCCGCGCTCTCGTCGGCGCGCAGCACGATCGCTCCCGCGCCGTCGCCGAACATGTAGACCGGCATCCGGTCCCGCATGCGGATCTTGTACGGATCCTTGCCGAGGAAGATCGGCGCCAGTACCGGGGAGATGGCCTCGCTCCCGATCACCAGCGCGGTCTTGTAGACCCCCGCCTCCAGATACATCCGGGCGACATCCAGGCCCTGGACGACGCCCGCGCCGCCCGAGCGGATCTCCAGGGTGGCGCAGCGGACGAGACCGAGACGCTCCTGGACCATGTTGACCAGCGGCGGCAGCGGGTAGTCGGGGGTGCCGGTGGCGAGGATGATCAGGTCGATGTCGCCGGCTTCCAGACCGGCCGAGTCCAGAGCCCGTACGGCGGCCTTGTAGGCCATGTCCGAGTTGTTCTCGCGGTGTTCGCCGGTGGCCGGGTCGATCATCCAGAACCGGCGCTCGATCGAGAGGCCCTCGCGCACCTCGTCGGGCAGCGGCCCGACGAGGCGCGCGATCTCCTCGGTGGAGATCGGGTCACCGGGCTGATAGCCGCCGGTGCCGATGATGTGTACTGCGGTCATCTGGTACGGCCCCCTCAGACTGCGGCGAGCGCGGCGCGGTGCTCGACCAGGCCCACCAGGTTGTCGACGGTGAACAGGCCCATGACCCGGGTTGCCTGGAGCTTGCCGGTGAGATCGGCGGTGTCGATCTGCGGCATGACCTTCTTCAGCTGGGCCAGGCCGGCCGCCGAGACGATCTCGTTCTCGTCGCCGAACTCCTCGTCCGGTATGCCGCCCTGGACATAGGCCGCCAGCTCCGCCGCCTGGATCTTGATGCCGAGCGAGCGCTCCAGGCGGAACAGGATGTCGAGCAGGTCGATCGATTCGGCGCCCAGGTCGTCCAGCAGGGTGGCCTCGGGCACGACCTCGTCGGTCTCGGCGCCCAGGGCGTCGATGACTGCTTCGTTCACGGCCTCGACGATGGTGTTGCGATCCATGGATGGTCCTCCGGGACTGGGATGGGAGCAGCGTGCTTGGTGTTCTCGTACTGTCAGATCTGTCGACACGGGCTGCGGATACACCGTGATCAGCGCGCCCAGGAAACGGGCGGGACCGGTGGTGCGGAACGCGGCACCGGCCAGGGGTCCGTGCGGCGCACGGACTTCGGGTGTGCGGGGGCCGCCGCAGGCGCTGAGGCGAGCCGCAGGGCCACCAGCACCGCGCAGAGCTCCTCCGGGGTGGGGTTGCCGCTCAGCACCGCGTAGAGCTCCTCCGAGGCGGGGCCGCCGCCGGCCGCGGTCGGCTCCACGGAGCCGCTCACTGCGGCGGATTCCCGTGCTTGCGCTGCACCAGCGGTACGTACTTGGCGCGCAGCAGTGCCAGCGAGCGGATGAGCACCGAACGGGTGTCGCGCGGGTCGATGACATCGTCGACCAGTCCGCGCTCCGCCGCGTAGTACGGATGCATCAGGGTGCGCTTGTAGTCCTCGATGACCTCGGCGCGCTCCGCCTCCGGATCGTCGGCCGCGGCGATCCGCTTGCGGAAGACGACATTGGCGGCGCCCTCCGCGCCCATCACCGCGATCTCGTTGGTGGGCCAGGCGAAGGACAGGTCGGTGCCGATGGAGCGGGAGTCCATCACGATGTACGCACCGCCGTACGCCTTGCGCACGATGACCTGGATCCGGGGAACGGTGGCATTGCAGTACGCGTACAGCAGCTTGGCGCCGTGCCGGATGATCCCGCCGCGCTCCTGGTCGGCCCCGGGCAGGAAGCCCGGCACGTCCACCAGCGTGACCAGTGGGATGTTGAAGGCGTCACAGGTCTGGACGAACCTGGCGCCCTTCTCCGACGAGTGGATGTCCAGGACGCCGGCCATCTGCATCGGCTGGTTGGCGATGACACCCACCGTGTGTCCGTCCAGCCGCGCCAGGGCGCAGATCAGACTGGTGCCCCAGCCCTCGTGCACCTCGAAGAAGTCGCCGTCGTCGACGATCTCCTCGATCACCTTGCGCATGTCGTAGGCGGCCTGCGGATCGACGGGGACGATGTCGAAGAGCGCGTCGCCCGAGCGGTCCGCCGGATCCTCGGGGACCTCGGCCGGAGGCATCTCCCGGTTGTTGGACGGCAGCAGCGACAGCAGGTGGCGTACGTCCTCGAAGCAGGACTCCTCGTCGTCATGGGCGAACGCCGCAAGGCCGGAGACCTGGGAGTGCATGTCCGCGCCGCCCAGTTCGTCTTGGGTGAGCTTCTCACCGGTGACGGCCTGGACCACATCGGGCCCGGTCAGGAACATCTGCGAGGTGCCGCGCACCATGAAGACGAAATCGGTCAGTGCGGGGGAATAGGCGGCTCCGCCCGCGCAGGGTCCGAGCACGACACTGATCTGCGGGATGAGACCGGAGGCCCGGACGTTGCGGCTGAAGATCCCGCCGTACCCGGCGAGCGCGGTCACTCCCTCCTGGATGCGCGCCCCGGCACCGTCGCAGAGCGAGATCAGCGGTACGCCACTGGCCTCGGCCAGATCCATCACCTTGTGGATCTTCTGGGCGTGCGCCTCGCCGAGCGCGCCGCCGAAGATTCTGAAGTCATGGGCATACAGCAGGACTTCACGGCCGTGCACCCGGCCCCACCCGGCGACGACACCGTCGCCGTGCGGGCGCCGGCGGTCCATGCCGAAGTCGGTGGCACGATGCCGGCGCAGCGGCTCGATCTCGGTGAACGAGTCCTTGTCCAGGAGGAGTTCGATGCGCTCGCGGACGGTCAGCTTGCCCTTGGCGCGCTGGCGTTCGGTGGCAGCCGAATCCCCCGCGTACAACTCCTCCTTGATGATGCGCAGTTCGTCCGCCCGCTGCTCCATCGTCTCGCGCGGCAGCTCGTCGCGGGCAGCGGTGCGCAGCGCGGTATCTCCGAGGCTGCTCATGGGCGCCCCAGACCCAGCGCGGTCATCGCGCCGCCGTCCACGTTGACCAGCGAGCCGGTCATGTACGAGGACTCGGGGCCGCTCAGGAAGCGGACCACGTCCGCGATCTGCTCGACCTCGCCGAAGTCGCGCATCGGGATCTGCTTCTTGATGGAGCGGCCGGTGGCGCCCTCCGTCAGACCCGCCACCAGATCGGTGGGGGCGAAACCGGGCAGTACCGCGTTGACCCGGATGCCGAAGCGCGCCGCCTCCATGGCGCAGCAGCGGGTGAAGGCGTTGACCGCGCCCTTGGACGCGGCGTAGTTGGACTCGCCGACCCAGCCGCGCTCACCCATGACGGAGGAGACATTGACGATCACGCCCGCGCCCTTGCTCATGAAGTGCGGCAGCGCGGCCTTGGTGCAGTGGAAGACGCCGCCGAAGTTGACCTTCATGACGTCCAGCCAGTCGTCCATCTCCATGGTGAAGATGAGCGCGTCCTGGGCCACCCCGGCGTTGTTGACCAGGATGTCCAGACCGCCGAGGTCGTCAACGGTCTGGCGGACCATCTCCAGGGCGTCGGCGGGGTCCGCGACATCGCCGTGCACGGTGATCGCGCGCCCGCCGGCCGCCTCGATCTCACGGGCCAGCTCCTTCGCCGGGCCCTCGGAGCTGCGGTAGTTGATGGCGACCGCGGCACCGTCGGCGGCCAGCCGGCGGCAGACGGCGGCACCGATGCCGCGGGAACCGCCGGTGACGAGGGCGATCTGTCCTTGGAGCTTCATCGGGCTTCTCCAGACGTAGTGGTGGTACGGGATTCCTCGACGCCGCAGCGCACGGCCAGCGACACATGGCTGCCGCCGAGGGAGGAGCTGTTCAACAGCACCGGGCGGCCACCGAGCCGGCCCTGGTGCAGGGCGAGCGCGAGCGTCAGCGCCCCGCCGACACCCATCGGCTCGCCGAGGACGATCTTCGGCGCGTGCAACGGCGGGACCCCGTAGGGGTGGAACAGCCGCTGCACCGCCTGGCTCTCGGCGGCGTCGGCGGCTCTCAGCCCGGCCGCGGCGAGCCACACCGCGTCCACACCGGTCGGCGCCAGCCCGGCGTCGTCCAGGGCCGCACGCATCGCGCGCTCCAGGCCCCGGCCGCGCGCGTCCCAGAGCCGGGCCCGGCTGGCGTCGGAGGCCATGCCGTGGCCGAGCACCTCGCCCAGGACGGTGGCACCGCGCGCGATCGCCGCGGAGCGCCGCTCCAGAACGACGGCGACGCTGCCCTCGGCGAGCGTGAACCGTCCGTCGGCCGCCTCACCCGGCTCCCGCGTCGAGGCCGCGCCGACCGCCGCGTACGCCCGGCCCACCTGCTCGGTCAGCGTGTCGGTGACCGTGCACACCAGGGCGTCGGCGTGGCCGGCCGCCAGGAGATCCGCGGCGTAGGCGAGCGCGGCGGCGCCGGTGGCGTGGCCCACCGAGAGCGTGGACGTCGGTCCGCGCAGACCGAGGTGGATGGCGACCTGCCCGGCGGCCTGGTTGTAGACGGTGTTCGGGAAGACGGACGGGTCGGCGGCGGCGGGCCCCTCGGCGAGCAGCGGAGTCGTGAACTTCTCCATCGCCTCCATGGGTCCCGTACCGGTGCCGAAGACGATGCCGAGCGCCTCGGCCGCCGCGCTGCCGGGCTCGAAGCCCGCGTCCGCGAGAGCCTTGGCGGTGGCTGCGATGGAGAACTGGGCGAGCCGGTCCATCCGGCGGCGCTCGCGCTTCGTCAGATACGGGTCGGGGTCGAAGGCGACCCGGCCGGCGCGCAGTCCGCCGTCCCATTCCACCGGGCACTGGCCACGGGTGTAGGCCGACCAGACCTCGGCCGACGTGGAGCCGGCCGGGCTGAGCAGCCCGATGCCGGTGATCACCACTCGATCGGTCTCCGGCTGCGGCGGGCAGTGGCCGTCCGCCGTCCTGGTCAGCACCAGCGAGGCATTGGCCCCGCCGAAGGCGAAGTTGTTGGAGAGGGCGGCACCGGTGTCCAAGGGCCTGGCAGGTCCCGGGATGTAGTCGAGCGGGCAGTCGGGATCGGGCGTGGTGTACCCGGCGGTGGGCGGCGCCAGCTGGTCGGCCAGCGCCTGCGCCGTCACGATGGCCTCGGCCGCCCCGGCGGCGCCGAGCATGTGGCCGATCATGGACTTGGTACTGGAGACCGGCGTACGGGCCGCCTCCACCTCGCCGAGCGCGAGCCGGATGGCGTTGGTCTCTGCCGGGTCGTTCTTCGGGGTGCCGGTGCCGTGCCCGTTGACGTAGCCGATCTGCGCCGGCGTGATCCCGGACAGCCGAAGCGCCGACACGATGGCCCGGGCCGCGCCCCTGCCCTCCGGCTGCGGGGCGGTGGAGTGGAAGCCGTCTGCGGAGAGTCCGTAGCCGGCGATGTCGGCGATGCCGGTCAGCCCGTGCTCGCGGGCGAAGTCGGAACGGACCAGCACGACCATGCCGCTGCCCTCGCCGAGCGAGAGCCCCTGCCGCCCCGCGTCGTACGGGGCGGCAGGCTCGGGCGACAGCGACTGGAGCGCGTTGAACCCGGCGAAGCAGACGTCCGAGAAGGCGTCGCTGCCACCGGCGAGCACGGCATCGGCCCGGCCCGCGCGCAGCAGATCGGCGGCGAGCCCGATCGCGTTGGCGCCCGAGGCGCACGCGGTGTTCACCGCGAGCACCGGGCCGCGCAGCCGGAAGGCCGCGCCCACCGACTCGGCCAGCGCCTGCGGAGTGACCAGCAACGGCAGTTCCGGATCCGGGACTTCACCGTCGAGTACGGCCCGAAGCCACTCCCGGCCCGAAAGCAGCCCGGCATTGCAGGTGCCGAGCACGACGCCGAACCGCTCGGAGTCCACCAGACCCGCGGGCAGTGCCGCCATCGCCTCCTCGGCGGCCACCAGGGCGAGTTCGATCGCGCGCTCGCGGAATCCGTCCGGATGCCGGTAGCCGCGCGAGGGCTCCACCGGGTCCGTCACCTCGCCGCCGAGCTTGGTGCCGAGCCCGTTCATCTCCAGGGCCTGTACGGGACGGATGCCGACCTCCCCCCGCCGCGCGCCGTCCCATAGGTGCCGGGCAGTGGGCCCCAGCGCCGAGATCGCCCCCGCACCCACCACGGTCACTCCGCTGCCCCTGTGCTGTGGGTCCATCGTCAATTCCCCCTCTGAGCCTGTTCGACGGGGGCGCTCAGTACGAGCGCCGTCTGCTGTCCTTCCAGCCCGCGGCCGATCGCCACGGTGTGCCGCACCTGTTGCTCGCGGGCCTGCCCGGCCACCCAGTCCATCCCCGCGCACTCCGGATCGATCCGGTCCAAGCCCAGCGTCGGCGGGAGCGCCGAGCCGTCGATCGCCATCGCGCAGACCGCCGCGTTCAGCGCGCCCGCGCCGGCGACGAGATGGCCGGTGGCCGGTTTGACGCTGCCCGCCGCGGTAGCGGAGTCGCGTCCGAACACCCGGGTCAGCGCCCGCGCCTCGGTGCGGTCGCCGAGTCGCGTCGCGCATCCGTGGGCGGCCACGTAGTCGACGTCACCGGCGTCCACCCCGGCCTCGCGCAGCGCCCGCCGCACCGCGGCGGCCAGCGGCACGCCGTCCGGGTGCGGGGTGACCAGGTCGGGGTCCTGGGTCGCGCCGAAGCCGCCGACCTCCGCGTACACATGGGCGCCGCGGCGCCGCGCGGACTCCCATTCCTCGAGGACCAGGAAGGCCGAGCCCTCGCCCAGCACCGAGCCACTGCGCTCCCGGTCGTACGGACGGAAGGCGGCCGCGCCCGCCTGGTTACGGGTGGTGAGCACGCCGAGGCCGTCCATCTTGGACATCACCCACCAGGACGCGGCATCGTCGAAGCCGCCGGCGATCACCACATCGGACTCACCGTGGCGGATCGAGCGGAAGCCCCGGGCGAGCGCCGTCACTCCGGCGTCGGCGGTGCCGTGGTAGTAGGAATTGGCGCCCTTGAATCCATGCGCGTGCGAGAGGTGGAAGAGCGAGGCGGACTGCAGGCCCTCCACGAAGTACAGCGGGTAGAAGGCGGACGAGGCGCGCTCGCCGAGCTGCCGCAGATCCGCCCGGCCGTCCTCGCGCCGGCCCGCCAGACTGCCCTCCAGCAGATGCTCCGGATTGGAGATCTCCTTGTTGCCTCCGACGAACACTCCGGCCCGCTGCGGGTCGTACCCGGCCGCCTCGAGGTCGAGCCCGGCGTCCTCGACCGCCAACGCTGCGCCCGCGATGGCGAGCTGGTCGTTGCGCGTGGTCATCCGCAGGGACTTGCGGGGGGCGTACCGGGTGGCCTTGAAGTCCGCCAGCTCGGCGGCGATCCGGGTGGAGAGCGAGGAGGGGTCGTACCCCTGGATCGGCCCGATGCCGCTGTGCCCGTCGAGGAGCGCCTTCCAGTTCTCGCTCCGGCCGTCGCCGAGGGCGGTGAGCACTCCGATGCCGGTGACCGCGACCCGTCTCATGCCGCCACCTCGCTCTTGTCCCGCTTGTCCAGGCGGAGTTCACGGATGGTGGTGATGTCCCGCCCGTCCACGCTGACCGCCGCCTTGAACGTGACGGACGACTCGGTCGCCTCGATCACCTTGACGCTGATCTCCAGCCGGTCACCGGGCCCGGCGAAATGGCGGTAGCGCACCCGCCGCGCCTCGGCCAGCACCCAGCGGGAGCCCCGCGGCGCCTTCGGCGCGGCGAGGCGGGCGGCCCGGACGATGTCGTCCAGGATCAGCACGCCCGGCAGGACGGGGAACCGGGGGAAGTGAGTGGCGAACACGTGCAGTGTGCCGGGGACGTTGCGGACGGCGACGGCCCGCTCGCCCGGCACCACATCGAGAACTTCGTCGAACACTGTCATGCTGCCTTGCCTCCACTCAGTCCTTCGCCCGGTCCCTCGCCCGTCCCTCCGCCCCTCGCGGCCTTGACCACGAAGCAGGCGTTGGTGCCGCCGAACGCGAAGGCGTTGACCAGAGCGGCGCGTACCGGGCGACGTACGGCCTCGTTCGGCACGTAGTCGAGACCGAGCCGGGGATCGGGGCGGTCGATGTTGATGGTCGGTGGCACCAGACCCTCACGGATGGCGCCGAGCGCGGCGATCAGATTGACCCCTGCCGCCGCCGAAGTGAGGTGCCCCGTCATGGACTTGGGCGAACTCACGCACAGCTCCTCGGCGTACTCCCCGAAGACCTCCCGGATGGCAAGGGTCTCGCTGGCGTCATTGCCGGGCGTGGACGTCCCGTGCGCGGCGATGTAGTCGATGCCGTCCGTGCCGAGACCCGATTCCGCCACCGCGTCCCGCATCGCGGAGATCGCGCCGCCGCCGTCCGGCGGCGAGTCGGTGATCCGGTAGGCGTTCAGCGTCGAGCCGTAGCCGACGAGTTCGCCGTGGATCCGGGCGCCGCGTGCCACCGCGCCGTCCCAGTCCTCCAGGGCCACGATGACCGCGCCCTCACCGAGGACGAAGCCGGAGCGGTCGGAGTCGAAGGGGCGGGAAGCCCGCTCGGGTTCGTCGTTCCAGCGGTCGGTGATCGCGCCGAGCAGCGAGAAGCCGAGGACGTCCATCCAGGTCGTCAGCGCGTCGAAGCCGCCGGCGAGCATCGACGCGCACTCGCCTTCCTGGATGCGCCGGTAGGCCTCGCCGATCGCGTGCGCGGCACCGGCGCAGGCGGTGGAGACACTGACCATGGGGCCGCGGCAGTCCCCGGCCCGGGCGATCGCGGCAACCCCGACGTTCTGGTTGCGCAGCAGTACGTCCCCGGGGGCCTGCCGGTACAGATCGCGGAAGTCGCTGGTGCGCAACTGGTGCGACATGTCCACCAGTTCCTGGAGTTCGGGCCTGCCGACCGTGCCGGCCACGGCCACACCCCGGTCGTACGGATCGGTGGCGCCCCATCCCTCGCCCGCGTCCGCCACTGCCTCCTGGGCGGCGGCGAGCGCGAACAGTGCGGCGCGCGAGAGGTGGCGCCGTTGCTTGGCGGGAGCCACGCTCTTCGGGTCGAAGTCCTTGACCTGGCCGGCGATCCGGACGGGGAAGGTGGAGGCGTCGAAGGTCTCCAGGGCGCTCACGCCGCTGCGGCCCTCGGCAAGGCCTTGCCAGGTCTGCGCGGCGGTGTTGCCGAGAGGGGTGACGGCGCCGACCCCGGTGATGGCGACCCGCTTGAGCCCCGCCAAGGAGTCCACCGCCTTCACGGGCCCCGTCGGCTTCATCCGGTTCATCGGCGACCACCGCCGGCCGGTACCCGGGTGAGCCGTTCCAGCATCCGCCGCGTGTCCTCGGGGTCCTCCAGGTCCTCCGCGGGCAGCAGGGCGCACATCACGGCCTCGGCCTTCATCACGGTCCTGCCGTTCACCGACGCGGTGCCGGAGAGGACCGCGGTCTCCTCGCCCATGGACTCGACCGTCCCCTCCAGTACCAGGACGTCCCCGGGACGTACCGGCTCGTGGAAGGAGACCCCGTCCACCGAGAGGAGCGCGGCGCGCTGCCGTACTCCGGTGGTCGCGATGATCAGCCAGGTTCCGGCCTGGCAGAGGGCTTCCAGGATGAGCGGCTCGGGCATCTGGGGGCCGTGGCCCTCGTCCCGCCAGAAGTCCTCCAACCAGGAGGTGAGTTTGCGGGCCCTGATGGTGCGCCCCGCATCCCAGGTGTCGATTCGGTCGATCAGATGGAAACGCATCGTCATCCTTCGTCTAGGAACATCACGGCGTGGGCGATGGCGTACTCCCCGCTGTGGGAGAGCGAGAGCTCCACCGAGGAGGCCCCGGCCTGTGCCGCCCGGTCCCCGGCCCCGCCGGACAGGCGCACCCGGGGCCGTCCGAGCGGGGTGTTGACCACCTCCACATCGGTCCAGCGCGTGCCGGGACCGAGCCCGGTGCCGAGCGCCTTCAGGACGGCTTCCTTGGCGGCGAACCGCGCCGCGAGGTGGGCGAGACGATTGCGTTTCGCGGCGCAGTAGGCGCGCTCGCGCCCGGTGAAGATGTCCTCTTCCGCGGCGGGGTTGTCCGCCAGCAGCCTGCGGACCCGGTCCACTTCGACCAGATCCACTCCGACCGCGATCCGTGTCGTCACGCCAGCATTCCCCCGTCATCCGTTCCGGCACTGCACTGAGAGATCCGGTCCGTGCCCTCGCGGATACACCGGCGTGCGGATGTATCCGGACGCGGTCGTACGGGATCCGAGGCGACGTCAATTCCGGGATGCTGCGCACGGGGGTGCGCGACGCGGACGGCCGCCAGGCAGGCGACGGCACCTCGCAGGGCCCAGTGGGCGAGTCGGCCCGGCTGCGGGCGGAGAACGCACGGCCGGCCAGGGCAGAGAAGGAACGGCACCGGGAGGGGGAGCGGGAGCGGGAGCGGGACAACCTACGCCGGGCAGCAGCCGGCCTCGCCTGCACAAGGGCCACCGCGTGCTCCGGGGCGGGTCCGGGTGTGCCCAGACCTTTCACACCGCTTGCGCGTCCACCGCCGGCCGCGAGGGGCCCATGGCCCGGTCGACGGCCTAGCGGTCCACCGTGGCGGTGATCGACTCGTGGCCCGACCGGGCCTGGATCACGGGCAGCGGAACCTTGCCGGCGATGGGCCCGGACGCCTCGCGAGCCTCTACAGGGTCTCCGGAGACGGGCAACGCCGCACGATCGCTGCACCGATGCGGGGTTTCCACCTCCGCAAGTGAAGCGTCTCCACAGGTCAGGACGTTTCTCCTGACCGCGGTGGTGGGGCGGGTGGGACTCGAACCCACGGCCGACGGATTATGAGTCCGCTGCTCTAACCGGCTGAGCTACCGCCCCTTCACGGCGTGGCGCGTACATGTGTGCGCGCCGTCTGCCGCAGCATAGCCGCTCATACGATCTCCTGCCTCGGATGCCTCGCATGATCGGCTTCGCCTGCCCAGAGAGACCGCGCCGGGCGCTGCCCGGTTGCGTGAGGAGGGCAGAAAAAAGAAAAAAGGACCCACCGGGGGTCCTCATTCCTTCTTGCTCCCCCGACTGGACTCGAACCAGTAACCTGCCGATTAACAGTCGGCTGCTCTGCCAATTGAGCTACAGGGGACCGCGCTCCCCCGACTGGACTCGAACCAGTAACCTGCCGATTAACAGTCGGCTGCTCTGCCAATTGAGCTACAGGGGATTGCTGCGTTGCACCGAACAGCCCACCTCCGGCCTTGGCCAGGGGGCGAGCGCCCGTTGCGAGTCATAGATTAGCGCAAGCAGGGGGGTGCTCCGCCAATCGGTATCGCCAGCGGGCCGGGCACCACACGACGAAGGGTGGCAGGCATGCGGTACAAGGTCACGTTCGCGGTCGGGCTGGCCCTCGGGTACGTGCTCGGAACCCGGGCCGGACGCGAGCGGTATGAACAGTTGAAGAAGTCCGCGCGCGAGTTCGCGCAGAACCCCGCGGTCCGCAACGCCGCCGAGAGCGCCGGTCAGAGCAGCCGGGAGTTCGCCGGCAAGGCCTTCGCCGCGGTGAGCGACAAGGTGGGCGACGCGGTGCCGGACGCCCTGGCCGGACGCGTACGGGGCTTGCGGGCACGGGTCGGCAGCAATGGCGCGGCCGAGGACGACTGGGGCACCAGCAACACCTGACCGGCCCCGGCCGCAGCAGGGGTCCTCACCCGAGGGCCCCTCGCCGGGGTCCCGCGCGGACGCGTCCGGTCCCGCCCGGTCGCCCGCGCGGGGCTCCACATAAGGGACGGCGCCCATCCCGCGCACGCCGGGGCGGTCGAGACCGCCCCCGCGTGCGGCAGAATTCTCCGCATGGGGATAGTCGCCGGGCTGGACAGCTCTTCCGCGTTCACACGCATCGTCGTCTGTGACACCGAGACGGGCGCCGTGCTGCGCCAGGGGTACGCCCCTCATCCGCAGCCCACCGGCGAGGCGGTGCCGCACGAGACCGATCCACAGGCCTGGCTGCTCTCGCTCGGCGAGGCCGCCGGCGGCGGGCTCCTCGAAGGGGTACAGGCCATCGGGGTCTCCGCGCAGCAGCACGGGCTGCTGCCGCTGGACGCGCAGGGCGGCCTCGTCCGCCCGGCCCTGATCGGCAACGACAAGCGCGGCCAGGCCGCCGCCGCCGACCTGATCGAGTCCTTCGGCGGCCGGCAGGCCTGGGCCGAAGCCGTCGGCTCCGTCCCCCACGCCGCACAGCCCATCGCGAAGCTCGCCTGGCTGGCCCGTACCGAGCCGGAGGCGGCCCGGCGGGTGGCCGTCCTGATGTCCCCGCACGACTGGCTGGTGTGGCAGCTGCTGGGCCGCCCGGCGCGGCGCACCACCGACCGCGGCGGCGCCTCCGGTACCGGCTACTGGTCGGCGGCCACCGGCGCCTACCGCCCCGACCTGGTCGAGCTCGCGCTGGGGCACCGGGCGCTGCTGCCCGAGGTGCTCGGCCCGGCCGAAGCCGCCGGGACCACGCCCGAGGGGCTGCTGATCTCCGCGGGCACCGGGGAGACCATGGCGGCCGCGCTCGGGCTGGGCATGGGACCCGGCGACGCCGTGGTCTCGCTGGGCGCGTCCGGATCGGTGATGGCGGTGCACCACGAGGCGCTGTCGGAGCCGGGCGGGCTGATCACCTCCCTCGCCGACGCCACCGGGCGGCACCTGCCGGTGGTGAACACCCTGAACGCCGTACGGGCCCTGCGCGGCACCGCCGAACTGCTGGGCACCGATCTGGAGGGGCTGAGCGAGCTCGCGCTGAAGTCGACCCCGGGCGCGCACGGACTCGTACTCCTGCCGTACCTGGAGGGTGAGCGGACGCCGAACCTGCCGCACACCGCCGGAACCCTGTCGGGGCTGCGCCGGGACTCCATGAAGCCGGAGCACCTCGCGCGGGCCGCCTTCGAGGGCATGCTGTGCGGGCTGGTGGACGCGCTCGACGTGCTGCGCAGCCGCGGGGTGGAGATCCGCCGGGTGTTCCTGCTCGGTGCGGCCGCCGAGCTGCCGGCCGTGCAGGCCTTCGCTCCGGGACTGTTCGGCACGCAGGTCCTCGTACCGGCTCCGGCCGACTACGCGGCCCTGGGCGCGGCCCGGCAGGCCGCCTGGGCGCTCGGCCTGGCGCAGGGCGGCCCGGCCTCGAACACCCCGCCGGTGTGGCCGGCGCCCGCGGCGCAGCTGTTCGAGCCGGACGAGGAGTACCCGGCCTGGCAGGGCGCGCGCCAGCAGTACATCGCGACCCGGGACCAGATCCACCCGGGGGCGTTCCGGGGCTAGGGGTGTCTCGGCCCGGCAGGCGCGGCCTAGGCCCGGCAGCTCCGGCGTTCTACTCCTTTTGACCGGGCTTTGCGAAATCCGGTGGGTTCCGGCCTCCCGTTGGCAGAAGATGGAGTGAACCCCCTCGATCATGCCGACCGGAGCCTGCGCGTGCTCATACGACTTCTGCGGACCCACCTGGGTCCGTACCGGAAACCGATCTCCGTGCTGGTCCTGCTGCAACTGCTGCAGACCAGCGCGAGCCTCTACCTGCCCACGCTGAACGCCGACATCATTGACAACGGTGTCGTCAACGGCGACACCGGCTACATCCTCCGTTTCGGCGCCCTGATGCTCGGCGTCTCGCTGATCCAGCTCGTCTGCAACGTCGGCGCCGTCTACTACGGGGCCCGTACCGCCGCGGCCTTCGGCCGGGACGTCCGGGCCGGCGTCTTCGACCGCGTGCAGAGTTTCTCCGCGCGTGAGCTCGGCCACTTCGGCGCCCCGTCGCTGATCACCCGTACGACGAACGACGTGCAGCAGATCCAGATGCTCGTGCTGATGACCTTCACGCTGATGGTCTCCGCGCCGATCATGTGCGTCGGCGGCATCTTCATGGCGCTCTCGCTGGACGTGAAGCTCTCGGGCGTGCTGCTCGCCGTGGTCCCGATCCTCGGCCTGTCGGTCGGCGCGATCGTGCTGAAGACCCGCCCGCTGTTCCGGCAGATGCAGACGCGTCTGGACACGGTCAACCGGGTCCTGCGCGAGCAGATCACCGGCAACCGGGTGATCCGCGCCTTCATCCGCGACGACTACGAGAAGGAGCGCTTCCGCGAGGCCAACGCCGACCTCACCGGCGTCTCGCTGGCGGCCGGCAAGCTGCTCGCGCTGATGTTCCCGACCGTGATCGTGGTCGTGAACATCTCCAGCGTCGCCGTCATCTGGTTCGGCGCCATGCGCATCGACAGCGGCGGCATGGAGATCGGCCAGCTGACGGCCTTCCTCGCGTACCTGATGCAGATCGTCATGTCCGTGATGATGGCCACCTTCATGTTCATGATGGTGCCGCGCGCCGAGGTCTGCGCCGAGCGCGTCCAGGAGGTCCTGGACACCGAATCCAGCGTGATCCCGCCCACCGACCCGGTCCGCAAGCTGCTCCACCACGGCCGTCTGGAACTGCGCGGCGCCGACTTCCGCTACCCGGGCGCCGAGGCCCCCGTGCTGCGCGGGGTCGACCTCGTGGCCCGCCCCGGCGAGACCACCGCGGTGATCGGCTCGACCGGCAGCGGCAAGTCCACGCTGCTGGGGCTGATCCCCCGGCTCTTCGACGCCACCGGCGGCGACGTGCTCGTCGACGGCGAGGACGTACGGCGCCTCGACCCCGACCTGCTCGCCAGGACGGTCGGCATGGTGCCGCAGAAGCCGTACCTCTTCTCCGGGACGGTCGCCAGCAACCTGCGCTACGGGCGCCCCGACGCCACCGACGAGGAGCTCTGGCACGCGCTGGAGGTCGCGCAGGCCAAGGGCTTCGTGTCCGAGCTGGAGGGCGGGCTCGACGCGCCGATCACCCAGGGCGGAACCAACGTCTCCGGCGGCCAGCGCCAGCGGCTCGCGATCGCGCGCACGCTCGTACAGCGCCCGGAGATCTACCTGTTCGACGACTCCTTCTCGGCCCTGGACTACGCCACGGACGCGGCGCTGCGCTCCGCGCTGGCCCGCGAGACCGAGGAGGCCACCGTGGTCATCGTCGCCCAGCGGGTCTCCACGATCCGCGACGCGGACCGGATCATCGTCCTCGACGAGGGGCAGGTGGTGGGCGAGGGGCGCCACCACGAGCTGATGGCCGGCAATGAGACCTACCGGGAGATCGTGCTCTCCCAGCTGACGGAAGCGGAGGCGGCGTGAGCGGGCCCGGAGGACGGATGATGGGACCGCCGATCACGCGGTCCATGGACTTCAAGGGCTCGGGGAAGCGGCTGCTGAGCGCGCTGGCGCGCGACCGGGCCAAGCTGTGGGGCATGATCCTCGCGGTCGTCGGCAGCGTCGCCGCGTCGGTGACCGGGCCGAAGATCCTCGGCGAGGCCACCGACCTCGTGTTCGCGGGGATCGTCGGCCGGAACATGGAGAAGGGCCTCACCAAGCAGCAGGCACTGGACGGTCTGCGCGCCAGGGGCGAGGGCGGGATGGCGGACATGCTGTCCGGCACCGACTTCACCCCGGGCAAGGGCATCGACTTCGGCGCGGTCGGGGCGGTGGCGCTGTGGGCGCTGGCCGTCTTCACGGCCGCCGGTCTGCTGATGCTCGTCGCCACACGGCTGTCGAACCACATCATGAACGGCACCGTGTACCGGATGCGCGAGGAGCTCCAGGCGAAGCTGTCGCGGCTGCCGCTGTCGTACTTCGACCAGCAGAAGCGCGGCGAGGTACTCAGCCGGGCCACGAACGACATCGACAACATCGGCCAGACGATCCAGCAGACGATGGGTCAGCTGCTCAACTCGCTCCTGACGATCGTCGGCGTGCTGGCGATGATGTTCTGGATCTCGCCGGTGCTGGCGCTGGTCGCACTGGTGACCATCCCGGTGTCGGCGTACGTGGCCGCGAAGATCGGCAAGAAGTCGCAGCCGCAGTTCGTGGCCCAGTGGAAGACCACGGGCGCCCTGAACGCGCACGTCGAGGAGATGTACTCGGGCCACACCCTGGTCAAGGTCTTCGGCCGGCAGAAGGAGTCCGCGGCCCTGTTCGCCGAGCAGAACGAGGCGCTGTACCGGGCCTCCTTCAAGGCGCAGCTGGTCAGCGGGATCATGCAGCCGGTGATGCTGTTCATCTCGAACATCAACTACGTGCTCGTCGCGGTCGTCGGCGGTCTGAAGGTGGCCTCGGGCACCCTGTCGATCGGTGACGTCCAGGCCTTCATCCAGTACACGCGCCAGTTCTCGATGCCGCTGACGCAGGTCGCCTCCATGGCGAACCTGGTGCAGTCCGGCGTCGCTTCCGCGGAGCGGGTCTACGAGCTGCTGGACGCGCCGGAGCAGGAGGCGGACGCGGAGGTCCCCGAGCGTCCGGAGAACCTGCGCGGGCAGGTCACCTTCGACAAGGTCGCCTTCCGCTACGAGCCGGACAAGCCGCTGATCGAGAACCTCTCGCTGAGCGTCGACCCCGGTCAGACGGTCGCGATCGTCGGCCCGACCGGCGCCGGCAAGACCACGCTGGTCAACCTGCTGATGCGGTTCTACGAGGTCACGGGCGGGGAGATCGCCCTCGACGGGGTGGACATCGCCAAGATGACCCGCGAGGAACTGCGCAGCGGCATCGGCATGGTGCTCCAGGACACCTGGCTGTTCGGCGGCACCCTCGCGGAGAACATCGCCTACGGGGCCACGCGCGAGGTCACGCGCGCCGAGGTCGAGGAGGCCGCGCGGGCGGCCCACGCCGACCGGTTCATCCGCACCCTGCCCGAGGGCTACGACACGGTGCTGGACGACGAGGGCGCCGGTGTCAGCGCGGGCGAGAAGCAGCTGATCACCATCGCGCGGGCGTTCCTGTCCGACCCGGTGATCCTGGTGCTCGACGAGGCGACGAGCTCGGTGGACACCCGTACCGAGGTGCTCATCCAGAAGGCGATGGCGCGCCTCGCGCACGGCCGTACGTCCTTCGTGATCGCGCACCGGCTGTCCACGATCCGCGACGCGGACCTCATCCTGGTGATGGAGAGCGGCTCGATCGTGGAACAGGGCACGCACGAGGAGCTGCTGCTCTCGGGCGGCGCGTACGCGCGGCTGTACGCGGCGCAGTTCGCGCAGGCGGTGGCCGAGGTCGACTAGTGGGGCCGACCGGCGGTCCGGCATCGGGAGGGGCGCCCTTCGGGGCGCCCCTTTCCCGTACCCGGTCCCCGTACTCCTCAGTCCAGATAGCCGCGCAGCTGGTCCGCGAAGGCGTGGTCGCGGAGCTTGTTGAGGGTCTTGGACTCGATCTGGCGGATCCGCTCCCGGGTCACCCCGAAGATCCGGCCGATCTCCTCCAGGGTGCGCGGCCGCCCGTCGGCGAGCCCGTAGCGCAGCTGGACCACCTTGCGCTCCCGCTCCCCGAGGGTCGAGAGCACCGCTTCCAGGTGCTCGCGGAGCAGGAAGAACGCGGCCGATTCGACCGGTGAGGCGGCGTCCCCGTCCTCGATGAGGTCGCCGAGGGCGACGTCGTCCTCCTCGCCCACGGGTGCGTGGAGCGAGACCGGTTCCTGCGCCAGGCGCAGCACCTCCAGGACCCGCTCGGGGGTCAGCTCCAGGTGGACGGCGACCTCCTCGGCGGTGGGTTCGTACCCCCGCTCCTGGAGCATCCGGCGCTGGACGCGCACGACGCGGTTGATCAGTTCGACGACGTGGACGGGGACGCGGATGGTCCGGGCCTGGTCGGCGAGGGCGCGGGACATGGCCTGGCGGATCCACCAGGTGGCGTAGGTGGAGAACTTGTAGCCGCGGGCGTAGTCGAACTTCTCGACGGCGCGGATCAGTCCGAGGTTCCCCTCCTGGACCAGGTCGAGCATGGTGAGGCCGCGGCCGACGTAGCGCTTGGCGACGGAGACGACGAGCCGCAGGTTCGACTCGATGAGACGCCGTTTGGCCATGCGGCCCATGACGACCAGCTTGTCGAGGTCGAGCGTGAGCTGCAGATCGAGCGGGACCCCGCTGCCGAGCTTCTCCTCCGCGAACAGGCCCGCTTCCACGCGCCGCGCGAGCTCGACCTCCTCGACGGCGGTGAGCAGCGGGATCCTGCCTATCTCGCGCAGGTACTGCCGGAAGAGGTCGGCGGACGGTCCCGCTCCGCCGGAGCCTTCCGCCGTTCGCTTGCGCGGCGGGGGCACCTTCTCCAGCAGCTCCGGGCCCTCCGATTCCCCGGCCTCCTCCTCGTGCATGGCGTCGGCCTCGGCCTCGGGCTCGGGCTCTTCGGCCGCGGGCACTTCGGCGGGCGGGCTGACGGTGACGGTCAGGCTCTGGGTCTGCACGGGGGCGACCTCCACAGGGCTCCGAGGACGGGTGCACCGCACCTCAGTGTGGGGTACGACACATCGCTGCCACGAGGGGCGTGCGACCACTTTCTGGGTCCGGTGCGTGACCCATGGTTACCCCCGGACCAGAACCCCGATGCGGATCGGACGCATGTCCGAGAGGATCGTGGCCATGTCTGTGTACGAAACGCACGTCACCGTGCGCTGCCCCGGTCCGGTGGAGCTGGCACGGCTCGAATCCTGGGCGGTGGAGCGGGAGTTGAAGGTGACCCACATCGTGCTGGCCCGGGGCCGGATGCCCTCGCAGCCGATGCTGACGCTGCCCGACCGCGACGGGCACGAGGTCCTGGTGCCCCGGCTGCGCGCGGCCGGCTTCGACCCGGTCCGGGTCAAGGTGGAGACGGTCCCGTGGACCACGGAGCCCCCGGGTCCGGGCGGCGGCTACTTCGAGCACCATCTGAAACTGCGGCTCCCCGCCGACTGGGACCGCCCGGCCCTGGAGTCCCTGGCGGTCCGGCACGCGGCGCACGTCTCGTGGAACGCCCGCCGGGTCCTGCCGGGGGCGCGGCAGGAACGTTTCGTGACCCAGCGGTGGCGGGGTACGGCGCAGGAGGCGGGGGCGGCGTGCGATGCGCTGGTCGCGGCGCTGGCCGGGGCCGGGTACGAGATCCGCTCGGAGGAGCGGGAGTTCGTGCTGTACGACAGTGACCTGTCGGTGGACGACGGGTGGATCGAGGAGGGGACGTCCTGATGAGCGGGAACAGCATCGAGAGCGCGGCCAATGCCGACTGGCGGCGCCGGCAGTACGAGTTGCCGCGCACGTCGACCGCCGGGGTGGGCGCCCCGGCAGGGGCGGAGGACCGGGTCTTCGACCCCGCGCTCAAGCACTTCGCCTCCGGCTTCCGGGTGGCGGACACGATCATCGACCCCGCTCTGCGCCCCGGCTGGCAGGCCGCCCGGCGGACGGCGCTCGGCGTTGTGGCGCGCGGGGTGGCCCGGTCCGGGTGGGCGGATTCCCTGGTGGTGCGCGGCAGCATGCTCATGGCGGGCTGGTTCGGCGCCGCCGCGCGGGAGCCGCACGACCTGGACTTCGTGGTCGTCCCGCAAGACTGGAACATCGAGGACCCGCGTACGGAGCGCCTGCTGACGGCCGTCGCGGAAGCGGCCGGGCGGACGGCCGACGAGGAGGGGGGCGAGCTCGTGATCCCCGCCGGGGACGCGGTCGCCGAGGACATCTGGACGTACGAACGCGTCCCCGGGCGGCGCCTCGTACTGCCCTGGTCCGCACCGGGGCTGCCCGGGGGTCAGGTCCAGCTGGACTTCGTCTTCAACGAGCGGCTGCCGCAGGCACCGCAGCCCGCCGATGTCGCGGGGGCACGCCTCCTGGGAGCCACTCCGGAGCTGTCCCTCGCCTGGAAGCTGGTCTGGCTGGCCACCGACATGTACCCGCACGGCAAGGACCTCTACGACGCGGTCCTGCTCGCGGAGCGGTGCGCGCTCCCGTACGGGCTGCTGCACACGGTGTTCCACGAGTCCGGCGAATGGTTCCCCTTGGGGGCCGGGCCGGAGGCCCGCGTCACCCCGGAGGCCTTCGCCCAGATCGAGTACGCCGAGTGGGAGGACTTCCAGACGGAGTACCCGGGGATCCCCGGCTCCGCCGAGTCCTACGCGAACCGCCTGCTGGCGGCGCTGGCGCCCACCTTCACGACGGCCTAGGCCGGTTCCACCCGGACCGCGCAGACCTTGAACTCCGGCATCCGGGACACCGGGTCCAGCGCCGGGTTGGTCAGGGTGTTGGCGCGGCCCTCACCCGGCCAGTGGAAGGGCATGAAGACGGTGTCCGCGCGGATGGTGTCCGTGATGCGGGCCGGGGCGACCGCGCGGCCGCGGCGGGAGGTGACCGCGAGGGGGGCTCCGTCGACCGCGCCGATGCGGGCCGCGAGGCGGGGGTGGAGTTCCACGAAGGGGCCGGGGGCGGCTTCGTTGAGCTCGTCCACCCGGCGGGTCTGCGCGCCCGACTGGTACTGGGCGACGACCCGGCCGGTGGTGAGGAGGAGCGGGTACTCCGTGTCCGGGACCTCGGCGGCGTCCCGGTGGGTGACGGGCACGAAGCGGGCCCGGCCGTCCTCGGTGGCGAAGCGGTCCAGGAAGAGCCGGGGGGTGCCGGGGTGGGGCTCCGGCTCCGCGCCGGGCTCCGCCTGGGCCGCCGGGGCCGGCAGGCTCGGGTCGGGCTCCCGTGCGTCGGGCTCCCCCGTCCGCGGAGCCGCAGGGCAGGGCCAGAAGACGCCCTGTTCCGCTTCGATGCGGGCGTACGTGATGCCCGAGTAGTCCGCCGGGCCGCCCGCCGAGGCGCGGCGCAGCTCGTCGAAGACCTCCTCCGCGGCGGTGGGGAAGCCCTTCTCCACACCCAGTCGGGCCGCCAGGCCGTGCAGGACCTCCAGGTCGGAGCGGACCCCCGGCGGCGGGGTCAGGGCCCGGCGGCGGAGCAGGACGCGGCCCTCGAGGTTGGTGGTGGTGCCGGTCTCCTCCGCCCACTGGGTGACCGGGAGGACCACGTCGGCCAGGGCCGCCGTCTCGGACAGGACCACGTCGGCGACGGCCAGGAAGTCCAGGGAGCGGATGCGTTCCTCGACGTGGGCGGCGCGGGGGGCCGAGACCACCGGGTTGGAGCCCATCAGGAGCAGGGCCTTGACGTCCGAGCCCAGGGCGTCGAGGAGTTCGTACGCGCTGCGGCCGGGCCCGGGGAGGTCGTCGGGGTCGATCCCCCAGACCCCGGCGACGTGGGCCCGGGCCGCCGGGTCGGTCAGTTTGCGGTAGCCGGGGAGCTGGTCGGCCTTCTGGCCGTGCTCGCGGCCGCCCTGGCCGTTGCCCTGGCCGGTGAGGCAGCCGTAGCCGGAGAGCGGGCGGCCGGCCCGGCCGGTGGCGAGGCAGAGGTTGATCCAGGCGCCGACGGTGTCGGTGCCCTTGGACTGCTGCTCGGGGCCGCGTGCGGTGAGCACCATCGCGGATTCGGGCTCGCAGAACAGCCGGACGGCCTCCCGGAGCTTCGGCACCGGCACGCCGGTGATGCGCTCCACGAGCTCCGGCCAGTGCGCCATCGCGCCCGCCCGGGCCTCCTCCCAGCCGGTGGTGCGGGCGGAGATGAACTCCTCGTCCGTGTGGCCGCCGGCGACGACGAGGTGCAGCAGGCCGAGTGCCAGTGCCAGGTCCGTGCCGGGGCGCGGGGCCAAGTGGAGGTCGGCCTGTTCGGCGGTGCGCGTGCGGCGCGGGTCCACCACGATCAGCGTGCCGCCGTTCTCGCGGAGTTCCCGGAAGAAGCGGAGGGCGGGGGGCATGGTGTCGGCGGGGTTGGAGCCGACGAGGATGACGCAGCCGGTCCGGGGGATGTCCTCCAGCGGGAAGGGCAGCCCCCGGTCGAGCCCGAAGGCCCGCTGGTGCGCGGCGGCGGCCGAGGACATGCAGAACCGGCCGTTGTAGTCGATCTGCGAGGTCCGCAGGGCGATGCGGGCGAACTTCCCGAGGGCGTAGGCCTTCTCGTTGGTCAGCCCGCCGCCGCCGAACACCCCGACCGCGTCGGCCCCGTACGACCGCCGCGTGCGGGCGAGGCCCTCGGCGACGGCGTCGAGGGCCTCCTCCCAGGTGGCCGGCTCCAGCCGCCCGGCGTGGGTGCGGACGAGCGGCTCGGTGAGGCGCACCCGGGAGGAGAGCACGGCGGGGGCGGTGCGGCCCTTGCCGCACAGCGCACCCAGGTTCACGGGGAAGTCGGCCCGCTCCTCCACCGTCACGCCCGCGCCGCCGGGCTCGGGGCGGAGGTTCATGCCGCACTGCAGCGCGCAGTACGGACAGTGCGTGGCGGTGGCGGATTCCGAGGTGTGCATGGAGCCCAGCGTGCGTCGGCGGTGTTACACGAGCCGCCGCTCCGCGTTACAAGTCGGCGTGCTCCACCTCAGCGCGCCCCGACGGCTCCGGTGAGGCCCTGCGCATCGGGGGGCGGTCGAGGATCTCCACGTACACGATCCGGCCGTCGACGGCGTCGATGATCAACACGCCCCGCTCGGGGAGGAGGGGCACGCTGCGGTGGCCGGGCCCGTAGGGCGTGCCGGGCGGATGCGGATGGGTGCGGAAGCTCTGGCAGAAGTCGTCGCCGCAGCCGCAGTCCGCGACGATCCGGAGGTCGTGGGCGCAGATCGCGAGTTCGCGCTCGCCCTCCGCATCCAGCAGCTTCACGAGCTCGGAGGCCAGCTCGGGGAAGACCTCGCGCACGAGGGGTGCATCGTGTTCCACGGGCGGACCGTAGACCGGCGGCCCGGCGGTGGGCATCCGAATATCCGCCGGGGCGCCGGGCCCGGGATCACTGGCCCGTCAGGTACTTCACCGTGAGGCCTGCCGTCCAGCCGCCGTCGACCGCGAGCTCGGCGCCCGTCATGTAGCTCGCGGCGTCCGAGAGGAGGAAGGCGACGGCGGCCGCGATCTCCTCGGGGAGGCCCACGCGGCCGAGGGGGGCGCCGGGGTAGTTGCCCTCGCCCGCCTGGATGCCGACCGGGGCCGTCATCGGGGTGAGCGTCATGCCGGGGTGTACGGAGTTCACCCGGATCCGGGATTCCGCGAGCTCGACCGCGCCGATCTTCGACAGTCCGCGCACGCCCCACTTGGAGGCTCCGTAGCCGGCGGTCAGGGCGAGGCCGGTGAGGCCGGCGGCGGAGGAGATGTTGACGATGGAGCCGCCGCCGTTCTCGCGCATCAGCGGGATCGCGGCCTTGATGCCGATGAAGACGCCGACCAGGTTGATCTCGACGACCTTGCGGAAGTGCTCGATGCTCTCGTGCTCCAGGAACGCGCCGGAGGCGATGCCCGCGTTGTTGACCAGGCCGTCGATGCGGCCGAACTCGGCGAGGGCGAAGGCGAAGGCCGCGTCCCAGTCGGATGCGCTGGTCACGTCGTGGCGCAGGAAGCGCGCCGCGTCGCCGAGCTTGGCCGCCGTCTCGGCGCCCTCGGCCTCCAGGACGTCGGTGATCAGCACCTTGCCGCCGCCGTCCACGACGGCCTGCGCGGCCGCCGCGCCGAGGCCCCGGGCTCCACCGGTGATGACGACGACCTTGCCGCTCAGATCCACAACAGCCACGGTTCCACACCCTTACGCCGACACATACGACTGATCGCTATATGACTAATCGGCATAGGCCGATCGCGGCGTCAGTCTGCCAGAGAGGCCAGGGCCCGCGACACCCCCTCTTCCTTCGGTCCCAGGAACCGCGGTTCCGGCTCGAACACCGCGTCCAGAGCCGCCTTGCCCGCCGCGAAGACCTCGCGGGCCCCGCCGTAGTACCAGGTCGCGTCGTGCACGTCGGACACCCCGACCCCGTACGAGTCCACGCCCGCGGCCCGGCACAGCGCGACGGCCCGGCGGATGTGGAAGCCCTGGCTGATCAGCACCGCCCGGTGCACCCCGAAGACCTCCCGGGCCCGGACGCAGGAGTCCCACGAGTCGAAGCCGGCGTAGTCGCTGACGACGCGGGCGTCGGGCACCCCGTGGCCCGTCAGGTACGCGCGCATCGCGTCGGGCTCGTCGTAATCGGTCCGGCTGTTGTCGCCGGTGACCAGGACGACCTTGACCTTCCCCGCGCGGTAGAGCTCGACGGCGGCGTCGAGTCGGCGCGCGAGGTACGGGGTGGGCCGGCCGTTCCACAGCCCGGCGCCGAAGACCACGGCCACCTCGGCGGCGGGCGCGTCCGCGGTGGTCCGGAGCCGGGGTCCGGCGGACGTGTGCGTCCAGGCCGAGGGCAGCAGGGCCAGCGCGCAGCCCGCCATCACCAGCTGCACGGCCCGCCGCCGGGCCCGTACGGTCCGGGGCACCCCGATCCGTACGGCCTTCAGCCGCTCCCGTGCCGCCCCCGGCAGAACGCGTAGCCGACCTCGTAGTCCTGCGCGCCTCAATGCGATCCCCTTGTCGGTGCTGCTGGTGGCCCTGCTGGTGGTCCCGTCGACTACGGACGCGTGTACGGTCCCGGCGGTTTCCCGCCTCCCCTAGGGGAGGCGCCGCACCACGGCGTACGCCGCTCCCCGCCCCAGTGCCGGCAGCAGGAAGGAGACCCACGCCACGGCGCCCACCACCGGGTGCGGGTGTCCGTACAGGGCGGGCAGGTGCAGGGCGAGGGCGAGCAGCAGCGCGGCCGTCCAGCAGAGCCGGGCGCGCCCCGAGCGCGGGAGCCCGCGCAGTTCGTCCGGGTCCATCGCCGCCGTGGCGGCCAGCCCCGCCCCCAGCACGAACAGCGTCAGCAGCGTGGCCAGGAGGACGGCCTTGCGCGCCTCGTCCGCCTGCGGGAACGGATTCCAGGACCCCGGACCCGCCACGGACCGCAGGTCCTTGCGCGCGTCGACCCGGCCTTCCAGGGCGGGCTGCGAGGGCGCGTACAGGAGCAGTACGCGGTCCCCCTCCTTCGGTTCCTCGTAGGTGTAGGCCGACGCCCCGACCGGCTCGGCGCCTTCGGGGACGGCCAGTTCGAGCCGGGAGGTCCACCCCAGCACCCGGCCCTCGCTGGTGTGCGCGTGCACGCCCGAGGGTGCGCGCGCCACGACGGCCGTCACCACCGCCGCCCCGGCCCGCCGCAGTTCGGGCTCCGCCTCCCGGTGGTGCTGCTGGAAGGAGGCCACGAGGAGCGCGGCGGACGCCGGGGCGATGAGCAGCCAGACCGCCGCCTCACGCGCGCGCACGCCGAGCGCCCCGGGAGCGGCGCGGGTCGCGCCCGGCCGGCCCCCGGACTTCGGGCCGGGCGACTCCCGCCCGTCCCCGCCCGGCGCGACGGCCGCCAGGCCCGCGCCGAGGACGGCGGCGCCGGCGGGGATCCAGCCCCAGAGGGCGATCCGGCCGAGCAGGTCACCGGCGCCCCACGCACCGAGCGACAGCACGCAGGCGACCGCGGCCGCACCGCCGGACAGCAACGCGCAGCCGCGGGCCGCCCACTTCAGGAACCCACCCATGTGTCCCCCGCCCCATCCCCACGCGTTCCGGGCACAGGGAAGCACGGACCGACCCCACCCCCGCCGTCCACCCCCTTGTGAGCAGGTGGAAAACACCCGTCACGCCCGCGCAACGCACCGGCAACCTGCTGCGCGCAGGATCGGTTCATGACGGAGCCGGCGCACCCTCCCGAGTCCCTGCCC
This sequence comes from Streptomyces sp. NPDC056883, assembly GCF_042788835.1. Taxonomy (NCBI): domain Bacteria; kingdom Bacillati; phylum Actinomycetota; class Actinomycetes; order Kitasatosporales; family Streptomycetaceae; genus Streptomyces; species Streptomyces sp. NPDC056883. The sequence goes on along the minus strand of NZ_JBHUBS010000004.1, from coordinate 213,846 downwards.
CATCCCCTGCCCCTCCCGCCCCTCCCGCCGCTTCCGCCCGCGACCACGGCGGAGCTGCTGACCCGGATCACCGCCCAGCTCGGTACGCAGCTCAGCGGTCTGCGCCCCCGACACCACGCAGGAGTCCTCCCATGCAGCAGCCCGCCCTCGTCGCCGTGGCCCACGGCAGCCGCGATCCGCGCGCCCTCCACACCGTCGAAGCCCTGCTCGAACGGGTCCGTGAGCTCCGTCCCCGCCTCGACGTCCGGCTCGGTCACATCGAGCTGAACCACCCGCTGCTGGACGACACCCTCAACGGACCCGTACGGGCCGCCGGAGCCGCCGTCCTGGTGCCGCTGCTGCTCGGCCGCGGGACCCACGTCAAGCGGGACCTCCCGGCCTCCGCCGCCCGCGCCGGGCACCTGCTGACCCGTGTCGCCGCCCCGCTGGGCCCGCATCCGCTGCTCGTCGAGGCACTGTACGAGCGGCTCGTGGAGGCCGGCTGGAGCGCCGGGTCGGCGGTGGTGCTGGCCGCCGCCGGGTCCCGCGACCCCGACTCCGCGACCGATGTGCGGGCCACCGCCGACCTGCTCTCCGAACGCCTCGGCGGGGTGCCCGTGGTGGCCGCCTACGCCTCGGGCACCGCGCCCTCCGTGCCCGCCGCCGTACGGGCCCTGGCCGCGCGGGGCCTCCACCGGGTCGCGGTCGCCTCCTACTTCACCGCCCCGGGCCGCTTCGCCGCCGCGAGCGCCGCCGCGGCGCCGGGCCCGGCCGCCGCCCCGCTGGGCGCGCATCCGGCGCTGGCCCGGCTGGTGCTCCAGCGCTACGACGAAGCCGCCGCCGCGCTCGCAGGACCCGTAGCAGGAGCAGTAGGACGGGAGCGGTCGCGGGAGCAGCCGCTCGAACTGGCCACCGCGTAACGGCCGGATTGGTTCGCAAACGCTCGGATTGCTCCTCTTGACTCGTCTTGTCGGTTCGTGCGGTTACCGTTTGACCATGGAAGGCATGGAAGGCACCACCGCACCTGTCCGACCCGGCCTCGATCTGCCCGGCGAGCCGTACGAACCCGCCGACATCGAGCGCTGGGCCACCGAGCCCGACAAGCGGCCCGGGCGGACCGCCTTCCAGCGCGACCGCGCCCGCGTGCTGCACTCCGCCGCGCTGCGCCGACTCGCCGGGAAGACCCAGGTGGTGACCCCGGGGACGCGTTCCTACGACTGGGACGCCAGTCCTCGTACGCGGCTGACGCACTCCCTCGAATGCGCCCAGGTGGGCCGCGAGCTCGGCGCCGCGCTCGGCTGCGATCCCGATCTGGTCGAAGCCGCCTGCCTGTCGCACGACATGGGGCACCCGCCCTTCGGCCACAACGGCGAGGAAGCCCTCAACGAGTTCGCCAAGGACTGCGGCGGTTTCGAGGGCAACGCCCAGTCGCTGCGCCTGCTGACCCGGCTGGAGCCCAAGCGGTTCGTCCCCGACCCGGCAACCGGCGAGCTCGTCAGCGTCGGGCTCAACCTCACGCGGGCCTGCCTGGACGCAGCCACCAAGTACCCCTGGGCGCGCGGGGACCACCCCACCGACCCGGGCTCGGTGAAGTTCGGCGCCTACGAGGACGACCTGCCGGTCTTCGCGTGGCTGCGCCGCGGCGCGCCCGCGGACCGCAAGTGCTTCGAGGCGCAGGTCATGGACTGGTCGGACGACGTGGCGTACTCCGTCCACGACTTCGAGGACGGCCTGCACGCCGGCCACCTCGACCCGAACCTGCTCTTCGCCGAGCCCGAGCGCACGGAGATCTGGCGGGTGGCCATCGGCCGGTACGTTCCGGCCGACACCGAGCCGGAGGAGCTGCGCGAGGCCCTGGACCGTTTGATGGAGCAGGAGTGGTGGCCACACGGGTACGACGGGTCGGCCGTGGCCCAGGCCCGGCTGAAGGATGCGACCAGCCAGTTGATCGGCCGTTTCTGCCTGGCCGCCGAGGGCGCCACCCGGCAGGCGTACGGGACCGGCCGGCTGACCCGGTACGCGGCGGAGCTGGTGGTGCCGCGCGAGGCACGCAACGAGTGCGCGGTGCTGAAGGCCGTGGCCGACCTCTACGTCATGCAGCGCGACGAGCAGGAGCGGATCCGCGCCGATCAGCGCATCGTCCTGGCCGAGCTGGCGGAGGCCGTCAGCGCCCGCGCGCCCGAGGGTCTGGACCCGCAGTTCCGTGCGATCTTCGACGAGGCCCCGGACGACAGGGCCAGGAAGCGGGCGGTCGTGGACCAGATCGCGGCCCTCACGGACGCCTCCGCGCGCTCCCTGCACGCCCGCCTCACCCAGCGCGCGCGACGCGCCGAAGGGTGAGCCGATCGGGCCACTCCCCCTTCACGCGGCAGGCTCGGTGCGGGACGCTCGCATGTGGTCGCATGTGGCGCAGAGGTTATGAGGAGGCATCAGGTGGTCGACGCACACCGGACGTTCGTCATCGTCGGCGCAGGGCTCGCCGGGGCTAAGGCGGCCGAGACGCTGAGGTCCGAAGGGTTCACGGGGCGGGTGATCCTCATCGGCGACGAGCGCGAGCATCCCTACGAGCGCCCCCCGCTCTCCAAGGGCTACCTGGCGGGCAAGGAGGAGCGCGAGAGCGTCTTCGTCCACGAGCCGTCCTGGTACGCGGCCTCCGACATCGAGCTGCACCTCGGCCAGCCCGCGGTCCACCTCGACCGGGACGCCAAGAAGGTGGTCCTCGGCGACGGCACGGCGCTGCCCTACGACAAGCTGCTGCTCGCCACCGGCGCCGAACCGCGCCGGCTCGACATCCCGGGCACCGAGCTGGTCGGGGTGCACCACCTGCGCCGGCTCTCGCACGCGGAGCGGCTGCGCAAGGCGCTGGCGGGCCTCGGCCGGGACAACGGGCACCTGCTGATCGCGGGCGCCGGCTGGATCGGCCTGGAGGTCGCGGCGGCCGCCCGCGGGTACGGGGCCGAGGTCACCGTGATCGAGCCGGCGCCGACCCCGCTGCACGCGGTGCTCGGTCCGGAGGTCGGCCGGCTCTTCGCCGACCTGCACACCGAGCACGGGGTCCGCTTCCACTTCGGCTCCCACCTGACGGAGATCGTCGGGCACGACGGCATGGTGCTGGCGGCCCGTACGGACGACGGGGAGGAGCACCCGGCGCACGCGGTCCTCGCGGCGATCGGGGCCGCCCCGCGGACCGCGCTGGCGGAGACCTCGGGCCTGGCCCTGGTGGACCGGGAGCACGGCGGCGGGATCGCCGTGGACGCCTCGCTGCGCACCTCCGACCCGGACGTCTTCGCGGTCGGGGACGTGGCGGCCGCGCACCATCCGGTGCTGGGGGCCCGGCTCCGGGTGGAGCACTGGGCGAACGCGCTCAACGGGGGTCCGGCCGCCGCCCGGGCGATGCTGGGGCAGGAGGTCTCGTACGACCGGGTGCCGTACTTCTTCTCCGACCAGTACGACGTGGGCCTGGAGTACTCGGGGTACGCCCCGGCGGGCGGCTACGACCAGGTGCTGATCCGCGGGGACGCGGGCAAACGGGAGTTCATCGCCTTCTGGCTCTCGGACGGCCGGGTGCTGGCCGGGATGAACGTGAACGTGTGGGACGTCACCGAGGACATCCAGGCCCTGATCAGGTCGAAGGCGCCCGTGGACCGGGAGAAGCTGGCGGATCCCTCGATTCCGCTCTCGGCCCTGGTGGCGGCGGAGGGTGCCTGACGGGATTGCCTCCGCCCGGCCGTAGACTGGCGCGCGTGGCAGGACGGATCAACGACGACGACGTGAAGGCGGTACGGGACGCGGTCCCGATCGACGCCGTGGTCTCGGAGTACCTCCAGCTGCGCAACGCGGGCGGCGGCAACCTCAAGGGCCTCTGCCCCTTCCACGACGAGAAGTCCCCGTCCTTCCAGGTCAGCCCCAGCAAGGGCTTCTACCACTGCTTCGGCTGCCAGGCGGGCGGGGACACCCTCGACTTCGTCATGAAGATCGACCACCTCTCCTTCTCGGAGGCGGTGGAGCGGCTCGCCGGCCTGGCCGGCATCACCCTGCGGTACGAAGAGGGCGGCTACACCGCCGGCACCAGCGGCCGCGGCGAGCGCATCCGGCTGGTCGAGGCGCACAAGGCCGCGGCCCAGTTCTACATGGACCAGCTCGGCAGCGCCGAGGCGGAGATCGGCCGCAAGTTCCTGGCCGAGCGCGGCTTCGACCAGGCCGCCGCCCAGCACTTCAGCGTGGGCTACAGCCCGGCCGGCTGGGACCACCTGACGCGCTTCCTGCGCGGCAAGGGCTTCAGCGACAAGGAACTGATCACCTCGGGCCTGTCCCAGGACAGCCGCAGCGGAAAGCCCATCGACCGCTTCCGCGGCCGGCTGATGTGGCCCATCCGCGACATCAGCGGCGAGGTCGTCGGCTTCGGCGCGCGCAAGCTGCGCGACGACGACAACGGGCCCAAGTACCTGAACACCCCCGAGACGGCGATCTACAAGAAGTCCCAGGTGCTGTACGGCATCGACCTGGCCAAGAAGGAGATCGCCAAGACCTCCCGGGCCGTCGTGGTCGAGGGCTACACCGACGTCATGGCCTGCCACATGGCCGGGGTCACCACCGCGATCGCCACCTGCGGCACCGCCTTCGGCGGCGACCACATCAAGATCCTGCGCCGGCTGCTCATGGACAACGCGACCGCTGAGGTGATCTTCACCTTCGACGGGGACGCGGCCGGACAGAAGGCCGCGCTGCGCGCCTTCGAGGACGACCAGAAGTTCGCCGCGGAGACCTCCATCACCATCGCCCCGGGCGGCATGGACCCGTGCGACCTGCGCCTGGCCAAGGGCGATGCGGCCGTCGCGGACCTGGTCGAGGCCCGCACCCCGCTGTTCGAGTTCGCGCTGAAGCACATCGTGGCCCGGCACAACCTGGAGAACCCGGCGGGGCGGGCGGCCGCGCTGGAGGAAGCCGCCCCGATCATCAAGAAGATCAAGAACGTCGCGATCCAGCACGAATCGGCGGTCCAGCTGGCGGGCATGCTCGGCATGCGCGACGAGCAGTTCGTGGTCAAGCGGATCGCCCAGCTCGACCGCTGGGCCCGGGAGCGCGGCAACCAGCCCCAGCAGCAGCGCCGGGGGCAGGCCGACCACGCGTACGAGGACATCCCGGCGCCGGCCGCCACCCCCTCGGGTCCCGCGCTGAACCTGCGCAGCCCCGCCGCCCGTACCGAGCGGGAACTGCTCAAGCTGGCGCTCCAGCGCCCCGCCCTGGTCTCCCCCGCCTTCGACGCGTACGGGATGGACGAGTTCACCGCCCCGCCCTACGCGGCCGTGCGCCAGGCCATCCTGGACGCCGGCGGCGCTTCGCTCGGCACCGAGGACTACCTGACCCGGGTCCGCGACGCCGCTCCGAACGACACCGTCCGCGCGCTGGTCACCGAGCTCGTCGTCGAGGCCATCCACGCGAAGACCGTGGACGAGATCTACGCCGGGGTCCAGTTGGTCCAGGTCAGGCTCCGTGCGGTCGACCGCCGGGTCCAGGAGATCCAGGGCACCCTGGCCCGCCTCGGCCACCAGGACGCCCCGGAGCAGCTGGCGGCGGTCCAGGAAGAGCTGTGGGTGCTTCAGCAGTACGGCCAGCGCCTGCGCAACCGCGGCGCGGAAGGCCTGTAGGACTCCAGCGGCGTTCCGCTATCCGCGTGCGGCCGCCAAGGCCACCGCGGCGATGCGCGGCACGAGGGCCGGAGTCGGCGGCTGGGCCAGGAGGAACACCCAGGCGAAGGCGGTCCCGAGCACTGTGGCGTGAACCAGCGCGGGGTCTGCCCGCGCGGCCAGTTCGCCCCGTACGAAGGCCCGTTCGAGCAGGTCCGCCACCTGCACCCGCTCGCCGGCGATGAAGGTTTCCTGGAAGCGCGCGGCGATGTCGGGCTGCTGCTTCAGGTCCGCGAGCAGGCCGGGGGTCGCGGCGGCGACCACCGGGTCGGAGAAGATCCCCAGAATCAGCTGCGCGAGGGCGGCGAGGTCTCCGGTCAGCGATCCGGTGTCCGGCAGCGGCCGCGTTTCCCGCCCGTGCACGAGCGCGGAGAAGACCAGCTCGCCGCGCGAGGCGTGGCGGCGGTAGATGGCCGCTTTGCCCACGCGCGCTCGGGCGGCCACGGCGTCCACGGTCAGCGCGGCGTATCCCACGTCCAGCACCAACTCGCGTACCGCGTCACGGATCGCGTCGTCCACGCGGCTGTCCCGCGGCCGGCCGGGGGGTTGCTTCGAAGGCTCCACGGGGCCACTATACGGAACTATGAGTATCGGAACTAGCAGTGCCGTAACTACGCCCGCCGCCGGCGCGGCCCGCGCACGCACCCTGACCATCTGGGCGGGGCGCAGCACCGTGTTCATCGGCCTCGGCCACATCGCCTTCTTCGCCGCCCAGACCCGGTCGAGCTGGGGCGACTGGCTCTCCGGCGCACTGCACGGCAGGGCCGCCATGGAGGATCCCGCCAACCTCGACTCGCTCCGCCTGTTCTGGGCCCTGCCCGGCAGCTTCGCGGTACCGCTGATCCTGCTCGGCCTGCTGGTCGTCCGGATGGCCCGCACCGGCCAGGAGATCCCGCGCTACCTGGGCTGGACCCTGGCGGCGTGGGTCCTCCTCTGCGGCTGGATCCTCGAACCCTCCGGCTTCCCCCTCGGCCTCGCCCCGACCGCACTGCTCCTCCTCGCGCACCGCGCGCGCCCGGAGGCCCGCCCCGATCCGGAAGAGACGGCCTAGCGGCGCAGCCAGTCGCCGCCCGGGATGGGGGTGCCGGAGCGGGCGAGGTGGTGGGCCAGGGGCGGGGCGGCCAGGTAGACCCAGGCGCGGACCGGGGTTCCGTCGGGGCGCAGGGCCTCGCGGGCGGTGCGGTCGTAGATGTTGGCGGGGTGTCCGGGGCCCGCGTACTCCTCCAGCAGGTCGAGCGCCGCGAGGAGTTCCCCGTAGGCCCCGGGGGCCGGGGTGATCAGCTCTCCGGCTATCGCGGAGCCGGGGCGGTCCACGGCGTACGGGTATCCGGGGCCCTCGTACAGGGCCGCGTCCGGGAGGCGGGCGGGCTCCTCGGCGGCCGTGCGGCCGCGCAGGAACAGGTCGTGGTTGACCTCTCCGGGGCGCAGGGTCCCGTAGACGAAGAACGGGAGCTCCTCGCCCCGCGGAATCGTTCCTTCGCCCCGGCCTTCCGGCCGATCGGCCGATGTCATGCGGGCCTCCCTCGCTTCAGACTGAGCTGCTGACCGGTCTCCCACCGGCCTCGGGCCGGGCCCAAAGTCCCGACTTCGGCCACGGAAGCCCGCCTACGCACGGCTGTTACACGACCGTCCGGTCCCTGTGACCGACGCCGTCTACCGTCAGTCTGCCTCCCCGCCCGCCGCCCTCCCCCACCACGCCCCCCACCTGACGGTTCTGCCTTCCATGACTCGACCGACCCTCCGCAGCATCGCCGCAGCCGCCCTGCTCTGCACCGGCCTCGGCGGCTGCGCCGCACCCGGGGGCCTCGGGCCCGGCGAGGTCGCGCCGCCCGTGTCCGCCCAGCCCCGGCCGAAGCCGCTCTGGCCCTCCTGGACCGAGTCCCCGAGCACCGGCGGTACGGCGGTGGCCGGCCGAGTGCCGCCGCCGCGGCCGCTCGACGGCGCCCCCGCGGTGGGGCCGGAGGGGATCGAGAAGGTCGACGTGATGGCCGTGGTCCGTGCGGACAAGGCGATGAAGCGTTTCAGCGAGGGGAAGCAGATCCAGGGTCCGGGCAAGGCCGGGCTCCGGCCGGCCCGGTACGCGGACCTGACGGGCGACGGGCACCACGAGCTGATCGTCGCCGCCGACACCCAGACCGGGCGTTCGGTGCTGAGCGTCTACACCGCGGCCGACGGGAAGATCGTTCCGATCCTGTTCACCAGCGGCCGGCGGCTGAGCGCCGAGACCCTCGGCACCGACCTGCTGGTCCGCACCACCGACGACGACGGATCCGCGCACGACATCCGCTACCACTGGGACGGCCAGCGGATGAGCGTGCTCAGCGACGAGCACAAGTTCGGCAACGTCATCTCCGCACCGGGCTCCGGCACGTGCCCGGCCCCGCCGCCGACCGGCCCCGAGGCACCCGCACCCACGGACCGGGACGGCCGGTGAAGCGCTTCCTGCTCCGCAGCCGCCGCCTCCTGCACTCCCTCGGCCTGCGGTGGAAGATCGCCGTCCTGCTCGCCGTCGGCTGCTCGCTCGTCGCGCTCACCATCGGCATCCTGATCCACGAGGCCCGTGCGAACCAGGTGGCCGACGCGGCGCGCAAGAGCGCCCTCGCGCAGCTCGTCCGGGTGCGCCAGGTGTACGAGCTCACGGGCCAGCTCGACTTCGACAAGGTCGGCGAGGCCGACGCGCGCCTCGACTGCCCGACCCTGCCGGAACCCCTGCGGCAGGCCGCCCTTGCCGGGAGGCGCACCACTTACCTCGACCTGCACGGCCCCCACCCGGCGGTGTGGGCGGCCCGGCCGGTCGGCGGCGACCAAGTGCTCTCCGTACGGCAGTCGCTGACGGAGGAGCAGTCGGAACTGTGGGAACTGGACCAGAAGCTGATGGCCTTCGGGGTGGTCGTCGTCACCCTCGCGGCGATCGGCGGGGCGGCGCTGGCCAGCCGGCTGAGCAAGGACCTGCGGTCCGCGGCCGAGACGGCCCGGCGGATCAGCACGGGCGAACTGGACGCGCGGATCGGCCCGTCGGGCGTGCCGGGGACGCGGAACGAGGTGGCCGAACTGTCCGCTGCGGTCGACACGATGGCGGCGAGCCTGCAGCGGCGGCTGGTGGCGGAGCAGCGGTTCACGGCGGACGTGGCGCACGAGCTGCGGACCCCGCTGACCGGTCTGCACACCGCCGCCGAACTGCTCCCTCCGGGGCGGCCCACGGAGCTGGTGCGCGACCGGGTCGCGGCCCTGCGCAGTCTGACGGAGGACCTCCTGGAGGTGGCCCGGCTGGACGGGGACCGGGAGGTGGCCCAGCTGGACGTCCACCCCTTGGGGCCGCTGGTGCAGGCCGTCACCCGGCGTTCGGGGGTGGAGGCGCAGGTCCTGGGCGCCGCCGACGGCACGGCCCGCGTCCGTACGGACGTCCGGAGGCTGGAGCGGATCCTGACGAACCTGCTGGTCAACGCCCGCAGGCACGGCGGGGACCCGATCACCGTGACGGTGGCCGGGAACACGGTGACCGTACGGGACCAGGGCCCGGGCTTCCCGGAGGCGCTGCTGCGGGACGGCCCGCAGCGGTTCCTGACGGGCGCGACGGAACGCGGCCAGGGCACGGGCCTGGGCCTGACCATCGCCCTGGGCCAGGCCCACGTCATCGGCGCCCGCATCACCCTCACGAACCCGGCCCCCACCGGGGCCGCGGCCACCCTCACCCTCCCCCCGGCCTGACCCGGCTCCCCCCACCGCCACCCGGGGGCCATCGCTCCAGCCCGCCCGAGGCGCGGGGTCCGGGGCGGCGCCCCGGGAAACGGTGGAAGGGTGGGGCCGGGACGGCTCCGCGCAGCGGCGGCCCGCACCCGCGAGGCCACCGTCACCCGGACGGGGTGGGGCCCCACAAATGCCCTCTCACCGCACCCCACCTGCGAGAACACCCCGCCACCCCATCCCCCCGACGCCAATCTGACACCACATCAGCAGGCGCCCGCCCAGCCGCCCGGGTTACCTCGGAGACACGACCCCGTGTCCACAGGAGACCCCCCATGCGCCGACGCACCGCCCACGTGCTCACCGCCACCGCGCTGACCGCCGTCGCGTTCGCCGGCCCGGTGGCCGGCGCGGTCGCCGCCGCGGACCTGGGCATGACGGGCTTCGGCATGACGGGCTTCGCGGCCGGCGACTTCGCCCCGCTGGAGATCTGGCCCAAGTCCGCCGCCCCCGGCACCACCGTCACGGTGAACACGAAGGCCTGCGGTCCCGGCAGCCACGCCGAGGGCGACGCCACCACCGTCGGGGGCGGCCGCTTCAAGCTGGCCCCGGGCACCCACAAGGAGGTGGTCGTGGGACAGTTCCAGGTCGCCCGCGGAGCCCACCCCGGCACCCACGCGATCGGCGCCACCTGCGCGAACGGCAAGTTCGCCACCGGCGACCTGATCGTCACCGAGCACGACCGCGCCCCCCAGGGCCACGTGCGCACCGGGGTGGGCGGTGGCACGACCACCACCACCGACCCCGCCAAGATCGCGGCGGGAGTGGCAGTGCTGGCCGCCACCGCCGTCGGCGGTACCTGGTTCCTGCGTCGCCGGGCGAGCGGCACGCGGAACTGACGGACGCCCACCGCGGCTCCGGCCGCGGTCCGACCGGTACCGTCCCCCGTCGCCCGCCCCGCGAGGTCCCCCCCGTTCGCGGGGCCGGGCGACGGCCAGTCACCACGTTCGCGTCACACGTCACCAAGCCGAGGGGGCCGCATGGAGGCAGAGGCACGCCGCGCCCGCGCCCGCGCCGGTGGGCTCGTCGCGCTCGCCACCTGCATCGGCGTCTGGCTCATCGGCAGCGGCTCGAGCGAGCCCGTCCGGCCTCCGCTGCCCTCCCCCGGTGAGGCGCTGAGCGCCCAGGCCCGGTTCCCCGGAGCCATCGCCGCGCTCCCCGGCTCCCCTCCCACCCGGATCCGGATCCCGTCCATCCGGGTGGACGCCCCGCTCACCGGGCTCGGGCTGCAGGCCGACGGCAGTCTCGAAGTACCACCGCCCGCCCGCCGGGACCTGGCGGGCTGGTACCGCGAGGGCACCACCCCGGGCGCCACCGGCACCGCCGTGGTCGCCGGGCACGTGGACAACGCCACCGGCCCCGCGGTCTTCTACCACCTCGGCGCCCTGCGCCGCGGCGCCCTGATCGAGATCGCCCGCGCTGACGGACGTACGGCCGTGTTCACCGTCCACGCGGTGGAGGTCTACGACGCCAAGGCCTTCCCCGACTCCCGCGTGTACGGGTCCGCACCGCGCGCCGAGCTCCGCGTCATCACCTGCGGCGGGGGCTTCTCCCCGCGCACCGGCTACCAGGGCAACGTGGTCGTCTTCGCCCACCTGACGGGCACGTACTAGACGGGCACCGCCCGGGCGGGCGCGGCCTAGCCGGTGCGGACGACGGCCTGGTCGCCGTGGGGGCCGAACAGGTGCAGGATCTCCACCACCTCGCCTTCGGCGGGGCCGAACCAGTGCGGTTCGCCGGTGTCGAACTCGGCGACCTCGCCGGGGCGCAGGGTGAGGCTCCGCTCGCCGATGACGAGGTGGAGCTCGCCGGCGAGCACGTAGAGCCATTCGTAGCCGGCGTGGGTCACCAGTTTCGGCTCCCGGTACGCGAGCACCTGCTTGAAGACCTGGACCCGCCCTGGGTACGTCGTCAGGGGGACCAGGATGCTCCCGTCCCTGCGGCGGGGCTTCAGGTGGACGCGCGCGTCACCGGTGACCGGGGCCGCCACGAGCTGGTCGAGGGCGACGCGGTGGGTTCGCGCGAGCGGGATGAGCAGTTCGAGGGTCGGCCGCCGCTTGCCCGACTCCAGGCGGGAGAGCGTGCTCACGGAGATCCCGGCAGCTTGAGAGAGGGCTTCCAGGGTGAGGCCGCGCTCGCGCCGCAGCGCCCGCAGGCGCGGGCCGATGGCGTCGAGGGTCCGCGTGAGTTCGGCGTGTTCCGCGTCTTCGGCGTGTTCCGCGCGATCGGCGCGTTCGGCGTCCCTGTCCATGGGGTCATTTTGCGGTACCGGCAAATTTCCTGGGCTGCGGCAGCCGCCCGGTCCGAGCATGGGCCGACATCAGAAGCCGGCGGCCGACAGGCCGTCGCGGACCCGAGGCGGACCCATGACCACGACGATCCCGGCCGGGGCGGCCACAGGGCCGGCCCTCGGTGCGCGCCGACGGTGGACGGTACTGGCCGTCTGCGCGCTGAGCATGTTCCTCATCGGAGTGGACACCACCATCGTCAACGTGGGCCTGCCCGCGATCGGACGGGGCCTGGGGACGGACACCCGCGGTCTGGAATGGGTCGTGGACGCCTACACCCTGGTCCTCGCCAGCCTCCTCATCGCCTCCGGCGCCCTCGCGGACCGCTTCGGACGCCGCCGGGTGTTCCGCTGCGGTCTGGCCGTCTTCGGCCTCGCCTCCCTCGCCTGCGCCCTCGCCCCGTCGCTCGGCCTCCTCGTCGCGGCGCGGGCCGTCCAGGGGGTCGGGGCCTCGATGCTGAGCCCGGTGGCCCTGGCGATCGTGGTCAATGCGATGCCCGACCCGCGGGAGCGCGCCCGGGCCATCGGCATATGGGCCTCGGTCTTCGGGCTCAGCATGGCCGCGGGTCCGGTCATCGGCGGGTCCCTCATCGCGGCGTTCGGCTGGCGGTCGGTGTTCTGGATCAACGCCCCGGTGGTCGCCGGCGCGCTCGTCCTGGTGGCGGTGTTCGTGCCGGAGTCCCGCGGACAGCGTGCCCGGCGGCTCGACCTGCCCGGCCAGCTGCTCCTCACGACGGCCCTGTGCGTCTCGGTCGGCGTCCTGATCGAAGGCCCCCGCATCGGCTGGGACTCCCCCGCCGCCCTGGCCGGCTACGCCGTCGCCGCGGCGGCCACGGCCGCCTTCGCCCGGGTCGAGCTCCGCCGGCCCGAGCCCCTGATCGACCTCCGGCTGTTCCGGCGGCCGCCCTTCGCCTCGGCGGTACTGGGCGCGGTGATGGTGTTCGCCGCGCTGAGCGTGAGCCTGCTGCTCACCACCTTGTACCTGCAGGACGCCCGCGGCTGGACCCCGCTCGCGGCCGGTGCCGCGACCCTTCCCCTGGCGCTCGGGGCCACCGTGTGCGCGCCCTGGTCGGGGAGTCTGACGGGGCGCCTCGGGCCGCGGCGGCCGCTCCTCCTCGCGGGCGGGTTCACCGCGGCGGGCGGGCTCTGCATGGTGGCCGCGGGCCCCGACATGAGCGTGCCGATGCTCCTGTCGGCCCACCTGCTCATCGGCATCGGGTTCGGCTTCGCCAACGCCCCGCTGACCCACACCGCGGTCGGCGGACTCCCGCCGTCCCGCGCCGGTGTGGCCGGGGCCGTCACGTCCACCGCACGCCAGGTCGGATCGGCCGTGGGCATCGCCGTCGCGGGGGCCCTGGCCGCGGGCGTCGCTCCGGACGGCCTCGCCCGGGCGTCCCGGCCGGGCTGGCTGCTCGTGACGGCCTGCGGACTGTCCCTCTTCGCGGTGGCCCGGGCCTCCCAGAAGGACCGGGCCTCCCAGAAGGAGCAGACGGCCTAGCGGCAGTCGTCCGGCTGTTTGACGAGGGCCTCGCAGGCCGCGAGGCCCGCTCCGAACCGCATGTCCCCCGATGCGCCGCTCGCGTCGAGCTGCTGCACCGCGGCCCGCATCGCGGACAGCGTCGCGAAGGGGAAGCAGTCCCCGTGCACCAGCACGACGTCGGCCGCCATCCTGACCTTGAAGGGCCGGACCGATTCCTCCGTGCCCGGATCCGACCACTGGCCGAAGAGCTCCTCGGCCGTCTCGCGCACTTCGGCGCAGGACGGCTCCGCCCGGCCGCCGGCCCGGCCACCCGTCCGGTCCCCCACCACGTATCCGCCCCCGGCCAGCACCACGGCGACGGCCGCGGCCAGGGTGATCGTCCACCCTCGTCTCATGGGTGGTCACCCTAGGGGGCGACCGGCGCTTCGCATCAGGTGTGGACCGGTCAGAAAAACCGGCCCCGTACGGCGGTCTAGTACACCGGCGCGTACCAGCGGCGGTGGACGTACGGCTCGACGCACAGGACCGCGGCGCCCGCCACGGCTCCCACCAGGAGCGAGGTCCAGCCGCCCCCGGCGACGAGCGCACCGGCGCATGCGGCGGCCACGACCAGCGGCCGGGCCAGGGTCAGCGGGCCGAGCCCGACGACCACGGCGAGGGTGCTGGCCCGGAACGGCAGCGCGAGGTAGGCGGCGAGGGAGAACAGGACGGCGAGGGCATAGGCCCCGAGCGGGACGAGGAAGCCGACCCCGCCGTCGGCCAGGGCCCCGTACGCCCGGTCCGGGTCCGCGGCGAGCAGCAGGACGGCGCCGGCCGTGAGGGCGGGGGCGAGCAGCAGGACGGCGCCCACCGACAGTCCGCGCAGGGCCGCACGGACGACGGCACGGTGCTTGCGGATCCGGGCGTCCCGGCCGGCGTAGGCGCGGAAGCCGCTGAACGCCGCGTCAACGAGGCCGAGGGCGGCGAGCGCCCAGGCCGGGTTCATCGCGCGGCCCCGGTCCCGGCGGTGGCGGACCAGGCCGCGGGGTCGTGCCCGGGCGGTCCGCCGCGGATCACCTGCTCCGCGCCCACGAGCCGGCGGGAGGCGCGGCCGAGGGCCTGGCGCAGGGGGTCCTCCAGGTAGGGCCGGATGCCCAGGACCGGGCGCAGGGTGGTGCAGAAGGGGTTCGACAGGCCGCGGGGTTCGTAGAGCAGCGGCCGGATGCCCGGTACGGTCGCCGCGCGCAGCAGGGTTTCGTCCGAGTGGGCGCGCCGGGCGGAGGCGACCCCGTCGTGGCGGCCGAGCGGATGGCGCATGCGGGCGCGGTGGAACATCCAGGCGCCCACGGGTGCCAGCCGGGTGGCGGCGATGTCGAAGTGGCAGAAGGCGAGTGCCTGGGAGTCTGCCTGGGCCTCGAAGAACTCCGCGAGCGCGGGGCCGCGGAAGTGGTGCAGCACTCCGGTGGAGACGTAGACGGTGGCGACCTCCGGCAGGTCGAAGGCGTTGCCGTGGACGAACCGGCAGTCGAGCCCTTCTGCGCGGGCCAGCCGGTCGGCCTCGGCGACGAGCGCGGCGTCGAGGTCGACGCCGATCAGCTCGACGTTGGGGCCCAGGGCGCCGGTGGACGCCAGCCAGCGGACGAGGTAGCCGAGCCCGGATCCGATGTCGACGAGGCGGAACCGGCCGCGGCGGCCCGCGATCTCGCGGATGGCCTCGAACAGCGGGTCCAGTACGTCCACCAGCCGTTCCCCGACGCGCAGCTCCTCGCTGAGGCGCTGCAGTTCGGTGTGGACGCCGATCATCAGCCGGTCCACGGCGAGCGGGTCGAGGACGTCGTCCGGGCCGGCCGGCAGTCCGGCGACGATCCGGGCCGCGCGCGGATCCCCGGCCTCGTCGAGCCGACGGACCACATCACCCCGGCGCACCGGCAGTCGCGCCCCGCTGAGCGGATCGGTGACGGTGATCAGGTCGGATATCTCAAGGTGGGGCACGCTCGCAACTTTATCCCCCACGGACCCCCTCAGCCGCAGGTCAGCCCCACTGTTCGAAACCCAGCTTCAGGACCAGGGCGCCGACGACCGTCAGGAGCACTCCGCGGACGAAGCCGCTGCCCTTCCGGAGCGCCATCCGGGCTCCGATCATGGCACCGGCCAGGTTGAACACGGCCATCAGCGCGGCCAGTTGCCACAGCACCATGCCCTGGTAGGCGAACATGGCGAGCGCTCCGGCGTTGGTGCACACGTTGACGATCTTCGCCGTGGCGGAGGCCGTGACCAGGTCGAGGTGGAGGAGGGCCGTCAGCGCGAGGACCAGGAAGGTGCCGGTGCCGGGGCCGATGAGTCCGTCGTAGAAGCCGATGCCGAGGCCGGCCAGCGCGATGGTGAGCAGGACGCGTCGGAGGCCGACCGGGGCGGCTCCGGGAGCGACGCCGAAGGCGGGGCGGAAGAGGACGAACGCCGCGACGACCACCAGGACCGCCATGATCAGCGGGCGCAGCGCGTCCTTGCTGATGCCGCCGGCCAGGGCGGCCCCGCCCATCGAACCGGCGAGCGCGGCCAGACCGATGCGGACGGCGAGCTTCACGTCCACCGGGGTCTTGCGCAGGTACGACACGGCCGCGCCCGAGGTCCCGACGATGGCCACGGCCTTGTTGGTGCCGAGGACGGTGGCGGGGTGGGCGTTCGGCAGGCCGAGGAGCAGGGCGGGCAGGAGCAGCAGCCCACCGCCGCCCACGACGGCGTCGATCCAGCCGGCCGCGGCGGCGGCCACGCACAGCACGATGATCATGGTTGTCGATATGTCAGGCACGGCCCGACCCTATGGAGCAGATGGCTGCACCTGCCATCAATCCCCGGAAACTTGCGCAAAGGTTGAGCTTCGCCCGGCCGGAGCCCGGTCCGGGGCCACGGGAGCCGACGGATCCACCGCCGCCGTCAGCACGCTCGCGGCCAGCACACTGGCCAGCCCGAGCCCGGCCACGAGCCGCCTGGCCGGCGGCACGGACCCCAGCACGACCACCACCGCACGCACCGGCGAACTACGGGGCCTCCGATGCCGCGCCACCGACCCGGGCGCAGCCAATCCCAGCCCCTCCGGCCGCTCCGCAGCCAAACCCAGCCCCTCCGGCGTTTGAGGAGCGGGGTCCGGGGCGGAGCCCCGGCCGGGGGTCCCCCCGGACGGAGTCCGGGGGATGGTGGAAGGGCGGGTAGGGGACGAGCCCCGCGCAGCGGCAAGGGACACGGGCAGGGTGACGTGCAACGGGTGACGCACGGGGCGGCGACCTCTCGGGTGCGGGGGCGGGTGCAGGGGGCAGGGGCGGAATCGGGCCCGGGCTCAGAGTCCGAAGCACTCCGCGTGGATCCGCCCCACCGGCACCCCGGCCCGCACCAGCGCGGCCATCGTGGCGTCCGCCATCCCGGGCGGCCCGCACAGGTACACGTCGTGCTCGGCCAGCTCCGGCACCAGCGCGGCCAGCGCCTGCGGAGCCAGCGGGTCGAAGGCGGCGCCCGACGGCCCGAGCAGGTAGTGCAGCCCGGCCTGCCGTTCGGCGGCGATGGCCTCCAGCTCGGAGCGCAGGACGAGGTGCTCCTCGGCGCCCGCCCGGTAGAGCAGGGTGATGTCGCCCGGCCCGCCGGGCAACGTCTCGAACAGGGCCCGCATCGGGGTGATCCCGACCCCGCCGGCGATCAGCAGCACCTTGGTCCGGGTCCGCCGGGCCGCGGTGAGCGCCCCGAAGGGCCCGGTGGCGAGGACCCGGGTGCCGGGACGCAGTCGGCGGATCCGGCGGGAGTGGCCGCCGAGGGCCTTCACGGTGATGCGCAGGGTGTTCCCGCGGACCGGCGCCGACAGCGAGAACGGCAGCGCGGTGTGCCACAGCCTGCGTTGGAGGAACCGCCAGCGCAGGAACTGCCCCGGCTCCGCGCGCAGCTCCGCGAGGTGTTCCCCGTAGACGAGGACGGAGACCACCCCGGGCCCCTCCACGCGGACCTCGGCGACGCGCAGCGCGTGCCGCAGGGCCTGGCGTACGGGGACCACGGCCCGGTACCAGACCAGCAGGACGGCGACCACCGCGTGGGCGAGGGCCCAGAACCAGGCGACGAGGGCCAGGTCGGGCCCGGCGAGCTGGTGCCCGAACCCGAGGGCGGCGGCGAGGTACACCAGGAGGTGGATCCCCCGCCAGGTTTCGTGGCTGACCCGGCGGCGTACGGCGCGGGCGGAGCTGACGCCGACGGCGGCCAGCAGCACGGTCCCCGCCGCCGCGGCGGCCAGCGCCGGATATCCGAGCAGCTCCCGGACCGCCGAGAGCACGTCGACCCCCTCGTGCACGGCGTAGCCGCAGAGCGCGAAGAGGGCGTGCCCGAAACAGAGCAGCAGGACGTGGCGGCCGCCCAGCGCGTGCCAGCGGGCGAGCCGGGCCGCGCCCACCCCGTGCTCGACGGCGGGGACCCGGGCCATGAGGAAGAGCAGGACGAGCACCCCGTACCCGGCGAGCAGGCCGGACAGGTGCGCGGCGGTCGCGAACAGCGCGTCGAGCCGGGCCGAGGGCCGCACCTGGGCGGCCCACAGCAGGGCGACGGTCCCCGCCCCGCCGAGCATCCCGCCCTTGACCCGAACCACCATGTCTCGCTCTCGCATGCGGCCACGCTACGGGCGCTCAAGCGGCCCTCCAGTGCTCCCGGTGATCTTTAAGGCGGCCTTGAGGAACGCCTCACGGACCCTTAACCCGCACGCTGAGGTCGGCGTTCCGTCGGGGAAACAACCGCGATGCCGTGGGGAAACAGCGGCCGCGCACTCTCGTGTCATGACCTCGGAACAGCAACGCGTGGTGGTGATCGGCGGCGGCCTCGCGGGCCTGCGGCTCGCCGCCCGGCTGGGCGGGGACGTGCGCGTCCTCGGCGAGGAGGAACACGTCCCCTACAACCGGGTCCTCCTCGCGGAGGTCCTGGCCGGCCGGTACGCGCCGGAGGTGACGGCCCTCCCGGCCCCCGGCCCGGCGCTGCGCCGGGGCGTGCGGGCGGTACGGATCGACCGGGCGGAGCAGGTGGTGCACTGCGACGACGGAACGGTCGAGCGGTACGGCACCCTCGTCCTGGCCACGGGGTCGAACCCGGTCCTCCCACCCCTCCGCGGCCTGTTCGAGCCCGAAGGCCGGGAACTCCCCGCCGGGGTGCACGCGTTCCGCACCATGGACGACTGCCTGGCCCTGTCGGCGGCCGTACGTCCCGGCGTGCGCGCGGTGGTGATCGGCGGCGGCCTCCTCGGCGTCTCGGCGGCCCGCGCCCTGGCCGAGCGGGGCGCACAGGTGGTCCTCGCCCAACAGGGCGAGCGCCTGATGGAACGCCAACTGGACACGGAAGCCTCGGAGCTCCTCCACGCACACCTGACCACCCTCGGCGTCGAGATCCACACGGAATGCCGCGTCCGCGGCCTGACGACGACCCCGCACCCCGCCGACGGCATCAGCCACAATCCATCCCCTCCGGCCTTTGAGGAGCAGGTCCGGGCAGAGCCCGGAACGCCCCCCAGGGTCAACGCCTCCGCAGCCGCCCCCCTCCCCGGGGCCACCGGGCCCCGCCAGGTCACCGGCGTGGAGCTCGCCACCGGCTACCGCCTCGACGCCGACCTCGTCGTCCTCGCCTGCGGGGTCCGCCCCCGCACCGGCCTCGCCCAAGCAGCCGGCCTGGACATCCGCACGGGCATCCTCGTCGACGACGAGCTGCGCACCAGCGACCCCCGCATCCACGCCGTCGGCGACTGCGCCGAGCACGCGGGCCGGGTGTACGGCCTGGCCGGCGCCGCCCTCGAACAGGCCGACGCCCTCGCCGGAGTCCTGCTCGGCACCGGCAAGGGGCTTGGCCAGGACCCCGCCTACAACGGGACCCGCGCCTTGACCCGCCTCACCCTCACCGCCGGCGGCGACCGGCCCCTCGACCTCGCCGCCTTCGGCGAGACCACCGCGCTCCCCGGCGACGACGTGGTCCAGCTCACCGACGCCACCCGCCGCACCTACCGCAAGGTCGTCATCCGCGGCGACCGCCTCGTCGGCGGGGTCCTGCTCGGCGAACTCTCCAGCGTGGGCGCCCTCGCCCGCAGCTGGGCGGACGGCGCCCCCCTCACCGACCAGCACGGTCTCACCGACCTGCACCACCTGCTCACCGACGACGGAGGCTCCTGATCATGGCCGCAGCCACGCCCCACCCCGCCCCGGCCACCTCCCAGGCCACCGCCACCACCCCCGGAACCCGGCCCGCCCTCGTGCTCATCGGCCACGGCATGGTCGGCCAGCGCTACCTGGAGGCCCTCGCCGAACACGGCGCCACCTCCACGCACCGGATCACCGTGCTCTGCGAGGAGCCGCGGCCCGCCTACGACCGCGTGCACCTGACCTCGTACTTCTCCGGCAGCACCCCCGAGGACCTCTCCCTCACCCCCGCCTCCTTCATGGAGGAGCACGGGATCGCGCTGCACCTCGACGACCCCGCCGAGAGCATCGACCGCGACGCCCGCACCGTCACGTCCCGCTCGGGGCAGGTGTTCCCGTACGACGTGCTCGTGCTCGCGACCGGCAGCTACCCCTTCGTGCCGCCCGTCCCCGGCAAGGACGCCCCGGGCTGTTTCGTCTACCGCACCATCGAGGACCTCCTCGCGATCGAGGAGTACGCCAAGACCCGGACCTCCGGCGCCGTGGTCGGCGGCGGTCTGCTCGGGCTGGAGGCCGCCGGCGCGCTCAAGGGCCTCGGACTCGCCACCCGCGTCGTGGAGTTCGCGCCCCGGCTGATGCCCGTCCAGGTCGACGAGGGCGGCGGCGCGGCCCTGCTGCGCACCATCGAGAACATGGGACTCACCGTCCACACGGGCGTCGGCACCCAGGAGGTCCTCACCGGCGAGGACGGCTCGGTCACCGGCATGAAGCTGTCCGACGGCTCCAGCGTCGACACCGAGCTGGTCGTCTTCTCCGCCGGTGTCCGCCCCCGCGACCAGCTCGCCCGCGAGAGCGGCCTGACCGTCGGCGAACGCGGCGGCATCTCCGTCGACTCCCGCTGCCGCACCTCCGACCCGCACGTCTACGCCATCGGCGAGTGCGCGCTCGCCTCCGACGGCCGCGTCTACGGCCTGGTCGCGCCCGGCTACGAGATGGCGGAGACGGCCGTGGCCGATCTGCTGGGCCGCGAGAAGGAGTTCACCGGCGCCGACCTCTCCACCAAGCTCAAGCTCCTCGGCGTGGACGTGGCCTCCTTCGGCGACGCCCACGGCGCCACCGCCGACAGCCTCGACGTCGTCTACTCCGACTCCCGCTCCGGCGTCTACAAGAAGGTGGTCGTCTCCGCCGAAGGCGTCCTGCTCGGCGGCGTCCTGGTCGGCGACGCCGACTCCTACGGCCTGCTGCGCCCGCTCACCGGATCCGTACCGCCCGTCGCCCCCGAGCAGCTGGTGCTGCCCGCCGGCGCCGGCGCACCCGTCTCCCTCGGCCCGGCCTCGCTCCCGGACGGCGCGGTGATCTGCTCCTGCCACAACGTCACCAAGAAGGCGATCACCGCCTACACCTCGGTGCCCGAGGTCAAGAAGTGCACCAAGGCGGGCACCGGCTGCGGGAGCTGCCTCAAGGTGATCGGCCAGCTGATGCCGCCGGCCGCCGACAAGGGGCTCTGCGACTGCTTCTCCTTCACCCGCGCCGAGCTCTACGAGATCGTCCGCACCCTGCGCGTGACCTCGTACGAGAAGCTCCTCGACAGCCACGGCCGCGAGGAGGCGCGCGGCGGCGAGGGCTGCGAGGTCTGCAAGCCCACCGTCGGTTCGATCATCGCCTCGCTGGCCCCCACCCTCGGTGCGAGCGGCTACGTCCTGGACGGGGAGCAGGCCGCCCTCCAGGACACCAACGACCACTTCCTCGCCAACATGCAGCGCAACGGCTCGTACTCGGTCGTCCCGCGCATCCCCGGCGGCGAGATCACCCCCGACAAGCTCATCGTGATCGGCGAGGTGGCCCGCGACTTCGGCCTCTACACGAAGATCACCGGCGGGCAGCGCATCGACCTCTTCGGCGCCGCCATCGACCAGCTCCCCCTCATCTGGGCGCGGCTCGTCGAGGCCGGCTTCGAGTCCGGGCACGCGTACGGCAAGTCCCTGCGGACCGTGAAGTCCTGCGTGGGCCAGACCTGGTGCCGCTACGGGGTCCAGGACTCGGTACGGATGGCCATCGACCTGGAGCTGCGCTACCGGGGCCTGCGCGCCCCGCACAAGCTCAAGTCGGCGGTCTCCGGCTGCGCCCGCGAGTGCGCGGAGGCGCAGAGCAAGGACTTCGGGATCATCGCGACGGCGAGCGGCTGGAACCTCTACGTCGGCGGCAACGGCGGGGCCACCCCGCGCCACGCGGACCTGCTGGCGCAGGACCTGTCCGACGCCGAACTGGTCCGGCTCATCGACCGGTTCCTGATGTTCTACATCCGCACCGCCGACCGGCTGGAGCGGACCTCCACCTGGCTGGACCGGCTGGAGGGCGGCCTCGACCACCTGCGGGACGTGATCGTGCACGACTCGCTCGGGCTGTGCGCGGAGCTGGAGTCGCTGATGGCCGACCACGTGGCGCACTACCGCGACGAATGGGCCGAGACCCTGGACGACCCGGAGCGGCTGCGCCGGTTCGTGTCCTTCGTCAACGCCCCCGGCGCGCCCGACCCGAGCGTGAAGTTCGTCCCCGAGCGCGGTCAGGTCAAGCCCGACCTGACCGTTCTGACCCTGGAGCCCCTGGGAGGCACCCGATGACCGTGGAACTGCAGGTGGCGGAGGGATGGCTCACCGTGTGCGAGCTGTCGGCGCTGATCCCCGGCCGCGGGGTGGCGGCGCTGCTGCCCGACGGGAGCCAGGCCGCCGTGTTCGTCGACCGCGCGGGACGCCCGTACGCCATCGGGAACCGGGACCCCTTCACCGGGGCGCAGGTCCTCGCGCGCGGGCTGGTCGGCTCGGCCGCGGGACGGCTCTTCGTGGCCTCGCCGCTGCTCAAGCAGCGCTTCGACCTGGAGTCGGGGCACTGCCTGGACGACGAGGAGGTGGCGGTCCGGACGTACCCGGTGCGGACCGCCGCGACCTCCGGCTGATCCCCTGATCAGCCCTGGACCATCGACGGGTCCATCCACATGATCTCCCAGGTGTGCCCGTCGAGGTCGTCGAAGGCACGGCCGTACATGACCCCGTGGTCCTGGGCCGGGCGGGGCTCGGTGGCCCCGGCCGCCAGGGCCCCGTCGACGAGCTCGTCGACCGCGTCGCGGCTCTCGGCGCTCAGACACAGCAGCACCTCGGAGGTTTTGGTCGCGTCCGCGATGGCCTTGTGGGTGAAGTCCTTGTACCGGGCCTCGGTCAGGAACATCGCCACGATCGAGTCGGTGATGGGCATCGAGGCACAGTTCTCGTCGGTGAACTGGGCGTTGTAGCTGTAACCGAGCTTGCTCCAGAAGGTCTTGGTGGCCTCAAGGTCCTTGACCGGCAGGTTGACGAAGATCATGGTGGAGGACATCGGGGTCTCTCTTCTCTCGGCGCGTTCCGTTGCTGTCGAGAGGTAGACCGGGGTGCCTCGGGAAACTCATCGCTGCCGGCGAAGTTTTTTCGGATTTTCTTCGAAGCGCTACGAACCTGCAGGTCAGGACGTCGTCGAGCGCAGCTCCAGGGCCGCCAGCGGTACGAAGCCCAGCCCGTCGGCACTCTCCAGGGAGGCCTCGGCGCCGGCCAGCCGCTTGTGCAGGGTCAGCGCGATCCGCTCGCCCTGGGCCTTGGCCCGCTCCGCGTTCGGCCCCCGGTGCAGTCCGTCGATCGTGGCCCGCCACAGCTGCACCCAGCGGCCGAAGTCCTCGGCGGTCATCTCGCGGGCCGACTGGAGGGCCGCGTGCGGGGCGAAGGCGTTGCGCCGGTAGTCGGCGCTGCGGAAGAGGGCCCGCTCCCAGAAGTCGGTGATCCGGGGCAGGTGCACGTCGAGGTCGGTGCCGGCGATCTCCGTGAAGAAGGGCCCGATCCGCGGATCGGCGAAGGCCGCCGTGTAGAAGCGGCGCAGCACGACGTCGAGGTCGGCGCGACCGGTGATGTCGGCGGCGGCAGGGGCGGCGGCGGTGTGGTCCATCACTCCACCATCCTCCCGCACCCGCCCCCTCCCCAGGGCAGAAAGTCCTGCATTAAGCCGTCCCGAGCCGCTTCGATACCGCCGATACGGCTCTTCGACGGAGCTTCTACTGCCCTCCGACAGTCCTTCGACGTCCCTTGGACGTCCCTTCGATTTCCGGGAAAACCCCCCGGGCGGATTGACCTCGTTCCGGTCGCTCCCGCGTCATATGGAATTGACGTCACGTCAACTCGACGGTCCTAAGTTCCTCGACGCGTGCGTGACTCCCCGCCCGACCGGGCGCGGAGCCTCTCCTCCCACAGGAGTGACCGTGGAACGTCGTACCTTCCTTCGCGGGGCCGTCATCGGCTCCTCCGCCGCCGCCTTCGGCGGCACGCTGATGCACGGCGCGGCCTACGCGGCCCCCGCCCAGCCCGGCGCCGGACCCTACGGGGCCCTCGGCGCCGCCGACGCCAACGGCATCATGCTGCCCGCCGGCTTCAGCAGCCGGGTGATCGCACGCTCCGGCCAGACCGTCGGCAGCACCTCGTACACCTGGCACAGCGCCCCCGACGGCGGCGCCTGTTTCGCCGACGGCACGGGCTGGATCTACGTGTCGAACTCGGAGATCAACCCCTCCGGCGGTGCGAGCGCGGTGAAGTTCAACTCCTCCGGCACCATCACCGGCGCCTACCGGATCCTGTCCAACACCCGACAGAACTGCGCGGGCGGCAAGACCCCGTGGAACACCTGGCTGTCCTGCGAGGAGGTCAGCCTCGGCTACGTCTACGAGACCGACCCCTACGGCGTGAACGCGGCCGTGCAGCGGCCCGCGATGGGCCGCTTCAAGCACGAGGCGGCCGCCGCCGACCCGGTGCGCCAGGTCATCTACCTGACCGAGGACGAGACCAGCGGCTGCTTCTACCGCTTCATCCCCACCACCTGGGGCAACCTCTCCTCCGGCACCCTCCAGGTCCTGAAGGCCGGCACGGCCACCTCCGGCTCCTTCACCTGGGCCAACGTCCCGGACCCGGACGGCTCGCCGACCACCACGCGGACCCAGGTCTCGGGCTCGAAGAAGTTCAACGGCGGCGAGGGCTGCCACTACGCCAACGACACCGTGTGGTTCACGACCAAGGGCGACAACCGGGTCTGGCAGCTCAACCTCGCGAACAGCACCTACGAGCTGGCCTACGACGACTCCCTGGTGCCCGGCGGCAACGCCCCCCTGACGGGCGTCGACAACGTCACGGGTTCCTCGTACGGCGACCTGTACGTCGCCGAGGACGGCGGCAACCTGGAGATCTGCGTGATCACCCCGGACGACGTGGTCGCCCCCTTCCTCCGGGTCACCGGCCAGTCCTCCTCGGAGATCACCGGCCCCGCCTTCTCCCCCGCCGGCAACCGCCTCTACTTCAGCAGCCAGCGCGGCACGAGCGGCAGCTCGACGGGTGGCATCACCTACGAGGTCACGGGCCCGTTCCGCACCTGACACCCGCCGGGACCCATCCAGCCCCGCCCGGGGCCCGTCCAGCCCCGCCCGGGGCCCATCCAGCCCCGCCGGCGTTTGAGGCGCTGGGTCCGGGGCGGCGCCCCGGGAACGGCGCCGCACGACACCACCGGCGGCGCCCAAATCCAGCCCCGCCGGCGTTTGAGGCGCGGGGGTCCGGGGGCAGAGCCCCTGGCGAACGGCGCCGCACGGCACCACCGGCCGCACCCCGACGGGTCACGAACCCGCCGGGGTGCGGCCCGTCACGACACCACGGCCCCACCCTTGAGCAGCGCAGCGCCAAGCGGCGTCACCGTGTGCAGCACGGCATTGCCCCGCCGCAGCGTGGTGACCAGCCCGGCCTCCCGCATCACCCCCGCGTGCTGGCTCGCGGAGGCCAGCGAGACCCCGGCCCGGCGCGCCAGCTCGCTCGTGGTGGCCCCGTCTCCGATCGCCTGGAGCACCACCGACCGGGTGTGCCCGACGAGCTTGCCCAGGGTGTGCTGGCGGTGTCGGCGCCGCTCCTCCGCCGGCCGGGCCGCCTCGCCGCCGGCCTGCGCCGAGGAGGACTCGGCCGCCGCCGGATACACCAGCACGGGCGCCAGCTCCGGATCGTGCAGGGTCACCGCCGTGCGCCGGCAGAAGAAGGAGGGCTGGAGCAGCAGCCCCCGCCCCCGTAGCCGTACGTCCCGGTCCACGGGGTAGTCGCACTCCAGCACCGGGGCCCGCCACCGCAGCATCGGCGGCAGCGAGGCCAGCAGCTCGTCCGCTCCCCCGTCGAGCAGCGCACGCCCCCGCGCGGCCCGCTCGGCCTCGATCTGCGCCTGGATGTGGCTCCAGTACGGCTCCACGGCCGCCCGGTGGTACCCCCGCAGCTCCCCCAGCAGCCGGGGCAGGTGCGCGGTGTCCCCCTCCATGAAGTCCCGCAGCCGCCTGGGGACCAGGGTCTCGGGGCCGCGGTACGCGCTCCCGCCGGCCGCCACCGGCATCCCGAAGGCCGCGGCCATGCCGGAGCCGGCTTCCACGCCCCGGCCGAGCAGGACGAGCTCGCGGCGCAGCCGCTCGGGGCGGATCCCGCGGAGGGCGTCGAGGCCCACGTCCCACCCGTACTGCCCCTCCGTGGGGGTCAGGAAATCGGGGAAATACCCCCGGCTCGGTATCAGCGCACCGAGAAGTCGTGTTTCACCATTCAACCTGGTGCGTGTTTCCGCACGCCAATCGCCGAAGAGCCGGGTATCCCGCCGGTCCCGTAAACGGTGAAAACTCAGAATCGTTTCCCACAACGCATCCGGACGCCCTGCCATCCTTACGCGCGCGAGGTCCACTCCAGTGAAATGGATACGCAGCACCCGAACCCCCACCTGTGCAACCGCAATCCCCCCGCCCCTCGAGTATGCACGCCGTCACACGTGGTCACCATGGCCTTTCAGCCACAGTTGAAACCCCTTTCGGCGAAGGTGTGACAACCGAAATCCTGTACTCCGCCGGGCACACTCCGGCGCGACCGAAACGCTCCGCGAAGGCCGTGGGGGGCTTTGCGGGGCCTGGCGGTCGGTCGCACCGGGAAGCGCCGACGTGTCCGGCGGATTGGCGACAGGCGGTGGACGGGTGGGGATCCGTCCACCGCCTGTTGCCGTTAAGGCATCTGGAACAACATTGAACCAATTCTGAGCCCCGGGAACGGCGGGGAACGCCGTCCGGGAACACCGGGGAACGCCCTCGAAGGCCGGGGAACGCCGGGGAAATAGAGCGCGCCTGCCACCGGACGTCAGGGAACCCGGGGGCAGGCGCGGTCATGGGGGCCCCTGCAGCGGGGCCGTGGAGGGGTCAGCGGCTGTCGCTGCCCTTCGCCTCGGCGGCGGCGCGGCCGGCCTCCAGGCGCGCGACCGGGATCCGGAACGGCGAGCAGGAGACGTAGTCCAGACCGACCTCGTGGAAGAAGTGGACGGACTCGGGGTCACCGCCGTGCTCTCCGCAGACGCCGAGCTTGAGGTCGGGGCGGGTGGCCCGGCCGGCCTCGACGGCGCTGCGGACCAGCGTGCCGACGCCGTCCCGGTCGATGGTCTCGAAGGGCGAGACCCCGAAGATGCCCTTCTCCAGGTAGGCGGTGAAGAAGCTGGCCTCGACGTCGTCGCGGGAGAAGCCCCACACGGTCTGGGTCAGGTCGTTCGTGCCGAAGGAGAAGAACTGCGCGGCCTCGGCGATCTGGCCGGCCGTGAGGGCGGCGCGCGGCAGCTCGATCATGGTGCCGATGGTCAGCCGCAGGTCGGTGCCGGTGGCGGCCTCGACCTCGGCGATGACCGCGTCGGCCTCCTCGCGGACGATCTCCAGCTCCTGGACGGTGCCCACGAGCGGGACCATGATCTCGGCGCGCGGGTCGCCCTTGGCGTTCTTGCGCTCGGCCGCGGCCTCGGCGATCGCCCGGACCTGCATCTTGAACAGGCCGGGGATGACCAGGCCGAGGCGGACGCCGCGCAGACCCAGCATCGGGTTCTGCTCGTGCAGCTTGTGCACGGCCTGGAGCAGGCGCAGGTCGTTCTCGTTGGCGTCCTTGCGGGACTCGGCGAGGGCGACGCGCACCGACAGCTCGGTGATGTCGGGCAGGAACTCGTGCAGCGGCGGGTCGAGCAGGCGGACGGTGACGGGCAGCCCGTCCATCGCCTCGAACAGCTCGACGAAGTCCTTCTTCTGCAGCGGCAGGAGGGCACTGAGTGCCTCCTCGCGCTCGTCGTCGGTGTCCGCGAGGATCAGTCGCTCCACCAGTTCGCGGCGCTCGCCGAGGAACATGTGCTCGGTGCGGCACAGGCCGATGCCCTGGGCGCCGAAGCGGCGGGCGCGCAGTGCGTCCTCGGCGTTGTCGGCGTTGGCGCGCACGCGCAGGCGGCGGACGCGGTCCGCGTAGGCCATGATCCGGTGCACGGCGGCGACGAGCTCGTCGGCGTCGTCGGCGCCGGCGTGCATGCGGCCCTCGAAGTACTCGACGACCGGGGACGGTACGACGGGTACCTCACCGAGGTAGACCTTGCCGGTGGAGCCGTCGATGGAGACGACGTCGCCCTCTTCGACGACCGTTCCGCCGACCGTCATGCGGCGGCGCTTGGTGTCGACCTCGAGGTCCTCGGCGCCGCAGACGCAGGTCTTGCCCATGCCGCGGGCGACGACGGCCGCGTGCGAGGTCTTGCCGCCGCGCGAGGTCAGGATGCCCTCGGAGGCGATCATGCCGTCGAGGTCGTCGGGGTTGGTCTCGCGGCGGATCAGGATGACCTTCTCGCCGGAGCGGGACCACTTGACGGCCGTGTAGGAGTCGAAGACGGCCTTGCCGACGGCCGCGCCCGGGGAGGCGGCGATGCCGCGGCCCAGCAGCGTGGTCTTGGCGCCCTCGTCGAAGCGCGGGAACATCAGCTGCGCGA
Source organism: Streptomyces sp. NPDC056883 (assembly GCF_042788835.1). Lineage (NCBI taxonomy): Bacteria > Bacillati > Actinomycetota > Actinomycetes > Kitasatosporales > Streptomycetaceae > Streptomyces > Streptomyces sp. NPDC056883. The sequence continues at coordinate 185,703 of NZ_JBHUBS010000004.1, read as the reverse complement.
GCTGGGCGCCGTTGACGCGCTGGAGGGCCTCGGCCTCGTCGATCAGGCCCTGGTCCACGAGCTGCGTGGCGATGCGGAAGGCGGCGCCCGCGGTGCGCTTGCCGACGCGGGTCTGGAGCATCCACAGCTGGCCGCGCTCGATGGTGAACTCGATGTCGCAGAGATCCTTGTAGTGGGTCTCCAGCGTCGTCATGATCGTCATGAGCTGGTCGTACGAGACCTTGTCGATGGCCTCCAGGTCCGCGAGCGGCACGGTGTTGCGGATGCCCGCGACCACGTCCTCGCCCTGGGCGTCCTGGAGGTAGTCGCCGTAGACGCCCGCGTGGCCGGTGGCCGGGTCGCGGGTGAAGGCGACGCCGGTGCCCGATTCGGGGCCGAGGTTGCCGAAGACCATGGAGCAGATGTTGACCGCGGTGCCCAGGTCGCTCGGGATGCGCTCCTGGCGGCGGTAGAGCTTGGCGCGGTCGGTGTTCCACGAGTTGAAGACCGCTTCGACGGCGAGGTCGAGCTGCTCGCGGGCGTCCTGCGGGAACTCGCGGCCGGCCTGCTTGGCGACGATCTTCTTGAAGCGGGTGACCAGCTTCTTGAGGTCGGCGGCGTCGAGGTCGGTGTCGACCGTGACCTTCTTGGCGGCCTTGGCCTCGTCGAGGGCTTCCTCGAAGAGCTCGCCGTCCACGTCCAGGACGGTCTTGCCGAACATCTGGATCAGGCGGCGGTACGAGTCCCACGCGAAGCGCTCGTTGCCGGCCTGGGTGGCGAGACCGGCGACGGACTCGTCGGAGAGGCCGATGTTGAGGACCGTGTCCATCATGCCCGGCATGGAGAACTTGGCGCCGGAGCGCACGGAGACCAGCAGCGGGTCGTCCGACTGGCCGAGCTTCTTGCCCATCTTCGCCTCGAGGGCGGCAAGGTGCGCGCTGACCTCTTCGCGCAGCTCGGCCGGGGCCTCGCCGCTGTCGAGGTAGACCTTGCAGGCCTCGGTGGTGATGGTGAAGCCGGGAGGGACCGGCAGACCCAGGTTGGTCATCTCGGCGAGGTTGGCACCCTTGCCGCCGAGAAGGTCCTTGAGGTCGCGGTTGCCCTCCGTGAAGTCGTAGACGAACTTCTGATCTTTGTTTTCCGACACGGGTCTCGACTCCTCGAGGCTCGGTGGCTGCCCTGACGGCCAGGAACATACCCAGATCGAAGGCTTATGGGTACGTCCACTTGGCGGTCATGTGGCCGTAACCACCTGGGTGCCAGCCAATCGAATGTAACTGGCGAGTAGCCAGAACATACGAAGAGCCTTCAGATCCCGAAGGATGAGGTGCTCACCAAGGCCTGTTTCCGCCCCGATGAGCGATCATCGATACATTTGCGTTCAATACTTGAACGAACAAAGGGTGGCACCCAGTGCCACCCTTTGAAAGTCTTACCCGTGACCATTGCGCTCATCTGAGCGAAACCTCACCCATGCGTGGTGTATGTCACGCCACAGGTGGCACGTTTTGCCACCCGATTCTCAGCCTCCGGACGTGTCCAGTTCGGCATCCTCGCTCACGCCCGCACAGTCGTACGGATCCTTCAACCAGCCCTCGGGCAGGACAACCCGGTTGTTTCCGGACGTACGACCCCGCGGGCCGTCCGCGCTGTCCGGCCAGGGCTGGTCCAAGTCCAGCTCGCTCAGATGAGCGTCCAGCTCGGCCAGGGAGGAGGTGACGGCGAGCTTCTGCCGCATCTCCGATCCCACCGAGAAGCCCTTGGTGTACCAGGCCACGTGCTTACGGAAGTCGATCACCCCGCGCGCCTCGTCGCCGATCCACTCCCCCAGCAGCTGGGCGTGGCGGAGCATGGTCTGCCCGACCTCCCGCAGCGTCGGCTTGTGGAAGTCCTCCGGGCGCCCCTCGAAGGCCGCGACCAGGTCGTTGAACAGCCACGGCCGCCCCAGGCAGCCGCGTCCCACGACCACCCCGTCGCAGCCGGTCTCGCGGACCATCCGCAGCGCGTCCTCGGCACACCAGATGTCGCCGTTGCCGAGCACCGGGATCTCCGGCACGTGCTCCTTGAGCCGCGCGATGGCCTCCCAGTCGGCGGTGCCGCCGTAGTGCTGGGCGGTGGTGCGGCCGTGCAGGGCTATGGCGGTGATGCCCTCCTCGACGGCGATCCGGCCGGCGTCGAGGTAGGTGAGGTGGTCGTCGTTGATGCCCTTGCGCATCTTCATCGTCACCGGCAGGTCACCGGCGCCCGCGACGGCCTCGCGCAGGATCGCGCGCAGCAGGTTGCGCTTGTACGGCAGGGCCGAGCCGCCACCCTTGCGGGTGACCTTGGGCACCGGGCAGCCGAAGTTGAGGTCGATGTGGTCGGCGCGGTCCTCTTCGACGATCATGCGGACCGCCTTGCCGACCGTCGCGGGGTCGACTCCGTACAGCTGGATCGAGCGAGGCTTCTCGGTCTCGTCGAAGTGGATCAGCTGCATGGTCTTCTCGTTGCGCTCGACCAGGGCCCGGGTCGTGATCATCTCGCTCACGAACAGCCCCTTGCCGCCCGAGAACTCACGGCACAGCGTACGGAACGGAGCATTGGTGATGCCGGCCATCGGCGCGAGCACCACCGGGGGCTGCACGGTGTGCGGGCCGATCGCGAGAGGCGGGGGGAGCGTGGTCATCCCCCCATTGTGGCTCAGCCGTGCCGTTGATCGCATGTCGTTAGTTAGACGTACTATCGGCATCGTGGACGAATTGACCCATCGGCGGCGCCTGCTGATCCTGACGATCTGCTGCATGAGCCTGCTCATCGTCAGCCTCGACAACACCGTCCTGAACGTCGCCCTCCCCGCCATGCGCCGCGATCTGGACGCCTCCGTGGCCGGCATGCAGTGGACGATCGACGCGTACACGCTGGTCCTGGCCTCGCTCCTGATGCTGGCGGGCTCCACCGCGGACCGGATCGGCCGCCGCAAGGTCTTCATCGCCGGTGTCGTGCTCTTCACCGCCGGCTCGGTGCTCTGCTCGCTCGCGCCGAGCCTGGGCTGGCTGATCGCCTTCCGGATGATCCAGGCCGTCGGCGGCTCGATGCTCAACCCGGTCGCCATGTCGATCATCACCAACACCTTCACCGAACCGCGCGAGCGCGCCCGCGCCATCGGCGTCTGGGGGGCGGTCGTCGGCATCTCCATGGCCGCCGGCCCGCTGATCGGCGGCCTGCTCGTGGACTCGGTCGGCTGGCGGTCGATCTTCTGGATCAACCTCCCCGTCGGCATCGTCGCCCTCGTACTGACCCTTCGTCACATCCCGGAGTCCCGGGCCGACCACCCCCGCCACCCGGACCCGGTCGGGCAGCTGCTGATCATGGGACTGCTCGGCTCGGTCACGTTCGGGATCATCGAGGCACCCTCCGCCGGACTGCGCTCCCCGCTGATCCTGGGGTGCGCGCTCGTCGCCGTCCTGTCCCTGGCCGGGCTGCTGGTCTACGAGTCGCGGCGGGCGGAGCCGCTGATCGACCCGCGGTTCTTCCGCAGTGCCCCCTTCAGCGGGGCCACGGTGATCGCGGTCAGCGCCTTCGCCGCGCTGTCCGGGTTCCTGTTCCTGAACACCCTGTACCTCCAGGACGTACGGGGCCTCGACGCCCTGGACGCCGGCCTGTACATGCTGCCGATGGCGGCCTTCGCCTTCCTGTGCGCCCCCGTGTCGGGGCGGCTCGTCGCCACCCGGGGACCGCGGCTTCCGCTGCTGGTCGCGGGTGTGACCATGGGGGCGAGCGGGCTGCTGTTCGCGGCGTTCTCGGCCGAGAGCTCGACGCCGATGCTGTTCTGCGGGTACGTGCTCTTCGGCATCGGGTTCGGTCTGGTCAACACGCCGATCACCACGGCCGCCGTCTCCGGGATGCCCCGCGCCCAGGCCGGCGTGGCCGCCGCGGTGGCCTCCACCAGCCGGCAGACCGGCGGGGCGCTGGGCGTGGCGATCGTGGGCGCGGTCCTGGCCGCCGGGATGGCCGGCGGATCCGGTTCCGCCGCCGCGTTCGTGGCCGCCGCCCGGCCCGCCTGGTGGATCATCACGGTGTGCGGCCTGCTCGTCCTGTGCGTCGGCTTCGTCACCAGCGGCGGCTGGGCCCGGGAGACGGCCCTGCGCACGGCCCGCGCCCTGGAGCCGCAGTCCGGGCCCGCGCCTACGGACGCCGCACCGCGACGCTGAGGCGGGGCGCTGAGGCGGGGCGCCTGCCCCTCCTCGGCCGCGCCCCCTCGCCCGCGTGCTACTCGCCGCAGGCGAAGTCGTCGCCGTGCGAGTCGATCCGGTCGAGGAGGCCGCGCAGCGCTTCCTGGTCCCGGTCCGAGAGCCGGGCGAACAGCCCCAGTTCCACCGCGTCGAGGGCCGCGTTCGTCTTCGCGAGGGCCGTGGTGCCGGCCTCGGTGATGGCCACGTTGTGGCGGCGGCGGTCGGCCGGGTCCCGGCGGCGCTCGACGAGTCCGCCGCCCTCGAGGTCGTTGAGGATCCCGACGAGCACGCTCGGGTCCACCTCCAGCCGCTCCGCCAGCGCGCGCTGGCCGATGGGCCCGCCGTCCAGGTGCGTCAGGGTCATCGCGTGGCGCGGGGTGAGTCCGGCGGCGCTGAGCGCCTTCTTCATGCGGGTCTGGGTGACCGATCCGTGCCAGGCCAGCAGCATGCCCAGCCGCTGCGGCGGGTGCGTGGGGTCCTGAGGCGCCGTCATGTCCACATCGTAACAACCGGGAAATGATTGCGGTCTGTCGATCGTTGATGGTATTCAATGATTCCACATCGCCGATCGTTTGCCGGAGCTCACCATGTTCATCGCCTATGCCGTCGTCGCCGCACTGCTCGCGCTCACGCTCGCCGCGTCCGCGACCTTGACGTTCCAGCGCAACCCCGCGATCACCGAGAGCATGGGGAAGGTCGGCGTGCCCGATTCCTGGCTCCCCCGGCTGGCCACCCTCAAGGCGGCCGGCGCGATAGGCCTGGTCGCGGGCCTGTGGCTGACCCCGCTGGGCATCGCCGCCGCCATCGGCGTGACCCTCTACTTCCTCGGCGCGATCCTCGCCCACCTGCGCGCGAAGGACTACGACTTCGCCCCCGCGGCCGTCCTCGCCCTGGTCGCGGTCGCGGCCCTGGTCCTGCGCGCGGCAGCCTGACGCACCCTGCGCCGCGGCCCCCGCCCCGACCTCCTGGACATTTACTCTTCGCGCAGATAGTCTGCGCGAAGAACATCTACCAGGAGGCCCCCATGTGGGAGTACGAGCACGGCATCGAGACCACCGCCGCACCCGAGGCGATCTGGGCCCTGTGGGCCGACGTCGAGAGCTGGGGCACCTGGAACGCCGACATCGAGAAGATCGAGCTCCGGGGCCCCTTCGCGGCGGGCGCGCGGATCACCATGGCCCCAGCCGGCCAAGACCCGGTGGAACTGCTCGTCGCCGAGGCCGTCGAGGGCGAGATGTTCATCGACGAGGCGCGCTTCGCCGGCCTGGTCCTGCGGACCACCCATCGGATCGAGCGGCTCGACCCGTCGCTCAGCCGGGTGGTGTACCGGATGGAGATCAGCGGCGAGGGCGCCGCCGAGGCGGGCCCGGAGATCGGGCCCGCCATCACGGCCGACTGGCCCGACACCATGGCCGCGCTGGTCCGGACGGCCCAGGACCGATGACCCTGACCCCCGGCGAGAGTCCCGGCTTCCTCCTCTGGCACGCCACCCTGCGCTGGCAGCGGGGCATCGCCGCAGCGCTGGGCCCCCTGGGTCTGACCCATGTGCAGTTCGTCCTCCTCGCCTGCGCCTGGTGGCTCAACGAACAGGGCGAGCAGCCCAACCAGCAGGCGCTGGCGCGCCAGGCGGGCACCGACGTCAAAATGACCTCCCAGGTGGTGCGCACCCTGGAACAGAAGGGGCTCCTCGCCCGCGAGGTCGATCCGGCGGACACCCGCGCCAAGCGGCTGCGGGTCACCGCAGCCGGGGCCGAGCTGGCGCCGCGGGCGATCGCCGCCGTCGAGGGGGTCGACGAGGAGTTCTTCCGGCCGGTCGCCCGCGGGGACGCCATCACCCTGCTGAGCCGCCTGGCCCGCCCCGAATCCTGACGCCACCCCCTCCCCCCTCCCGACCCAGCCCCGTCCGCCTTGCGGGCGGGGCTTCCTCGCACGAACGAGTGACAGATATTGAAATCTGTCAGCCGTCATGTCATTCTCGTTCCATGACGACGAACCAGAGCACCTCAAGGACCGGCACCTCAAGGACCGGCACCGCACAGGCCGGCACCCGCACCCTCGGCAGCACCGGGCCCGGCGTCTTCCCGCTGGGGCTGGGCTGCATGGGGATGTCCGCCCTCTACGGCGAAGCCGACCGGGCGGAGTCCCTCGCCACCATCCACGCCGCCCTCGACGCCGGGGTCACCCTCCTGGACACCGGCGACTTCTACGGCATGGGGCACAACGAGCTCCTCATCAGCGAAGCCCTGCGCACCGCCCCCGCCGCGGCCCGCGACAAGGCGCTGACCAGCGTGAAGTTCGGCGCCCTGCGCACGGTCGAGGGCGGCTTCACCGGGTACGACGGGCGGCCGGAGGCCGTCAAGAACTTCCTGGCCTATTCGCTCCAGCGGCTCGGCCGGGACCACATCGACGTCTACCGCATCGCCCGGGTGGACCCCGACGTGCCGATCGAGGAGACCGTCGGTGCGATCGCCGAGGCGGTCGCCGCCGGGCACGTCCGGCACATCGGGCTCTCCGAGGTCGGTGCGGACACGCTGCGCCGGGCCGCCGCCGTGGCTCCGATCGCCGACCTCCAGATCGAGTACTCCCTCATCTCGCGCGGCATCGAGGAGGAGATCCTGCCGACCGCCCGCGAGCTCGGCATCGGCGTCACGGCGTACGGCGTGCTGTCCCGCGGCCTGATCAGCGGCCACTTCACCCGCGACCGGGCACTGGCTCCGGGCGACTTCCGCGGGATGAGCCCGCGCTTCCAGGGCGGCAACCTCGACCGGAACCTCGACCTGGTCGACGCCCTGCGCAAGGTCGCCGACGAGAAGGGCGTCACCGTCGCCCAGACGGCCATCGCCTGGGTGCTCTCCCGGGGCGAGGACATCGTGCCCCTGGTCGGCGCCCGTACCCGTGACCGGCTCGGCGAGGCGCTGGGCGCCCTTCAGGTCACCCTGACCCCCGCCGATCTGGCCGCCATCGAGGACGCGGTCCCGGCCGGTGCGGCCGCCGGCGAGCGGTACCCGGCGGCACAGATGGCCCACCTGGACAGCGAGCACTGATCCGGCTGTACGGTCGTACTCATGCCACCCGCAGCCGCCGAGCCCCTCACACCCGAGCGCATCCTCGAAACCACCGAGGAGGTGCTGCGCCGCTTCGGCCCGACCAAGGCGACCGTGGTGGACGTGGCGCGCGCCCTGGGCGTCAGCCACGGCAGCGTGTACCGGCACTTCCCGTCGAAGGCCGCGCTGCGCGAGGCCGTCACGGACCGCTGGCTCGCCAAGAGCGTGGTCATGCTGGAGGAGATCGCCTCGGCCCCGGCCGAGCCCGCCCCCTCCAAGCTGGAGTCGTGGCTGGAGGCGCTGTTCGAGGCCAAGCGCCACAAGGCGGGTGACGACCCGGAGCTGTTCGCGACGTACATCGTGCTGCTCGGCGAGAGCAGCGGCGTCGTGGAGCACCACATCACCGAACTGATCGAGCAGCTCTCCCGGATCATCGGTGAGGGTGTCGCGGCGGGCTCCCTCAGCGCGCCCGACGTACCGGCCGCCGCGCGTGCGGTGTTCGACGCCACCGGCCGCTTCCACGATCCGCAGTACGCGGCGGAATGGCTGGGGCCGACCATCACCGCCGAGTTCGAGGCGGTCACCGCCCTGGTCATCCGGGGCCTGCGCGCCTGACCCCGGAAGCAGCCGCTCCGGACAGCTTGATCATCTTTTGGGGTGGCAGGCCCTTGCCGCGCACCCGCCGTGTTCCTACGTTCCCCCTTACCGCACACCATCAGGTCTGTTCCAGGGGGAACCTTGTCCACTCAGCAAGAACCGGCAGCACCGTCCGGGCCGCCGGCCCGATCCGGAGGCGCCGCCGCGATCGGCTGGATCCTGACCATCGGGTTCAACGTGGTCGCGCCGATCCTCACGTACAACATGCTCACCGACCGGGGCTGGAGCGAGTTCGCCGCGCTCCTGGTCAGCGGTATCTGGCCGGTGGTCGACTCCCTCGTCCACCTCGCCTGGCGCCGCAAGGTCGACGAGTTCGCCGTGGTCACCCTGGTCTTCCTGGTGATCACCGCTCTCGTCGCGCTGATCGGTACGCACTCGGCGCGCGCCCTGCTCATCAAGGACTCGGGGGTGACGGGTCTGTTCGGCGCGCTCTGCGTCGCCACCCTGTTCACGCCCCGGCCGCTGATGTTCTACTTCGGCCGCAAGTTCGGGACCGACGGGACCAAGGAGGGCGTGGCGTACTTCAACGGGCTCTGGCAGTACCCCGACTTCCGCAAGGCGATGCGGCGGATGACCACCGTCTGGGGCGTCGCGTACCTGGTGGAGGCCGCGCTGCGGGTGGTGCTGGCGTACACGCTGAGCGTCGACACGATGGTCTGGGTCAGCCCCGTCCTGATCTACGGATTCCTGCTCTCGCTGATCTTCTGGACCATCCGCTTCTCGAAGCGCAGCCAGGCCGAGGGCGAGGCCAGGGCCGCGGCCCTGGCGGCCGCCGCGGCCGATAGCCCGGCGCCCGCGTAACCGGCCGGCCCGCCATCCCCGCATCGGGGGAGGGGAGAGCAGCGGGGGAAGGGCCTGCCCGCCCCGCGACCATACCCCCCCCC
>NZ_JBHUBS010000004.1:151766-176918 GCF_042788835.1 Streptomyces sp. NPDC056883 | reverse complement strand
TACTCTCGTTCGTATCTCCCCCTCTTCCCGCGCCCACCCCCCCCCCCCCCCCCACTGCCGTATCTGCGGCGCGAACCTAGCAGCCGAGCAGACGGCTGCCGAGGTAGGTCTGGATCTGGTCCAGGGAGACGCGCTCCTGCTTCATGGTGTCGCGCTCGCGCACGGTCACCGCGTTGTCGTCCAGGGTGTCGAAGTCGACGGTGACGCAGAACGGAGTACCGATCTCGTCCTGGCGACGGTAGCGGCGGCCGATGGCGCCCGCGTCGTCGAACTCGATGTTCCAGAACTTGCGCAGGTCGGCGGCGAGGCCCTTGGCCTTCGGCGACAGCTGCGCGTTGCGGGACAGCGGCAGGACGGCGACCTTGACCGGGGCCAGGCGCGGGTCGAGGCGCATCACGGTGCGCTTCTCCATGACGCCCTTGGCGTTGGGGGCCTCGTCCTCGTTGTACGCGTCGAGCATGAAGGCGAGCATGGCGCGGTTGACGCCGGCCGCCGGCTCGATGACGTACGGGGTGTACTTCTCCTTGGTCTCCTGGTCGAAGTACACGAGCTCCGAGCCGGAGGCGGCGGAGTGGGCCTTGAGGTCGAAGTCGGTGCGGTTGGCCACGCCTTCGAGCTCGGAGAACTCATTGCCACCGAAGTTGAAGCGGTACTCGATGTCGGCGGTGCGCTTCGAGTAGTGGGACAGCTTCTCCTTCGGGTGGTCGTACCAGCGGATGTTCTCCTCGCGGATGCCGAGGTCGCGGTACCAGTTCCACCGCTCCTGCATCCAGTACTCCTGCCACTGCTCGTCCTCGCCCGGCTTGACGAAGAATTCCATCTCCATCTGCTCGAACTCGCGGGTGCGGAAGATGAAGTTGCCGGGGGTGATCTCGTTGCGGAAGGACTTGCCCATCTGCGCGATGCCGAACGGGGGCTTCTTGCGCGAGGTGGTCATCACGTGGGCGAAGTTGGTGAAGATGCCCTGGGCCGTCTCGGGGCGCAGGTACGCCTTGGAGCCGGTGTCCTGGGTCGGGCCGAGGTGGGTCTCCAGCATGCCGGAGAACTGCTTGGGCTCGGTGAACTGGCCCTTCACGCCGCAGTTGGGGCAGTTGATGTCGGCGAGACCGTTGGCGGGCACGCGGCCGTGCTTGGCCTCGTACGCCTCTTCCAGGTGGTCGGCGCGGTGGCGCTTGTGACAGGAGGTGCACTCGGTCAGCGGGTCCGAGAAGGTGCCGACGTGACCGGAGGCCACCCAGACCTCGGGGGCCAGGATCACGGACGAGTCGAGGCCGACGATGTCCTCACGCCCGGTGACCATCGCCTTCCACCACTGGCGCTTGATGTTCTCCTTGAGCTCGACACCGAGCGGACCGTAATCCCAGGCAGCCCGAGAGCCGCCGTAGATGTCACTGCACGGGAAAACGAAGCCACGGCGCTTGCTCAGGCTGACGATGGTTTCGATCTTGTCGGCGGCCACGGTGCTCTCTTCATTTACGAGGACGAACGGCGAAGCCTCAAGGTTACCGGCGCCCGCACCCCCCCTTTCAAATCGGGACCCCCCTCCTCAGGCCCTCCGCACCCCTCCCACCAGGGTTTTTGACAATCGTTTCCATCTTTGATGAAAATGGATGTCATGAACGTACGACGACGCCTCATACCGACCGCCGCCCTCGCCGGAGCCGTGGCCCTCGCCGCCACGGCCCTCACCGCCTGCTCGGGCACGGCCGGAGCCGCCGGGTCCAAGGACGGCAAGCTCGACGTGATGGCGTCGTTCTATCCGATGCAGTTCCTCGCCGAGCAGATCGGCAAGGACCACGTGAAGGTCGACACCCTCACCAAGCCGGGCGTCGAGCCGCACGACCTGGAGATCACCCCGAAGCAGACCGCGCAGCTCGGCGAGGCCGATGTCGTCCTCTACCTCAAGACGCTGCAGCCCGCCGTCGACAAGGCCGTCGCCCAGTCCGGCGTGAAGAACATCGTCGACGCCGCCACCCTCACCAAGCTGGAGGTGCACGGCACCTCCGGCCACGACGACCACGCGGCCGGGGAAGGCCAGCCCGCCGAGGGTGCCGCCGACGGCCACGACCACAGCCACGGCGAAGCCGGCGAGGACCCGCACGTCTGGCTCGACCCGGTCAAGTACGCGGAGATCGCCAAGGGCGTAGGCGCGGCCCTGGAGAAGTCCGACCCCGACCACGCGGCGGACTACAAGAAGAACACCGACGAGCTCGTCGCCAAACTGGGCGCGCTCGACACCGAGTTCAAGGACGGCCTGAAGAACACGGCCTCCAAGACCTTCATCACCACCCACTCCGCCTTCGGCTACCTCGCCGAGCGCTACGGCCTCGACCAGGAGGGCATCTCCGGCGTCGACCCCGAGTCCGAGCCCAGCCCGGCCCGGATGAAGGAGCTGCAGGCCCTCTCGAAGCAGGACAATGTGTCGACGGTGTTCTTCGAGACCCTGGCCAGCGACAAGACGGCCAAGACCCTCGCGGCGGACACCGGCCTGAAGACCGACGTCCTGGATCCCCTGGAGGGAATCACGGACAAGTCCCAGGGCGCTGACTACTTCGAGGTCATGCGGGCCAACCTGAAGAACCTGCAGAAGGCACTCGGCACCAAGTAATGGCAACAGCAGTAGCGGCATCGGAGGCGCGAGCCATGGAGTCCAAGCCCGGCCAGGCCCTGGACCAGCCCGTCATATCCCTGCGCGGGGCCACGGCCTCGCTCGGCTCGCGCCCCGTGCTGCGCGGCATCGACCTCACCGTCCGCAGCGGTGAGGTCGTCGCCCTGCTCGGCGCCAACGGCTCCGGCAAGTCCACGGCCGTCCGCGCCGTGGTCGGCCAGGTCCCGCTGAGCGACGGCGCCCTGTCCCTCTTCGGCACCGACTTCAAGCGCTTCCGCGACTGGTCGCGCATCGGGTACGTGCCCCAGCGCACCACCGCCGCCAGCGGGGTCCCCGCCACCGTCCGCGAGGTCGTCTCCGCCGGCCGGCTCGCCCGCACCCGTTTCGGGTTCCTGCGCAAGGCCGACAAGGCCGCCGTGGAGCGCGCCCTGGACCTGGTCGACATGGGCTCCCACGCCGACGCCTCGGTCAACGCCCTCTCCGGCGGCCAGCACCAGCGGGTGCTCATCGCCCGTGCGCTCGCCGGCGAACCCGAACTGCTGATCATGGACGAGCCGATGGCCGGCGTGGACCTGGCCAACCAGGAGGTCCTGGCGAACGCCCTGCGCAGCCAGGTCGCCGCCGGCACCACCGTGCTGCTGGTCCTGCACGAACTGGGCCCGCTGGAGCCGCTCATCGACCGCGCCGTCGTCCTGCGCGACGGCTGCGTCACGCACGACGGCCCGCCCCCGGAGGCCCTGGGCCAGCACGCGCTGCCCGGCCACGACCACGTACACCCCCACTCTGCGCACGACGCCGAGCCGCTCCGGACGGGACTGCTGAGCTGATGGACCTCCTCGACTACGCCTTCATGCAGCGGGCCCTCATCGCCGCCGCCCTCGTCGGCATCACGGCCCCCGCGATCGGCACGTACCTCGTGCAGCGCCGCCAGGCCGTCATGGGCGACGGCATCGGGCACGTGGCGATGACCGGTGTCGCACTCGGCTTCCTGCTCAACACGAGCCCGGTGTGGATGGCCACCCTCGTCGCGGTCATCGGCGCGGTCGGCATGGAGCTGATCCGCTCCCGCGGCAAGACCAGCGGGGACATCGCGCTGGCCATGCTCTTCTACGGCGGCCTGGCCGGCGGCGTCATGATCATCAACCTGGCTCCGGGCGGCTCGACGGCCAACCTGACCAGCTACCTGTTCGGCTCCATCACCACGGTCTCGGCCGAGGACATCACCGCGGTCGTGATCCTCGCCCTGTTCGTCGTCGCCGTCACCCTGGGCCTGCGCCGACAGCTGTTCGCGGTCTGCCAGGACGAGGAGTTCGCCCGGGTCACCGGCCTGCCGGTGCGCTTCCTGAACCTGCTGATGGCCGTCACCGCGGCCGTCACCGTCACCGTCGCGATGCGCATCGTCGGCCTGCTGCTGGTCAGCGCCATGATGGTGATCCCGGTCGCGGCCGCCCAGCGCGTCACCCGCGGGTTCACCGCCACCCTGACGGTGGCCATGGTGATCGGCGTGCTGGTCTCGCTGTCCGGCACGGCCGCCACCTACTACATCGACGCACCCTCCGGCGGCACGATCGTGCTGCTCGCCATCGCCGTCTTCATGGTGATGACGGCGGTGTCCACCCCGCTGGCCCGGCGCCGGGCCAGGGCCGCCCGCGCCGCCGAGGAAGTCTGCACGCGGGACGACGTAAAGGTCTGAAGACCTCGGGCGGTCGGCCGCCTGGCACAATGGGCCGCAGCCGAGACGAGGAGGAACCGGTGGCGACTGCGCCTGGCGAGATGAATACCGCGCCAGTACGAGGACGATCCACCCGGCAGCGGGCCGCCGTGGCGGCCGCGCTGGACGAGGTGGACGAGTTCCGCAGTGCCCAGGAACTCCACGACATGCTCAAGCACCGTGGCGATTCCGTGGGCCTGACCACCGTCTACCGCACCCTGCAGTCCCTCGCGGACGCCGGCGAGGTCGACGTGCTGCGCACCAGTGACGGCGAGTCCGTCTACCGGCGCTGCTCCACCGGGGACCACCACCACCACCTGGTCTGCCGCAAGTGCGGCAAGGCCGTCGAGGTGGAGGGCCCGGCGGTGGAGAAGTGGGCCGAGGCCATCGCCGCGGAACACGGCTTCGTGAACGTCGCCCACACGGTGGAGATCTTCGGCACCTGCGCGGACTGCGCGGCGGCCACCGCCTAGAGCTTCCGCAGGTTCCGCTCCAGGATCGCGCGCAGCCGGTCGACGTCGGCCGGCTCCTCGGCCCCGCGCTTGGGCATCACCGCGAGACAGGTCGCGCGCGGGCCCCCGAGCAGGACGAAGAGCTCCGCGGTCTCGGCGTAGCGCGTGTAGAGCTTCCAGTCGGCGGTGTGCGACATGCTCTCGCCCGTGGTCGCGAAGCCCCGCTCGTCCACCACCGTGCGGCACAGCCCGTAGTGGGACACCACGGCGTGGAGCCGGCGCGCCATCGCACGCCGGCCCCGTACTCCGCCGAAGGCACCGGTGCCCGCGGCGAGTACCGCGCTGACCGCGACGACGGCCGGCAGCATGCCGCGGAGCAGCCCGTACGCCGCCACCAGGACCATGCTCATCAGCGGGAGCACGAGCGTCTCCGCACGGCCCGACGCCGTCCGCAGGGCCCGGACCCGGACGGCCGCCCGACTGTCGGCGAGCTCCGGCCGGTAGACGAAGACGGCCTGCTCGGTGCGCTGTTCTTGATCCCCACCCGTGTTCATGGAGCAGGAGCCTAGACCAGGCTCAGGCGGTGGTTCCCTCGGGCTGGTTCGGGAGGGCGCCGCCGAAGCGGCGGTCGCGCTGGGCGTACTCGTAGCAGGCGGCCCACAGGTCGCGGCGGTCGAAGTCGGGCCACAAGGTGTCCTGGAACACCATCTCGGCGTACGCGCTCTGCCAGATCAGGTAGTTCGAGGTGCGCTGCTCGCCGCTCGGGCGCAGGAAGAGGTCCACGTCCGGCATGTCCGGGTAGTACATGTACTTCGCGAAGGTCTTCTCGTTGACCTTCGACGGGTCCAGCTTCCCGGCGGCGACGTCGCGGGCGATCGCCTGCGCCGCGTCCGCGATCTCGGCACGGCCGCCGTAGTTGACGCAGAAGTAGAGGGTCATCGCGTCGTTGTCGACGGTCTGCTCCTGTGCGACCTGGAGCTCCTGGACGACCGACTTCCACATCTTCGGCATGCGGCCGGTCCAGCGGATGCGGATGCCCAGCTCGTTCATCTCGTCGCGGCGGCGCCGGATGACGTCGCGGTTGAAGTTCATGAGGAAGCGCACCTCGTCGGGCGAGCGCTTCCAGTTCTCCGTCGAGAAGGCGTACAGGGAGAGGTTCTTGACGCCCATCTCCAGGCAGCCCTTGAGCACGTCGAGTACGACACCCTCGCCCACCTTGTGGCCCTCGGTGCGCGGCAGCCCGCGCTCCTTGGCCCAGCGGCCGTTGCCGTCCATGACGATCGCAACGTGGTTGGGGATGAGGTCACCGGGGATCTTCGGCGGACGCTCACCGGAGGGGTGCGGCTCGGGAATCTTGTACTCGCGGCGAGAGCGTCCCAGAATCCCGCGTCGTGCCATGTGCCCAGCTCCTATTTCTCTACGTATCGAAGGGAGCGTAGCCCGCGCTCCAGATGCCAGTGCAAGTAGGCGGAGACCAGCCCGCTGCCCTCCCGCACGTGACGCGCCTCGCACGCGTCGGCATGGCCCCAGTCGCCCGTCAGCAGCGCGCTGAGCAGGGCGATGGCCTCCGACGAGGGTACGACGCTGCCGGGAACGCGGCAGTCGCCGCATATGACCCCGCCCGCGGCGACGGAGAAGTGCCGGTTGGGGCCGTGGAGTCCGCATTTCGCGCAGTCGTCGAAGCTGGGCGCGTAGCCGTTGACGGCGAGGGAGCGCAGCAGGAAGGCGTCGAGGATGAGGTTGGGGGCGTGTTCGCCGCGCGAGAGGGTGCGCAGGGCGCCGACGAGCAGCAGGTACTGCTGTACGGCGGGCTCGCCCTCGTGGTCGGTGAACCGCTCGGCGGTCTCCAGCATCGCGGTGCCGGCGGTGTAGCGGGCGTAGTCGGTGACGATGCCGTTGCCGTACGGGGCGATGATCTGGGTCTGCGTGCAGAGCGGCAGGCTGCGGCCGATCAGTTCGCCGCTGCGCGAGAAGAACTGCACGTCGGCGTGGGAGAAAGGTTCCAGCCCGGCGCCGAACTTGGACTTGGTGCGCCGGACGCCGCGGGCGACGGCCCGGACCCGGCCGTGGCCCCGGGTCAGGAGCGTGATGATGCGGTCCGCCTCACCCAGCTTCTGGGTGCGCAGCACGATGCCGTCGTCGCGGAACAGACTCATGGGCTCATTGTCCCGTACGCCACCGACAGGACGGACTCCCGGAACCGCCTCCCCGAACGGCAGCGACCCCCGCCGGGCACGAGGCCCGGCGGGGGACACCCCTTGGGAGGATCAGGCGGTCGGCGCCGGGGCGGGCTCGCCCTCGCCCGACTGGGCCGGGATGGCTGCCGTGGGCTCGTCGTCCGCCGCCGCGGCCGCCGCCACCGGGGCGTCGGCCTTCGGGGCCTCGGCCGGGACGTCGGCCGGGGCGTCGTGCGCACCGTCCTTGCCCAGACCGTTGAAGATCAGGTTCAGGACGATCGCGGCCGTGGCACCGAGCGTCACACCGCTGTTGAGGAGCGAGGAGAGGTCCGGGTCCATGTGGTCCTTGAAGAGGACCGGGACGGTGGCGGGGAGCAGCGCGAAGGCCAGGGAGACACCCACGACGAGGGCGTTCTTCTCCTCCTTGAGGTCGACCTTGGCCAGGGTCTGGATGCCCGCCAGGGCCACCATCGCGAACATCACGGTCGCGGCGCCGCCGAGCACTCCGTGCGGGACCGCGGCGACGATCGCGGCGGCCTTGGGGATCAGGCCGAGCAGGATCATGAAGGCGCCCGCGGCGACCACGACGAAGCGGCTCTTGACCTTGGTCATGCGGACCAGGCCGACGTTCTCGGCGAAGGCCACGTACGGGAAGGAGTTCAGGACACCGCCGAGGGCGGTCGCCGCTCCGTCGGCACGCAGGGCACGGGCCACGGTCTCGCTGTCGATGTCCTTGCCGACGATGTCACCGACGGCGTAGGTGTCACCGGTGGTCTCGACCATGGTGATCAGCATGACGATGAGCATCAGCACGATCGGGAACCACTCGAACTTCGGCGCACCGTAGTAGAACGGGGTGGTGATGCCGATCCAGTCCGACTTGCTCACGTCGCCGAACTTGGCGTCGCCGAGCAGGAAGGCGACGGCGGTGCCGCCGACGAGGCCGAGCAGGATGGAGATGCTGTTGAGGAACGGCTTGCCGAGCTTCATCAGGATCAGGATGAAGAGCATCGTGCCGCCGGCGTAGGCGAAGTGCTTCGGGTCACCGAAGTCGGGGCTGCCGAGGCCGCCGGCCGCGTCGTTCAGGCCGACCGGGATCAGCACGATGCCGAGGACGGTGATGACCGTTCCGGTGACGACCGGCGGGAAGAGCCGCATGATCGTCCGGAAGGCCTTGGGGGGCAGCCAGGCGAAGGCGAAGGTGGCGATACCGGCCGTGATGACCGCGCCGTAGATGACGAGCAGACCCGCCGTCCCGCCGCCCGCTCCGAGACCGATGGCGATCATCGGGGACACGGCGGTGAAGGTGACGCCCTGGATCAGGGGCAGCCGTGCACCGATCCTGCCGATGCCCCACGCCTGGATGATCGAGGCGATACCGCAGGTGAAGAGGTCGGCATTGATCAGGTAGACCAGCTGCTCGGTGGTGAGCCCGAGGGCGCCGCCGACGATGATCGGAACGATCACCGCACCGGCGTAGAACGCGAGTACGTGCTGGAAGCCGTACAGCGCCAGCTTGGGGAGGGGGAGCACCTCGTCGACCGGGTGCGTGCTCTGCTTTCCGGTGGCGGAAAGCGGTGCGGCGACACGTGCCATCTCTGCCTTGCCCTTCAATGAGGTAGGTAACTGAGAGGAAGCTGAAGGAAACGGGTTGTCCCTGGCCGAAGTAGGTCGTTAACCCGTTGATCCGGCAGGGCTGTCGTTGCGTCCACGTGAATCGAAGCCCAGCGGTGTTACCGGCGGCGTCTCCTCGTGTGACCGGAATTGAACGCCTGTGGGGCCGCTCACAGATATCGTCGACTGCTACAAAATGTTGAGCAGGCGGCGTTCAGGATCTGGAGATTTCTCCAGTGGCGGAGACCCCTGGTGTCGACTATGGCCAACGCTTCGCGAAATCAGCGCTTCCGGCTGCGCGAACGCGAAGGACGTACGCGGTGACGTGCGGGTTAACACTCCGCAGGCTGTTCAGCCGCGCAAAGAAGAAGGCTCCGCTCCGTCCGTCCACCTGGCGGAAACACCCCATACGGATGGCGGGCCTCCACGGTTCACAGCACGCGGAAGGATCTCCGAATCGGGCGCGCGAGGCCCGATCGTTACCTCAGATTGTGCCGTTTTCGCCCACACCTTGAGACGGGGCCACGTCCGAAACCAACAGGGCCGCCGAAACGATCGCCTGCGCCGCCGTCGCCGCGGCGAGCACCGGATCCGTCCGGCGGTGGGCGCGGCCCAGCATGAAGGCGCCTTCCAGCAGCGCGATCACCGAAACCGCCGTCTCGTGCGCGGCTCCGATGCCGTGGCCGGCGTAGTACGCGGCCAGCGCGTCGGTCCAGGAAGCGAAGATCTCGGAGGTGGCCCGGCGCAGCCCCTCGTGGGTGCTCGCCACCTCCAGCGCGACCGTGGCGACGGGGCAGGGATCGGCGAAGTCCAGCTCCTCCAGCGTCGCGGCCGCACCCGTGAAGGCCTCCCGCGTCGCCAGGACGGGGTCGTGGGCATGGCCCGAGCCCGGCCCGAAGAGATGGCCGATCAGCTCCAGGTAGGTCGCACCGGAACTGCGCAGGACCTCCTCCCCCAGCTGGGCCTTGCCTCCCGGGAAGAAGTGGTAGGCGGACCCGTAGGGCGCCTGCGCCGTCGCCACGATCTGCTTCATGCCCGTGGCCGCGTACCCCTGGCGGCGGAAGAGCTCGGTCGCCGCGTCCAGGATGCGTGCTCTCGTATCGCCTGTCGTCGTCATCGGGGCTAGTCTCTCACTAGATCGGTCTATCTAGTGGATTCGACCAGGGGGAATCGCATGCTCACCATCGCGCTCGGCTCCGGCACCATCGAGTACACCGACACCGATGCCAATGCCGATGCCGACACCGATGCCGCGAGCACCGGCCCCGGGGCGGCCGACGGAACCGCCCGCGAGACGCTCGTCCTCGTCCCCGGCCTCGGCTTCGACGCGTCCGTCTGGCAGCCCGTCGTCGACGAACTGCGCGCCGACTTCCGCGTCCTCGTCCCGGTCCTCCCCATCGGCGGCCACCGCCTCCCCATGAACCCGGGCGCCGACCTCTCCGCCCACGGGGTCGCGGCCCTCCTCGCCGAGTTCCTCGACCGCCTCGACCTGCACGGCGTCACCCTCGTCCAGAACGACGCCGGCATCGCCCAGCTCCTCGTGGGCGTGCACGACGAGCGGATCGCACGCCTCGTCCTCGCCTCCTGCGAGGCCCTCGACAACTACCCGCCGGGCCTCCAGGGCAAGGCCCTGCACACCGCGAGCAGGATCCCCGGAGCGCTCCACCTGCTCCTGCGGTCCTTCCGCTCGCCCTTCCTCGCCGGGATGCGGACCTCCCTCGGCGGCATGGCGAAGCGGCCGATCCCGCACGATCTGGTCCTGCGCTGGTACGGCCCGCTGCTCACCGACCAGGCCATCCGCCGCGACCTCGCCGCGTTCCTGCGCAGCACCCGCAAGGACACCTACCTCCGGGCCGCCGACCGGTTGCGCTCCTTCGACCGCCCGGCCCTCGTCCTCTGGGGCGCGGAGGACCGGATGATGCCGCCGCGGACCGGTCGCCGACTGGCCGAACTGCTCCCGTACGGCCGGTACGAGGAGGTCCCGGACGCCCGGACGCTGATCCCCTTCGACAACCCCCGGGGGCTGTCCCTCGCCCTGCGCCGCTTCATCGCGGCGCATCCCGCCCCGGTGGTGCGGGGCGCCGCCTGAGGCCCGTACGCACCCCTACGGGACCTCGCGCGGTCCCGTACGGGTCCGGCCCGGGGCCCTACGGCGCCCGGACCGCCGACAGCAGCCGCGCGACCTCGTCCGCGTCGATGCGCAGCGCCGAGCCCACGGTCGCCAGCACCTCGCGCTCCGCGGGGATGTACGGGCCGTCCGCCAGGGCTACGCGGGCCCCCTGCAGCAGGATCGATTCGCGGCCCGGACCGGCCAGGTGCGGGGCCAGCGGCTCCAGGGCCTCGTGCAGTTCGATCGAGAGCGCGGCGCCGTAGCAGTCGGGGCCGTCGTAGAGCCCGAGCCGCCCCTCTTCGGCGGCCAGCCCGTCGACGAGGGACTCCAGCTGCTCCTCGGTGCAGTCCTGGAACCCGGCGGACCGTACGGCGCCCACGGCGGCCTCCAGCGCACTGCGCGAGGACGTCCCGCCGGCGGCCAGCACGGCCAGCGTCACGGTGTGCACGGCGTCGCGCAGCATCGTGGAGAAGCGGGTGGTGGTGAGGTGGTCCAGGACCTCGGTGCCGAAGCGCTCGCGGCAGCCCTGGCACTCGACGACGGGGCCCGCCTGCCCGCGGGGCAGCAGCGGCACGCCGAGGACGGTGAAACGGCGGCGCCCCGTGCGCCGACGGTAGTTGCGGTCGCCACCGCAGTCGGGACAGAAGAACTCCCCGTCCCCCACGGTGCTCCAGGTGGTGCGGATACCCCAGACCGTCAGCTTCCGGCCGTCCCCACCCCGAACTGGCAGCACGTCGCACCTCCGTAACCTTCCGGCAACATCGCCGGGTTGGCGTGATGTTAGCCACATCGGTGAGGATGCGTCAGTCGTGTGACAAGACAACATCGCCCGGCCGCCGTACTTGGCCGATCTGCGCCCCTGCCCCCGTCCGGCCCCGCACCCGGCCCCACCTGCGCGCCCGTCGTCCACGGCCGCCCCCGGCTTCCCTACGCTCGGCCGCATGAACGAGAAGTCCTGTCTGGTGACCGGCGCCGCGAGCGGCATCGGCCGGGCCACGGCCCTGCTGCTGGCCCGCTCCGGGGCCCGGGTGACCGCGTCCGACATCAACGGCCCCGGCCTGGAGGCCCTGCGCGCACGGCTGGCCGGTGAGGGGCACGAGGTCACCGTGGTGACGGGTGACGTGTCCGATCCCGGGGCCAACCGCGCGATGGTGGAGGCCGCGGTCGGCGCGTACGGGCGGCTCGACGTCGCCGTGGCGAACGCCGGAGTGCTCCCTCTTTCGGATGTACGGGAGACCAGCCCCGAGGACTGGGACCGCGTCATGGCGATCGACGGCCGGGGCATGTTCCTGACCTGCAAGTACGCCATCGAGGCCATGACCGCGCAGCCGACGCCCGGCGGGGCGCTGGTCTGCGTGTCCTCGATCTCGGGGGTGGCCGGCCAGGCCCGGCAGGCCGCGTACGGCCCGGCGAAGTTCGTGGCCTCGGGGCTGACCAAGCACCTGGCGGTGGAGTGGGCGGCGCGGGGGATCCGGGTCAACGCGGTGGCCCCCGGGACCATCCGTACGGAGCGGGTGCTGGCGCTGACGGACGAGCCGGGCGGGCCGGAGTACCTCGAGGAGATCGCTGCGGCGCACCCGATGGGCCGGCTCGGTGAACCGGAGGAGGTCGCCCGCGCCATCGCCTTCCTCGCCTCCGACGCGGCCTCGTTCGTGACGGGCGTCGTCCTGCCGGTGGACGGCGGCTACCTGGCCCGCTGAAGCCCCCGGGAACGGCGGAACCCCGCCCCTCCCGGAGGGGAGGAGCGGGGTTCCCTCGCGTACGGTCAGCGGCCCGCGCGGTTGACGGCGGAGATGACCGCCTTCAGGGAGGCTCGGGTGGTGTTCGCGTCGATGCCGATGCCCCACAGGACCCGGCCGTCGATCGCGCACTCGATGTACGAGGCGGCGACGGCGGAGGCGCCCTCGCTCATCGTGTGCTCGGTGTAGTCCAGCAGGCGGGCGTCGATGCCGATGGCCGCCAGCGCGTCGAAGAAGGCCGAGATCGGACCGTTGCCGGTGCCGTTCAGCACGGAATCGACACCGTCCACGACCGCCTCGACGGTCAGCGTGTCGGTGCCGTCCTTGTCGGTGGCGGTCGAGCCGGAGCGCAGCTGGATGCGGCCCCACGGGTTTTCCGGGTTGGGCAGGTACTCGTCCTGGAAGACGTCCCAGATCGCCTTCGGGGTGACCTCGCCGCCCTCGGAGTCGGTCTTGGCCTGGATGATCCGCGAGAACTCGATCTGCATGCGGCGCGGCAGGTCCAGCTTGTGGTCGTTCTTCAGGACGTACGCGATGCCGCCCTTGCCGGACTGAGAGTTGACCCGGATGACCGCCTCGTAGGAGCGGCCGACGTCCTTCGGGTCGATGGGCAGGTACGGGACCGCCCACTCGATGTCGTCGACGGTCTTGCCCTGGGCGGCCGCGTCGGCCTCCATGGCGTCGAAGCCCTTCTTGATGGCGTCCTGGTGGGAGCCGGAGAAGGCGGTGTAGACGAGGTCGCCCGCGTAGGGGTGGCGCGGGTGGACTTCCATCTGGTTGCAGTACTCGCTGGTGCGACGGATCTCGTCGATCTGCGAGAAGTCGATCTGCGGGTCGATGCCCTGCGAGAACAGGTTCATGCCCAGCGTGATCAGGTCGACGTTGCCGGTGCGCTCGCCCTGCCCGAACAGGCAGCCCTCGATGCGGTCGGCGCCGGCCATCAGGGCCAGCTCGGCGGCCGCCACGGCGGTGCCGCGGTCGTTGTGCGGGTGCACGGAGATGCAGATGTGCTCGCGGCGGGTCAGGTTGCGGGCCATCCACTCGAAGCGGTCCGCGTGGGTGGAGGGCGTCGAGCGCTCCACGGTGGCGGGCAGGTTCAGGATGATCTCGCGGCCCTCGGACGGCTGCCACACGTCGCAGACGGCCTCGCAGACCTCCAGGGCGAAGTCCAGCTCGGTGTCGGTGAAGATCTCCGGGCTGTACTGGTAGCCGAAGACGGTGTCGGCGCCCAGCAGCTTGTCGGCGTACTCCATGACCAGGCGGGTGCCGTCGACGGCGATCTGCTTGATCTGCTCCTTGGAGCCGCGGAAGACGACCCGGCGGAAGGTGGGCGCGGTCGCGTTGTACAGGTGCACGGTGGCGCGCTTGGCGCCGACCAGCGACTCCACGGTCCGCTCGATCAGGTCCTCGCGGGCCTGGGTCAGTACGGAGATGGTCACGTCGTCCGGGATCGCGCCCTCTTCGATGATGGAGCGCACGAAGTTGAAGTCGGTCTCACCGGAGGACGGGAAGCCGACCTCGATCTCCTTGTAGCCCATGCGCACCAGCAGGTCGAACATCTCGCGCTTGCGGGCGGGGGTCATCGGGTCGATCAGCGACTGGTTGCCGTCGCGCAGGTCCGTGGACAGCCAGCGGGGCGCCTTGGTGACGCGGGCCTCGGGCCAGGTGCGGTCGGGGATGTCCACCTGCTCGTACGAGCCGTACTTGTGGATGGGCATCCCGGAGGGCTTCTGGGTGTGGGTCGCGTTCGTGATGGGCGTGGGGCGACCGACAAAAGTGTGCTGGCTCATGACGTAGGGCTCCTCGCGTGTCCGCGTGTAGTTCGCTGGGACGGCCGACGGACGGTCGCAAAACCGCAACACCAAACTCCGCGGGGAGGGGGTCGGCCTACGACTACAGGCCCTCGCCGCGGCAGCTAAGGAGGAGCAGCCCGAAACGCATGATGGGCCGAGCCTAACCGAGCCGCCCCGTATTGCGGGGGCTGTTTCAGTATGCAAGACCGGCAGGTCCGTTTTGCACCCTTTGTGAGCTAAGCCTCTTTACCTCTTGCCCGTCCGGCCCGATGTCCGGTTGATCCGTCAATGCACCGCGAGCACTTTCAGACGACTTGATGAATCATGGTCGCCGCTAGTGACACAGCCGTCACGCACTGCCACATTGCCGGGCATGGATGCCTTCTTCGCTCGCCGTCACCCCGTCTTCTGCACCGTGGTGCCGCCGCACCTCCTGGACAAGATCGCCCGGTCCGAGGACCCCGCCCGGGCCGCCGCCGCGCGGCGGACCCTCGAGCTGGACGCCTCCCATCGGGTCCGGCGGCTGATGGCGGTGCTCCCGCCCGCCGTGGAGACCCCTTCCGAGACCCCCGCGCGGACCATCTACGACGCACAGCACAAGACCCGGCTGCCCGGGAAGAAGGTGCGCGGCGAGGGCGAGGAGGCCGGCCAGGACGCCAGCGTCAACCGTGCCTACGCCGGGCTCGGGGCCACCTTCGAGCTCTTCCTCAAGGCCTTCGGCCGCCACTCCATCGACGACGCCGGCCTGCCGCTGGACGCCAGCGTCCACTACGACCGGCTGTACAACAACGCCTTCTGGGACGGCAGCCAGATGGTGTTCGGCGACGGGGACGGGGACCTCTTCCTCGACTTCACCGTGTCCGTGGACGTCATCGGGCACGAGCTGACCCACGGAGTCACCCAGCACACCGCCGACCTGGAGTACTACGGCCAGTCCGGCGCGCTCAACGAGTCCATGTCCGACGTCTTCGGCTCCCTCATCAAGCAGTACTCGCTGGACCAGACCGCCGAGGACGCCGACTGGCTGATCGGCGCCGGACTCCTGGGTCCCTCCGTGGACAGCGGCTTCGCCCTGCGGTCGATGAAGGCGCCCGGGACGGCGTACGAGGACGACGAGCTCGGCAAGGACCCGCAGCCCGCGACCATGGACGACTACGTCCGCACCTCCCGCGACAACGGCGGCGTGCACATCAATTCCGGCATCCCCAACCACGCCTTCTACCTCGTCGCCACCGAGCTCGGCGGCAAGGCCTGGGAGCGGGCCGGACGGATCTGGTACGACACCCTGACCGGCGGGGAGCTGGGCCCGAAGGCGGACTTCGCCCGGTTCGCCGCCCTGACGACCGCCGCGGCCGTCACCCGGTACGGCGACGGCGGCGCGGAACACCAGGCGCTGCAGAAGGCGTGGTCGACGGTCGGCCTGGGGTAGCAAGCGTGGGCCCGCGGGCGCGGGGTAGGAGGGCGGTCATGCGGATTCAGGTGGTGCGGACCGGCGGCTTCGCGGGGATCGAGCGGCGGGGCGAGGTGGACACCTCGGGCCTGCCCGACGAGGCCGAGTGGCAGGCGCTGGCACGGCTGGCCCTGCAGCCCGGCCTGCCGCGCGATCCGGCGGACCGGATCCGGGACGGTTTCTCGTACCGGATCACGGTGGACGGGCGGACGGTGCTCTGCCAGGACCCGAACCTCTCGGACGCACAGCGCGCGCTGATCTCGCGCGTCCTCAAAGAAGGTGCCTGACCGGGGACCAGTTGCTTGGATGGCCGGATGATCACGTCTTCCGACATGCTGCCCGCGCTCGAGCGCTACTACGACACGGCGCCCCGGGCGGGCGGGGCGCGGGCCGAGGACTTCGGCCCGCTGACCCTGTTCGTCCAGGAGAGCGACGGCTGGCCGTACTACGCGCGGCCCGCGCTCGGCGCCGCCTCGGCCGATGGCGTCTCCGTGGCCGACGTGGAACGGGTGCTGGCCCGGCAGCGGGAGCTGAAGGTCCCCGAGGCCCTCGAGTGGGTGGCCGAAACCACCCCCTCCCTGCGGGCCGCCGCGGAGGCCGCAGGGCTGAGCGTGCACGCGCATCCGCTGATGGTCCTCGACCCCGCGGCCGTACGGCTCCCCGCGCATCCCGACGTACGCGTACTCGGCGCGGCCGACCCGCTGCTGCGCCCGGCCGTGACGGTGCCGATGCTGGCCTTCGCCGCTCCCGGTACGGCGGTGGGCGAGGCGGGCCCGGCGGAGCTCGCGGTGGCGGCGCAGGACCCGGCCTCCGAAGGCCGCCGGATCCGGGTGGCGGAGATGATCGAGTCGGGCCGTACCGCCCTGGCGGCGGCCGTGCGCGACGGCGTGGTCCTGTGCTCCGGCCAGTACGTCCCGGTCGGCGACGTCGCCGAGGTGGTCGGTGTCGGCACCCTCCCCTCGGCCCGCCGCCAGGGCCTGGCCCTCGCGGTGACGGCGGCCCTGGTCGCCGACGCCCTGGCCCGCGGAGCCCGCACGGTCTTCCTCTCGGCGGGCGACGAGGACGTGGCCCGCCTCTACGCCCGCCTCGGCTTCCGCTCCGTGGGCACGGCCCTGATCGCCGACCGGCCGCTGTGAGCCGGCGCGTGCGCCGACGGGCCGGGGGCTGACGGCCGGGGGCTGACCGGCCGGAGGCGGCCCGCGCAATTCTGGCCCCGCTTTTTTGCGGGAACGGCAAGGACGCTTGGCCGTCGCGGAAGTCCGGACGGAGCATCGGAGGCACGGGCACCCGTACCTACCCGTACCCGTACCGAACGGAAAGAGGCCGCCATGGCGCACGCGCACGACCAGCACTCCCCCGGGACCGACTTCGCCGGCGAGGAGTTCTGGGACTCCCGCTACCGCGAGAGCGAGCAGATCTGGAGCGGGGACGCCAACGCCGTGCTGGCCCGGGAGGCCGCCCCGCTCGCTCCCGGCCGGGCCCTGGACCTGGGCTGCGGAGAGGGCGGCGACGCCGTGTGGCTCGCGCGGCAGGGCTGGTACGTCACCGGCACGGACATCTCCGGGGTCGCCCTGGAGCGGGCGGCGGTCCACGCCGCCGAGGCCGGTGTCGGGGACCGCACCGCGTGGGAGCGGCACGACCTCGCCAAGTCCTTCCCGGCCGGGGAGTACGACTTGGTCTCCGCCTGCTTCCTGCACACCTTCGGGGAATTCCCGCGGGAGCGGGTCCTGCGCCGGGCCGCCGCGGCCGTGGCCCCCGGCGGGACCCTGCTCGTCGTCGGACACGCCGGCTGGGCGTCCTGGCAGGAGGACCGCCCGGAGGTGGACTTCCCGACCCCGGACGAGGTCCTCGCCCAGCTGGAACTGGAGGCCGGCGCCTGGGAGGTCCTGCTGGCGGAGGAACACGTACGGGTCCAGAACCAGCCTGACGGCCGGCCCGGGACCCGTACGGACAATGCGCTGAAGGTGCGGCGGCTCGCTTCTTGACGCGCCGCCCACTCCGGACGGGCTAGAAGCCCAGCTTGCGGAGCTGCTTGGGGTCGCGCTGCCAGTCCTTGGCGACCTTCACGTGCAGGTCGAGGAAGACGGGCGTGCCGAGCAGCGCCTCGATGTGCTTGCGCGACTTCATCCCGACCTCCTTCAGGCGGGCGCCCTTCGGGCCGATGATGATGCCCTTCTGGCTCGGCCGCTCGATGTAGAGGTTGGCGTGGATGTCCAGCAGCGGGCGGTCCGCCGGGCGGTTCTCCCGGGGGATCATCTCCTCGACGACCACGGCGATGGAGTGCGGGAGCTCGTCCCGTACGCCTTCCAGCGCGGCCTCGCGGATCAGCTCCGCGACCATCACCATCTCGGGCTCGTCGGTGAGGTCGCCCTCCGGGTAGAGCGGCGGGCTCTCGGGCAGCATGGGGGCGATCAGGTCCGCCACCAGCTTGACCTGGCTGTCGCCGACCGCCGAGACGGGGACGATCTCGGCCCACTCGAAGCCGAGCTCCTCGGCCAGCTGGTGCACCGCGATGAGCTGCTCGCCCACCACCTTGGACTCGACGAGGTCGGTCTTGGTGATGATGGCGATCTTGGGGGTCTTCTTGATCCCCGCGAGCTCCTTGACGATGAACTTGTCACCGGGGCCGAGCTTCTGGTCCGCGGGCAGGCAGAAGCCGATCACGTCGACCTCGGACCAGGTCGCGCGCACCACGTCGTTCAGCCGCTCGCCGAGCAGCGTGCGCGGCTTGTGGAGGCCGGGCGTGTCGACCAGGACGAGCTGGGCGTCGGGGCGGTGCACGATGCCGCGGACGGTGTGGCGGGTGGTCTGCGGCCTGTTGGAGGTGATCGCGACCTTGGTACCCACGAGCGCGTTGGTCAGGGTCGACTTCCCCGCGTTGGGACGGCCGACGAAGCATGCGAAGCCCGCACGGTGCGGGCTGGTGGTCTCGGGGGAACGATCGCTCATACGGGCCATTCTCCCCGATGCGGCTCCCAGCGCCGACCAGGCCGCCGCCACGAGGGCGAGACCGGCCGCGAGCAGGCCGTTCAGGGCGGGGTGCGCGGCGTGTTTGGCGGTGGCCCGGGCGGCCGCCCCGTCGGCCCGCGCCACCACCGCGACCTCGGCCCATTCCAGGGCGGGCGCGTCCGCCCAGGGCGCGGTGAGCCGGACCCGCTGGCCGGGCAGCAGCTCTGCGGGCAGGCCGGTGAGGGGGCGGGAGACCAGGCCCCGGCCGAGGGCCCCGGAGGCGGTCAGGGTGGCGCGGGGGCGCAGGGTGACGTTGCCGAGGTTGTGGAGCGTGTACGAGATCTCCGCGCCGGCCGCGCCGCGGCGGGCGGTGCGGAGCTCCTCGACGGCCAGGGCGGGGGCGGTCGGACCGGTGACCCGGAGGTAGACGCGGGCGGCGACGGCCTGCTGGATCCCTATCCCCTGTCCGGCGGTGTCGGCGGGCCGGTCCTCCAGAGCGACGAGGGCTCCGGGATGGTCCCCGGGTTCGGCCCGGTCGGGGACGGTGAGGGTGAAGGCGACGTCGACCGCCGTCTTCGCCGGGACGGTGATCCGCTCCCGCGCCGGCACCGTCCAGGCGCCGGTGGCCGTGCGCGGCTCCTCGGGCCCGCGCAGGGCGAAGCCGCCGTCGCGGGCGGTGTTGTAGGCGTCGGCGGCGTAGAGGCGGAAGGTGCGGGGGCGGTCGGTGCGGTTGGCGATGGTGACGGAGTCGGTGACGGCCTGGCCGGGGGCGGCGGCGAGGTAGAAGTACGGGCGCTGCCCGAGGGTGTTGGCGGAGGGCAGCACGGACCACTGTCCGTTGTCCGCGGCGACGGCCGTCCCGGCCCCGCCGAGCAGAAGGATGCCGAGCCCGATGAGCAGGGCGGCGGCCGTAGACCCGGCCAGGCGGTGGCATGCCCGGGCAGCCGGGCCCTGGGCCGCTACCGCGCCCGCGGGGCGGCGCGCACCCGCGGGGCGGCTCCGGGGGGTTCCTCTCCCCGCCCCGCCCTTCCACCGTTCCCCGGGCTCCGCCCGGACCCGCGCCTCAAACGCCGGCGAGGCTGGATAGGGCCGGCGAAGATCCAGCCCCTCCGGCGTTTGAGGAGCGGGGGTCCGGGGGCTGGCCCCCGGCGACGGCGCCGCGCGCGGGATCGGGTCCGGGGGCGAGGCTGGATAGGGGCGGCGAAGATCCAGCCCCTCCGGCGTTTGAGGAGCGGGGGTCCGGGGGCTGGCCCCCGGCAGCGGCGCCGCACCCGACAACGGGTCCGGGGCGGAGCCCCGGGGAACGGGGGAAGGGCGGGTAGGGGACTTCGGCCCGCGCAGCGGGGCAGGGGGCCCGCCGGGCCGGGTCACGACAGGGTCAGGGTCAGCACCGCCGTGTAGGCGCCCGGCGGGGTGTACGGGGGCACCTGGAGGGTGACGGCCGCGTCGACGGTGAAGGTGCCGCCGACGAGGGCGGCGTCCCCGGTGGAGGCCAGGACCGCCCCGTCCGGCCCGACGGTGCCCGCACTGCCCGGGGTGCACGCGCTGGGGCTGCCGGGCGCGGCCGCGCAGGTCGGGGTCCAGCTCAGGGAGGCGCCCGGGATGCGGACCCCGCCGGAGCCGGTGAAATCGGTGACCTTGCCGATCAGGGACCACCCCGCCGGCCCGCCGCGGGCGTCCTTGACGGTGACGGTGCCGATCCGGCCAGCCGCCGCACCGCCGTCCCCGTACGGGACCGCGGCCAGGGTCACCGCGTCGCCCTCCTGGGTCATGCCGAGCTCTCCCGGCTGCACGACCGCGGTCACCGTCTGGCTGCCCGGCGGCAGCGGGGCGGCGACGATCACCGTGTACGCGGCCGGGCCGGAGCCCCGGTCCGGAGTCCAGGCGGCGCCCTCGTACGCCACGACGGCGGTGGTCGCCCGGTCCGTGACCGGCAGCTCCGCGAGGACCACGCCGAGCTCGTCCGCCTTCGCGGTGACCCGGTCGGCGGTCTGCGCCGCACCCGCCCGGCCGGCCACCGTGACCTCGGCGCCGGGGACGAAGCCGGCTCCGGTGACCTTGACCTTGGCGCCCGGACCGCCCGCGGCCGTACCGAGCGCGACGGTGCGCAGGTTGGCCGTCGGCAGCGGGCTCGCGGTGATCCGCTGCGCCACCGGCGGGCCGTCCGACGAGGGCAACAGGGACGGATCCGAGGAGGGCGACGGGGAGAGGGGCGGGGACACCGGCGGCGGCGCCGCGGAAGCGGAAGCCGAGGCAGAGGCCGAGGCAGAGGCGGTGGGCTTCGCGGACGGCCCCGGATCCTGTCCCGGCGGCAGGCTCCCGTAGGCCCCGGCGCAGACCGTGTCGAGTTCGAGCAGGTGGCCCGTGTGCAGGGTGTAGCCGCCCGGGGCCAGGGTGATCTCGCCGGGAGCGGTGACGGTGAAGGTGCCGGTCATGGTGACGGCGGGCAGTGCCCCGCCCGCCTCGACGGGGTCGTTGCGCTTGGCCCCGACGACCGTGACCTCGCCCTGCTGCACGCCCCCGAGCACGATCCGGCCGGTCGGGGTGAGGACGTCGGCGGGCAGGCCGACGGAGAGCGGGTTGACGGCGGGGGTCCGGGTCACCTGGTAGGTGACGGTGACGGTATCGCCGACGCGCGGCGTGAGGTCGTCGACGGTGATCCGGGCGGTGGTGGGACCGTCGGCCGGTGGCAGTCCGGCTTCCTGCGGAGGCAGGCAGTGCGTGGGGAACTCGACCTGCCCTGGAGGCGTCTCCCCTTCCGCGGCGGCGGGCGCGCTCAGGGCGCCCCCGGTCGCGGCGGCCAGGACCGCCATGCCGACGGCCGCCGACCACCCTCTGTGCCGCGCCGTCGTCCGCGCCGTTGTCCGCGCCTGAGTTCGCGCCGAAGTCCGCACTGACCGCCCCCTGGGATCCCGTACCCCGCCAGGGGGCCATTCACGAGCGGGCGGGGGGATAAGTCAATGCACGGACCCGGCAGCATCTGATGTCCCATCAGGAGATGGCAGGGTGGCACCCGGTGCGGTGGCGCGGAAGGTCCGCCGGTAGGCCGTCGGGCTCACGCCGAGCGCCGCCTGGACGTGTTTGCGCAGGGACTGCGCGGTCCCGAAGCCCGCCTCCCGGGCCACGTGTTCCATCGGCAGGTCGGTCTGCTCCAGCAGGGCCCGGGCCCGCTCCACGCGCTGCCCGACGATCCACTCGCCCGGGCTGAGCCCCGACTCCTCCCGGAACCTGCGCGTGAAGGTCCGTACCGACATCGCTTCCTGCCGGGCCAGGTCGGTCAGCCGCAGCGGTTCGTGCAGCCGGTCCAGTACCCAGGCGCGGGCGGCGGTGGTGGCCGACCGCTGCGGCTGCGGCACCGGGCGCTCGATGAACTGCGCCTGCCCGCCCTCGCGGTGCGGGGGTACGACGGTGCGCCGGGCCACGTCGTTGGCGACGGCCGCGCCGTGGTCGCGGCGCACGATGTGCAGGCACAGGTCGATCCCGGCGGCGACTCCGGCGGAGGTGAGCACGTCCCCGTCGTCGGTGTAGAGCACGCCCGGGTCGACCAGTACGGCCGGGAAGGTCTGCTGGAAGTGCTCGGCGGAGGACCAGTGGGTGGTGGCCCGGCGACCGTCCAGGTAACCGGCGGCGGCGAGGACGTACCCGCCCGTGCAGATGGAGACGAGCCGGGTGCCGGGCCCGATGTGCGCGAGGGCGGTGGCGAGTTCGGGGGTGAGCCGGCCCTCGTCGTGGACCGGGCCCAGCTCGTAGGAGGCGGGGACCACCACCGTGTCGGCCGTGGCCAGCAGTTCGGGACCGTGCTCGACGTGGATGTCGAAGTCGGCGTCCGTGGGCACCGGGCCGGGGGCGAGCCCGCAGGTGAGGATCTCGTACAGCGGCCTCCCGGCGGAATCCTTCGCCCGCCCGAAGATCCGGTGCGGGATCCCGAGCTCGAAGGGCAGCAGCCCGGCGAGGGCGAGGACGACGACGCGGTGGGCACGGTGCACGCGGGGCTCCATGGCCCGATCATATCGAAGCATGTCGGTCAGGCCACTGTCGTACGGGACCCCGGCGGCCGGAAACTATCGGCGTGACGCAGACAGCCCCGGGCCCCGGCCCCTCCCCCGAGCCCTCCCCCGCACCGACGCCCGCCTCCGGCCCGGCGGCCGGTACCGGCTCCACGGCCGGCGCACCCCACCGCGTCGACCACGTCGACCCCGCCGACCGCGTCGACCACGTCCTGCGCGTCCACCGCATCCACCGCGCCTGGTTCGTCGCGGCCGTCGCCTTCGTGACGATCATCGGCGCCGCCGCCTTCGCCTCGCTCCCCGGCCTGCTCATCGAGCCGCTGCACGAGGAGTTCGACTGGTCGCGGGGCACGATCGGCCTCGCCGTCTCCGTGAACCTCGCGCTGTACGGGCTCACCGCGCCGTTCGCCGCCGCGCTGATGGACCGCTTCGGCATCCGCAGGGTCGTCGCCCTCGCGCTGACCGTCATAGCCGCCGGCTCGGTGGCCACCGTGTGGATGACCAGCTCCTGGCAGCTGATCCTGTACTGGGGCGTCCTGGTCGGGCTGGGCAGCGGCTCGATGGCCCTGGCCTTCGCCGCGACGGTGACCAACCGCTGGTTCGTCGCCCGGCGCGGCCTGGTCACCGGCATCCTGACCGCCGCCGGGGCCTCCGGCCAGCTGATCTTCCTGCCGCTGCTGGCCTGGCTGGTCGAGAACCACGGCTGGCGCCCGGCCGCGGTCACCGTTTCACTGGCGGCCCTGGCCGTCGTGCCCTTCGTCTGGCTGCTGCTGCGCGACCACCCGGCGGACATCGGGACCACCCCGTACGGGGGCACGTACCAGGCCAAGCCCGCCCCCGTCCCGGGCGCCGCCCGCCGGGCCCTGGGCGTCCTGGCCAAGGCGGCCCGGACCGGCCCCTTCTGGCTGCTGGCGGGCACCTTCGCGATCTGCGGGGCCTCGACGAACGGGCTGGTGAAGACCCACTTCGTCCCGTCGGCCCACGACCACGGCATGCCGGTGACGGCGGCGGCCGGACTGCTCGCCGTGATCGGCGTGTTCGACGTGATCGGCACGGTGTTCTCCGGCTGGCTGACGGACCGCTTCGAATCGCGCCGCCTCCTCGCCGTCTACTACGCCCTGCGCGGGGTCTCGCTGCTCTTCCTCCCCATGCTGCTGGCCCCGACCGTGCACCCGCCGATGGTGTTCTTCATCGTCTTCTACGGCCTGGACTGGGTCGCGACGGTCCCGCCGACGATCGCCCTGTGCCGCGAGCACTACGGAGAGGACGGGGCCATCGTCTTCGGCTGGGTCCTGGCCTCGCACCAGATCGGTGCCGCACTGGTGGCCTTCCTCGGCGGCCTGGCCCGCGACGCCTTCGGCTCGTACGACCCCGTCTGGTACGCCTCGGGCGCCCTGTGCGCGATGGCCGCCCTGATGGCGATGATCATCCGCCGCCGCTCCCTCCCCGCCGGGGCCGTCGCGGCCTGACGGTCCACCACTGGCCACCACGGGCCACCACGGGCCACCACGGGCCGCGCTGCCAGGATGTCCCCGTGGACGACAGGGGCGGGACACCGGCGGCAGAGCAGACACAAGACGCGGAAGAGCTGGTACGAGCGGCGGAGGCCGGGGACGAGGAGACCGTCTCACGGCTGCTGGGCCGGGGCGCCGCCGTGGACGCGCGGGACGCCGAAGGGCGCACGGGGCTGGACCTCGCCGTGCGCGAGGGCCGGGACGGCGCGGTGCGCGTCCTGCTCGCCGCCGGCGCCGACCCCGAGCAGATCACGGGCCCGTACGCCGAGGAACTGCCGCTGGTCCAGGCGGCCACCAGGGGCCACACCGGCATCGTGCGGCAGTTGCTCGCCGCCGGCGCCGTTCCCGACCGCGCCAACGGGCTGCGCGCCACCGCTCTGGGCCGCGCGGGGGCCGAGGGCCACACGGAAACGGCCCGCGCCCTGCTGGAGCACGGAGCGGATCCGCACCTCCGCTGGAAGGCCCTGACCCCCGCCGAGTGGGCGGCCCGCTTCGGCCACACCGGCACGGCGGAGTTCCTGCACACCCGGGCCACCGGACGGGGCGGCCCGGCGGCGACCGCCTAGGCTCCGGCCGCGGTGGTGGACTTCAGGGTGCCGTCCGGGCCCGCCAGGAGGACCGGGGTGTCCGGGCCGCCGAGGTCACGGACCGCCGCGCGGTCGGCGTCGGAGGGGGCCTCCGCCGCGCTGACCACGGCCGCCGCCTCCAGGGACTGGGCGCCGCTGGCCACGGCCATCGCGACGGCCGTCTGGAGCGCGCTCAGCTTCAGGGAGTCCAGGGCCACGGTTCCCGCGACGTACGTACGGCCGGTCTCGTCCCGGACCGCCGCCCCCTCGGGCACGCCGTTGCGGGCCCGGGCGCTGCGCGCCAACGTGATGATCTTGATGTCTTCGGGGTCGATCCCGGTGCTGTCGGTCATAGCCCGAAGCATATGGAGCGGGGGGGGGGGGGGGGGAGGAGGACACCCGGGGGCGGGGTTTCTCTCCACCCTAGTGTTTGCCCCAAAAGCTGGGTGGGTAGAGGGGAAA
>NZ_JBHUBS010000004.1:118078-151756 GCF_042788835.1 Streptomyces sp. NPDC056883 | reverse complement strand
GTGAGGTTGTGGTGTTGTGGAACAGAGCAAGAAGAGGGGGGGGCGCGTCGGGGGGAAAAAACAAACCCCCGCGACCCCGCTCTCCCCTCCACCCCCGGTGTCCCCCCGAGATCTTGGTGGCGCAGGGATAAAGCTAAGCGCTGCGTAAGCGGCCGGGCGGCCCCGAAGGTCCCGTGATCGATGACCTTGGACCCTTCCCGGATTCCACGAGCAGGAACGCGGGGCCACCGGACCCCGTCCGCCACGGCATCCGCTACGGCCGGTCGAGCCGCAGCCGCTCCGCCCGCGGCAGGCCCGCGACCACCAGGTCGTACGAGTCCTCGACCAGCTCACGGACCAGCGCGTCGGGCAGTGCCCCCGGCCCGCCCGCGGTCACCGTGTTCCAGTGCCGCTTGTTCATGTGCCAGCCCGGCACGATCGCCTCGTGCTCCGCCCGCAGCCGCACGGCCTGCTCCGGATCGCACTTGAGGTTGACCTTCAGCGGGTCGCCGTCCAGCGCGCTCAGCGCGAACACCTTCCCCAGCACCTTGAACACCGAGGTCTCCGGGGTGAAGGGGAACTCCTCCACCGCCGCGTTGAACCCCAGGCAGAAGTCGCGCAGCTCCGCCGGCGTCACTCCGTCTCCCCGTCCTGCTCCTCCACCGGAGCCACCGGCTCCACCAGCACGGTCACGATCTTGTTCCGGCGTCCCGCCGGGGACTCCGCCGTCAGCCGCAGCGGCCGCCCGTCCGGCAGGTCCACCACCGCCGAGGCGCCGGCGATCGGCACCCGGCCCAGCGCCTTGGCGAGCAGGCCGCCGACCGTCTCCACATCCTCGTCGTCGAAGGAGTCCACCTTGAACAGTTCGCCGAGGTCGGTGATGTCCAGCCGCGCGGTGACGCGGTAGCGGTCCCCGCCCAGCTCCTCCACCGGCGGGAGTTCCCGGTCGTACTCGTCCGTGATCTCACCGACGATCTCCTCGAGGATGTCCTCGATGGTGACGATGCCCGCGGTGCCGCCGTACTCGTCGATGACCACCGCCACGTGGTTGCGCACCGACTGCATCTCGCGCAGCAGGTCGCCGGCGTTCTTGGTGTCCGGCACGAACACCGCGGGCCTTATCGCCGTGGAGACCAGGTCGCTCTCCGCGTCCCGGCTGATGTGCGTCTTGCGGACCAGGTCCTTCAAGTACACGATGCCGACGATGTCGTCCTCGTTCTCCCCGGTCACCGGGATGCGCGAGAAGCCCGACCGCAGCGCGAGCGTGGTCGCCTGACGGACCGTCTTGTACCGCTCGATGCAGACCAGATCGGTGCGCGGCACCATGACCTCGCGCACGAGCGTGTCGCCCAGCTCGAAGACCTGGTGCACCATGCGGCGCTCGTCGTCCTCGATCAGCGATTCCTTCTCCGCCAGGTCGACCATCGCGCGCAGTTCCGCCTCGGAGGCGAAGGGCCCCTTGCGGAAGCCCTTCCCGGGGGTGAGCGCGTTGCCGAGGAGGATCAGCAGCTGCGGGATCGGTCCCATGATCCGGGCGAGCGGTACGAGGACGTAGGACGCGGCGGTCGCCGTGTTCAGCGGGTGCTGCCGGCCGATGGTGCGCGGGGACACCCCGACCGCCACGTAGGACACGAGCACCATCACGGCGATGGCCACGAGCAGCGCGGTCCAGTTCTCCCCGAACTCGTCGAGGCAGACGTACGTGACGAGCACGCCCGCCGCCATCTCGCAGGTGACCCGGACCAGCAGCGCGACATTGACGTAGCGGGTGGGGTCGCCGGCGACCTGGGCCAGTTTCGCGCTGCCGCGCCGGCCCTCCCGTACGGCCTGCTCGGCACGGAAGGCCGAGATCCGGGCGATCCCGGACTCGGCGCACGCGGCGAACCAGGCCACCACGACCAGCAGGACGGCTCCGGTGATCAG
Organism: Streptomyces sp. NPDC056883; assembly: GCF_042788835.1. NCBI lineage: Bacteria > Bacillati > Actinomycetota > Actinomycetes > Kitasatosporales > Streptomycetaceae > Streptomyces > Streptomyces sp. NPDC056883. The sequence goes on along the minus strand of NZ_JBHUBS010000004.1, from coordinate 149,854 downwards.
CTGGAGATCACCGGTCATGAGACGGTCGGCGCCGGGGACGGGCCGGTCACGCCGTTCTCGCTGCGCCAGCCGTCGACGATGGCCGCCTGGAGGCCGAACATCTCGGCCTTCTCGTCCGGCTCCTCGTGGTCGTACCCGAGCAGGTGCAGCACCCCGTGGACCGTCAGGAGCTGGAGCTCCTCGTCCATGGAGTGCTGCGTCGGCGCGTCCTCGCCCTGCTTCTTGGCGACTTCGGGGCAGAGCACGATGTCACCGAGGAGCCCCTGCGGGGGCTCCTCTTCGTCCTTCGACGGCGGACGCAGCTCGTCCATCGGGAAGGACATGACGTCGGTGGGTCCGGGCAGGTCCATCCACTGGATGTGGAGCTGCTCCATCGCGTCCTCGTCGACGACGATGACGGAGAGTTCCGAGAGCGGGTGGATCCGCATCCGGGTGAGTGCGTAGCGGGCGATGTCGAGGATCGCCCGCTCGTCGACCTCGGTTCCGGACTCGTTGTTGACGTCGATCGACATGGTGCGCTGATTTCTACTTCCGCTGGAAGCCGTTCCGCGACTGCTTCGCGTCCTGGCTGTCGTCGTACTTCTCGTACGCATCGACGATACGGCCGACCAGCTTGTGCCGGACGACATCCTCGGACGTGAGCCGCGAGAAGGCGATGTCCGGAACGCCTTCGAGGATGTCCTGCACCTGCCGCAGACCGCTCTTGGCGCCACCGGGGAGGTCGACCTGGGTCACGTCACCGGTGACGACGATCTTCGAGTCGAACCCGAGCCGGGTCAGGAACATCTTCATCTGCTCGGGGGTGGTGTTCTGCGCCTCGTCGAGGACCACGAAGGCCTCGTTGAGCGTCCGGCCGCGCATGTACGCGAGCGGCGCCACCTCGATGGTCCCCGCCGCCATCAGCCGCGGGATCGAGTCCGGGTCGATCATGTCGTGCAGGGCGTCGTAGAGCGGCCGCAGGTACGGGTCGATCTTGTCGAAGAGCGTGCCGGGGAGGAAGCCCAGGCGTTCGCCGGCCTCGACCGCCGGGCGGGTCAGGATGATCCGGCTGACCTGCTTGGACTGCAGCGCCTGCACCGCCTTGGCCATGGCGAGGTAGGTCTTGCCGGTACCGGCGGGGCCGATGCCGAAGACGATCGTGTGCTTGTCGATCGCGTCGACGTACCGCTTCTGGTTCAGGGTCTTCGGGCGGATGGTGCGGCCACGGCTGGAGAGGATGTTCTGGGTGAGCACCTCGGCGGGCGTCTCGTCCGGACCCTGGCCGTTGCCGCTCGACTTGAGCATGGCGATCGAGCGTTCCACTGCGTCCTCCGTCATCGGCTGCCCGGTGCGGAGCACCAGCATCATCTCGTCGAACAGGCGTTGGATCAGCGCGACTTCCGCCGCGGCGCCGATCGCGCTGACCTGATTGCCCCGAACATGGATGTCGGCCCTCGGGAAGGCCTTCTCGATCACGCGCAGCAGGGCGTCGCCCGAGCCGAGGACGGACACCATCGGATGGGTGGCCGGTACGGAGAAATGGGCTCGCGCCTGCCCCGGCGCGGGGGTCTTGGCTGTCGGTGTCTGAGTCATGGGCCGGCACTGTGGCCTGCGCATACCTCCCACTGAGGGGCCGCGCCGATCGACGGCCACCGGACTTCCAAGCCTACGTCGCCACCTCGCCATCCCCGAGGGGTTTTACGGGGCCTCTGCACGGGGCCCGCCGCCCCGGCCCGGACCAGCCCTTCCGGCATTGCCCGGAGCAGCCCCTCCGGCCCGAACCAGCCCCTCCGGCGTTTGAGGAGCGGGGGTCCGGGGGCTGGCCCCCGGCAACGGCGCCGCACCCGACCACCGGGGGGGCCACCCGGGGCGAGGGGGCGCAGCCCCGTACGCCCCCGTTCCCCCGGCCGGCCAGGCCCTACGCCGACTGGCGGAAGCCGATCGTCGGGACCGCGCGGCGGCGGCTGGCCGGGGCGGCGGTGCGCGGGACGAGGTCGTCGAGGAAGCGGTACCGACCGCGCAGGGCCTCCGGGGCGGTGCGCCACCAGTGGGCCACCTCCGGCCAGCCGGGGGCCGACAGGGAGCCGCCGAACTCCTGCACGGACAGGGCGGCCGTCAGGCCCGCGAAGGCGAGCCGGTCCGCGAGCGGCCACTCGGCGAGGGTGCCGGTCAGGAAGCCCGCCACGTACACGTCGCCCGCCCCGGTCGGATCCAGGGCGTCGACCGCGATCGCGGGGACCTCGGCGGTCTCCCCGGTCCGCCCGTCCACCGCGTACGAGCCCTCGGAGCCCATCGTCACCACCGCGATCGGCACCTTCTCGGCCAGCGCCCGGGCCGCCGCGCGCGGGCAGTCGGTGCGCGCGTAGGCCATCGCCTCCCCCGCGTTGGGCAGGAAGGCCTCGCAGTGCTCCAGGTCGGCCAACGCCCCCAGGTCCCAGCGGCCGCTGTCGTCCCAGCCGACGTCGGCGAAGACCCGGGCACCGCGCCGGGCCGCCTCGGCGACCCAGGCCTCGCCGCCGCCCGGGCCGAGCGAGGCCACGGCCGCGCGGGCCCGGGGCGGGCACTGGGGGAACGGGCCGGGGTCCGCCGGGAGCGGGGCCTCGTGGCCGTGGGAGACCATCGTGCGCTCGCCCTCGTACGCCATGGAGACGGTGACGGGGCTGTGCCACCCGGGCACGGTCCGCGACATCGAGAGGTCGATGCCCTCGCCCTGTTCGAGCGCGTCCCAGCAGTACTCCCCGTAGTGGTCGTCACCGAAGGCGGCCGCCAGGGAGGTGCGCAGGCCGAGCCGGGCGAGGGCGGTGGCCATGTTGGCGACGCCGCCGGGGCTGGAGCCCATGCCGCGCGCCCAGGACTCCGTGCCGCGCACGGGGGCCGAGTCGAGGCCGGTGAAGATGATGTCGAGGAAGACCGTGCCGGTCAGGAAGACGTCGCAGCCGGGTTCATGGGGGTCGCGCAGCGGACCGAGCGGGTCCACGGCGGAGTCGAGGCTGTCCCGGCTGCTGCGACTGGTCACGATGTACTCCCCGTTCGGGTCGGTTCGGTTCGGTTCGGGTCAGTTCGGGTCGGTTCGCGTTCTGATCTTGGCGGGTCGTTTCTTCAATCGGCTTCTTCAGGCGACTTCTTCAATGGGCCTCCCCACTGGGCCCTTTCACCGGGCCCCTTCACCGGGCTCCCATCGGATTCAACCCGCGTCCGCCGTCAGGCCCTCCCTCCCGGGCGGGCCCGGAATACAGTGTGACGCAGATCACCGCCTGAACGCCCTTCTCCGGGGATCGGGCCGCTTGATAGATATGAGCCCCGCGACCTTGCGGAATCTCACGCTCCACCTGCACCACATGGAACACCCGTGCCCGACCGCACCCCCGCGCCGCCCGCCGCCTGGCCGCTCGTCGCGCTCTTCACCTCCGGTTACGTCGCCCCGTACCTGTTGCCGACCGTCGTCGGCCGGCTCGACGCACACCTCCCGCTGAGCCCCGCGCAGGCCGGTCTGATCGGCTCGGTCCTGCTGCTCGGCTCGGCCGCCGCCGGATTCACCCTCGCCTCCCGCATCCCGCGCCACGGGCCGCGTCCGCTGGCCCGGCTCGGGCTGCTGCTCGCCGTCCTCGGGTACGGAACGGCGGCCGCCACCGCGCAGCTCCCCCTCGTCATCGCGGGCGCCGTCCTCGGCGGCTTCGGCTCGGGCACGGCCACCGCCGTGGCCGCCTCCGGGATCGCGGCGCAGCGCGACCCGCACCGGACCTCCGCGCTGGGGCTGCTGTCGGTGTCGGCCACGGCCGGGGCCCTGTACCTGACCCTGCCCCGGCTCGGCGGCGGGCACTGGCTGCCGTTCGCGGCGATCGCCCTGGTCGCGCTGGTGTGCTGGCCCGCGACGGGGCGCCTGCCCGGGGCCGACCGCGCGGAGCGCACGGACCTCACGGAACGTGCCGACGGCACCGGCCGGGCCGTACGGGCCTCCGTGCGGCTGCCCTACCCGCGCGCCGGGATGGTGCTCGCCGGGGCCCTGATGCTGTGGTCGCTCGCCCAGAACGCCCTGTGGGGCGTCAGCGGCCGCATCGGCGCGCAGCAGGCGGGCCTGTCGGAGGTCACCCTCGGCATGGTCTTCGCCGCCGCGCTCGGCGCCGGGCTGCTCGGGGTCACGGCCGCCTCCGCGCTCGGGGCCCGGCTCGGCCGGGCCGTCCCGGTGGGCGCGGGCACGGCGGTCATCGCCTGCTGCGTGGTGCTGGCCTCGCACTCCCACGGCCTGGGCACCTTCGCCGCTGGGGAGATCCTGTGGAACGCGGTCTACCCCGTCGTGCTCTCCTACGCCATCGGCCTCGCGGCCGCCCTCGACCCGCGCGGGCGCTGGGCCGTCCTGGTCGGTTCCGCGTCCTCGCTCGGCGTGGCCTGCGGGCCCGTCACCGGGAGCCTGCTCGCCGAGGGTGCGGGGTTCCCCGGCATGGGGCTGGTCCTGGGCGGCCTGCTGCTCGCGGTGGCCGGGCCGATGGCCGGGGTCGCCCTGCACGTCGGCGGGCGCCCGCTGACCCCCGGCTCGGTGCGGCGGCGCGGCGGGGCCCCGGCGGCCGTGCTCGCCGCCGGAGCGGGGACGCCGGCCGGATCGGTGCCGCGGGTCGGCGCGCAGGAACTGGAGGTCGTGGAACTCGGGCGGCTCCGCTCCCGCCCGCTGCGCCTACCGCCGCTCCGCGTCCTGCTGCCCTCCCCGACGGCGGCCCGCCGCAGCCGCGACAAGACCCACCGCCGGGCCAGGACCGACGCGTAGCCACCCGGTACCCGCACACGGGAAACCCCCGTCCGACACAAGGCGAGCCACCTCCCCCCGCCCGGCCGCCAACTCCCGCCTCCGGCGCCCCCAGCAGGCTCCGCGCGGCCCCCGCGCCCCTGCGGCAGCCGATCCCCGCCCCAACACGTCCCACCCCGGCAGGCTCCGCGCGGCCCCCGGGCCACCCCCGCCATGACCCCCATGGCCCAGCGGCAGCCGATCCGGCGTCACTCCCAGCTCGACCCTTGCCACCCCGACCCAACACATCCCACCCCGGCAGGCCCCACATGGCCCTCAGCAGGCTCCGCGCGGCCCCCGGTGGCCACTCCCGCCATGGCCCCCGCGGCCCTGCGGCAGCCGGACCGGCGTCACTCCCGGCTCGCCCCCTCGCCACCCCGACCCAACACGTCCGCCCCGGCAGGCTCCGCATGGCCCTCAGCAGGCTCCGCGCGGCCACGGCGACCGGTCTCCCCCGTGGCCCCGGCAGGGTTCCCCCCGGCCCCCGGCAGCCGGTCCCGCGTGGCTCTCCCGGCTTGGCCTTGCTGCCCCGCCCGAACACGACCCGCGGCGCCGGCGGCGGCCGGGACGCGCCCGCATGTCCCGTACGGGCAGGCGGTCGTGCCGGTCGGTCGCCCCTGCGCAGACGCACGCGGTCGTGCCGGAAAGCGGGCATCGGCTCCGTCCGCCGGGGTTACCGGTCCGCCGCCCCCGCTGCCCCGCCCGACGCCGGGTCGGACCAGGAGCCGTCCGCGGCTCCGCCGCCATCGGGCCACTCCTGCGCGCCCGCGCCTTGGGCGGATCCGTCCGCAGTGGCGTCGTCGACGGCAAGGTCCTCGTACGCCCCGGCGGCAGCCTCGTCCCCGGCGTGTTCGTCGACCGCGGGGGCCTCGGCGCGGTCCGGCGGTCCCGCGGGCTCCGCGTCCCCGAACCCCTTGAAGCCCGCTTCCGTCATGTCCGCCCCGAACGGCCCACCTCCGAAGACCGTGTCCGCGGCACCACGGCCCTCGTCCCGGAACTCGGGCTCCGGCCCCTGCCCGCCCCGGGCCCCCATGATCCGGTCATCTCTCCCCCTCGCTCGAGCGCCGCTCCACCGTGCCGGACCCGCCCGCGGTGTCGCCGGCGCCGGCACCCCAAGCATCCGCACGGCGAGGTGCGGACACAAGGAGTCGGAGGAGGCGGCGGTCGGCCTACCCGGCCCGCTTCGGCACGGGGACCCGTACGAGATCGGCGGCGATCGTGAGCTCGCCCTCGAAGCCGGCCGCGCGTGCCTGGCGTTCGAACTCCGACGGGTCGGTGTAGCGCTGCGAGAAGTGCGTCAGCACGAGGTGCCGCACACCCCCGTCCCGCGCCACCCGGGCCGCCTGCCCGGCGGTGAGGTGCCCGTGGTCGGTGGCGAGTTGGACGTCCTCGTCGAGGAAGGTCGACTCGATCACCAGCATGTCGCAGCCCGCCGCGAGCGCCTCGACGCCCTCGCAGAGCCGGGTGTCCATGACGAAGGCGAACCGCTGTCCGGCCCGCGCCTCGCTGACCTCGTCGAGGGTGACCCCGCCGAGGCTGCCCTCACGCTGGATCCGGCCCACGTCCGGCCCCTTGATGCCGTGCCGGGCGAGCAGTTCGGGCCGTATCCGGCGCCCGTCGGGCTCGGTGACCCGGTAGCCGAAGGACTCCACGGGGTGCGAGAGCCGTACGGCGTCCAGGGTGTACGCCTCCCCGCGGGCCAGGACCCCGTCCTCGGCCACCGGCTCCTCCGCGAGCTGCACGGTCTCGCGGTAGGCCGTGGCGTACCGCAGCCGGTCGAAGAACTTCTGTCCGGACGCCGGGTAGTGGGCGGTGACGGGGTGCGGGACCCGGTCGAGGTTGATCCGCTGGATGACCCCGGCGAGGCCGAGGCTGTGGTCACCGTGGAAGTGGGTGACACAGATCCGGTTGATGTCGTGCGCGGCCACCCCGGCGCGGAGCATCTGGCGCTGGGTGCCCTCGCCGGGATCGAAGAGGATGCCCTCGCCGTCCCAGCGCAGCAGGTAGCCGTTGTGGTTGCGGTGGCGGGTGGGCACCTGGCTGGCGGTGCCGAGGACCACGAATTCTCGTACGGACACGGTCTATCCCGGGGGCCATTCGAAGCCGCGGCCGCCGAGGACGTGCGCGTGCGCGTGGAAGACGACCTGCCCGGCCCTGGCGCCGGTGTTGAAGACGAGCCGGTAGGCGTGGTCGGCGAGCCCCTCGTCGACCGCGACGCGGCCGGCTTCGGTCAGGACGTCGGCGGCGATCCCGGGCTCCGCGGCCGCGAGGGAGGCGGCGTCGGGGTAGTGCGCCTTCGGGATGACGAGGACGTGGGTGGGTGCCTGCGGATTGATGTCGCGGAAGGCGACGGTCGTGTCCGTCTCCCGGACGACCGTCGCGGGAATGGTCCCCGCGACGATCTTGCAGAACAGGCAGTCGGCCTGCGGTTCCCCGGCCATGTGCTGAGCCCTTCGTGACGGGTGATCGGTTCCGGCATCGTATCCACCGCCACCGTCCGGACCGGTCAACCGGTCAACCGGTCAGGACCGGCGGCCCGTCAGGACCGGCAGCCGTCAGGGCCGGCAGCCCGTCAGGACCAGCGCCCCGTCCGCGCCAGCAGCACCGCCGCCGCGGCCGTGCCCGCCGTGGAGGTGCGCAGGACGGAGCGGCCCAGCCGGTACGGGTGCGCCCCGGCCGCGGCGAAGGCGGCGAGTTCGTCCGGGGAGACCCCGCCCTCGGGTCCGACGACCAGGACGATGGAGCCTGCGGCGGGCAGTTCCGCGGAGGCCAGCGCGCCCGAAGGGGCGTCCCGGTCCTCGTGCAGGACCACCGCGAGGTCGGCCTCCGCGAGCAGCGCCGCGACCTGCTTGGTCGACAGCGCCTCCGCGACCTCGGGGAAGCGGACCCGACGGGACTGCTTGCCGGATTCGCGGGCGGTGGCCCGCCACTTGGCGAGGGATTTGGCGCCGCGGTCGCCGCGCCACTGGGTGATGCAGCGCGAGGCCTGCCAGGGCACGATCGCGTCGACGCCGGTCTCCGTCATGGTCTCGACGGCGACCTCGCCCCGGTCGCCCTTGGGCAGGGCCTGGACGACGGTGATCCGGACGGCCGGCTCCGGCTCCTCGAAGACCCCGGACACGGAGACGACGAGGCGGTCCTTGCCCTCGGCGGCCGTCACGACGGCCTCGGCCCAGCCGCCCCGGCCGTCGGTCAGCACGAGGGCCTCGCCGGGGGCCAGCCGCTTCACGGAGACCGCGTGGCGGCCCTCAGAGCCGTCCAGGACGAACTCCGGCCCCGCGGGAACCTTTTCGACCACGAACACCGGGGCGGTCATGACGCACTCCTCATCTGCATTGCCTTCAACGCGTTCTGGGCCGCGCCGAGTTCCGCCGCGAGCACCTCCACCAGTTCCCCGGCCGGCAGGGCCCGTGCCAGCCGGTGGCCCTGGCCCGCCCACAGGGCCATACCCTGCGGGTCCCCGGCCGCGGCGGCGGCCTTGCGCAGCGGCGCGGTCAGGTGGTGGACCTGCGGGTACGCGGCCGGGGCGTACGGGCCGTGCTCGCGCATGAACCGGTTGACCAGTCCGCGGGCCGGCCGCCCGGAGAAGGCCCGGGTCAGCTCCGTCCGGACGAACAGCGGGTCGGTCAGCGCCTTCTTGTGCAGGGGGTGCGCGCCGGACTCCGGGCAGGCCAGGAAGGCCGTGCCGAGCTGTGCGGCCTCCGCGCCGGCGGCGAGCAGCGCGGCGATCTGCGAGCCGCGCATCAGGCCGCCCGCCGCGATGATCGGGAGGGCCACGGCCTCGCGCACCTGCGCGACGAGCGCGAGCAGGCCGACTCCGGCCGTGCCGTCGCCCTGCGGGTCGTCGCGGTGGGTGCCCTGGTGGCCGCCCGCCTCCACGCCCTGGACGCAGACGGCGTCGGCGCCGGCCGCCTGGGCGGCGCGGGCCTCCTCGACGGAGGTGACGGTGGCGATCGTGTACGTACCGACCTTGCGCAGGCAGGTGAAGGCCGCGGGCGAGGGCAGGCCGAAGGTGAAGGAGACCACGGGTACCGGGTCTTCGATGAGAATGGCCAGTTTGGCGTCGTAGCCGTCGTCGTTGGTGCCGATGATGTCCTCGTCGGCGAGGGAGATCCCGTACCAGGCGGCCTCGTTGGCGAGGTGCCCGCGGTAGACCTCCAGGGCCGCCGGGTCCACGTGGGAGGACTGCGGCAGGAAGAGGTTGACGCCGAAGGGGCGGCGGGTGAGCGCGCGCAGCCGCTTGATCTCCTGGTACATGCCGTCGGCGGTCTTGTAGCCGCCGGCGAGGAATCCCAGTCCGCCCGCTTCGCACACGGCGGCCGCGAGCGGCGGGCAGGACGCGCCGCCCGCCATGGGCGCCTGCACGATCGGGTACGCGAAGAGACCGTTCGGTGCGGAGGACATGAGCTGCATCGTGCCATGTCCCGCTCACGGGACCGAATCACGGCATTCGCCTGGCATAGTCCCGTTCACCGGGGTGCCCGAATACCGCCGCCGCCCCGCCGCCCCGCATGCCGCGAGCCCGGTCCGGGGATTCCCGGACCAGGCTCGCAGGTGTTCTCGTACGCTGCTGCGCGCGCTGCTCAGCGCCCGTTGAAGGCGTCCTTCAGGCGGCTGAACAGGCCTTGCTGGCCCGGCGCGAACTGGCCCATCGGCCGCTCCTCGCCGCGCAGCTTGGCCAGCTGGCGCAGCAGGTCCTCCTGCTGCGCGTCCAGCTTGCCCGGGGTGGTGACCTCGACGTGCACGATCAGGTCGCCGCGCCCGCCGCCGCGCAGGTGGGTGACGCCGCGTCCGTGCAGCGGGATCGCCTGCCCGGACCCGGTGCCGGGCCGGATGTCGATCTCCTCCAGGCCGTCCAGCGTCTCCAGCGGGCACTTGGTGCCCAGGGCCGCCGCCGTCATCGGGATGGTGACCGTGCAGTGCAGGTCGTCCCCGCGCCGCTGGAACGTCGGGTGCGGCAGCTCGTGGATCTCCACGTACAGGTCGCCGGCGGGGCCGCCGCCGGGGCCGACCTCGCCCTCGCCCGCGAGCTGGATCCGGGTGCCGTTCTCGACGCCGGCCGGGATCTTGACGGTGAGGCTGCGGCGGGAGCGGACCCGGCCGTCGCCCGCGCACTCGGGGCACGGGGTCGGGACCACGGTGCCGAAGCCCTGGCACTGCGGGCAGGGCCGCGAGGTCATGACCTGGCCCAGGAAGGACCGGGTGACCTGCGAGACCTCACCGCGGCCGCGGCACATGTCACACGTCTGCGCCGAGGTGCCGGGGGCGGCACCCTCGCCGGAACAGGTGGTGCAGACGACGGCCGTGTCGACCTGGATGTCCTTGGTCGTGCCGAAGGCCGCCTCGTCCAGTTCCAGGTCGAGGCGGATCATGGCGTCCTGGCCGCGGCGGGTCCGCGAGCGCGGTCCGCGCTGCGAGGACTGGCCGAAGAAGGCGTCCATGATGTCGGAGAAGTTGCCGAAGCCGCCCGCTCCGAAGCCGCCGGCTCCGCCGCCGCCCGAGGAGGACAGCGGGTCGCCGCCGAGGTCGAAGACCTGCTTCTTCTGCGGGTCCGAGAGGACCTCGTAGGCGGCGTTGATCTCCTTGAAACGCTCTTGCGTCTTGGGATCGGGGTTCACATCCGGGTGCAGCTCGCGGGCGAGCCGCCGGAATGCCTTCTTGATCTCGTCCTGCGATGCGTCGCGGCGCACGCCGAGAACGGCGTAGTAGTCCGTGGCCACTTACGACTCCGCCAGGATCTGTCCGACGTAACGTGCCACTGCGCGTACCGCTCCCATCGTTCCGGGGTAGTCCATGCGGGTCGGTCCGACCACGCCGAGTTTGGCGACTGCTTCGCCGCCCGAACCGTAGCCGACCGAGACGACGGACGTGGAGTTCAGTCCCTCGTAGGCGTTCTCATGCCCGATCTTTACGGCCATTCCCGACTCACTGGCCTCGCCCAGCAGCTTGAGGAGCACGACCTGCTCCTCCAGCGCTTCGAGCACCGGCCTGATCGTCAGGGGAAAATCGTGTCCGAAGCGGGTGAGGTTGGCGGTGCCGCCGATCATCAGCCGCTCCTCCGCCTCCTCGACCAGCGTTTCGAGAAGGGTGTCGAGGACGGCTCGCACCGTCACCCGGTCCTCGTTCTCGAAGGACTCCGGAAGGTCCTTCACCAGCGGCGGCACGTCGGTGAACCGGCGGCCGACGACACGGCTGTTGAGGCGGGCCCGCAGGTCCGCGAGCGAGGCCTCCCCGAAGGGGGCCTGGCAGTCGACGAGCCGCTGCTCGACCCGGCCGGTGTCCGTGATGAGGACGAGCATCAGGCGGGCCGGGGCCAGCGAGAGCAGCTCGACGTGCCGGACGGTGGAGCGGGTGAGCGACGGGTACTGGACGACGGCGACCTGCCGGGTGAGCTGCGCGAGCAGCCGCACCGTACGGCCGACGACGTCGTCGAGGTCCACGGCCCCGTCGAGGAAGTTCTGGATGGCCCGGCGCTCGGGCGTCGACAGCGGTTTGACCCCCGCCAGCTTGTCGACGAAGAGGCGGTAGCCCTTGTCGGTGGGGATCCGGCCGGCGCTGGTGTGGGGCTGGGCGATGTAGCCCTCGTCCTCCAGCACGGCCATGTCGTTGCGCACGGTGGCGGGCGAGACGCCGAGCCGGTGCCGCTCGGTGAGCGCCTTGGAGCCGACCGGCTCCTCCGTCCCGACGTAGTCCTGGACGATGGCGCGCAGCACTTCGAGTCTGCGTTCGCTGAGCATCGCGCACACCTCCATCGTTTCCGTCGTCCGTTGCTTCGACCGACTCGGTCTGTTGGCACTCTGAGCGTTCGAGTGCCAGAGATCCCCCGGTCAGTGTACGGCGGGGTGGTACACCCCTAGCAAGGGCGGCCCGCCAAGGTAGCGTCGCGGCATGGACGTGCGTTGGGAAGAGGCGGGCTGGGAACGGCTCACCGAACGGGCCGGCCGGCGACGCCTGCCGGTGTGGGACTGCACCGTGGGACTGGTGGTGGGCGAGGATTCCGCCCTTCTGATCGACCCCGGGTCCTCCCTGCGCGAAGGGGCGCTGGTGCGCACCGAAGCGGAGTGGCTGGCGGGCCGGCGCGTGACCCATCTCGCATTCACACACGGACATTTCGACCACGTGTTGGGCGGTGCGGCGTTCGCGGGGGCCGAGGTCTACGGTCCGGTCGGGCTGGACGCCCTGCTCTCCGTGAGCCGGGACGAGCTGCGGGCGGACGCGGTCCGGCACGGCCTGGCGGCGGCCGAGGCGGCCGAGGCGGCGGATCTGCTGGTGCTCCCCCGGCACCTGGTGTCGGGCGAGTGGACGCTCGACCTGGGCGGGGTGCAGGTGCTGCTGGCGAACGTGGGCCCGGGGCACACCCGGTACGATCTGGCCGCCTTCGTGCCCGGTGAGCGCGAGGTGGTCTTCTGCGGGGACCTGGTCGAGGAATCGGGCGAGCCGCAGGCGGGTCCGGACGCGGTGCCGCGGCAGTGGCCGGCGGCCCTGGACCGGCTCCTCGCCCTGGGCGGGGACGACGCTCTGTACGTACCGGGTCACGGAGCGGTGGTCGACGCGGCCTTCGTACGTGCCCAACGCGACACACTGGCGGCCCGTTTCGGCGTGTCGGACACCTGAGACGGCCCGCTCTCCTACCCTCGGCCGGATGCGTGAGTACTCCCCCGACCTGACCCCGCAGTGGAAGCGCGCCAAGCCCGTGCCGGAGGTGCCGGCCGATCCCGATCTGGTGGTCGAGGTGGCGGGTACGGACTTCTGCGGCGCGGTGGTGGCCTGCGAGGCGGGCACGGTCACCCTGGAGGACCGCTTCGGCAAGCGCCGCGTCTTCCCCCTCGAACCCCGCGGTTTCCTCCTGGACGGCGCGGTGGTGACCCTGACCCGCCCGGCGCGGGGGCCGGCCGCCCCGGCCCGTACGGCCTCGGGCTCCCTCGCCGTCCCCGGGGCCCGGGCACGGGTGGCCCGGGCGGGCCGGATCTACGTGGAGGGCCGCCACGACGCCGAACTCGTCGAACGGGTGTGGGGCGACGACCTGCGCATCGAGGGCGTCGTGGTGGAGTACCTGGAGGGCATCGACGACCTCCCGTCGGTGGTCGCGGACTTCGCCCCCGCCGCCGACGCCCGGCTGGGCATCCTGGTGGACCACCTGGTCCCGGGCTCCAAGGAGTCCCGCATCGCCGCCTCGGTGACCTCCCCGCACGTCCTGATCGTGGGCCACCCGTACGTGGACGTCTGGCAGGCGGTGAAGCCCTCGGCCCTGGGCATCCGCGCCTGGCCGGTGATCCCGCCCGGCCAGGACTGGAAGACGGGCATCTGCCGTGCCCTGGGCTGGCCGGAGAACACCGGAGCCGCCTGGCAGCACATCCTGTCCCGCGTGACCTCGTACAAGGACCTGGAGCCCACCCTCCTGGGCGCGGTGGAGCACCTGATCGACCACGTGACGGCGTAGCCCGGAACACACGGCCCTGCGGGCGAAGTCCCCTACCCGCCCTTCCACCGTTCCCCGGGCTCCGCCCGGACCCCCGCTCCTCAAACGCCGGCGAGGCTGGAACTGCCCTCCGGGCAATCCAGCCCCAGCCACATCCAGCCCCTCCGGCGTTTGAGGAGCGGGGGTCCGGGGGCTGGCCCCCGGCAACGGCGCCGCACCCGGCAACGGGTCCGGGCGGAGCCCGGGGAACGGGCGAAGGGCGGGTAGGGGACTTCGCCCCGCAGGGTTGAGCCCCCGGACGGGGTCAGTCGACCAGGTCGCGGACCACCGCGTCGGCCAGGAGCCGACCCCGCAGGGTCAGGACGGCCCTGCCGGCCGCGTACGGGCCGGCTTCGAGGAGCCCGTCGGCCAGGGCGCGCCCGGCCGCCGCCAGCCCCGCAGGGGCCAGCAGGGACAGCGGGACCCCGTCCACGAGCCGGAGCTCCAGCAGGATCCGCTCCACCCGCCGGTCCTCCTCCGAGAGGAGCTCCCGCCCCGCCCCGGGCGACCGCCCCTCCGCCAGCGCCGCCGCATACGCACCGGGATGCTTCACGTTCCACCACCGCACCCCGCCCACGTGCGAGTGCGCTCCGGGCCCGGCCCCCCACCAGTCGGCGCCGCGCCAGTACAGCTCGTTGTGCAGGCACCGCCCGGCCTCGGAGGTGGCCCAGTTCGAGACCTCGTACCAGGAGTACCCCGCGTCGGCCATCACCGAGTCGAGGATCAGGTACCGGTCCGCGTGGACGTCGTCGTCCGTCATCGGGACCTCGCCCCGCCGGATCCGCCGCGCGAGCTGGGTGCCCTCCTCCACGATCAGCGCGTAGGCGCTGATGTGATCGGGCCCGGCCCCCAGCGCCGCCGACAGCGATGCGCGCCAGTCCTCGTCCGACTCCCCCGGCGTCCCGTAGATCAGGTCCAGGTTCACGTGCTCGAAACCCGCCGCCCGCGCCTCCGCGACGCAGGCCTCGGGCCGCCCGGGGGTGTGCGTGCGGTCGAGCACCTTCAGGACGTGCTGCTTCGCGCTCTGCATGCCGAAGGAGATGCGGTTGAAGCCGCCCGCGCGCAGCTCGGCCAGGTACTCCGGGTTCACGGACTCCGGATTGGCCTCGGTGGTGATCTCGGCGTCCTCGGCCAGCCCGAATTCCTCGCGGATCGCCGCGAGCATCCGTACGAGGTCGCCGGCGGGCAGCAGCGTGGGCGTGCCGCCGCCCACGAAGACGGTCCGTACGGCCCTGGGGTCGTCCCCGAGCACCTTCCGCGCGAGCCTGATCTCGTCGATCAGGGTGTCGGCGTAGTTCTCCCGGGAGGCGAGCACGCCGCCGGTGCCCCGCAGCTCGGTGGCCGTGTAGGTGTTGAAGTCGCAGTATCCGCAGCGCGTGGCGCAGTACGGAACGTGCAGGTAGAACCCGAGCGGCCGCTCCCCGGCTCCCGCCAGGGCGTGGAGCGGCAGCGAGCCGTCTTCGGGCATGGGTTCACCGTCGGGCAGTGCGGAAGGCATGGGCCCATTGTCCCGCACTGCCCCAAGGTCGTTTACGGTCCCGCGCGGGACCCCGGGCCGCGCCCGGTGCTACGCCTCGCGGGAGCCCTCGTACATCTCGTCGATGAGGTGCTTGAACTCGCGCTCGACGACCGGCCGCTTCAGCTTGAGGCTCGGGGTGAGGTCCCCGTGCTCCACGTCGAGGTCACGCGGCAGGAGGCGGAACTTCTTGACCGTCTGCCAGCGCTGGAGGCCCTCGTTGAGGGTCTGGACGTAGGTCTCGATGAGGCGGTTGGTCTCGGGGGCGGCCAGGACCTGGGAGTACGTCTTGCCCTCCAGGCCGCTCTCGGCGGCCCAGACCAGGATGGAGGGCTCGTCGAGGGCGATGAGCGCGGAGCAGAAGTTCCGGTCGGCGCCGTGGACGACGATGCTGGAGACGTAGGGGCAGAGCGCCTTGAACTGGCCCTCGATCTCCGCCGGGGCGACGTACTTGCCGCCCGAGGTCTTGATCAGGTCCTTCTTGCGGTCGGTGATGCGCAGGTAGCCGTCGGCGGAGAGCTCGCCGATGTCGCCCGTGTGCAGCCAGCCGTCGGCCTCCAGCACCTCGGCGGTCTTCTCGGGCTGCTGGTGGTAGCCCTGCATGATGCCGGGGCCGCGCAGGAGCACCTCGCCGTCGTCGGCGATGCGGACCTCGGTGCCGGGGAGCGGCTTGCCGACGGTGCCGGTGCGGTAGGCCTCGCCGGGGTTGACGAAGGAGGCCGCGCTGGACTCGGTGAGCCCGTAGCCCTCCAGGATGTGGATGCCCGCGCCGGAGAAGAAGTAGCCGATCTCGGGGGCGAGGGCGGAGGCGCCGGAGACGGCGGCGCGCAGGTTGCCGCCGAAGGCCTCGCGGAGCTTGGAGAAGACGAGCGCGTCGGCGATCTTGTGCTTGGTGGCGAGGCCCATCGGGGCGCTGGCCCGGCCGGTGCGGCGGAAGTTGTCCTGCGTGACCTTGGCGTACTCGCGGGCCACGCCGACGGACCACTGGAAGATCTTGTACTTGGCGCCGCCGCCGGCCCTGGCCTTGGCCGCGACCCCGTTGTAGACCTTCTCGAAGATGCGCGGAACGGCCGCCATGTAGGTCGGCTGGACGATCGGCAGGTTCTCGATGATCTTGTCGATGCGGCCGTCGACGGCGGTGACGTGGCCGACCTCGATCTGGCCGGAGGTGAGCACCTTGCCGAAGACGTGCGCGAGCGGCAGCCAGAGGTACTGGACGTCGTCCTTGGTGATCAGACCGGTGGCCACGGTGGCCTTGGCCATGTACGACCAGTTGTCGTGCGGCAGCCGCACGCCCTTGGGCCGGCCGGTGGTGCCCGAGGTGTAGATGAGGGTGGCGAGCTGCTCCGCGGTGATGGCCGCGATCCGCTCCTTGACCGCCTCGGGGTGCTTGGCCAGGTACGCGCGGCCGCGCTCCTCCAGATCGGCCAGCGAGAGCACCCAGCCCTCGGGGTCGCCGTCGGCCGGGACCGCGTCGGCGGCCTCGACGACCACCACGTGGGCGAGCTCGGGCAGGTCGGCGCGGCGCTCACGGGCCTTGGCCAGCTGCGCGGCGTCCTCGGCGATCAGGATCCGGCTCTCGGAGTCGGAGAGGATGAACGCCGATTCCTCGGCGTTCGTGCTCGGGTAGATGGTGGTGACGGCGCCGCCGGCGCACATCACGCCGAGGTCCGCGAGGATCCACTCGACCCGGGTGTTGGAAGCCAGCGCGACGCGCTGCTCCGGCTGGATCCCGAGCTCTACGAGTCCGGCCGCGATGGCGAAAACCCGCTCGGCGGCCTGGCCCCAGCTGAGCGACTTCCAGTCGTCCGGGCCGCCCCGGCCGTCCGCGGCGGGCACCGGATAGCGGTAGGCCTCGCCGTTGGGCGTGGCGGCGACGCGCTCCAGGAAGAGGGTCGCCACGGTGGGCGGACGGTTCTCGATCAAGGTCTGTGTGGCGCTCACGGACATCCTCCGGACCACTCGGCAGGGCCTGTTCATCACAGGGGCGGACTGACTGGGTGGTGGGTCAGGGTGGGTGGCTGAGTCAGGGTGGGTGGCTGAGTCAGGGCTTGGCAGCATCCGACCAAAAAAACTGGCGAGTAACCAACGAGCAGTGATCAGACTAGGGGCCCTCCGCCTGGCGCGTAAGAGGCCCTGGGGAGCCGATTCATAACGAAACAGGCCCCCGCGCCGGAGCGCGGGGGCCTGCTGCGTGTCGGACGCCGACGCGGCGGCTACTTCTTCTTGCTGCCGGACTCGTCGCTGGAGAGGACGGCGATGAAGGCCTCCTGCGGGACCTCCACGGAGCCGACCATCTTCATGCGCTTCTTGCCTTCCTTCTGCTTCTCCAGCAGCTTCCGCTTACGGGAGATGTCACCGCCGTAGCACTTGGCGAGGACGTCCTTGCGGATGGCGCGGATGGTCTCGCGGGCGATGACGCGGGAGCCGACGGCCGCCTGGATCGGGATCTCGAAGGCCTGCCGCGGGATGAGCTCGCGCAGCTTGGCGACCAGGCGCACGCCGTAGGCGTAGGCGGCGTCCTTGTGGCAGACGGCGGAGAAGGCGTCGACCTTGTCGCCGTGCAGCAGGATGTCGACCTTGACCAGGCTGCCCGACTGCTCGCCGGTGGGCTCGTAGTCCAGGGAGGCGTATCCGCGCGTCTTGGACTTCAGCTGGTCGAAGAAGTCGAAGACGATCTCCGCGAGCGGCAGCGTGTAGCGGATCTCGACCCGGTCCTCGGAGAGGTAGTCCATCCCGAGGAGGGTGCCGCGGCGCTGCTGGCAGAGCTCCATGATCGCGCCGATGAACTCGGAGGGCGCGAGCAGGGTGGCCCGTACGACCGGCTCGAACACGTCCCTGATCTTGCCCTCGGGGAACTCGCTCGGGTTGGTGACGGAGACTTCCTTGCCGTCCTCCATGACCACGCGGTAGACCACGTTCGGCGCGGTGGCGATCAGGTCGAGGCCGAACTCGCGCTCCAGGCGCTCGCGCACCACGTCCAGGTGGAGCAGGCCGAGGAAGCCGACGCGGAAGCCGAAGCCCAGCGCCGCCGAGGTCTCGGGCTCGTAGACCAGCGCGGCGTCGTTGAGCTGCAGCTTGTCCAGGGCCTCGCGCAGGTCCGGGTAGTCCGAGCCGTCGAGCGGGTACAGGCCCGAGAAGACCATCGGGCGCGGGTCCTTGTAGCCGCCGAGGGCCTCGGTCGCGCCGTTGTTCAGGCTGGTGATGGTGTCACCGACCTTGGACTGACGGACGTCCTTCACGCCGGTGATGATGTAGCCCACCTCGCCGACGCCGATGCCGTCGGCCGGGGTCATCTCTGGGGAGGAGACACCGATCTCCAGCAGCTCGTGCGTGGCGCCGGTCGACATCATCCGGATGCGCTCGCGCTTGTTGAGCTGGCCGTCGACGACACGGACGTAGGTGACGACGCCGCGGTACGAGTCGTAGACCGAGTCGAAGATCATCGCGCGCGCGGGGGCGTCCTTGGGACCGACCGGGGCCGGGACCGTGGCGACGATCTTGTCGAGCAGCACGTCCACGCCGAGACCGGTCTTCGCCGAGACGCGCAGGACGTCCTCGGGCTGGCAGCCGACCAGGTTCGCGAGCTCCTCGGCGAACTTCTCCGGCTGGGCGGCCGGCAGGTCGATCTTGTTCAGGACCGGGACGATCGCGAGGTCCTTCTCCATCGCCAGGTACAGGTTGGCGAGGGTCTGCGCCTCGATGCCCTGAGCCGCGTCCACCAGCAGGACCGTGCCCTCGCACGCCGCCAGGGAGCGCGAGACCTCGTAGGTGAAGTCGACGTGTCCCGGGGTGTCGATCATGTTGAGGATGTGGGTCTTGCCCTGGTCCTCGCCCGTGTTCGGCGCCCACGGCAGTCGGACCGCCTGGGACTTGATCGTGATGCCGCGCTCACGCTCGATGTCCATGCGGTCGAGGTACTGGGCGCGCATCTGCCGCGAGTCCACCACACCGGTGAGCTGGAGCATCCGGTCGGCAAGGGTCGACTTGCCGTGGTCGATGTGCGCGATGATGCAGAAGTTGCGGATCAGCGCCGGGTCGGTACGGCTCGGCTCGGGCACGTGGCTGGGGATCGCGGGCACGCAGTGTCCTGATTCTCGGGTCGCAGTCGGAACGAAGTGGTGGGCGTCGGTCTGCGTGAAATCAGATCTGGTCGGGTCTAGTCGGATCTATACGCAGACTCCCATGGTCCCATGAACCGGAGAGTGCGCTCGGTTTGGGCCGGTCGGACGGCAGCTGGTAACCTGAGCAGCTGTGTCTCGTGTGCCCTCTAGCTCTACGGGACGCAATCCGAAGATCAAATCTCTGAACCTGCAAAGGCTCTTTCGTGGCGAACATCAAGTCCCAGGTCAAGCGCAACAAGACGAACGAGAAGGCTCGCCTTCGCAACAAGGCCGTCAAGTCCTCGCTGAAGACCGCCATCCGCAAGGCCCGTGAGGCCGTCGTCGCCGGTGACGTCGAGAAGGCCACCGTGGCTTCCCGCGCCGCTTCCCGCGCGCTCGACAAGGCCGTCTCGAAGGGTGTCATCCACAAGAACGCCGCCGCCAACAAGAAGTCGGCGCTGGCCTCCAAGGTTGCCTCCCTCCAGGGCTGAGCTCCTGATGTGATCGCCGGGCCGGGACCCAGCGGGCCCTCTCTCCCGCTCCCGACCGGCACTCCGCGCCGCACACGAAGCGTTCGCCACGCGGGTGCGGTGCACACCGAGAAGTAACCGAAGGCCCCGGCCGCCTCCCTTCCCCAGGGCAGCGGCCGGGGCCTTCGGCGTGCCCGGGGCCTAAGGCGTGCGCGGGGCCTTCGGCATACCCGGGGCTCAGGAGTGGCAGTACAGGTTGACCAGGACCGCCTCGGCGTCGAGACCGTCGAGATAGCGGTCGGCCTGCTCCCAGTGGCCCTCGCCCTCCGTGCCCGCGTCCGTCCACGCGCCGTCGAGGGTGACCAGGGCGAAGCCGGGCACCGCGGACCGGACCGACCGCAGCCGGGCTTCCTCGTGGTCCTGGGCGAAGTACGCGACCGGGTCGTTGACCAGGAACGACATCCCGAAGTGCGAGTCTCCCGCGACGGCCCGCTGGGCCACGTCCTGCACCAGCGGCTGGGCCAGATGGTGCTCCCGGGCCTGGGCCGCGGAGTACGCCTCGGGGTCGGCCTCGTGGCGGGCGAGGAAGTCCGTCAGCGGGCGGGCCGGCGGGTGTACCGCGCTCAGCTCCGTCCACGCTGTGAGGACGGCGTCGTACGAGCCCGACGCGCGGCGCCGCATGCCGTCGAAGTCGAGCAGCCCCCGGGGCCCGCCGTAGCATTCCAGCGGCCCGAGGGGACCGAGCTCGGCCTTCCTGCGCGGCACGGTCGAGGCCGTGACGAGACGCCGGTCGCCGCCGTACCGGGGCAGCACGAGGTAGGCGCCGCCCCGGCCCGCGCGGATGGCCCACGCGTCCCAGTGGCCGACCGGGTTGTACTCCCGGGTGAGGTTGATGTCGTAGGGCGCCATGGCCGCTGCCACTGCCTTCGGGATCTTCCGGGGCGAGGTGGGCGGCAGGCACACGGTGACATGGAATCTGGTCATGCCCGGGAGCGTAGGACCTGCGGTCTTCCGGCCCGGAAGCGGGTCGAGGCCGAGGACCCCCCGTCCGGCGTTTGAGGACCGGGGTCCGGGCAGCGCCCGGCTGGGGGTCCCCCCGGACGGAATCTGGGGGATGGGCGAAGGGCGGGTAGGGGACTTGGCCCTGCTCCGGCCACCCGTAGCTGCGGGCCGCCGCAGCCCGCAACCGGGCGGAGCCACAGGGCCGGGCCGTCGGAGGCTCGCCCCCTACGCCCGCTGGGGCCGGGCCGCCCGCGCCACCGCCACGACCGCCTTCTCCAGCGCGTACTCCGGATCGTCGCCCCCGCCCTTGACCCCCGCGTCCGCCGCGGCCACCGCGCGCAGCGCGTCCGAGACTCCGTCCGCCGACCACCCCCGCATCTGCTGCCGGACCCGGTCGATCTTCCACGGCGGCATGCCGAGGTCGCGCGCGAGGTCCCCGGGGCGGGCCCCCCGCGGAGCCGAGGCCAGCTTCCCGATCGCCCGTACCGCCTGGGCCAGCGCGCTGGTGATCAGGACCGGAGCCACCCCGGTGGACAGGGACCAGCGCAGGGCCTCCAGCGCCTCCGCGGTGCGCCCCTCCACCGCACGGTCGGCGACCGTGAAGCTCGAGGCCTCGGCCCGGCCGGTGTAGTAGCGGCCGACCACGGCCTCGTCGATCGTGCCCTCGACGTCCGCGCACAGCTGCGCCACCGCGCTCGCCAGCTCCCGCAGGTCGCTGCCGATCGCGTCGACCAACGTCTGGCAGGCCTCGGGCGTGGCCGAACGGCCCAGCGTCCGGAACTCTCCCCGTACGAACGCCATCCGGTCGGCCGGCTTCGTCATCTTCGGGCAGGCGATCTCGCGGGCACCCGCCTTGCGCGCGGCGTCCAGCAGGCCCTTGCCCTTGACGCCGCCCGCGTGCAGGAGGACGAGGGCGATCTCCTCGAACGGCGCGGCGAGGTACGCCTTGACCTCCTTGACCGTGTCGGCCGAGAGGTCCTGCGCATTGCGCACGACGAGCACCTTGCGCTCCGAGAAGAGCGAGGGGCTGGTCAACTCGGCCAGGGTGCCGGGCTGGAGCTGTTCGGAGACGAGGTCACGCACGTCCGTGTCGGCATCGGCGGCGCGGGCCGCCGTCACGACCTCCCGCACGGCGCGGTCGAGCAGCAGGTCCTCCTGCCCCACCGCGAGGGTGATCGGGGCGAGCGGATCGTCGGTGGAATTCTTCCTGGTGGCCATCGCCTCCAGCATCCCACGCCACACTGACAGACCCTCGCGGCCCGGCCCCTTCGGCGGCCCCCCTTCCGCGGCCACCCTTCCCCGGCCCGCTTCCGCAGCCCGCTCCCCCATGCCCGAGAATGTCCGGGTGAACGTGCGACATGTACTGGTCCTGCCCGACCGCGACGCCGCCGAGGAGGTGGCGCGGGAGGTGGTCGACCGCTTCGGCCTCCCGGAGGAACCGCAGCTGGTCCGCGACGCCCTCGCCGGCGAGGACGACGCCGAGGACGCCCAGTGGCTGGTGGTCGTCGAGGACCCGCGCGAACGGCTGGACGCCACGGCCCTGGACGAGCTCGCCGCCGAGTACGACGGCTGGCTCGAAGCCCCGTAGCGACCGGACCCCGCCCCGTCAGGCCTTGTGCACGACCTGCATGTCCAGGGCCACTTCCACGTTCGAGCCGATCGCCGCGATCCCCTGGGCCAGCATCGACTGCCAGTTCAGTGTGAAGTCCTCGCGGTTCAGTTCGGCTGTCGCCCGGCAGGCCGCCCTCGGCTCGCCCTCCAGGCCCGTGCCCAGACCCAGGTACCGGGCGTCCAGGGTGACGGACCGGCTGACCCCGTGGAGGGTGAGAGCGCCCGCCACGGTCCAGTGGCTGCCGCTGCGGTGGATGAACCGCTCGCTGTAGAACTCCACCGTCGGATAGCGGGCCGCGTCCAGGAAGTCCGCGGAACGCAGGTGGTCGTCCCGCATCCGCAGCCCGGTGTCGATGCTCGCCGCGTCGATGATCACGCGCATGGAGGAGTCCTCCATGCGGTCGGCTATCCGCACCGCGCCGGCGAAGGTGTTGAACCGGCCGTTGATCCGGGCGAAGCCGATGTGCCGGGCCGAGAACCCGATCGACGAATGCCCCGGGTCGAGCTCCCAGTGGCCCGGCTGCGGCAGCAGCGGCGGATCCACCGAGTCCAGCACGATCTCCCCGGTACCGGGCTGCGCCGGGTCCCCCACCAGCGTCGCCCCGTGGAAGGGCGCGTACCCCTCGGCCGTGACGGCCAGCCGGTACTCGCCCGCCGGCACCGCCGCCGTGAACCCGCCGTACGGGTCGGTCTCCCCGCTGACGATCCGCCGGCCGATCGGGTCGGTCACCTCGAACTTGGCCTGCCGGACCGGCTGGTGGACCGTGTCGAGCACCCGGCAGCTGAGCAGCCGCGCGGTATGAGGAAGCGTCAGTGTCGCGGATGTCTGGGGACTGGCGCTTCCCGCCGTCTCCATCCCCCGTCTGCGACTGAACATGGTGTATGCACCCCCGTGCTGTGTGGGCTTGGACCGCTCTGGCGAAAACGCATTCGATCATGCTGCCGGGTTGTGGGCAAACGGAGCGGTCACTCCTGGTATGCCCGTGCCGGGTCCGTCGCCGAATGGCCGGGAACGCCCGCAGCCGCGGGCCGCTGCCGGTGACGGCGACCGAACCGTCCTCATCCGTGCGCAGCACGGCCGCGCCCGACTCCCGCAGCCGGGCGAGCGTACCCGCCGCGGGGTGCCCGTACCTGTTCCCGGCGCCCACCGGGACGATCGCGAGGCGCGGCCGGATCCGCTCGTACAGTCCGGGATCCTGATGGGCGCTGCCGTGGTGGGCGACCTTGAGGACGTCGACCGGCCCCAGTTCCGGATGGTTCCTCAGCAGGGCCTGCTGGGAGCCCGGTTCGAGGTCCCCCAGCAGGAGCAGGGTCAGCCCGGCGCCGCGCACCAGCAGGGCCACGCTCGCGTCGTTGGGACCCTCGGGCGGAGCGTCCCCGGCCGGCGGCCACAGCACCTGCCACTCCAGCGGCCCGGCCCGGCGCCGCTCCCCCTCCGCGGCACGCACGAGGGGAACTCCCGCGGCCGCCGCCGTCCGCCGCACGAACGCGGCCTGCCTGGGCGGTTCTTCCAGTCCGGTGACCTCCACCACACCCACCGAGCGGCCCCTGAGCACCCCCGGCAACCCGCCCACGTGGTCGGCGTGGAAGTGGGTCAGCAGGAGCAGCGGCACCCGGCTCACGCCCAGCTCCCTCAGGCAGGCGTCCACCGGCCCCGGCTCGGGGCCCGCGTCCACCACCACGGCCGTCCCCGGGCCGACCGCGAGCACGGCGGCGTCCCCCTGGCCCACCGCGCACTGGGTGTAGATCCAGTCGGGCGGCGGCCAGCCTTTGACCGTACGAGTGACCAGCGGCGGCCTCAGTACGGCGAGGAGCAGCACCACGGCCAGGGCGGAGGCGAGCCATCGCCCACGGCCGAACCGCCTGCCGAGCACCACCGCCGCGAAGGTGGCCGTGGCGAGCAGCAACCCTCCGCCCACCCCGCCGGGCCAGCCCAGCTCCGCCCCGGGCAGTCCCGCACCGCCCCGGGCCACGGCGGCGATCCACCCGGCGGGCACCCCCGCGCACCAGGCGAGCACCTCGGCCACCGGCCGGCACACCGGGGCCGCCGCCAGCGCGCCGAACCCCAGGACCGTGGCGGGTCCCGCCGCCATCTCGGCCAGCAGGTTGCAGGGCACCGCCACCAGGCTCACCCGGGCCGACAGCACCGCGACGACCGGCGCACACACCGCCTGGGCCGCCGCCGCGGCCGCCAGCGCCTCGGCCCAGCGGGGCCGCATCCCGCGCCGCTGCAGGGCCTCGCTCCACCGGGGAGCCAGCGTCAGCAGGGCCCCGGTGGCCAGGACGGAGAGCAGGAAGCCGTAGCTCCGGGCCAGCCAGGGGTCGTAGAGCACCAGCAGCAGTACGGCGGCGGCCAGCGCCGGGATCAGGGATCTGCGCCGCCCGGTGGCGATGGCCAGCAGGGTGACCGAGCCGCAGGCCGCCGCCCGCAGCACGCTGGGCTCCGGCCGGCACACCACGACGAAGGCCAGGGTCAGCGCCACCCCGCACAGGGCCGTCGCCCGCAGCGAGAGCCCCAGGCGGGGCGCCAGCCCGCCCCGCTCGGCCCGCTGCGCGCGGGCTGGGGCGCCGATGAGGAGGAAGAGCACCACGGTCAGGTTGGACCCGGAGACGGCCAGCAGGTGCAGCAGATCGGTGGCGCGGAACGCGTCGTGCAGATCGGGCTCCACCCGGGAGGTGTCCCCGACCACCAGCCCGGGCAGCAGGGCCCTGGCGTCCGGGGCCAGCCCGTCGGTGACCTCGCGCAGCCCGGCCCGCAGCCGCCCGGCGATCCGCTGCACGGTGTCCGGACCGCCGGTCACCCGCGGCGGGGCGTCCCCGGCCGGCCGGAGCAGGGCGACGGCCCGCTCCCCACCCCGCGCCGGGGCCAGCCGGGCCACCACCGCGACCCGTGTCGAGGGCTGCAACCGGGCCCACCCCGGATGCCCCGCCAGCACCCGCACCGGGGTCGACACCCGGGTCGAGGCACCGTCGGGCCCGGTCACCCGGGTCACCACCGCGTCGAGCACCACCACCGGCGGCCCGCTCCCGGTCCGGGCGGTCCGCGGGTCGGAGTCCACGGTGAGATCCGCGAGCACCCGGGCATGGCCCCGGGCCAGCTCCGGGACCGGCCCGGCCCGCGCTTCGGCCCGCTGGAGCCCCGCCAGCCCGGCCCCGGCGGCCGCACACAGCAGCACCGCCGCCACGGCCGTCCGGAACGGCCCGGAGCGCCTCCGCCGGCCCAGCATCAACACCCCGGCCGCACCCACTCCCAGCCCCGCCGCCGCAACACTCCCTCCGACGGGTGCCCCCAGCCCCAAGGCGGCCGCCCCCCACACGGCAAGAGCCGGCCCCACCAGCCGCAGATCCAGGGGCCCCGCTTCCCCCACCCCTCGCTCCCGCCGACCCGAACCCCCCTCACTCCCATCCGGCTCGCCCGGATCCCGCCCGCCCGCACCCTGCCCCGCGGGTTCCCGCTCGGCCGCAGCCCGCACACTCGCAACCCGCCCGGCCGACCCGGACACGCTCCGTTCCCGCCCCGGCGGGCCCGGGTCCGCCGGAACCCGCCCCGGTCCCACGTGCCGGCTCACGGTCGCACCAGCTCGCGCAGGTCGGCGAAGCGGCGCTCACCGATCCCGTTGACCTGTCGCAGCTCCTCCACGGAGCGGAAGCCCCCGCGCGCCGTGCGGAAGTCCACGATGTGCTGCGCGAGGACCGGGCCGACCCCCGGCAGGCCGTCCAGTTGCTCGGCCGTGGCCGTGCCGAGGCTCAGCGGCCCCGCCGCCGGACCCCCACGGCCCGTCATCGGCGGCGGTGGGGCCGGAGCGCCCACCAGCACCTGCTCGCCGTCCATGAGCACGCGGGCCCGGTTCAGGCCGGTGGTGTCCGTCCCGGGCCGCACTCCCCCGGCGGCGGCCAAGGCGTCCTCCACCCGCGAGCCGGGAGGCAGCTTGCGCACCCCCGGGTCACGGACCTTGCCGCTGACGTCCACCAGGATGGGACCGGAGCCGGAGCCGGAACCGGGGCCCGCCCGCGCCACGGTCGGGGCCGGCAGGGCGGCCGCCGCGGGGGCCACCACGGCGGGTGCGGTCACCGGCCGGGGCCGGGCCGCCCCGTACTGCTGCACGGCGAACCCGACGGCGACGACCAGCACCACCGAGACGGCCGCCACCGTGCGCGGCTCCACCCCGCAACGGGTCTGCAGCCATACGGGCAGCCGCTCCCGCACCGCGAGCCACCGCAAAGCCCCGCCGGGCACCTCCCGGCCCTCGGCCGGAGCCACGGCCCCGCCCCGGGCGGGTTCGTCGGACCGGTCAGGCGCGTCGGCCCGCACCACCGGATCGGGCCTGCCCAGCGGATCCGGCCGGGTCGGCGGCGGAGCCCCCGGAGGGCGGCCCGCTCCGAGCAGGGCCTCGGCCCGGCGCCGCATGACCTCGGGGTCGGGGCGGCCGGATCGCTGTCCGCGGCGATGCCGCAGACGGCCGTCGGAGAGGCGGGGACGGCCGGGGCCACTGGTGGCGCCGACGGGACCTGACGTGCGCGTACGAAGAGTCATGCCACGACGGTAGGGCCGAGCCGCGACCCGCGTTCGGAAGCCTCAATTCCGGTGGATGGCCCGGGCGTTGTGGATATCTCCGTCACTCGATCCGGTGATCAGCGCGGGGAGACGACCGCCGCCAGCAACCCCGGTCCGGTGTGTGCCCCGATCACCGCGCCGACCTCGCTGACGTGCAGCTCGACCAGCCCTGGGATGCGCTCACGAAGCCGCTGAGCGAGCTTCTCCGCGCGTTCCGGGGCCGCGAGGTGGTGCACGGCCACGTCGACGGGGCCGGAACCGGCGCGCTCGACGGCCAGCTCCTCCAGGCGGGCTATGGCCTTGGAGGCCGTACGCACCTTCTCCAGCATCTCGATCCGCCCGCCGTCCAGCGTCAGCAGCGGCTTGACCGCGAGCGCCGAGCCGAGCAGGGCCTGCGCGGCCCCGATGCGGCCGCCGCGGCGGAGGTAGTCGAGGGTGTCGACGTAGAAGTACGCGGACATGCCGGCGGCCCGCTTCTCCGCGGCGGCAACGGCCTCGTCGAGGGAACCCCCGGCTTCGGCCACCTCCGCCGCGGCCAGGGCGCAGAAGCCCAGGGCCATGGCGACCATGCCGGTGTCGACGACGCGGACGGGCACCGTGGCGGACTTCGCGGCGAGCACGGCGGCGTCGTAGGTGCCGGAGAACTCCGCCGACAGGTGCAGGCTGACGATGCCGGTCGCACCGGCCTCCACAGCCGTCCGGTAGGCCCGGACGAAGTCCTCGGGACTGGGGCGGGAGGTGGTGACCGAGCGGCGCTTCTGCAGGGCCAGAGCGAGGCTCCTGGCCGAGATCTCGGTGCCCTCTTCCAGGGCCTCGTCGCCGAGGACCACGGTCAGCGGGACGGAGGTGATTCCGTGCCGCGCCATGGCCGGTTGGGGCAGGTAGGCCGTGGAATCCGTGACGATCGCGACATGGCGGGACATGAGGCGGAGGTTACCGGCAGTGGGGGTGTTCCGGCAGCCCGGGTCCACCGGTGGCCCTCCGGCCACGCCTCCGGGTGACCTGCCGCCGGGCTCCCGCCCACGGTTCCGCCGGGCCCGCGGCTGCGACGGCTGCGGGTGCTCGGCCCTGCGGGGCGGGGT
This sequence comes from Streptomyces sp. NPDC056883, assembly GCF_042788835.1. Classification (NCBI taxonomy): domain Bacteria; kingdom Bacillati; phylum Actinomycetota; class Actinomycetes; order Kitasatosporales; family Streptomycetaceae; genus Streptomyces; species Streptomyces sp. NPDC056883. The sequence continues at coordinate 122,301 of NZ_JBHUBS010000004.1, read as the reverse complement.
CCCCTACCCGCCCTTCCACCGTTCCCCGGGCGCTGCCCGGACCCGCGCCTCAAACGCCGGCGAGGCTGAGTGTGTCCCCGGGCTCTGCCCGGACCCCGGTCCTCAAACGCCGGACGGGCTGAAAAGAAAGGGCTCCGCCCCGGACCCCGCACCTCAAACGCCCGCGAGGCTGAATGCCTCAGGTCGTCGCTTCCGGGCGGCGGGTCTTCTGCCAGGGGTACTGGGGGGCCGGGGCGGGTTCCGAGAGGGCTGCGGGCTGGGGGGTGTTCCACGTGGGGGGCGTGGATGTGGGCGTGGTCGTGGCGTGGGGGATGTCGTCCGCCGGGCCGCGGGACCAGTCCCGCAGGGCGCCCGACTCGACGTCGATCTGGGCCGACAGGTGCGACAGGTCGTCTTCCGCGAAGCGCCGCGCACGGTCGCGCGCCGCCCAGCGCAGCGAGTCCGAGGCCTGCGTGATCCGCGCCGTGCGCTCCCGCAGCTCCGGCAGGACCGCCGCGATCCGCTGCCGGTCGGGCTCCGCCTCCAGGCGCTTCAGCTCGTCGTCGAGTTCGTGCCCGTGGGCGCTCAGCCGCTCGAACAGCCCGATCGACTCCTTCAGCGAGGCGTCCGCCTGGACCCCCTCGTAGAGCGCCTGCTGCGTCGCCCGCATCGAATTGCGCAGGTCCAGCCGCAGCGTGGCCAGCGCGCCCGGGACACCGACCTGGCCGAAGCTGCGGGCCTTCAGGGTGGTGTCCTCCACCGTGCGGCGGGCCTGGGTGATGGTCCGGTCCACACCGCGCGCGGCGGCCTTGACCACCTTCGTCGTCACGTAGACACCGAGTCCCAGGAAGGCGAACAGCAGCATCAGGGCCACGATGATAAAAGCCGCCTCCATGAGGGTCCCTTCCCCAGCCGTTTACGTCCCTTCCACCGTAAACGCCACGGGCAGGCCGCGGGTTCCAATCGAACCCCCAACCTGCCCGTACGGGAATACCCCTAGACGCGCCCGACGGGCCCGCCGGATGCGTCAGACGACGATGTTCACCAGCTTCGGCGCGCGCACGATCACCTTGCGGATCTCCGCCCCGCCCAGCGCCGCCACGACCGTCTCGTCGCCCAGCGCCAGCTGCTCCAGCTCCGCGTCGGAGATGGCCGGAGACACCTCCAGGCGGGCCTTGACCTTGCCCTTGATCTGGACGACGCACGTGACGCTCTCGTCCACGACGTACGCCGGGTCGGCGACCGGGAAGTCCTGGTGGACGACCGACTCGGCGTGGCCCAGCCGCTGCCACAGCTCCTCGGCGATGTGCGGCGCCAGCGGGGCCACCAGCAGCACCAGCCGCTCCGCGACCGAGCGCTCCAGCGGCCGGCCCGCCTTCGTCAGGGTGTTGTTCAGCTCGGTGATCTTCGCGATGGCGGTGTTGAACCGCAGCCCGGTCATATCGGCGCCGACCCCGTCGATCGCCTTGTGCAGGGCGCGCAGGGTGGCCTCGTCCGGCTCCCCGTCGACGACCGTCACGGCGCCGGTCTCCTCGTCCACCACGTTGCGCCACAGGCGCTGCAGCAGCCGGTACTGGCCGACGACGGCGCGGGTGTCCCAGGGACGCGAGACGTCCAGCGGGCCCATCGCCATCTCGTACAGGCGCAGGGTGTCCGCGCCGTACTCCTCGCAGATCTCGTCCGGCGTGACGGCGTTCTTCAGGGACTTGCCCATCTTGCCGTGCTCACGCTTGACCGGCTGGCCCTGGTGGAAGTAGCCGCCGTCCCGCTCCTCGACCTCGGCCGCCGGGACGTACACACCGCGCGAGTCGGTGTACGCGTACGCCTGGATCATGCCCTGGTTGAACAGCTTGTGGAACGGCTCCACCGAGGAGACGTGGCCCAGGTCGAACAGCACCTTGGACCAGAACCGCGCGTACAGCAGGTGCAGCACCGCGTGCTCGGCGCCGCCCACGTACAGGTCGACGCCGCCGTGCGGCTGACCCTCGCGCGGACCCATCCAGTACTTCTCGATCTCCGGGTCGACCAGGGCCGAGCCGTTGTTCGGGTCCAGGTAGCGCAGCTCGTACCAGCAGGAGCCGGCCCAGTTCGGCATGGTGTTGGTCTCGCGCCGGAACGGGCGCACTCCGCGCCCGTCGCCCAGGTCCAGCTCGACGTTGACCCACGCCTGGTTGCGCGACAGCGGGGTCTCCGGCTGGGAGGCCGCGTCGTCGGGCTCGAAGGTGCGCGGCGAGTAGTCCTCGACCTCCGGCAGCTCCAGGGGCAGCATCGACTCGGGCAGCGGGTAGGCGACGCCGTCCTCGTCGTAGACGATCGGGAAGGGCTCGCCCCAGTAGCGCTGGCGGCTGAACAGCCAGTCGCGCAGCCGGAAGTTGACGGTCCCCTCGCCGATGCCGCGCTCGGCCAGCCAGTCGGTGATCGCGGCCTTGGCCTCGACCACGCCCAGGCCGTCCAGCGTGACGCCCTCGCCCGTCGAGTTGACGATCGTGCCGTCGTACGAGGTGAACGCGCCCTCCCACTCCAGCGGGTCGGCGTCACGGTCGTCCGTCGGCTGCACGACGCAGCGCATCGGCAGCTCGAAGGCGCGCGCGAATTCGAAGTCGCGGCCGTCGTGGGCCGGGACGGCCATGATCGCGCCCGTGCCGTAGCCCATCAGCACGTAGTCCGCGATGAAGACGGGCACCTGGTCGCCGCTGACCGGGTTGGTCGCGTACGCGCCGGTGAAGACGCCGGTCTTGTCCTTGGCCTCGGCCTGACGCTCGACGTCCGACTTCGCGGCGGCCTGCTTGCGGTACGAGTCCACGGCCTCGGCCGGGGTCGCGTTGCCGCCGGTCCACAGCTGGTGGGTGCCCTCGGGCCACTCCGCCGGGACGATCTTCGAGACCAGGTCGTGCTCGGGGGCCAGCACCATGTAGGTGGCGCCGAACAGCGTGTCGGGGCGGGTGGTGAAGACCGTGATGGCTTCGCCGTCGCCGACCGCGAAGTCCACGCGCGCGCCCTCGCTGCGGCCGATCCAGTTGCGCTGCTGCAGCTTGATGGCCTCGGGCCAGTCCAGCGCGTCCAGGTCGTCGATCAGGCGGTCGGCGTAGGCCGTGATCCGCATGTTCCACTGGCTCAGCCTGGACTTGAAGACGGGGAAGTTGCCGCGCTCGGACCGGCCGTCGGCGGTGACTTCCTCGTTGGCCAGTACGGTGCCCAGCCCGGGGCACCAGTTGACGGGCGCGTCCGAGGCGTACGCCAGCCGGTACCCGTTCAGCACGTCGGCCCGCTCGGCCGCGCTCAGCGCCGCCCAGGAGGCGCCGCCGGGCAGCTCACGGGAGCCGTCCTCGAAGGAGGCGACCAGCTCGGCGATGGGCCGGGCCTTCGCGGCGTCCGCGTCGTACCAGGAGTTGTAGATCTGCAGGAAGATCCACTGGGTCCACTTGTAGTAGTCCGGGTCGATCGTCGCGAACGACCGGCGCTTGTCGTGGCCCAGACCCAGCCGGCGCAGCTGGACCTTCATGTTCTCGATGTTCGCCTCGGTCGACACGCGCGGGTGCGTGCCGGTCTGCACGGCGTACTGCTCGGCCGGCAGGCCGAAGGCGTCGAAGCCCAGGGTGTGCAGGACGTTGTGGCCGGTCATCCGCTGGTGGCGGGCGAAGACGTCGGTGGCGATGTACCCGAGCGGGTGGCCGACGTGCAGGCCCGCACCCGAGGGGTACGGGAACATGTCCATGATGAACTTCTTCGGGCGCGCCACCACGGCTGCGTCGCCGGCCAGGTCACCGGTCGGGTTCGGGGCCTCGTACGTGCCCTGCGCGTCCCATACGTCCTGCCAGCGTGCCTCGATGTCGGCGGCCACGGCAGCCGTGTAACGGTGCGCCTCGGCCGCCTCGGGGGCCGGGGTGTTCGTCTCGCTCATGATTCCTGAAGCTCCATCGATCGTCTCTGCCGGTTCTGCTGCCCAAACGAAAAAACCCCTCGCACAGGAGGGGGCGCCGCGCCGGGCCGACCGCTTCGTGGGGTCGGAACTGTTCAGCGCGGCTCGGTAAGCAGAAGGCGTACGGCACGCATGGCGTCAGGGTACCGCAGCCCTTGCCACGCCCGCTCGGACGACCACACAACGAGAAGCGGGGCAACCATCCCAGGTGGGCCGCTTCCTCCCCTTGGAAGCATGGAGAAGCGAAACCCAGACCTCCCTCCCTCCCCGCCAACGCTCCCCCCCCTGCGCTCTAGCCCCTTTTCTTTTCTTCCTCCCTGTTGCC
>NZ_JBHUBS010000004.1:0-118068 GCF_042788835.1 Streptomyces sp. NPDC056883 | reverse complement strand
AAGGGGGACACCCCGGAGGGGGGTCCCCGCTTCTTCACTGTGGAGCTATGGAGAATTGAACTCCAGACCTCCTGCATGCCATGCAGGCGCTCTACCAACTGAGCTATAGCCCCTTGTCTTGCCTGCCGCTTCGTGGCCCGTTTCCGGTCCCCCTTGGCGACATCCCAAACATTACACGGTGATGGCCCTGGTCCAAAAATCGGTTTCCGCGAGCCCCGGGCCATGTCCGTTTCGTGGCGATTCATCACATGGCCCCACGCGTTGCTCAACCCCGCGTCACGCACGCGCGAACTGATAGAACCGCTTCAGCGTGCAGTGCTCGTCGAGCAGCCGCCCGTAGATCGGCTCGCCCTCCAGCTCCCGGTACGTCTCGATCGGGTCGCCTTTTATGATCAGCGCCCGCGCACATTCCTCGCACCAGTACTGGTAGTCGGGATTGACCGGCTCCATGTCCCGCACGATCGGCGTGCCGTTGTTGCACCAGTCGCACCGCCGCCGGTGTGCACCCATCCGTCAGCGACTCCCTCCCGCGTCGGGCCGTCGTGTCCCCCTCCGGCCGTCCGATTCTGCCATGCCGGTGCTCGCTCGGGCAGCTGTGGACAAAAGCAAAGATCCCGCCCCCTGTTGGGGACGGGATCTTGATTGTGGAGCTATGGAGAATTGAACTCCAGACCTCCTGCATGCCATGCAGGCGCTCTACCAACTGAGCTATAGCCCCGCTCTCCGCGACGCTCCCCCCGTTTCCGGTGTTCTGCGCTGCGAACAAGAAGAACTCTAGCCTGTGACCAGCCGGAAAGTGAAATCCGGGTGGGAGCCGCTCCGAAGTGGGCTCAGTCGTCGTCGCCGAGCACCGGTTCGGGCAGCGTGCCGGCGTTGTGTTCCATCAGCCGCCAGCCGCGCGCGCCCTCGCCCAGCACGGACCAGCAGCAGTTGGAGAGCCCGCCCAGGCCCTCCCAGTAGTACGACTCCAGGCCCAGCAGGCGGCCGATCGTCGTACGGATGGTGCCGCCGTGGCTGACCACCACGAGCGTGCCGCCGGGGGGCAGCCGGTCGGCGTGTTCCAGCACCACCGGCGCGGCCCGGTCGGCGACCTCGGTCTCCAGCTCGCCGCCACCGCGGCGGACCGCCTCGCCGCGCTTCCACGCCGCGTACTGGTCGCCGTACTTGTCCAGGATCTCCTCGTGCGTGAGGCCCTGCCATTCACCGGCGTACGTCTCGCGCAGCGCCTCGTCGTGCGTCACCGCCAGACCCGTGACGGCCGCCAGCTCGGCAGCCGTGGCGGAGGCGCGCATCAGGTCCGAGGCGACGATGGCGTCGGGCTTCAGCGAGGCGAGCAGCCGGGCGGCACGGCGCGCCTGCGCCACACCGGCCTCGGTCAGCTCGATGTCCGTGGAGCCCTGGAAGCGTCGCTCCAGGTTCCAGGAGGTCTGGCCGTGCCGCCAGAGGACGATCTTGCGGCCGGTCTTGCCGTTGCCGGTCGCGGTCGTACCGTCGTTCGTCGCGCTCAGAACAGATCACCGTCCAGTTCGTCGTCGCCCTGCGTGGCGCGCAGCGCGGCGTGCTCCTCGGCCTTGCCCTTGGTGAGCTTGGCGTCCTCGGGCAGCTCGATCTCGGGGCAGTCCTTCCACAGGCGCTCCAGCGCGTAGAAGACGCGCTCCTCGCTGTGCTGCACGTGGACGACGATGTCGATGTAGTCGAGCAGGATCCAGCGGGCGTCGCGGTCGCCCTCGCGGCGCACCGGCTTGGCGCCCAGCTCCTTCAGGAGCTTCTCCTCGATCTCGTCGACGATCGACTTGACCTGGCGGTCGTTGGGCGCCGAAGCGAGCAGGAAGGCGTCGGTGATCGACAGCACGTCGCTGACGTCGTACGCGATGATGTCGTGCGCGAGCCGGTCGGCCGCGGCCTGGGCGGCGGCGGTGATGAGCTCGATGGAGCGGTCCGTGGCGGTCACTGGCCATGCTTTCGGGTTGGCGGGCAGATTCTTACAAGGGTCTCATGTACCGCCGACGCCGCCCGCGCGCAGCGTGCCGCGCGGGCGGGGCCGTTCCCGACGGGGCCCGCCGGAGCAGGCCGCAGTAGGCCGCAGAAGGCCTCGGAGGGGATCAGGACGGTTTGTAATCCTTGCCCAGGGTCACCACGACGTCCGCGTTCACCGCGTTCTCGGCCTTCTTCACGGCCGTCTCGGGCAGTCCCAGCGTCTTGGAGACCTCGATCGCCTTGTCCCGCTGCGCGTCGTCCTGGTACGTGATCTGCGAAGCGGGCGCGGTCTTGTCGGCCTTGCCGCCGTCCACCAGGGTGTAGCCGCCGTTGAGCAGGGCCGCCTTCGCCGCCGTGTTCGTCTTCTCGTCGCCGGTCGCGTCCTTCAGGCCGACCCGCGGCAGGGCCCCGGGCTGGGCCTCCGTGACGGAGCCGCCGAGGACCTCCTTGACCACCTTCTTGTTGGCCTCGTCCGTGAGGCCGCCGTCCGGCTTCACCCCGAGCACGTCGGTGCGGTACGCGCCCACCTTGGCGTGCTCGCCGAGCTTGGACAGCAGCGCGCCCAGCGTCTGCGCGTTCAGCGCCGGGTCCAGGATCTGGCCGGTGGTCTCCACGGTCATCGCCGCCGACTTCGGATCGCCGGGCACCTTGCGCAGCAGGCCCAGCAGGACCTTGCCGAGCCGGTCCAGCTGCTTGGCCTCCGGCTCGCCCTGCGCCTTGTACGTGGCGTAAGCCACGGCCATCGCACCGCTGAGGCTCTGCTTCGGGCCCTGGCCGACGGCGGGCGCCTTCGCCGCGTCGTCCGCCGGGACGGCCACGTCGGTGTCGACCTCGATGCCCCCGACCAGCTCGACGAAGTTCTCCAGGAAGGGGGTGTCCAGCCGCCAGGTGCCGCCGATGCGGGTGCCGAAGACCGAGTCGAGGGATTCCCGTACGCCCAGACCGCCGTCCTCGACGGCCTTGCCCAGCTGTGCGGTGGTGCCGTCGTCCCTGGAGACGTTCAGGGTGTTCGGCACGAGGACGGTGGCGCCCTGCTTGGTGGTCACGTTGTCGACGAGCAGCGCCGTGGAGGTGCCGCCCTTCTTGGTGTTGTGCAGGTGCACGACGATCATGTCGCGCTTCTGCGGGCCCGTGGCGGACGCGCCGTTCGACGCCTTGCCGGGGCCCTCCAGGAACGGCAGCTTGCCCGCGTACCAGAGGTAGCCGAGGCCCGCGACGACGAAGACGGCCAGGACGACGATCAGCGCCACCACCCGGTTGCGGCCCCGCCGGCGGGCCTCCTCGCGGCGCTCGGTGCGGCTCTCGGTGAAGGCGAGCCAGTCGATGACGTCCTCGGAGTCCTCGTCCGGCTGGTCGATGAAGGCGAACTGCTCGGTGCGGTACGAGGGCCCCTGACCCTGGCCCTGCGCGCCCGGCCCGTCGGCCCGGCGGGGCTCCGGGACCTGCGCGGCGGCGGGACGGTACTCCGGCTCGGGCGCGGGGGCCCGCAGGGGCGCCTGCGCCGGGGCCTCGGGGGCGACCTGCTGCGGGATCCACTGCTGGGTGGCCTGGGTGTCGTACTGCGGGATGCCCTGCGTGTCGTACCCGTACTGCGGGGCCTGGGAGGTCTGGGGGTACTGCTGCTGGGGCTGCTGCGGGTAGTACTGCTGGGGCTGCGGGGCCTGCTGGGCCTGCTGCTGGCCGTACCCCTGGTAGTCGTACCCGTAGCCCTGCTCGTACTGCTGCTGCTCGTAGGGGGGCGCCGCGTCGGTGGCGGGCTGCGCGGGCACCTGGCCGTACACCGGCCGCCCGTACGCGTCGTAGCCGACGAGCTGCTGCTCCTGGCCGGCATACGGGTCGTACGGCTCGTGTCGGTCGTTCACCGCGGGGCCCCTCTCTCCGGAAGCTCAGGCTCCCCGGTACAGCTCACGCTTGTCGATGTAGCGGACCACGCCGTCGGGCACGAGGTACCAGACAGGATCCCCCTTGGCCACGCGTGCACGGCAGTCCGTGGACGAAATGGCCAGCGCCGGAACCTCGACGAGGGAGACGCCTCCCTCGGGCAGGCCGTCGTCGGTGAGCACGTGGCCCGGCCGGGTGACGCCGATGAAGTGCGCGAGGGCGAAGAGCTCCTCGGCGTTCCGCCAGGTCAGGATCTGCGCGAGGGCGTCGGCGCCGGTGATGAAGAAGAGGTCGGCGTCGTCGTTGAGGGCGCTCAGGTCCCTCAGGGTGTCGATCGTGTACGTCGGGCCGCCGCGGTCGATGTCGATGCGGCTCACCGAGAACTGCGGGTTCGATGCGGTCGCGATGACCGTCATCAGATACCGGTCCTCGGCGGACGAAACGGCCCGCTGCGACTTCTGCCACGGCTCGCCGGTCGGTACGAACATCACCTCGTCGAGGTGGAACAGCGCGGCCACCTCACTGGCGGCCACCAGGTGTCCGTGGTGGATCGGGTCGAATGTCCCGCCCATCACCCCGAGCCTGCGCTTGACCGGGCCGGTCGGCATTTCCTGCTCTCCCATGAGCGCAGAGCCTACTGGCCCGGTGACGCGGCAGGGACCCGCCTACGGGCGCGTACTCGGCGTATGGCGGTTCAGCGGTCCCGGTTCATGCGCGTGGTGACCCACAGCATCAGGAAGAGGATGGCGAGGGCCGCACCGCCGGTCAGGTACGGGTTCAGGCTGTCGTGGTTGCCGCCGTGCTGCTCGGCTCCCTCGGAGGCGAGGACGACCAGGTTGTGGGCGGTGGAGGCGAGGCTCATCAGGCAGGTACCTATCGAGTCGGGGAGCGGGCGGAGATTTCGCTCACATCGTATGCGGGGGCCTGGGGCACGCTCACGTCGACTCAGGCGTTGGAGAGGATAGACGGGCGGCCAGCCGCACACACCAACGGGGAGGGCGCTATGACGGGGACGGGATTCGAGAAGGCACCGGCGCGGGACCGCAAGAGGTTCCCCGGTATTTCCTCACGGGCGTACGAGCATCCGGCGGACCGGTCCGCGCTCGTGGCCCTGCGCAAGCTGACCGGCTTCGACACGGTCTTCAAGGCGCTCAGCGGGCTGCTGCCGGAGCGCAGTCTGCGACTGCTCTTCCTGTCGGACTCCGTCCGGGTGGGCGAGACGCAGTTCCCGCACCTGCACGCGATGCTCCTGGACGCCTGTTACATCCTGGACCTGGAGAAGGTCCCGCAGATGTACGTGCAGCAGGACCCGAAGCCCAATGCCATGTGCATCGGGCTGGACGAGCCGATCATCGTGGTCACCACGGGCCTCGTCGAGCTGCTCGACGAGGAGGAGATGCGGGCGGTGGTGGGCCACGAGGTGGGCCACGCCCTGTCGGGGCACGCCGTGTACCGCACGATCCTGCTGTTCCTGACGAACCTGGCGCTCAAGGTCTCCTGGATCCCGCTGGGCAATGTGGCGATCATGGGGATCGTGACGGCGCTGCGCGAGTGGTTCCGCAAGTCGGAGCTGTCGGCGGACCGGGCGGGGCTGCTGGTGGGACAGGACGTGCACGCCTCGATGCGCGGACTGATGAAGCTCGCGGGCGGCAACCACCTCCACGAGATGAACGTCGACGCGTTCCTCGCCCAGGCCGAGGAGTACGAGCGGAGCGGCGATCTGCGCGACTCCGTGCTGAAGATCCTCAACGTGCTGCCCCGGACGCACCCCTTCACGACGGTGCGGGCGGCCGAGCTGAAGAAGTGGTCGCAGAACCGGGACCACCAGCGGATCATGGACGGCCACTACCCGCGGCGCGAGGACGACAAGGACACCTCGGTGACCGACTCCTTCCGGCAGTCCGCGGCGCACTACGCCGATACGGTGCGCACGAGCAAGGACCCGCTGCTGAAGCTGGTCGGCGACATCGCCGGCGGTACGGCGGACCTGGGCGGCAAGCTGCGGGACAGGTTCTCGGGCATGGGTGCCACGGGAGCGGGCGGCGGCAGCGGCAGCAGCAGCAGCGCCGCCGGCGGCGAGGACAAGAGCACCGGCACCGGCAAGGACGGCGCTACGGAGCAGGGCTGACGCCCTCCCCCGGGGCGGCCGGGGACGCCGGCGCCTGTGACTGCGGCGGCTCCGGCGGCTCCGGCGCGGTCGTCGGCGCGAGCACGCCGCACAGCCCGGCCGTGCGGCGCGGACTGCCGCTGGCGTACGGGTCGCTGGCGGCCGGGCCGGTGGTGGTCGGCCCGGCGCCGGCCGTCAGCGGGCGGAAACCTCCGGCCGGGTCGGCGGAACAGGCCTGCGGGCCCGCCATGACGTACGCCGAGACGAGCTCCGCCCGCCGGGCCGCGAGGTCGTCGCGGTCGAAGCGCATCCGCAGCTCCCGGCGGACGGTGAAGAGCGAGGCCCCGTCCGCCGCGGCCGGCTGGCCGGTGGCCGGGCGCACCGCGTAGACGAAGGTGTGGTCGGAGGTCACCTCCAGGGCGTTCGGGGCGGTCTCCGCTGCGGCGAGGACCCCGCTGACCCGGACCCGGGTGTCGGCCACCACGGCGGTCGCCGGGTCGAAGCGCACGAGCCAGCCCGTGATGGCGTGCCGCCCGTTGCCGGCCGGGACGAGCATGCTCTGGTCGAACTGCGTCAGCTGGTCGGGGTCGAGCAGGACGCGCACCGGCCGGGAGGCCTCGCCGGACAGCACGTCGGGGTCCAGCGAGGACTGCACCAGGTAGTCCTTGGCGATGGTCAGCGCGGTTTGGACCTGCTCCTCGGTGAAGTGGCGGGTGCGGCGCACGGCGGGGAAGGTGATCCCGGCCGCCCCGATGCGGTACTGGGCCGCCGGACTCTGCGCGTACAGGTCGGCGGGCCGGCCGCCGGGCACGGGCGCGGAGGGCGCGAGCGGGACCACGGTGCTGCTCATCGCCTCGGCCGGGTCCCCGGCGGGCGGCACGTAGGGATTGCGCAGCCCCATGTAGACGGCGCCGGCGAGTGCCAGGGCGATGCACAGCACGATGATCCGGCCCTGCCGGGCCGCACCGCCGCCGGAGCCGCCGCGGGGGCCCGGATGGCCTCCGCCGGTCGACCAGATCGAGCGGCTCCGTACGGCGCGGGCGTGCTCGCCCATGCGCTCCTGTGCGGAGAACTCCTGGATCCGGGCAGCCCGGACGAAGTCCTCGTCGAACACCACCGACCGGTACTCGTCGGCCCGGAACTCGTCGTCGGCCCCGCCGGCACCCTCGGGGGTGCCGTTCGGCGGATCTCCTGGCATGGCCATCGCTTCTCCCCGCTGTCCCCGCTCCAGAGAAGCCCCCGGCTCCGGCGATGGGGAGCGGGGTCGTACCTTCAGGGTTGGCGGCTGACGCGGTCCATAAACGCTCCGGCGCCGGTGACTTCGCCCATCGGGGTGCTGGCGGGGGCCGGAGCCGGTTCCGCGTCGCTCGCCGCGCTGCGGTACACGGCGCTGAAGGCGAGCGCGATCATGCCGAGGCCCATCACGAAGGCGAGCACCCAGGCGACCGGGCGCAGCCACGGCGAGCGGCCGCGGTAGGGGCGCAGACTGCCGCCGTAGACTCCGTACGGGCCGTCCCCGGAGCCTGCTCCGTGGCCGTGGTCCCAGCCGGGATCCTCGGAGTGGTGGCCGTCGGCGCCGCCGTAGGCGTACGCGTCGTAGTCCTCGTCGCCCGTCCAGCCGCCGGCGAAGGCGGCGCGGGCGGCCTCGGCCGCCTCGGCGCGCGCCCGGTCGCCGGCCCGCTGGCGCTCTGCGGCGCTCGGTTCACGGATTTCGGCGTTCCGGACGAAGTCCTCGTCGAACACCACGGAGGCGAAGTCCTTGTCCGCGCCTCCGCGGTCGTCTGCATGTTCTTCGGGGGTCCCGTCGTCCGGGAACGGCTTGCCCCCCACGTCGTCCGGCACGGAACCAGCGTAGACCTGAGGGCCACCTTTGGGCAGGGTGTAGGCCGAAATCCGGCCACACCGCGTTCAGAGGTCGACTACCGTACGTGACCGTCGCCGGTGACGATGTACTTGGTCGAGGTGAGCTCGGGAAGCCCCATCGGGCCCCGGGCGTGCAGCTTCTGGGTGGAAATGCCGATCTCCGCGCCGAAGCCGAACTGACCACCGTCCGTGAACCGCGTGGAGGCATTCACGGCAACCGTGGTCGAGTCGACCAGCTGGGTGAAGAGGCGGGCGGCGGCCTGCGAGGTGGTGACGATCGCCTCGGTGTGGCCGGAGGTCCAGCGGCGGATGTGGGCGACGGCCTCGTCGAGGGAGTCCACGACACCGGCGGCGATGTCGTACGAGAGGTACTCGGCGGCCCAGTCCTCGTCGGTGGCCGGGAGGGCGGTGACCTTGGAGTCCTCCGCGTACCCGAGCACCCGCTCGTCGCCGTGGACGGTCACGCCGGCGTCGGCGAGGGCGTCCAGGGCGAGGGGCAGGAAGGCGTCGGCGATGTCCCGGTGGACGAGCAGGGTCTCCGCGGAGTTGCAGACGGAGGGCCGCTGGGCCTTGGAGTTGACGAGGATGTCCACGGCCATGGCCAGATCGGCCTGGGCGTCCACGTAGACGTGGCAGTTGCCGGTACCGGTCTCGATGACCGGGACGATGGATTCCTCGACGACGGTCTTGATGAGCGAGGCGCCGCCGCGCGGGATGAGGACGTCGACGAGACCGCGGGCGCGCATCAGCTCGCGGACGGAGTCGCGGGACTCGCCCGGCACGAGCTGGATGGCGTCGGCGGGCAGACCGGCCGAGACGACGGCGTCGCGCAGGATGCCGACGAGGGCGGTGTTGGAGGCGTACGCCGAGGAGGAGCCGCGCAGGAGTACGGCGTTGCCGGACTTCAGGCACAGGGCGGCGGCGTCGACGGTGACGTTGGGGCGAGCCTCGTAGATGATGCCGACGACGCCGAGCGGGACGCGGATCTGGCGGAGGTCGATCCCATTGGGGAGGGTGGAGCCGCGGACGACCTCGCCGACGGGGTCGGGCAGGGCCGCGACGTCGCGGACGTCGGAGGCGATGGCCGCGATGCGGTCGGGGGTGAGGGTGAGACGGTCGATGACGGTCTCGCTGGTCCCGGCGGCGGCCGCCTTCGCCGTGTCGACGGCGTTGGCCTCGACGATCTCGGCCGTACGGGCCTCCAGCGCGTCCGCGATGGCCAGCAGGGCCTTGTCCTTGGCGGACCGCGGGAGCGGGGCGATGGCCGCGGCGGCGATCCGGGCGGCTTGCGCGGTGGCGATCACGGGCGAGGTCGTGGCATCGAGCGAGGTCATGCCGCCCAGGGTAATCCCCGCCGGGCCCGGCCCCGATGGGTTTCCACCCCCCGAGACGGGGCATCGGTGGACACCGTCCGAGGTGGCCCGGGTGCCGGGTGCCGAGTGGGCGGGTGCGGCTGGGGTGGCCCTGCGGGGCATGTCCCCTACCCGCCCTTCGCCCGTTCCCTGGGGCTCCGCCCCAGACCCCGCGCCTCAAACGCCGGCGAGGCTGATTTTGGCTGACGTGTGCGTGCATGTGCGGGTCCGGGCGGAGCCCGGGGAACGGGCGAAGGGCGGGTAGGGGACCTCGCCCCGCAGGGCCCACCCAGCCGCACCCGCCCGCTCGGCCCGCGCCGGGGTGCGGTGGCGCCGGCGCCGACCAGCCCCCCGACGGACGGAGTCCGGCGCAGCGACGCGAAGCCCAGGAGACCCGCCAGGGCCGAGTGGTGCGAGCGGAGCGTTAGTAGGGGTGCACGCCCATGGGGTGGGCCGGGGGTGGGCCGTAGCCTTCGGCGACGCGTTGGTGGTAGGTGGCGCGGTCGATGACTTCGAGGCCGACGATCTCCCAGGGCGGGAGCTTCGCCGAGGAGCGGTGTTCGCCCCAGAGCCGCAGTGCCACGGCCGCCGCGTCGTGGAGGTCGCGGGCTTCCTCCCAGTAGCGGATCTCCGCGTGGTCGTCGGCGTAGCGGCTGGTCAGCAGGAAGGGGTGGTCATGGGCGAGCTGCTCCAGCCCACGGCGTACGTCGCACAGCGGCGCGGGCTTCCCGGAGACGCTCAGGGTGATGTGCCAGAGGCGGGAGGCATCCCGTTCCTCCCCGCTCCCGCCGACGTCACCGTCCCCGGTGCCGACGCTGGTCAGCGCTCGTCTCACCAGCCGCCTCCTTGTCCTGCGCTACGCGTGTCCGCCCCTCACAGTTGACCAGTCCTCGGCTCACCGCGCGGCGGTTTTACCGAACCTCAGCCCTGCAGCAGGACCAGATCGTCGCGGTGGACGACCTCCCGCTCGTACTCGGGTCCGAGTTCCCGCGCGAGCTCGCGCGTGGAGCGGCCGAGGAGCTGCGGGAGCTCCTTGGCGTCGAAGTTGACGAGGCCGCGCGCCACCGCCCGGCCGTCGGCCGCGCGCAGTTCCACGGGGTCTCCGGCGACGAAGTCGCCCTCGACCGCGGCGATGCCGGCGGGCAGCAGCGAGCTGCCGCGTTCGGTCACCGCGCGGACGGCCCCGTCGTCCAGGACGAGGTGTCCCTGCGGGGCCGACGCGTGCTGGAGCCAGAGCAGCCGGTCCGTCGAGCGGCGTCCGGTGGAGTGGAAGAGGGTGCCGGTCGCCCGTCCGGCCAGGGCGTCCGCGGCCTGGCTGGCCGAGGTCAGGACGACGGGGATGCCGGCTGCCGCCGCGATGCGCGCCGCCTCGACCTTGGTGGCCATGCCGCCGGTGCCGACGCCCGCCTTGCCGACGCTGCCGATGGTGACGTGGGCGATGTCCTCGGGGCCGCGCACCTCGTCGATGCGGCTGGTGCCGGGCTGGGACGGGTCCCCGTCGTAGAGGCCGTCGACGTCCGAGAGCAGGACGAGGAGGTCGGCGCGGACCAGGTGCGCCACGAGTGCGGCGAGGCGGTCGTTGTCGCCGAAGCGGATCTCGTCGGTGGCGACGGTGTCGTTCTCGTTGACGACGGGCAGCGCCCCCATGGCCAGGAGCTGGTCCAGGGTCCGGTAGGCGTTGCGGTAGTGCGCGCGCCGGCTCGTGTCGTCGGTGGTCAGGAGCACCTGGCCGACGCGTACGCCGTACCGGGCGAAGGAGGCCGTGTAGCGGGCGACGAGCAGGCCCTGGCCGACGCTCGCGGCGGCCTGCTGGCGGGCCAGGTCGGTGGGGCGGCGGCGCAGGCCGAGCGGGGAGAGTCCGGCGGCGATGGCTCCGCTGGATACCAGGACGATCTCCTTCTCGCCGCCGCTGCGCGCCTTGGCCAGTACGTCGACCAGCGCGTCCACCCGGTCGGCGTCGAGTCCTCCGGCCGCCGTGGTCAGGGAGGAGGAGCCGACCTTGACCACGATCCTGCGCGCGTCGAGCACACCCTGCCTAGCCGCTGACACTTCTGTCCCCTGACCCTTGACCCTCGCCGAACACGAACCTGCGAACCTGCGAACCTGCGAGTCTTCGAAGGTTCGAACCCTCGAAGCCGCCCGTTCAATCTACGGGGTGTCCGGGCGGGTCCGCCCAGGGGTTTCAGACCGTGGACGCGCTGTGGGTCTGCTCCGGTTCCGCGGCCTTGTCGCCCGTCCCCGGGATGAGGATCTTGCGGGAGAGGACGTAGGTGAACGGGATGGCCACCACGGCCGCGACCAGCGGCGCGATCTGGGTGTTCATGCCCGCCCAGGTGACCAGGGCGTACAGGCCCGCGGACTGGATCACGTAGTTGGTGATGTTGGTCAGCGGGAAGAGCAGGAACTTCTTCCAGGTCGGCCGCGTGCGGTAGGTGAAGTAGGTGTTCATGAAGAACGAGCCGACCATCGCCAGCACGAAGGCGATGGAGTAGGCGGCGAAGTACGGCATCAGGGGATGCAGGAGCAGGTAGATGGCGTAGAAGGTGCCGGTGTTGACTCCGCCCACCAGTCCGAAGCGGATGATCTGGGCGAGCTGGGCCTTGCGGTCCGGGGCCGGACGTTCGTTCGTCGTGGGCGGCATCACTTGCTTCGCTCCGCAATCACGGCCTGGGCCTCGGGCAGGTCCCGGACGTCGGTGGACGTGGCCAGGCGGTCGGCGCCGTGCGCCTCCTTCACCAGGAAGTGCGGCCGGCGCTTGCTCTCGTAGTAGATGCGGCCGATGTACTCGCCGATCAGGCCCAGCATGATCATCTGGACGCCGCCCAGGCCCGCGATGAGCGCGACGAGCGTGACGTATCCCGGGGACTCCACCCCGTTGGTCATCGCCATGACGGCGATCCACACGGCGTAGAGGACCGTCAGGGCCACCAGCGACACGCCCGACCAGATGCCGATGCGCAGCGGCCGGTTGTTGAAGGAGATGAGCCCGTCCATGCCGTAGTTCAGCAGGGCGCCGAACTTCCACTTCGTCTCGCCGGCCTCGCGCTGCGCGTTGCGGTAGTCGAAGTGGACCGTGTCGAAGCCGATCCAGGAGAAGAGGCCCTTGGAGAAGCGGTTGTACTCGGGCAGCGACAGCAGCGCGTCCACGGCCGGGCGTGACAGCAGCCGGAAGTCTCCGACGCCGTCGGTGAGCTCCACGTCGACCCAGCGGTTGATGCCCCGGTAGTAGAGGCGGCTCAGCGCCGTGCGGAGCTTCTTGTCCCCCTCGCGGGTGCGGCGGGCGATGATCTGGTCGTGGCCCTGCCGGTAGTAGTCGAGCATCGTGGCGATGAGCTCGGGCGGGTGCTGGAGGTCCGCGTCCATGATGACCACGGCGTCGCCGGTCGCCTCGCGCAGGCCGGCGAGCATGCCGGCCTCCTTGCCGAAGTTCCGGCTGAAGGAGACGTAGCGGGTGCGGTCGGGGTGCTGGGCGGCGATCTTGCGGAGTTTGGCGAGGGTTCCGTCGCGGCTGCCGTCGTCGACGTAGCAGACCTCGTACTCGACGGGGAGCGCGTCCAGGACCTTTCGGATCTCCGTGTCGAAGCTGTCGATGACGGCTTCCTCGTTGTAGCAAGGGACTACTACAGACAGCTTCATGAACACTTCCTGCGGTCCGAACGGGTGATTTACGGCGACCGGACCTGCCACTCACCTCTTCCTTAGAAGTATGCACGGCGGTGGTTGCCCTGCCTGGCGCGAGTGCGGCACACGGTAGCTTTGACGGGATAAGCGGAATGAAACAGAGGGATCGAGGTGCACGTGCCTGACGTCTCCGTGGTCGTCATCGTCTACAACGACGCAGAGCGTCTCCCGGCAGCCGTCCAGTCGGTTTTGGACCAGACCCTGCACGGGGTCGAGGTCGTGATCGTCGACGACTGCAGCAAGGACGGGTCCTACGCGGTCGCCCAGGAGCTCGAAACCGCGCATCCGGGGAGGGTGCGCGCCTTCCGGCTGCCCGAGAACAGCGGGGGCTGCGGTGCCCCGCGCAATCACGGCATCCAGCAGGCCACCGGAACCTACGTCATGTTCCTGGACAGCGATGACGTGCTGGAACGCAATGCCTGCCGCAACATGCTGGACGCCGCCGAGCGGACCGGGTCCGACCTGGTCTCGGGCATGTGCGTCCGGGTCCACCTCGACAACCGTTGGGGCAAGACCACCGAGTGGTACCCGTGGATCTACGCGCGCACCCGCACGCTGGAGTCGATCACCGAGTACCCGGACCTGCTGGTCTACGACACCCTCTCCACGAACAAGTGCTACCGGCGCGCGTTCCTGCTGGAGCAGGGCCTGGAATTCCCGGTGGGCATCCACTACGAGGACCTGCTCTTCTCCGCGCAGGCCTACGTCGCCGCCCGCCGCATCACGCTCATCCCGAACCACGTCTACTACTGGAACGTGATCGAGAAGGCCTCGGCGAAGTCGATCAGCAACCGGCGCCACGAGATCGAGAACTTCGTCCACCGGATGGAGATCCACCGCCGCGTCGACGAGCTGCTGGCGGCCAAGGGCCACACGGAGATCAAGTCCGCGAAGGACGCCAAGTTCCTCAAGCACGACCTGGTGCTCCACCTGCGGGACCTGCCCCTGCTCGGTGACGCCTACCGCCAGGAGTTCGCCCGGCTCGCCAACGGCTACCTGGCCGGCATCGACCCGGCCGCGTACGACAACGTCAGCAACCTCCAGGCCATCTGCGCCTACCTGCTCGGCAAGGAGGACTGGGACAACCTGCTGCCCGCCGCCGACGCCATGACCAACCAGGGCCGGCTCACCTCCCCGCTCGCCGAGCGCGACGGGCGCGTCTACTGGTGCGGCCGGCACATCGACGGCCCCGACGCCGAGGAGGCCCGCCGGATACTGGACGTCACCGACCAGGGCTACGCCGGTGCGCCGCTCACCTCCCTCACCCTGGGCAACCGCCTCACCGCGTACGAGGACGACGGCCGCGGCACGGTCACCCTGTCGGGTGCCGTGGTGAACCCGCTGGGCCGGATCCGCCCCGAGGCGGAGCTGAAGGCCTCGCTGGAGTTCCGGGCCCGCCGGCAGATCGGCGTCCGCTCCTTCAGCTTCCCGGTGGCAACCGTGCGCCACGCCGGTGACACGATCGAGTGGAAGGCCACGGCCGACATCGGCAGCACCGTCCGCCCGCTCGGCATCATCGACGCGGTCTGGGACGTGCGCCTGAAGTTGACGGCCGGCGGCGACCGGCTCACCACCCGCGTCTCCGTCGGCGGGGTCGACCTGGAGCAAGCCGCCCGGCTGCGCGTGCGCCCGAGGCTGACCCGGCTGGTCTCCGACCGCTTCGAGCCGGAGATGACCAAGAAGGGCAACCTCTCCTACGTCCTGACCGCCGAGGGCGCCGCCGCCGTGCGCACCCAGACGCTGATCAACAGCGCGATGCACGGCAAGGCCGCGGGCGTGGTCAAGCGGGGCCTGCGCAGGGCCCTGCGGGCCCGCCGCAACATCGGCTCGGGCGAGCAGAAGGTGAAGGTCTACCACGAGGTCTTCTCGAAGCTGCCCATCAAGAAGGGCACGGTCGTCTTCGAGAGCCACATGGGCAAGCAGTACAGCGACAGCCCGAAGGCGATCTACGAGGAACTGGTGCGCTCCGGCGTGCAGTTCGAGGCGATCTGGTCGTACGCGGGCGGCCGGCCCACCGGCTTCCCCAAGGAGGCCACCCTGGTGCGGCGTTGGAGCTGGGCCTACCTGCGCGCGCTGGCGCAGGCCGAGTTCTGGATCGACAACCAGGGCTTCCCGCTGGCGCTGGCCAAGCGCCCGGGGACCACGTACATCCAGACCTGGCACGGCTCGGCACTGAAGCGGATGGGCTTCCACGAGCCCCGCACCAAGGCGCAGGACCGTCCGGGCCAGGCCCGCTTCCAGGCGGCCGTCGACCGCTTCGACCACTTCCTGATCCGTTCCGAGCACGACGCCCGCACCCTCGCCAAGGGTTTCCGGCTGCGTGACGAGGTGCTGCTGCGCACCGGCTACCCGCGCAACGACGCCCTGGTCGCGGCCCACCGCTCCGAGGCGAACAGCGGCGAGCGGGTCCGCGGCTCCCTGGCCGGCGAGTTCGGGATCGACCCGGAGAAGAAGGTGCTGCTGTACGCACCGACCTTCCGGGCGAACGCGGACGGCGCGGTGGAGGGCTTCGAGTTCCCCTTCGACGTGGAGGAGTTCGCCGACCGGCTCGGCGACCGCTTCACGCTGCTGGTGCGCACCCACTACCTCAACAGCGTCACGCTGCCGCCGTCGGTCGCGGGCCGGGTCATCGACGTGTCCAAGCACCACGACATCACCCCGCTACTGGCGCTCGCCGACGGGCTGATCACGGACTACTCGTCCGTGATGTTCGACTACGCGGTCCTGGACCGGCCGATGCTGTTCTTCGCGTACGACTACGAGAAGTACGCCACCGACATCCGCGGCACCTACTTCGACCTCAAGGAGAAGGCGCCGGGCCCGGTGGTCGCCACCGCGGACGAACTGCTCCAGGCCCTCGCCGCCTTCGACGAGGCGGATGCCAAGTACGCCGAGGCGCGCCAGCGTTTCCTCGCCGAGTTCGGCGAGTACGACCGCGGGGACGCGGCCCGCCGGATCGTCGAGAAGTTCTTCACCAGGAGCGGCAAGTGAGCCAGCAGACCGCCACCCCGGGCGGCCGTGACATCTTCCTCGTCTCCAACAGCGTGGACGAGCTGGGCGGCGTGACCACCTGGTCGCACCAGATGGCCCGGCTGTTCAGCGAACGCGGGCACCGGGTGCACGTCATCGGCATCGCCCCCGTCGCCGAGGAGATCCGCCAGCAGCTCCCGGCGGACCTCCCCTACGCGGTGACCACGCTGTACGAGGCCCACCCGCCGGCGGCCCGCCGGCTGCACGGCATCAAGGGCCGGCTCAACGCACCCGAGCGGCGCCGTCAGGCGGCCCGCCGGGCGAAGATGCGGGCCAAGGCGGACCAGTTGGGCGAGCTGCTGCGCGCGGCCCGCCCCGGCGCCGTGGTGATCGTCACCCAGGTCTGGGCGATGGAGTGGGTGGCCCTCGCCGACACCAAGGGCTGCACCGTCATCGGCATGAGCCACGAGTCCTTCGAGGCCAGCAACAAGTCCACCCGGGGTCAGCGGGTCCGCCGGTACTACCGGGACGTCGACCGCATGCTCGTACTGACCCCCGAGGACGCCGACCTCTGGATCCGCTCGGGCATGGAGAACGTCTCCAGCATGCCGAACCCGCTGCCGTTCATGCCCGCCTCCCCCGCCCCGCGCACCGAGAAGGTCGTGGCGAGCGTCGGCCGCCTCGCCTTCGAGAAGGGCGTGGACCTGCTGCTCGACGCCTGGGCCGACGCCTCCCCGCACCACCCCGACTGGGTCCTTCGGATCTACGGGGCGGGCCTGGAGGAGGCGACCCTGCGGGCGCACGCCGCCGGGCTCGGCCTGGAGGAATCCGTGGAGTGGATGGGCAGCACCGGCGACGTGCTGGGCGCGCTGAACGGAGCTTCCGTCTTCGCCCAGGCCTCGCGCGCCGAGGGCTTCCCGATCACGCTGCTGGAGGCGATGGCCGCGGGCGTGCCGGTGGCCGCCTTCGACTGCGCGCCGGGTGTGCGGGAGATCGTGACGCACGGCGAGGACGGGCTGCTGGCCCGGCTCGGCAACACGATGGAGCTGGCCGGACAGCTGGACCGGCTGATGGCCGGCCGTGAACTGCGCGACCAGCTCGGCGACGCCGCCTTCCGCAACGTGCAGCGGTACTCCAGCTCCGAGATCACCGACCGGTGGGAGGAGCTGTTCTCCTTCCTGGAGCGCTGAGCCGGACGCTCGACGTGAGACGAAGCCGCCCGCCCCGGAATCGACCGGGGCGGGCGGCTTCTTCGTACGCTCTACGGGCCTCAGGCCTTGCGGTGGGCCTCCCAGCCCTCCCAGGCCGAGGTGATCATGTCGCGGACGTCGTGGCGGGCCTTCCAGCCCAGCTCCGCGGAGATCCGGTCGGCGGAGGCGACGACCTTCGCCGGGTCGCCGGCGCGGCGCGGGGAGACCTGGGGCGCGTAGGCGGCGTCGGTGTGACCGGTGACCTCGTTCACCAGCTCGACCATCTCGCGGACGGAAACGCCCTCGCCGCGGCCGATGTTGACGGTGAGGTCCTTGTACTCGCCCTGCGCGCCCCATTCGACGAGCTTGCGGGCGGCCACCACGTGGGCCTCCGCGAGGTCGGCGACGTGGATGTAGTCGCGGATGCAGGTGCCGTCCGCGGTCGCGTAGTCGTCACCGAAGATCCGGGCGCCCTCGCCCTTGTCGAACCGCTCGAAGATCATCGGGACCAGGTTGAAGACCCCGGTGTCGGCGAGCTCGGGGGTCGCGGCGCCCGCCACGTTGAAGTAGCGCAGGCACGCGGTGGAGATGCCGTGCGCCTTGCCCGCGGCGCGGACGATCCATTCGCCCGCCAGCTTCGTCTCGCCGTACGGGCTGAGCGGCAGGCACGGGGTGCTCTCGGTGACGAGGTCCACGTCCGGCATCCCGTACACGGAGGCGGAGGAGGAGAAGAGGAAGTTGCGCACGCCCGCGGCGGCCACGGCCTGGAGCAGCACGGTGAGGCCGCCCACGTTCTCCTCGTAGTAGTGCAGCGGCTTCTCGACGGACTCGCCGACCTGCTTCTTGCCCGCCAGGTGGACCACGCCGGTGATCCGGTGCTCGGCGAAGGTCTCGTCGAGGAACTTCCGGTCCAGCACGGAACCGATCACCAGCGGAACGCCCTCCGGGACGCGGGCGGCCTTGCCGGTCGAGAGGTCGTCCAGCACCACCACCTCCTCACCCGCAAGCAGCATCGCGCGGACGACGTGCGCCCCGATGTAACCGGCTCCACCAGTGATCAGAAACGTCATGCGTGTCTCCCCAAATATCTTTCGTACGTCTCGTCCGGCGCCGGACCGTTCAGCCGCGTTCCGTTCTAGCCGCGCACTATGCGCGCCCGGTGGAACCGGTGACGGGCCAGGCTCATGACACCCGCGGCACCGGGCGCGAGCCGCAGCGCCAGGGATCCCCCGGTCGTGCGGTACGGCTGCGCCAACAGCACACCGTACCGGCTGCTGGGCAGCACCCGTCGGTGCAGCAGGCGGCTGAGGGGGCGGGGGGAGGTGAGCACGGAGCTCCCGTCGGCGCACTCCACGTTCAGTTTCACGTCCCACGCCTGCAGGCCCCGCCGGCCCTCGCCCCGTCCGAGGCGCGCCAGCGTGGTGAGCCGGAAGGGCAGCTCCGCGGTCCACCGCAGGCCGTCCGCGGCGGGGGTGAGCTCCACCGGTTCGGCCACCAGCAGCTCCCCGAGGTCGCCCCGGGGCTGGAAGCGCAGCTGGACGGTGCGCGGGCCGGCCGCGGCGAGCCGCCCGTACAGGTCGTGCACCTGGATCCGGAGCCCTGCGCAGCCGCTCGGTTCGGCGTCGATGGTGACGGGCAGGTCCGCCGTCTCCAGCTCGTCCAGCCGGTCCAGCTCGACCGGCAGCGTGTCGCTCCAGACCGGCGTCCCGGAGGGGCCGGTCGCGTACGGGGGCAGCAGGCGGGGCGGGTCGGCGGCGAAGCGGGTCAGCCGCAGCAGGTCGGCGGGGGCGGGCGGCACCTCGGTGGCGCGCAGCACTCGTACGATCCAGCGGGCGTGCGCCCCGGCGGCCTCGATGTCGGCCTCGGAGAACCCGGCGACGTAGTCACGGGTCAGCGTCCACCAGGCGGCCTGGTAGTCGGGGTCCTCGCCGAGCTCGCGCAGGTACATGCGCAGGTCGTACTCCAGGAACTTCACCTGGCAGGCCCGGCCCAGCTCGGGGGAGGACGCCTTCATCAGCCGGGAGGCCACGCGGTGGGCCTCCACGCGCGCGCTCCAGTTGCCGACGTCCTTGCGGTCCAGGGAGATGGAGACCTGGGCGGCGTTGCGGCGCACGTGCCACACGTAGACGAGGTCGCCGATCACCGCGATGCGGGGGCGGGCGGCCAGTACGCGGGCGGTGAAGACGAAGTCCTCGTAGATGAAGCGGCCGTCCGGGAAGCGGATCCCGTACATGTCCAGGAAGGCCCGCTCGTACAGCTTGTTGACGCAGAGGGTGTCGCGGACCAGTTCCGGACGGTCCGCCGGGCGCTCGATGACCTCGCCCGGCGTGTACAGGCCGGGCACCCAGGGCACGTCACGGCTCTCGGGCAGTTCGCGGCGGACGCACGAGCCGACGGTGACCGGCGACCGGTGCTCCCCGGCCGCGGACACCAGGGCCTCGACCGCCCCGCGGGGCAGGACGTCGTCGCTGTCCAGGAACATGACGTACGGGGCGGTGGCAGCCGCGATCCCGTCGTTGCGGGGGGTGCCGCAGCCCCCGCTGTTCTCCGTGCGGTGCACGACCTTCACGCGGGGGTGGCGGGCCGCCAGCTCGTCCAGCACCTCGGCGGTGCCGTCGCCGGACGCATCGTTGACCGCGATGACCTCGGCAACGACCGGGCCTTGGGCGAGGGCCGAGGAGACGGCCTGACCGACGAGCGCGGCATCGTTGTACGCGATCACGACGACGGCAACTGTGGGGGTATGGGTGCTCGTCACTCGTGGATCCTAGGCCACTGGAGTAAACGTGGCCTTAATACGGGTCACCCGAACGGGGGTAACCGGAATCCTGTGACGAGCCTGTGACGACGGCCGGAGACCCGGCCGTCGTCCTCGGTCACGGCCCGGTCAGAAGGGACGGAACTCGTCGTACTCCTTCTGGGCGGAATCCCGCTCGGCTTCCTTCTCCTTGCGGCGCGTGGTCGCCGGACGCGGCGCCTCCAGACGGTGGTCCTCACCGCGGCGGCCCAGCATCTCGGCGCCGGCCATCATGGTCGGCTCCCAGTCGAAGACGACCGCGTTGTCGTCGGAACCGATGGCGACGCCGTCACCCGCGCGGGCACCGGCCTTGGCCAGCGCCGCCTCGACGCCGAGGCGGTTGAGGCGGTCGGCGAGGTAGCCGACGGCCTCGTCGATGTTGAAGTCGGTCTGGCGGACCCAGCGCTCCGGCTTCTCGCCGCGCACGCGGTACACGTCCTCGGCCTCGTCGTAGGTGATGGTGAAGCCCGAGTCGTCCACGGCCTTCGGACGGATGACGATGCGGGTCGCCTCCTCCTTCGGCTTGCGGGCGCGGAACTTCGCGATGACCTCGGCGAGGAAGTAGGACAGCTCCTTCAGGCCGGTGCGGTCCACCGCGGAGACCTCGAAGACCTTGTAGCCGCGCTCCTCCAGGTCCGGGCGGACCATGTCGGCGAGGTCCTTGCCGTCGGGGATGTCGACCTTGTTGAGGACGACGAGGCGCGGGCGCTTCTCCAGGCCGCCGCCGTAGAGCTTGAGCTCCTCCTCGATGGCGTCGAGGTCGGCGAGCGGGTCGCGGTCGGACTCCAGGGTGGCGGTGTCCAGCACGTGCACGAGGATCGAGCAGCGCTCGACGTGGCGCAGGAACTCCAGGCCGAGGCCCTTGCCCTGGCTGGCGCCCGGGATGAGGCCCGGGACGTCGGCGATCGTGTAGACCGTCGAGCCGGCGGTGACGACGCCCAGGTTCGGGACGAGGGTGGTGAAGGGGTAGTCCGCGATCTTCGGCTTGGCCGCGGAGAGCACCGAGATCAGCGAGGACTTGCCGGCGCTCGGGAAGCCGACCAGCGCCACGTCGGCGACGGTCTTGAGCTCCAGGACGACGTCGCCGCCGGTGCCGGGGACACCGAGGAGCGCGAAGCCGGGCGCCTTGCGGCGGGCGGAGGAGAGCGCGGCGTTGCCGAGGCCGCCGCGGCCGCCTTCGGCCGCCACGTAGGTGGTGCCCTGACCGACGAGGTCGGCGAGGACGTTGCCCTCCTTGTCGAGGACGACGGTGCCGTCCGGCACGGGCAGGATGATGTCCTGGCCGTCCTTGCCGGAGCGGTTGTCGCCCGCGCCGGGCTGGCCGTTGGTGGCCTTGCGGTGGGGGCTGTGGTGGTACTCCAGCAGGGTGGTGACCGCCTGGTCCACCACCAGGATGACGTCGCCGCCACGGCCGCCGTTGCCGCCGTCGGGGCCGCCGAGCGGCTTGAACTTCTCCCGGTGAACGGAGGCGCAGCCGTGGCCCCCGTTACCCGCGGCGACGTGCAGCTCGACGCGGTCCACGAAGGTGGTCATGGTTGTTCCTCCAGATACAGCGGGAATATCCCGGAAAGCCCGGGGGGTAGGCCTTGCTACCCATTAAACGTGTCTGTGTGACAACGCGCCGAGGGCGGACCTCTCTTCCCGGCTGCTGCCGGGAAGAGCTGAGATCCGCCCTCGGGGTGTTACGAACGCTTCAGATCAGCAGGAGCTGAATCAGGCGGCCGGAACGATGTTGACGACCTTGCGGCCACGGTGCGTGCCGAACTCGACCGAACCGGCCTGCAGCGCGAACAGCGTGTCGTCGCCACCACGACCGACACCCGAACCCGGGTGGAAGTGGGTGCCGCGCTGGCGGACGAGGATCTCACCAGCGGAAACGACCTGACCGCCGAAGCGCTTCACGCCGAGCCGCTGAGCGTTGGAATCGCGCCCGTTCCGGGTGGACGATGCGCCCTTCTTGTGTGCCATGTCTCAGTCCCTCTTACTTCGCAGCCGCGGGGATACCGGTGACCTTGATCGCCGTGTACTGCTGGCGGTGACCCTGGCGACGGCGGTAGCCGGTCTTGTTCTTGTACCGAAGGATGTCGATCTTGGCACCCTTGTGGTGGTCCACGATCTCGGCCTGGACCTTGATGCCGGCCAGGACCCACGGGTCGCTGGTCACGGCTTCGCCGTCGACAACGAGCAGGGTCGAGAGCTCGACCGTGTCGCCAACCTTGGCAGTGGGAATCTTGTCAACTTCAACGATGTCGCCGACAGCAACCTTGTGCTGGCGACCACCGCTGCGCACGATGGCGTACACGCGGATCTCTCTCTCACTCGAGTTCGGGAACCCCTGAAGCCAGCCGGCCCCGCGGGAACCCGCAGACCGGCCTCCCCCGCTCCAGCCGCGAGGCGGCGGTACGGGAGGTGAGGTGCTCAGTGGATTGGCGTGCACATAGACACGCCAGCGACCTAGGTTACGGGCCCCGGTCAGGAGGGTCAAACCGGGGCCCTGCCGGATGGAGTGACCCACCCGGCAGGGCTCGGCGTCCGGCTCAGCTGCCACCCATGCCCTCATCGGCCAGTGCGATGATCAGAGGATCCGAGTCCTCCGACATGTAACCGATTTCCGGAAGGTACTCGATGTGCAAGTGAGAATCCGTTCCAGCTTCCTCGGCGAATGATTCCAGATTCGCCGCAAGGATTTCGAGGGACTCGCGCCCACCACGAATTTCCAGGCACTCCGAATCAGCGGAGGCCAGGGCTACGGCAAGCCCGACGGTCTCCTCGAATTCGACGCTCGACAACGATGTGTCGTAAGGATGAGGGTCTGGGTTCCGGTCCAGCTCCAGACGGCCCCTCTCTCCATGCAGGAGATCTGCTAGTCGCGAGAGACCGGCCCGGCTCCCTCTGATCTCCATCTCTCCCGTGGCCTCCGAGAGCCGCACTTGCAGTGTCATCACTTCTTCTTTTTCCTCGGCTCGTACGGGAAATAGTCTCCGGATCGGATCGTTGCAGGATCGATCGGCGTGTGCGGGTCCTTAAGGGGACCGCTTGTTACCGGCTTCTTGTTGATCTGCGTCTCCAGGTTCAGGTGAGGACCCCATTCCTGGACATGCGGCACATCAGGATTCACGTCGAATCGGGCGATCTTCGAAACCAAGTTACCGGCTTCATCCGTAGAGGTACTCATGTATTGGACGGCGAACGTACCCGACCTCACCACGCTGACGTCGCCGTCACCGACGAATTCCGTCGCACGGTTCACGGCCTCGCTCATCGAGATGGGTTCGTCGCAGTTGTGCACCAGCAGGGGTGCCGTCCCCGCGAGTACGTAGTACGCGTGGATCCCCTCGACCGTGAGGTCGTGCGTCCGCTGCATCTTCCGGAAGAAGCGCAGGCCCGTCAGTTCGACATCCGCGCCGTTGGGCGTCCGCAGCAGCATGCCCGCCTTGAGCTCGCCCGCATTGATGAAGCGGCCTTCGCTCTCCACCCAGAACGGGTGGGTGACGGTGGAGACCAGTGAGGCCTCGCCCCCTCCGACCGTCACCGCGAGGTCGACGAAGTCCTTGTCGTCCTCGGTGACCACCGTGCCGACGACTTCGCGCGTGAGCGCCTCACCCGTCGACGGATCGGTCGTGGTGATTCGATCTCCGAGCGCGACGTCTTCAATGCTCTTGGTCGTCCCGTCATCAAGCAGAACCGCGGTACCCGGCAGGAAGCTGTGGCTGGCTCCCACGAGGCAGCCGCCCCCCGTCCCCTTGAAGCGCGCACTGGCAGACGCCAGGGCACTCTTGGCCTTGCCGACCTTCTCCGAGGCGTTCCACCAGGCCTTGGCACCGCCGATCAGGTCGCCCGCCAGGCCGGCCAGGCGCTTGCCGAGTTGTGCTGCCTTCTCCCACTTCCACGGGGCGCCGTACTTGGCCAGGATCTTGCCGGCCAGGCCGCCCGCGAAGCTGCCTGCGATGTTCAGTGCGGTTTCGCCGCAGGAGCCGAGGTCGCCGCTGGAGAAGCAGTCCAGGGCCGCCGTCACACCAAGTTCGTCCATGAGGATCTTGGTGATCTGCTTGACGGCGTTCTTGACCTTGTTCTTGGCGCCGTTCAGTTCCTTGTTGGCGTTGTTGTAGGCGTCGGTGGCCTCGTTGTAGTCCGCCTCCTCCTGGCTCGCCGGAGGGGTGAACGTCGACCCGCCGCCACAGCTGGACGGGTTGTTCTGGCAGAACGCCCGCTCGTCCGGGTCGTACAGACCCGTCGGGTCGCTCGCCGAGACCGGGCGGTTGTGGGCGTAGGCGTACGCGTTCAGCTGCTGTGCGTCGTTCGTGTCGACGACCGGGTCCGGGGTGATGAACTTCCCCAGGAAGGGGTCGTACTCGCGGGCTCCGATCGTGGTCAGGCCCGTGGACGCGTCGATCGTGCCGCCGACGAAGCCCTTCTCGCCCTTCCAGGTGCCCTGCGGGGTACCGCGGCTGTTGCCGTAGGGGTCCATGCGGCGCTGGGTGACCGCACCCGTCGTCGCGTCGACCGAGAGCTCGGCCGTGCCGTGGTGGTCCGAGGCCAGGAAGGAGAGCTTCTTGTCCGGGGTCCGGATCGCGACGCTCTGGCCTGCGAAGGCGTAGTAGCGCGTCGCCTTGGCCGTGGTCGTGCCCGCGTCCAGGCGCAGCTCCATGCCGGGGAGGTACACCGTGGTGCCGGTGGCGTCCTTGCGCTGGACGCGGCCGCCGTCGGCGCCGTAGAGGAACGTCGTTTCCGACGCCTCGTTCTTGGCCGGGGTGGTGACGTCGTCCGGCTGGCTGTTCTTGATCGGGTTGCCCAGGGAGTCGTACTCCAGGGTCTGGGTGTTGCCCCCGATCGTGCGGGTGGTGGTGTTGCCCGCCGCGTCGTAGCCGTACGTGGACTGACGGTCACCGGTCGGGGTGTTCTCCACGACCTTCTGGACCTGGTGGGTCCCCGCCTTGTAGGTGAAGGTGCGCTTGACGTCCTTCGTGGCGTTCAGACCGGTGTCGTGCGCCGTCTCGGTGAGGCGGTTGCCGACCTTGTCGAAGGTGTACGAGTTCCAGTACGGCGCCGGGCCGCCCAGCGCGGAAGCACCGGGAGCGGTGTTGCACGCCGACGGGCCGGAGCCCGAGACCGGGACCTGGCTGCCGACCGTGCCGGACGCGGCGGCCGCGGCCTTGGTGGTCGTCGGGGTCCAGGACTCCGTCATGCGGTTCTGGTAGTCGTACCCGAAGCACTGCAGGTCCGGCGTGCCGGCACCCGCGGTGTCCGCGATGGACTTGACGTTGCCGATCTGGTCGTAGGAGTAGTTCGACTCCTTGGCCGGACCGGTGGTGGACCCGTAGACGTCCACCGTCGACTGCATCAGCCGGTCGGTGCCGGTCTCGTACTGGAAGGTCTGCCAGACCTTCTTGCCGCCGTTGTTCAGCTCCAGCTGCTGGAGCAGGGTGCGGCCGGACCAGATCGCGTTCGTGACGTACGACGTCGTGCCCGTCATGCTCTTCAGGCGCTGGATGTCGTCGTAGCCGTAGGCGAGCACTTCGGCGTCGAGGCCGCCCGCTGCCGGAATCCCGTCGCTCTGCTTGGTGCCGTCACGGTTGTAGGCGCTGGTGAAGACGTACGTGCCGGCAAGGCCCGTCCCCGAGGAGGCGGGGACCGAGTAGGCCGTCTTCAGCGGCTGGTAGAACTCGTCCATCGTCTGGACGACCGACGCGAAGTACTCCGTCGCGTTGATGTAGCGCAGCGAGGCGTAGCCCTTGCCGAGCCAGCCCGCCTTGTCGTAGCGCTGCTCGGTGAGCTTGGTTCCGGTGGTCGGAACGCCGTCCCACGTCGTCAGCGTGCGGCCCAGCTGGTCGTAGACCGTCGAGATCTTCTTGCCGCGGGCGTCCGTGGCGGAGACGGGGCGGTCGACCTCGTCGTACGTGGTCGTGCGCTTGCCCGCGTCCGGGTCCACGGCCTCGATTGCACGGCCCAGCTGGTCGTACTTGTAGGACCACACGTTGCTCGCGGGGTCGGTGACCTTCTTGAGCTTGCCCGACGGCGTGTACGCGTACGCCGTCGTGTCGTAGCCCGACGTCGGGCCGTTCGGCACGGGGGACGCGCCCTTGTAGTGGCGCACCTCGGTGGTCTGGCCCTGCGCGTTGACCAGGGTCGTCGTCGGCGTGCCGCCGACCGGCGGGTCGATGTGGGTGCGGTCGCCGCCGTGGACGTACGTCGTACGCCACTGCTCGCCGCCCGACACCGCGAAGATCTCCGCGGTGGTGCGGCCCAGGCCGTCGTACTCGTACGACTGCTGGGCACCGACGTCGCCGTTGCGCACGATCAGCAGCTCGTCCGAGGCCGCGCCCGCCGCGTTGTACGTGGCGTTGGACTTCGCGACCTTGCCCGTGGGCGTGTAGAAGGTGTCGGCCACCATGCGGGTGCCGCTCGGGCCTTCGGTCTGCTTCTGTCGGGGGCGCAGGAGGCTGTCGTACAGCTGGTACTCGGCGCCGTACGAGCCGTCGATCTCGATCTTCTCGGTCTTGACCGAGACCGGCTTGTCGAGGCGGAAGTTGTAGCCGTACTTGATGCTCGGCGTCTGGGCGGCGCTCTTCGAGCGGTCCGGGAGCCAGACCGAGGTCAGGCGGCCGAAGGGGTCCAGCGCGAGGTCGCTGCGCTTGCCGTTCGGGTCGGTCTGGCCGGTGGACTGGCCCCAGGCGGGGTCGTAGTCCGTCGTGGTGACGTGGCCCAGGGCGTTGGTGGTCTTCACCTGGGAGATGAGCCCGTTGGCGTCGGTGTACGCCGTCTTGGACTCGGCTCCCGCGGCATCGATCTGACTCGTCGGCCGGCCGAAGGTGTCGTAGGCCGTCGTGCCGGTGACCTGGTAGGTGGCGGTGGTCCCGTTGTGGGACGTCATCCGCTCCGTCTTCGTCGCCTTGCCCGCGGTGGGCGCGGCCCCGAAGGCGAGGCCGTCGAACGAAGTGCGCTCGTCGGAGATGACCTGCGTCTTGTAGTCGGGAGTCGCGCCGCAGTTGACGGAGACGGTCTCGACCCGCGAGGCCGCGCCGAGGATGTTCGCCGTCGTGTTGTCCGCGTAGGTGGTGCGGGTGCAGGTGTCGTCGGCCGCGGTCGACAGGTCGCCCAGGTCCTCCGTCTCCAGCACGCGGCCGGTGCCGTTGGTCAGGTCGTACGTGGTGTTCGACTCGGTCTCGCGCCTGCCGTCACCGCCCTCGGTCACCGAGTAGCCGCGCGTCTTGGTGGTCTTGGTGAAGGAGGCGTGGCTGGTGCCCCACGTGTGGGTGTCCGTCGCGGTGTAGTGCCGCATCGGGGTCTTGATGACCTTGGAGATCAGCTTGTCGCCGTCGTAGGTCGCGGACTCCAGCTCGTGGCCGCTGAACTCCTTGTGGTCGGTGTACGTGCCGCCCTCGGAGTCGGTGACCTGGACGCTGCGGGTACCGCCCGCGGAGTCCTTGTCGCCGTCCATGCCCTGGAGGTACGTGTAGTCGATCCGGGTCTTCGGGCCGGTCTCGCCGCCGTTGGTGACCTTGACCTTGCCGTAGCCCTGCCAGCCGCCCCAGGTGAGGTACTTGTCCTCGGTCAGGCCGTCCGGCTCGGCCTTACGCCAGGCCGCCGGGCCCTGGTAGTCGTAGTACGTGACCGAGTCGGGGGCTCCGCCGGTCCGGTCGGTCTCGATGACCTGCGTGACGACGTACTTGTGGAACCAGTCGGTGATCGGGTCGATGAACCCGGGCGGGGACCAGACGACCGGATAGCAGCGCTTGGTGGACTCGCCCGGCTTGGGCAGGGTGGCCTTCGTGCACTCCTCCGCGGAGTACGTGACGTCCAACTGGGCGCCGGTCTCGCTCAGTACGGTGGCGAGGCGGAAGCGGTGGAAGGCGGCGATGGTCTCGTCCGTGCCGTCCACGCGGTTCTTGAGCTGGGTGCCGAAGAGCTCGACGGAGGGGACGTCGGCGGTGCCGCCCCTGCGGCCCTGGTGGTCGATCTTGTTCAGCCACAGGGTCTTGGAGTCGTCGCCGTTGTCGGTGAACTGGTGCGTGAACGTCCAGGCCTCGACGTCGTCGTAGTTCGTGGCGTCCTTGCGGATCTGCGTGGTGACGCCGGTCAGCCGCTGGCGGGTCCAGAAGGACGCCGCGACCTGGGTCGCCTTGCACTTGGTGCTCGGCGCGCAGTACCGGTCCATCGGCACGTCCGGCCAGTAGGCGGCGTTCGCCGTCTTGAAGTCGGCCGGGAGGCACTTGAAGGTCTCCGTCGGCAGGCATCGCTCCTGCGTCGTGAACACGACGCGGGCCGGGGCCTTGGCGGAGTAGACGGTGGCCTCGCGCTGGCCGTAGTCGATGCGCTTGAGCCAGCCGCCGGCCGTGTACGGGGTGCCGTTGACGTCGGTCTTGCCGTTCAGGGCGTAGTGGTTCGTCTCCTTGCCGTAGAAGTACGACATGACGTTGCCCTGGGCGTCCTTGACGTAGTCCAGGTTCCAGCGCCAGGCCTGCTGGCAGGAGGCGTTCGCGAAGGTGGCGTTGTAGCAGGGATCGCCCGTGTTGTTGCCGAAGACCGGGGCGGTCCAGACGGAGTCGGTCACCTCGTTTCCGGTGGCCCAGCCCGGCAGACGGTTCTTGCCGAAGTAGTACTCGGTGCCGTCGGTCGTGGTGATCTTCCAGTACTCACCGTTGTTGTCGCCGTTCACGGCGCCGGTGATCCGCTCGACCTTGGCGCCGTCGTCGGACCCGAACCGCCACTTTCCGTCGGCGTCGCCCCTGATCAGCTCGGTGGAGGTGCCGTTGAGCATCACGGTGGCGTTGTCGAAGGCCCAGCACTGCTCGGCGGAGGCCGTCTCGCCGTCCTTCGCGCAGGGCTTGTAGCGGCGCTCGACGTAGCCGGACTCGTAGGAGAAGCCCTCACCGAGCCAGGAGCCCTGGTTGTTGGTGTCCGAGGTGCGGCCGTCCGCGGACTGCGAGGAGTAGCCGAGGCCGACCGTCGGGACGAGGCCGCCGGGGACGGGAGGCGTGCGCAGCGGGTACGACCAGGAGAAGCCGCCCGAGGAGTTCGACACGTTCCACTTCGCCGACGGGGCGAGCGGGGTGGCCGCGTAGTTGCCCTGCGAGGA
Source organism: Streptomyces sp. NPDC056883 (assembly GCF_042788835.1). Taxonomy (NCBI): domain Bacteria; kingdom Bacillati; phylum Actinomycetota; class Actinomycetes; order Kitasatosporales; family Streptomycetaceae; genus Streptomyces; species Streptomyces sp. NPDC056883. The sequence goes on along the minus strand of NZ_JBHUBS010000004.1, from coordinate 89,174 downwards.
GGAATCCCCCGAGGTGAGCGCCACGATCGAGCCGCCCGCTGCCGGACCGGCCGCCATCGTGGACATGCCCGCCGCGCGGGCCGGAGCGGTCACGTCGGCCGAGACCGTCTTCGTCTTGGCGTTGTTGACCGTCTTGAGGGGCTTGGGGAGTTCGGGGCAGGCCGCCGTACCCGGCTGCGCGATCGCCGCACAGGCGGGCAGCTCGACCAGGCTCAGGCGGGATCCGTAGCCGCCGCCGAAGCCGTCGGCGAACGCCGAGTAGTCGACGTTCAGCCGGACCTGGCCGCCGGCCCCGGCGCCGTCGGCCCGCTGGACGCGCAGCAGGGCGCCGGCGCCGAGTGCGGTGGCGCGCTCCGGCGCGAGGACGTCGACCTGCACCTTTCCGGGGCTCTTCGCCCCGGAAAGGGCGGCCGACTGGAAGCTGGTGGCCGGCGCCTTCGGCGCGGCCTCCTTAGGAGCCGTGACGGTGACGGGCAGGCCGCCGACCTTCACCTGGGCGGCCGGGACGGCGACCTCGGCCGTGCCGCCGACCGGCCAGACCGGCTTGTCCAGCTTCTTGACGGCCGACTTGGCGGTCTCGTTCGCGGGACGGGGCTTGGACGTGCCCTTGGTTCCCTTGACGGGATTCCCGAAGTCCTGGACGCCGGGCCTCTTGGTGCCTCCCGGGGCGGCCTCCAGGGCCTGGACCGAAGAAGCCGACAGGGCCAGGCTCAAACCTATGACGACGGAGCTCAGCGCCCGTCGTGAAATGCGCCGATCGAGCAATCGGCCGCGTAGAGACATCAGTGAACTCCACAGAGAGAGCAGGAAGGTGGTGCGAGGTGGTGCGCGGAGGGCAGGCCGGACCGCCGCGAGAAGGTCGGACCGACCTGTCGGGGGGTTGGGCTAGGCCGTCCGTCAGTTCGTCGACTGCCGCGAGCTGGACGACGGTCTGAGCGTCGACGTGGCGAATCCGTCGCCGGTCGCGGAGGCGTTGCCTGCGGTCGCGCCCGGATCTGCGATCGCGGCATACCGCCTGATCGCACCGCGTGGCGCGAGGGATGTGGTGCTCACGTGATCGTTCCGCCTTCGTCGGTTTTCAGGATGCCGGGGCGGCCGCCGAAAATCGGGACGGAATATCGGAGCGTGAAGACATGCAAAGCGGAGCAACGTCAGGGCGCTGTCGCAGCGCACGTCACCCCATCCCCCCGCCCGCCAAAGCCCCCCCCATGACAAGCCGCTGAATAGCGTGGGAACACGTTCTCCCGTTCACCTATCGCAAACAAGTGACGAAGTCGGATATCTAACGATGTCGCAGTTAACGAACTGATCACGCAAACGCAAAACCCCGCCCCGGCACCAGAGGTGCCGGGGCGGGGTTGATGAAGCGGGACCGCGGGGTCAGGACTCCGTCGGAGCCGAGACGGAGGGCAGCGTCTGCTGCTCCGCCGCCGCGGTCTTCTTCGTCGCCCGCTTCGTGGCCGTCTTCTTCGCGGCCGTCTTGGCCGTCGTCGTCTTCTTGGCCGCGGTCTTCTTCACGGCCGCCGCCTTCTTGGCCGGGGCCTTCTTCGCCGCGGTCGTGGTCGCCTTCTTGGCGGCCGTCTTGCGGACCGCCTTCTTGGCGGGAGCCGCCGGGGCGGCCTCCTCGACGACGTCCTCGGCGGCCTCGGGCGCCTGCACCGGCGTCTCGACCGGCGCCTCGACGACCAGCACGGCCGCCTCCGCGCCCGCCGGGGAACCGGCCGGAGCGGTGGCCTTGCGGGTGGCACGGCGACGCGGACGGGCCGGCGCGGCCTCGGGCTCGGCCGGGGTCTCGACGACGACCGGCGCGGCCTCCACGACGACCTCGGGCTCCGGCTCCGGCTCGGCCACGGGGGCCTCTGCCACCGGCTCCGGGGCCTGGACCGCCTCGGCCGGGGCGCCCGCCGGAGCGGTCGCCTTCCGGGTGGCGCGGCGGCGGGTGCGGCCCTTGGGGGCCTCCTCCGCGACCGGCTCCGCGACGACCGCCTCGGCGATCTCGACGACGGCCTCGGGCTCTGCGGCCTCGACGAGCTCCACCTCGGCCTCGACCACCGGCTCGGGCTCGGCAACGGGGGCCGCGGGAGCCGCGGCCGCCGGGGTACGGTCCGTCGCCGCACCGCGCGGGGCGCCCGCCGGAGCGGTCGCCTTGCGGGTGGCGCGACGGCGGTTGCGGCGTCCGCTCACTCCGGCAGCGGCCTCGGCCTCGGCCGGGCTGCTGTAGAGCTCCTCGTCGGCGACGAAGGAGGGCTCGGGCAGCGCCACGGGGGCGGCGACCTCGGCAGCCAGCTCCGCCTCGGTCTCGACCTCGTAGACATCGCCCTCGGCGGTGTCCACGGCCTCGATCTCGTGGTCGTGCTCGTGTCCGCCCTGGCCACCGCGGCGCTTGGAGCGCTTGCCGTTGCCACCGCCGCCGATCGCGGTCGGGGTCTCCATGTGCACGATGACGCCGCGGCCGTTGCAGTGGACGCAGGTCTCGGAGAAGGACTCCAGCAGACCCTGGCCCACGCGCTTGCGGGTCATCTGGACCAGACCCAGCGAGGTCACCTCGGCGACCTGGTGCTTGGTGCGGTCACGGCCCAGGCACTCCAGCATGCGCCGCAGGACCAGGTCGCGGTTGGACTCCAGGACCATGTCGATGAAGTCGATGACCACGATGCCGCCGAGGTCGCGCAGCCGCAGCTGGCGCACGATCTCCTCGGCCGCCTCCAGGTTGTTCCTGGTGACGGTCTCCTCGAGGTTGCCGCCCTGACCGGTGAACTTGCCGGTGTTGACGTCGATGACGATCATCGCTTCGGTCTTGTCGATCACAAGCGAACCGCCCGAGGGCAGCCACACCTTGCGGTCGAGCGCCTTGGCGAGCTGCTCGTCGATCCGGTACGTCGCGAAGACGTCCACCTCGGAGGTCCAGCGCTTCAGCCGGTCGGCCAGGTCCGGGGCCACGTGGTTCACGTAGCCGTGGATGGTCTCCCAGGCGCTGTCACCGCTGACGATGACCTTGGTGAAGTCCTCGTTGAAGATGTCGCGCACGACGCGGACGGTCATGTCCGGCTCGCCGTACAGCAGGCTCGGCGAAGAGGTCGTGAGCTGCTTCGACTTCTTCTGGATGTCCTCCCACTGGGCCTGCAGACGCTCGACGTCGCGGCGCAGCTCGTCCTCGCTCGCACCCTCGGCGGCCGTGCGCACGATGACGCCCGCGTCCTCGGGGACGATCTTCTTGAGGATGGTCTTCAGGCGCGCGCGCTCGGTGTCGGGCAGCTTGCGGCTGATGCCGGTCATCGAGCCCTCGGGCACGTAGACCAGGTAGCGGCCGGGCAGCGAGACCTGGCTGGTCAGGCGGGCGCCCTTGTGGCCGATCGGGTCCTTGGTGACCTGCACCAGGACCGACTGGCCGGACTTGAGGGCGGACTCGATGCGGCGCGGCCCGTTGGCCATGCCGAGCGCCTCGAAGTTGACCTCACCGGCGTACAGGACCGCGTTGCGGCCCTTGCCGATGTCGATGAAGGCGGCCTCCATGGACGGCAGCACGTTCTGGACCTTGCCCAGGTAGACGTTGCCGACGTACGAGGTGGCTTCTTCCTTGTTGACGTAGTGCTCGACGAGCACGTTGTCCTCGAGGACGCCGATCTGGGTGCGCTCGCCGGACTGGCGGACGACCATGACGCGCTCGACGGCCTCGCGGCGGGCCAGGAACTCGGCCTCGGTGATGATCGGGACGCGGCGGCGGCCCTGCTCGCGGCCCTCGCGGCGACGCTGCTTCTTGGCCTCCAGGCGGGTCGAGCCCTTGATGGACTGGACCTCGTCGGAGGAGGTGGAGCCGGTGAGGGCCTCCGCGCGGTCGCGCGCCGGGCGCGGCTCGCGGACCTTGACGACCGTGCGCACACCGTCGTCCTCGGCCGCGTCGGCGTCCGTGCCACCGTCACCGCTGCGACGGCGGCGACGCCGGCGACGACGGCTGGAGCTGGAGCCGAGGGCCCCGTTCTCCTCGTCGTCCTCGGCCTCGTCGGTGTCCGCGTCCTCGGCGGACTCGGCCTCTTCGGCGGACTCGCCCTCTTCCTCGGCGGACTCGTCGAGGTCGGCGGCCTCACCGCGACGGCGGCGACGGCCACCGCGGCGGCGACGGCGCGACGGGCGGTCGCCCGACTCGTCCGACTCGTCGAAGGCTTCCTCGGCAGAGCCTTCGAGCTCGGCCTCGGCCTCTTCCTCGACCAGCTCTACGTCGGCCAGCGTGACCGGGCCGGACGGCGCGGCGGCCGGAGCCTGGGCCACGGGCGCGGCGGTCTCGGCGGCGGCTCCGCGGCCACGGCGGCGGCGACGGCCGGCCGGCTGCTGGGCGGGGGCCGGAGCGGCCTCGGCCTCGACCTCGGTCTCGACGAGGTCGAGCTCCTCCTCCTCGAGCTCCTCGGCCGGGGCGGCGGCAGCGGCGGCCGCGGCCATCATGGCTGCGGTCTCCGGGGTCTGGAACATCGGCTCGGCGAACACCGGGGCCTGGAACACGGCGACGGCGGGGCGCCCGGCGCGGCGGCCACGGGCCGGCGCCTCGGCGGCGGGAGCCGCCGGCTGCGCTGCGGCGGGAGCCACGGGCTGCGCGGCGGCGGCCGGGGCGGTGGTGGAACGGGTGGCGCGGCGGCGGCCGCCGCGCTTCGGGGAGTCCACGGCGTCGGCCACGGTGACGGTGGCCTTGGCGGCGGCGACCGGGGCCTCGGCCACGGCGGTGTCGGGGGTGGCGGCTTCGGCGGCGGGCGCCTCCGGAGCGGTCACGGCACGGGTCGCACGGCGACGGGCACGCGGGGCCGGAGCAGCGGGCTCCTCGACGACCGGAGCGGCTTCGGCGACCGGGGCGGCCACGGGGGCCTCGACGACCGGGGCCTCGACCACTGCCTCCGCGACGGGCGCCTCGGGAGCGGTCACGGCGCGGGTGGCGCGGCGACGGGCACGCGGGGCCGGAGCAGCGGGCTCCTCGACGACCGGAGCGGCTGCGGCGACGGCGGGGGCCTCGACCACGACCTCGGCGGCGGACGCCTCGGGGGCGGCCACGGCGCGGGTCGCACGGCGGCGGGTACGGGCCGGGGCGGCCTCCTCGGCGGGAGCTGCGGCCACCACGGGCGCGGGAGCGGTCTCGGCGGCGGCTACGGCGCCGCCGGGCGGGCCGGCCGGCCGGGACGCGGCACGCCGGCGCCTGCGCGGCGGCAGGTTGTCGCTCGGGCTGCCTGCGTCGGCGGCACCGTTGGTGGCGTTGTCGTTTTCGTTGTTGAGCATGCGGGGTTTCTCCCGTCACGCTCCCGGGCGCCGCGGCTGACTTCCGGTCCGGCACGGTTCCGCGTAATGAGCGCGGAACCGGCCTCCGGGGCGCGTTCGCCACACGGGAGCTCAGTTCAATGGCCGCCGGTTCCGTACGCGAAAGTCCGTACGGCCTGGCGGAAGTCTTCAAGTCTTCAGGTCTGTGCGCGGCCCGACCCAGGTGGCTCCCGAGTCCCAGGGCTGCGCGACGACGACGATCCCTACGCGGCGGGACCTTCCGGCGCCTTCGCGTCGGCGGTTACGGCCGCCGTGGGTGGGGCGGTCGTGACAGCCTCGCGGTCGGGCGCGAGCGGGTCGGTCACCGTGCCGGACTCCTCGTCGAAGAGCCCCTGCGCCAGCCTGGTCACCGCAGCGGGGACCGGCGGCGTTAGGTCGGCCACAGCTCGGAGACCGGACAGGACGTCGTCGGGTCGCACGGCAGGTGTCAGATGCCGAACAACCAGCCGCAGTATCGCACAAGCATTGTCCAGGGGCCTATCAGCCTCCGCGGTACCCGCAACGGGAACCACTTCCAGACTGACCACGGCGCCACGCGTGTCGAAGGTCCGCATGCCGTTCTTGGTGCGGCGCTGGACCTCCACGGCCTCGGCCGCGAGGAAGGCCTCGACGGCCTTCTGCGCGTCCCCGGGCTCTACGCCGTCCAGGCGCAGCTCCCACACGGAGGCCGTCAGCCGGTCGGCGAGACCGGAGGTGTGCGCCTCCACGGCGTCGATGATGTCGAGGCCGACGGGCATCGACTCGTCGAGCAGCTCGCGCAGGACCGCGGGGTCGCGGGGCTCGGCGAGGGCGATCTCCAGGTACTCGGCCTCGCTGCCGGTCCCGGTCGGGGCGGCGTTCGCGTACGAGACGCGGGGGTGCGGGGTGAAGCCCGCCGAGTACGCCATGGGCACCTCGGAGCGGCGCAGGGCCCGCTCGAAGGCACGCTGGAAGTCCCGGTGGCTGGTGAACCGGAGGCGGCCGCGCTTGGTGTAGCGCAGACGGATGCGCTGCACTACCGGTGCGGGAGGCGGGCCTTCGGGCTGTCGCTTGCCCAGTGGTTCATCTCCTTGTGCGGGGCTCCGCGGCTCGCGCGTCGCCCTGAGGTCTGTGGGGCCTGCCGGCCACGCCTGCCCTCCGGCTCACCCTTGCCTACTTGTGCAAGGAGATCTCGGGGGCGGGTGTGTCGCCTGCGGCTCTGTTACTACCCAGAGTACGCGCCCGTGACCTCGCCGGTTCCCGGGGCGGCCCCCCGAACAGCGCCCGCCGTACGTCGGCCCGCGCCTCGCGCACCGAGAGGCGGGTGATCCGCCACGCCTCGGCGACGGCACGGCCGACGGGAGCGATCGCCTGCCGGTGCACCGCGCGGACGCCGCGGCTGCCGACGGCCCACCCGGCGCGCAGCGCGTTCCCGGCGGGGGTGACCACGTGCCGGCGCAGCCATCCGGCGGGCCGCACGACGGCCCACCGCCACAGCCACACCAGCCCGCGCCCCAGCGCCCGGCTCACCCGCCCCGCGAGGTGCCAGGCCGAGACGAGCAGCTGCCCGAGCGGCACGAGCAGGTACGCCCACACCCCGCGCCCGACCGGAGCGAGCAGATACCGCCACGCTCCCCCCGCCACGGGCCGTACGACATACCGCCACAGCGCAACCCACGGCCAGACGAACACCGCCTTGCCCAGCCACACCACGCCGACCACGAACCCCCGCCCCAGCCACCGCAGGGCGCGCCCGACGGGGGCGAGGACGTAGCGGTACAGCGCGCCGCCCGGCAGTACGAGCAGGTACCGGACCGCGCCCGCGAGCAGCCATGCGATGCCCCGCCCGGCGGGCAGCAGCCCGTACTCCCAGACCGGGACCAGGAGGTACCGCCAGAGCCCCAGGCCCGCCGGCCTCAGCAGATACGCGTACGCGGCCTGCGCCACCGGGAGCACGACGTACCGCCAGAGACCCGCCCAGGGCCAGTAGAAGACCAGCTTGAACAGGACCCCGATCAGCCACCCGGTCCCCCGCAGCACCGGGAGCAGGAGCAGTTCGTACAGCCGGCGCAACCCCTGCCCCAGCGGCCCGAGGACGGTCCGGTTGAGTATCCGCGCGACGGCGACGAACAGATCCCAGGCCACCCGCAGGGGCAGCACGATCAGCACCGCCACGATCTTCACGGGAATCCGCACGACTCCGACCAGGCAGCCTTCTCCCCCGGGTGCGCGCGCCTCTTCCAGTTCCATACACACAAGGACTCCGTAGGAGCCCCAGCCGTTGCGGGGAACACCCCACGGGTCCGGACGCGACGACGGCCCGCCCCTAGGTCGGGGCGGGCCGTCGTCGTCCGGTCAGTTCGCCAGCGGGTGTCCGCCGGGCGGGGTCAGGGCGGGCGGCGGGGCCGCGGTGACCTTGTAGGCACCGGGGAGGTAGCCCGGTGAGCGGACGCCCCCGGTGTACCCGGGGGAATCGAGCACCAGGTCGTAGGTGCCCGGCTCGAGGCCGAAGGTGCTGAGTTGCACGACGAGCGCGGTTCCGGCGGCGTTGACCGCCGTCGCCTTGACCGACCGGTCCGGGCTCGTGCTGCCTCCGTCGGCCCTCAAGGTCACCTCGGTACCGAGGGTCAGGTTCTTTCCGCGCAGGGTCACCTTGGTGGTGGTCTTGGCGGGGCTCGTCGCCGGCGTCACCGAGGAGGCGTCGGCCTGCTTCGGCAGGGTGGTGCAGGGGAAGTCGCAGACGCCCTGCATCTGGTACTTGAGCGGAGTGGCGGCCGTGTACGCGCTCAGCAGGAACAGGTACTCGCCCTTCGGGGCGTCGGCCGAGGTCGTGCAGGAGAAGTTGAAGTCACCGACGTTCCGGTTGTCGCAATGGGCCACCTGGTCGAGGCCCGAGCCGGTGAAACTGGTGGGGCTCATCAACTCCGCGTTGGGATTGGTCATGCTCGCCGTGCTGTCGTCCGCGCCGTAGAGGTCGAAGCGCTGTCCCGGCTTCATATCGGCGACGGCGCAGTAGCCCGCCGCATCCTCGGTCAGGGTGCCGCCGCGCACCGGGAAGTTCTCCGCCCCGATGCGCTTCGTCGTGCACTCCGGAGCCCAGCCGGCCGCGGTGGCGACCCGCCAGGTGTCGATGTGCGCCGCGATGGGCGTGCTGCCGTCGTAACCGGAGGCCAGCACGTAGACGAGGTATCCCGTCGAGCCGGTGACCCGGCAGGCATAGCCCCATTGCCGGCAGACGCGCTTTCCGGCGGCGTCGACCACGACGAGCACCGCGCCGGTGCGGTACGCCGCTTCGGGGGTCCGCTGCGCGATCACGAGCTTGTCGGTGGCGGCCGTCTTGAACTGCACGCAAGTGCTGTCCAGGGCGGACTTGAAGGTGTAGCCGGTGGACGCACCGCCGACGGTCAGCGACTTGGGCGCGGGGCAGTTCGCGGTCTGCGAGATGTCCCGGCGGACCAGCCGGTAGCTGTCGGTGTAGCCGGTGCCGATGAGCAGCGCCGGATAGGCGGAGGCGGCCTGGAGCATGCAGCTGGTCGTGGTACCGCCGACCGTGCTGCACACCGCGTTGCCGGCGGCGTCGTAGATCTGCACCGAGGCGTTGACCCGGTTACTGGTGTTCGTGTAGTCGATCATCTCCGCGGTCGAGTGCTTGCCCGCCGCGATGGCGAGGCACCGGATCTGCGTGGCGGCGGTGAGATTGACCCGGCTGCCCGGAGAGGGACCGAAGGTGGCGCTGTTCCAGGTCGTGCAGCCGGCGGTGTTGCCGGTGTCGTGGACGGTCACCCGGTAGGTACCGGAGGCGGGGCCGTTGAAGACCGCGCGGAAGGGGGCAGTGCCGGTCAGCTTGCAGACGGAGAAGTCGTACGTGGCCTCGCACTGCTGCACGCCCTTGGCGTCGTAGACCGTGGTGCTCACGTCCGCGCCGCCGTCCGCCGGCGGGTTGTCGTAGAGGTACAGGCCCTTGCCGGTGGCCGTCGGGAGGGTCCGGCAGAGCCGCTGGCCTGCTCCGGTGAAGGAGCCGGTCGCCGGGCCGGAGGCGAAGCCGTCGTCGCGTACGTCCGTGCATCCGGCGGACTGGCTGGTCGCGTAGAACCAGAAGCCGTACGCGTCCGTAGTGTTGTTGGCGTCGCGCGCCCAGGTGTAGGAGCCGACGGCGAGGTCGCACGGCTTCAGGAGCGTCGGTGTGCAGGCCGCCGTTCCGTTGAGCCGGTAGAGGCGTCCCGAGATCCACGAGGAGGCCTCGGTCGGGCCGAAGGAGTGGGGACCTGCAGTGGTCACGCGCAGGGTCCGGCACGGTGCCTTGGAGGTGGCCCCGGGGACGGTGCCGTAGGCCTGCACGTCGACAACGGGGCACCCGGCGCCGTAGGACAGGCGGGCGACGGTGAAGCCGTAGGCCACGCTCCGCCCGTAATCCTCGTTGATCAGCACGCTGTACGGAGCGGTGCCCGTCAGCTTGCAGTCGAAGTCCATCGTGCTGGCGTCGCGGGTGGAGCACATCCGCTTGCCGGAGGCGTCGAAGACGGTGCCCTGCACCTCGTACGAGGTCAGGTGTACGCGCAGGACGGAGCCGGTGACGATGTTCGTCGGCAGGCGGTAGCAGTCCCCGGTGGAGCCGGCGGCCACGGTGGCCTCGAAGAGCTTCGGCGCCCCGAGGGCGACCGCGGACGCGGACACGGTGGCGCAGGTGGCGCTGGAGACGAGCGACCGATAGGAGATCGAGAAGCCGTCCGAGGAGGAACTGACGTCCAGCGTGTACGCGCCCGCCTTGGTCGTCGGGCAGCTCGCCTCGCCGTACGAGGGCTGCGGGTTGGTGCAGGTGACCGCGGATCCGTCGGGCCCGGTCAGCGTCGTGTACGCGGGTCCGCCGCCGTTGAGGTCGACGGCCTGGACGAGGACCAGGTCGGTCGCCGCCGTCAGGGAGAACGTGAACCGGGAGGGCCCGGTCCCCTCGGGCTTGGTGCAGGTGTGAACCGCGTCGGGCGCGAGGGCGCCCGAACAGGTCTCGGCGGCTGCGGTACGAGCGATCTCGCGCGCGGCCTCGGCCCGTGCGGCCTTGGGATCGGGCTGCTTCCGCTCGGGCTGGGCGGGCGGCGCCTTAGGTGCGGGCGGGGCCTTGGGTGCGCCCTCCGCCGTGGGCCCGGCCGGCCCGGTCGCGGGTGCGGACGGAGCGGCGGCGGCCTGTTCCCCGTCCTTCGGTGCGATCGCGGCGGTGGCCACGCCGGCGGGTCCGACGAGGGTGGCCAGGACGGCGATGATCAGGGCGACGAGCGCGATGACGCCTTGATGCCCGCCTCTCCCCCGACAGCGGACGTCCTTGAAGAGTTTCAGCATGGGATCCCCCCAGGGTTCATGGCCCCCGCCGCATGTCGATCACAGGGGCCGGGGGTCAGCGGATCCTAGCGGGGCCCCTGCACGCGACGACGGCCCGCCCCGTGATCGGGGCGGGCCGTCGTCGTGCGAGCGGCGGGCTCGGAGGCGCTACTTCACGACCGACAGGGGCAACAGCTTCTTGCCCGTCGGGCCGATCTGGATGCTGGTGTCCATCTGCGGGCAGACGCCGCAGTCGAAGCACGGGGTCCAGCGGCAGTCCTCGACCTCGGTCTCGTCGAGGGCGTCCTGCCAGTCCTCCCAGAGCCAGTCCTTGTCCAGGCCGGAGTCGAGGTGGTCCCAGGGGAGCACCTCTTCGTAGGTGCGCTCGCGGGTCGTGTACCAGGCCACGTCCACGCCGTAGGCGGGGAGGGTCTTCTCCGCGGCCTGCATCCAGCGGTCGTACGAGAAGTGCTCGCGCCAGCCGTCGAAGCGGCCGCCCGACTCGTACACGGCGCGGATGACGTCGCCGATGCGGCGGTCGCCGCGGGACAGGAGGCCCTCGACGATGCCGGGCTTGCCGTCGTGGTAGCGGAAGCCGATGGAGCGGCCGTACTTCTTGTCGCCGCGGAGCTTGTCGCGGAGCTTGCCGAGGCGGGCGTCCGTCTCCTCGGCCGACAGCTGCGGGGCCCACTGGAAGGGGGTGTGCGGCTTGGGGACGAAGCCGCCGATGGAGACGGTGCAGCGGATGTCGTTCTGGCCGGAGACCTCGCGGCCCTTGGCGATGACGTTGACCGCCATGTCGCCGATCTGCAGCACGTCCTCGTCGGTCTCGGTGGGCAGGCCGACCATGAAGTACAGCTTCACCTGGCGCCAGCCGTTGCCGTACGCGGTGGCGACCGTACGGATCAGGTCCTCTTCCGAGACCATCTTGTTGATGACCTTGCGCATGCGCTCGGAGCCGCCCTCGGGGGCGAAGGTCAGACCGGAGCGGCGGCCGTTGCGGGTCAGCTCGTTGGCCAGGTCCACGTTGAAGGCGTCCACGCGGGTCGACGGCAGGGACAGGCCCACCTTGTCGTCCGTGTAACGGTCGGCCAGGCCCTTGGCGATGTCCGCGATCTCGGTGTGGTCCGCCGAGGAGAGGGACAGGAGGCCGACCTCCTCGAAGCCCGTGGCCTTGAGGCCGCGCTCCACCATCTCGCCGATGCCGGTGATGCTTCGCTCCCGCACGGGGCGCGTGATCATGCCGGCCTGGCAGAAACGGCAGCCGCGGGTGCAGCCGCGGAAGATCTCCACGGACATCCGCTCGTGGACGGTCTCGGCGAGCGGGACCAGGGGCTGCTTGGGGTAGGGCCACTCGTCGAGGTCCATGACGGTGTGCTTGGACACGCGCCACGGCACGCCGGAGCGGTTCGGGACGACGCGGCCGATGCGGCCGTCCGGCAGGTACTCGACGTCGTAGAAGCCCGGCACGTAGACGCCGCCGGTCTTCGCGAGGCGGAGGAGGACCTCTTCGCGTCCGCCCGGGCGGCCCTCGGCCTTCCACGCGCGGATGATCTCGGTCATGTCGAGGACGGCCTGCTCGCCGTCGCCGATGATCGCGCAGTCGATGAACTCCGCGATCGGCTCGGGGTTGAAGGCCGCGTGGCCGCCCGCGAGGACGATCGGGTGGTCGACCGTACGGTTCTTCGCCTCCAGCGGGATGCCCGCGAGGTCCAGTGCCGTCAGCATGTTCGTGTAGCCGAGCTCGGTGGAGAAGGAGAGCCCGAAGACGTCGAAGGCCGAGACGGGACGGTGGCTGTCCACGGTGAACTGCGGCACCTTGTGCTCGCGCATCAGTTCTTCGAGGTCCGGCCACACGCTGTACGTGCGCTCCGCGAGCACGCCCTCGCGCTCGTTGAGCACCTCGTACAGGATCATGACGCCCTGGTTGGGGAGCCCGACCTCGTACGCGTCCGGGTACATCAGCGCCCAGCGGACGTCGGCGCTCTCCCACGGCTTGACCGTGGAGTTGAGCTCACCGCCGACGTACTGGATCGGCTTCTGGACGTGCGGAAGCAGGGCCTCAAGCTGAGGGAAGACCGACTCGGTCATCACGCGACTTTCGTGAAGCGGGCAGGGGGCGACTCTCAAGCGTACCCCGGGGCCCGGAGCACCCCCGCCCGCAAGATCAGCCGCGCAGCGCGGCCGCCGGTCCCGCCGCCGCCGCCCACACCTGTGGCAGCTCCCGCTCGCGGCGCTCGGCCAGCGCCTCCTCGCGGGCGTAGAGCACGCCCCAGGTGAAGGCCGACTCCCTCGCGCCCGCCGCCTGGATCGCGAGTCCGCGCAGGGCTTCGCGGGCGACGACCCCGTCCTGGTGGTCGCCGAGCAGGGTCTGGACCGTCTTGACCGCCTTGGCCAGCTTGCGCGCGGGTTTGCCGAGGGCCGGGGTCGCCGCCTCGGCCGCGTACCGTGCGCGCTTCGCCGCCTTGCGCGCCTCGTGCAGGGCCAGGTCGCGGCCCTCGCCCGGGTCCAGGGACAGCGCGGCCTCGATCCGGCCGGAGAGGCGTTCGTAGTCCGCGAGGACCGCCGCGGGCAGGGCCGACTCCGCCGGCCGGGCCGCGGCCTTCTGCAGCGGCGGGTCGGCCAGCAGGGCGTCGAGGGCGTTCAGCAGGGCCACGTGGCGCCTGCTGTCGAGCGCGGCGAGCGCCGCGCGGCGGGCTCCGGTGCGGCGGGCGACGTTCCAGATCTTGAGCCGGCCGCGGACCGGGCCGAGCACCAGGGTGCGGGGGAGTTCGTCCAGCCGGGTCTGGATCCGTTCGAGCAGCACTTCCTGGTCGCGGTCGACTCCGAGCTCGGCGGCGAGCCACCGCAGCTCCTCGCCGATCGGGCCGGTCTCGGCGGGGTCCAGGATCCGGCGGTGGGTCTTGAAGGCGCTACGCAGGCGCCGGGTGGCGACCCGCATCTGGTGGACGGAGTCGGGCAGCCCTCGGCGTACGGCGGGGTCCTGGGCGATGAGGGTGTCGCGCTGTTCGCGCAGGTACGCGAGCACGTGCGCGCCCACCGTGTCCCCGGCGGGGCCGGTGTCGGCGCCGGCCGTACGGGCCGGGGGTTCCCCGCCGGTCTCGGTCAGCGCCCGCGCGAGCTTCGAGGGGGCGTCGCTGACCCGGAGCCCGGCCTTGCGGAAGGTCTTCTCCACGGCGTCGAGCAGCGCCGGGTCGGCTCCGTCGGCGAGCTCGACCTCGACCTCGGTCCAGGCGGCGGTGGCGTCCGCGCGCTCGGCCCGTACCGCGTCCGTGGACAGCTCCGCGAGGAGGGTGCCGTCGGCGTCGAGGAGGTGGCTGACGTGGCGCGAGGACAGGAGCCTGACCTGTGGTTCCAGGGGGGTGTCGCGGACACGGGAGCGCAGCAGGGCGGTCAGCGCGTCCGGGACGGTGTCGCCGAGGGGGGCGGTGATCTCGTCGCGCACGCCGGGGGCGACGGGCAGTTTGAGGTGCCAGCCGGCGTCCTTGCCGCCGGTGCGGCGGCGCAGGGTGAGCCCGTCTGCGGCGAGCCGCTGGTCGGGGGTGTCGTAGTAGACGGCGTCGAGCTCGGCCGTGCCCTGGTCGGTCACGGCCGCGATGGCGGCCGTGCCCGTCAGGTCGGGTACGCCGCGCCGTCCGGCCTTGGTGGTCCTGAACTCGAATTTGCGCTCGATCTCGCGCTTCGTGTCCGCCATGGTTCGAACGTAGTCCTGAACGGAACACGGCGGGAAGGAAAACGGCCGGGGCGGCGGAAAACCTGCCCGGGAACCGACGGATCGAGCCTGCCCCGGATCGAGCCTGCCCCGGGTCCGCGGGGCCCGGGGCCGCGGGACCCAGGGACCCGGGGCCGCCGGACCCGGGGCAGCACATCAAGCCGACATCGGCCGCTGCACCCTGATCGACTGGAGCAGCCCGATGGCCACCCACACGGCGAACATCGAGGATCCTCCGTAGGACACGAAGGGCAGCGGGAGGCCGGCCACGGGCATGATCCCGAGGGTCATGCCGATGTTCTCGAAGGACTGGAAGGCGAACCAGGCGATGATCCCGGCGCACACGATCGTGCCGTACAGCTCGGTGGTCTCGCGGGCGATCATGCAGGCGCGCCACAGGATGACCCCGAGCAGCACCAGGATCAGCCCGGCTCCGACGAAGCCCAGCTCCTCCCCCGCCACCGTGAAGACGAAGTCGGTCTGCTGCTCCGGCACGAACTGGCCGGTGGTCTGCGAGCCCTTGAAGAGCCCGGAGCCGGTCAGGCCGCCGGAGCCGATGGCGATGCGGGCCTGGTTGGTGTTGTAGCCGACGCCGGCCGGGTCGAGCTCGGGGTTGGCGAAGGCCGCGAAGCGGTTGATCTGGTACTCGTCGAGGACGCCGAGCTGCCAGATCAGGATGGCCCCGCCGACGCCCGAGCCGAGGAGGCCCAGCACCCAGCGGTTGGAGGCGCCGGAGGCCAGCAGGACGCCGAGCACGATGACGACCATGACCATGACGGAGCCGAGGTCGGGCATCAGCATGATGATGCCCATCGGGAAGGCGGCCAGGCAGAGCGCCTTGACCACCGTGCGGTGGTCGGGGTGGGCGAGGTCGCCCGCGTCCACCCGGGTGGCCAGCAGCATCGCCATCACCAGGATGATCGTGATCTTCACGAACTCGGAGGGCTGCAGCGAGAAGCCGCCGCCGACCACGATCCAGGCGTGGGCGCCGTTGATGGTGGCGCCGAGCGGGGTGAGCACGGCGAGGATCAGGACCACGGAGAGCCCGTAGAGGATCGGCACGGCGCCGCGCAGGGTGCGGTGGCCGAGCCAGATGGTGCCGATCATCAGCACGAGGCCGATGCCGGTGTTCATGGCGTGCCGGAAGAGGAAGTAGTACGGGTCCCCGTTGTTCAGCGAGGTCCGGTTGCGGGTCGCCGACCACACCAGCAGGGCGCCGATGAGGGAGAGGGCGAGCGCGGAGAGGAGTATCGGCCAGTCGAGCCGGCGCACCACGGAGTCGCGGGCGGTGAGTTTGGCCATCGCTCCCCGCTGCTCCGGCGCGTACCGGGCCACGGAGAATTTGTTGGCGGTCTGCATGTCGGTCCTCGGTACTCAGTCGTGCTGCGCGGGGCGCTGGGCGGGCGGGCCGGCGAGCGCGGGCGGCGCCAGTTCTTCCGGGGACGGCGGTACGTACGGCCGGATCTCGGGGGAATCGATGCCGCCGTCGGGGCGGATCTTGGGCAGGTTCTTCTCCGGTCCCAGCAGGAGCGCCTTCTTGTAGTCCTGCTTGCCCGCCATGTCGAGGCCGTAGATGGCGTTGTAGATGTTGCGGACGGCGGGGCCGGAGGCTCCGGAGCCGGTGCCGCCCTGGGAGATGGTCATGACGATGGTGAAGTCGTCGGTGTAGGTCGCCAGCCAGGAGGTGGTCTGCTTGCCGTAGACCTGGGCGGTGCCGGTCTTGGCCCGCATCGGGATCCTGTCCAGCGGCCAGCCGCCGAAGCGCCAGGCGGCCGTACCGCCGGGCTCGACGACCATGCGCAGGCCCCTGTCGAGGTCCTTGATGGTCTTGGCGTCGATCGGCAGCCGGCCATGCGGCTTGGGCTTGATCATCCGGACCTGCTTGCCGTCGGCGCTGATCACCGCCTTGCCGACCGTGGGGTCGAAGAGGGTGCCCCCGTTGCTGATGGCGGCGTAGGCGGTGGCCATCTGGATGGGGGTGACGAGGACGTCTCCCTGGCCGATGGCGAAGTTGATGCTGTCGTACGCCTTCAGCTGGTTGCCTTCGAGGCAGCTCTCGTAGGCGATCTGCTCGACGTAGGTGCCGCCCTTCTTGCCCTGCTTGCACCAGGAGTTCTTGTTGGCCGCCCAGAAGGACTGCTTCCAGTGGCGGTCGGGGATGCGGCCGGAGACCTCGTTGGGCAGGTCGACCCCGGTCTCGGAGCCGAGGCCGAACTCGCGGGCGGTCCGGTAGAACCAGTCGTGGGCGTCCTTCTTGGGCTTGAGGCCGCCGTCGCGCTGCCACTCCTTGTGCCCGAGGGCGTAGAAGACGGTGTTGCAGGAGAACTTGAGGGCCTCGGCGAGGGTGATGGGGCCGTGCCCCTTGGACTCGAAGTTCGCGAAGCTCCGGTTGCCCATGCTGTACGAGGCGCTGCAGTTGTACTTGTCGTCGAAGGCGTATCCGGCCCGGACGGCCGCGCTCGCCGACACCACCTTGAAGATGGAGCCCGCGGGGGCCTGGCCCTGGATGGCCCGGTTGAGCAGCGGGTAGTTGGAGGTGTCGCTGGTGAGGCTCGCGTAGTCCTTGGCGGCGATGCCGCCGACCCAGGCGTTGGGGTCGTAGTCGGGCTGGGAGGCCATGGCGACGACCCGGCCGGTCTTGGTCTCCATGACGACGACGGCGCCCGAGTCGCCCTCGTACTTGCGGCCGGTGATCTTGTCGGTCTCCTGGCGGACCGTCTTCATCGCCAGCTGGAGCTCGTACTCGGCGACGGACTGGACCCGGGCGTCGATGCTGGTGACGAGGGTGGATCCGGGCACACCGGCGTCGGATTCGGTCTGGTGCATGACCCGGCCGAGGTTGTCCACCTCGTAGGAGGTGACCATCGCCTTGCCGCGCAGGTACTTGTCGTAGGTGCGCTCGATCCCGGAGCGGCCGACCTGGTCGGAGCGCAGGTGCGGCGAGTCGGTGTCCTTGGCCTTCTGGATCTCGTCGTCGGTGACCGGCGAGAGGTATCCGAGGACCTGCGCGGTGCGGGCGCCGCCGGGGGCCGGGTAGCGGCGGATCGCGACGGGCTCGGCGGTGATGCCGGGGAACTCCTCCGGGCGTTCGCGCAGCTGCAGCGCCTGCTGCGTGGTGGCGTCGAGGGTGATCGGGATCGGCTGGTACGGGGAGCCGTTCCAGCAGGGTGCGGGGGTCTGGGAGTCGCAGAGGCGGACCTTCTCCATGACCTCCTTGGGGGTCATGTCCAGGACGCCGGCGAGCCGGGTCATGACGCCCTTGCCGCGGTCCTTCATCTTCATCAGCGCCGTGCGGCTGGTGGAGACGACCAGCCGGGTCTCGTTGTCGGCGAGGGCGACGCCCCGGGCGTCGAGGATCGTGCCGCGCACGGCCGGCTGGACGACCCGCTGGACGTGGTTGCTCTTCGCCTCGTGGTAGTACTCCGCGCCGTTGCGGATCTGGAGGTACCAGAGCCGGCCGCCGAGGGTGAGGAACATCGAGCAGACGAGAACCTGGATGATCACGAGCCGGATCTGCACCCGGGAGGTACGGCCGGTCTCCGGAATGTTGGTCACGTGGACTCCTCCCTCACAGCTTCTTGACGCTCTTCACACCCTTGATTCCCTTGACGCCCTTTATCCGGCCGGCCCGGTTGGCCCGGCTGCGGGCGGTCTTCATCCGCAGGCCGCCGCGCTGGCTGCCGATCCGCAGCCCGGTGCCGCCGGCCAGCCAGCCGGAGGCGATGTCCTTGCCCGCGGGCGGACCGCCGTTGGCCTCGACGGCCATCGGGTCGTTCTCCGCGCGGCGGGCCAGGGCCATGATGAACGGCACCGTGAAGGGGGCGAGCAGCAGGTCGTAGAGGACCGCGGTGAACAGCAGTCCGGTCAGGCCCACGTGCCGGGCGGCGGTGTCGCCGACGAGGGCGCCGACGCCCGCGTAGAGCAGGGTGGAGACGAAGGCGGCGCCGACCACGGTGAGCATCGGGCCCCAGGCGGAGCGGAACCGCCCGGTGTCGGGGCGGACCAGGCCGGCGACGTAGCCGATGACGCACAGCACGAGCGCGTAGCGGCCGGCGGCGTGGTCGGCGGGCGGGGCCAGGTCGGTGAGGAGTCCGGCGGCGAAGCCGATGAGGGCGCCGCTGACGCACCCGTACACGAGTGCGAGGGCGACGACCGTGAGCAGGACCAGGTCGGGGACGGCTCCGGGGAGTTGGAGGCGGCCCAGGATGGAGACCTGGACGACCAGGGCGACCACGACGAGCGTGCCCGAGAGCAGGATCCGGTTGAAACGCATGATGATCGGCTCCTAGTCGTCGGCCGGCTTGCCGGACGCGGACGCGCCGGGCGACGGGGTGACCGTGACGGTGACCGTCGGGGTGGGCTTGGGCGCCTCGGGCTTGGGCGGCAGGACCGCGTCGCGCGGGTCTTCGCGCGGGGGCATGACCACGACGCCGACGATGTCCAGGCGGGAGAAGCCGACGAAGGGGCGGACCCAGATGGTGCGGGTCAGGTCGCCGCGCGAGGGGTCGACCTTGATCACCTCGCCGATCGGGACGCCGGGCACGAAGGGCTTGTTGCCGCGCGAGCCGAAGGTGACGAGCCGGTCGCCGGTGTTGATCTTGGCCTTGCCGTTGAGCATCTGCACGGAGAGCTCCCGGTCGCCCTGACCGGTGGCGAAGCCGAGTTCGCCGGTCTTCTCCAGGCGGGTTCCGACAGTGAAGTCGGGGTCGTTGGCGAGGACCACGGTGGCGGTGTCGGGGCCGACGGTGGCGACGCGGCCGACGAGTCCGTCCCCGTTGAGGACGGTCATGTCGCGCTCGATGCCGTCCTTGCTGCCCGCGTCGATGGTCACGGTCCAGGAGAAGCCCTGGGCCGCTCCTATGGCGATGACCTCGGCGCCCTTGATGCCGTACTGGCCCGCGCCCGCCCGCTTGAGCATCTCGTCGAGCTCGCGGATCCGGCTGCGGGTCTGGTCGTCACTGCCCAGCTTGGCCTTGAGCGCCGCGTTCTCGCGCTCCAGCGTCGCGATGCGGTTGTGCCGCTCGCCGGAGTCCCGTACCGCCCCTATGGCGTTGGCGACCGGGTCGACGCCTTTCGCCACGCCCTTCTCGACCGGCCCGAAAACCGCTGCGGCGGCCTGTCGGGCACCGTCGACCGGAGACTCCTCACCCGTCCTGATGTCCACCGTGATCAAAGCGAACGCGATGGCGATCAGAAGCACCAGGAGCAGCCGGCTTTCTCGTGTGTCCCTCACGTGCGGCGGCCGTGCCTTCCTCATAGTTACCCGTGCGGCGAAGCCGCTCCGGTGGAGCCGGGGCTCGCACCGGACCTTGCCTGTATATCAACGATCCGCCGCACGGGCCCGGTAGCACCCGTACGGCGGATCATTTGTGTTCCACCGCCGCGCGGCGGGCCGGATCAGCGCCGCGGCTGGGCGTCCAGGACCTGCTGGAGCGCCTCGAACTCCTCTACGCACTTGCCGGATCCGAGCGCGACGGAGTCGAGCGGATCCTCGGCGATGTGGATCGGCATGCCCGTCTCGCGGCGCAGCCGCTCGTCGAGGCCGCGGAGCAGGGCGCCGCCTCCGGTCAGGACGATGCCGCGGTCCATGATGTCGCCGGAGAGCTCCGGCGGGCACTTGTCGAGGGTGGTCTTGACGGCGTCGACGATGGCGTTGACCGGCTCCTCGATCGCCTTGCGCACCTCGGCGGCCGAGATCACCACGGTCTTGGGCAGGCCCGAGACCAGGTCGCGGCCGCGGATCTCGGTGTGCTCGTCCTTGTCGAGGTCGTAGGCCGACCCGATGGTGATCTTGATCTGCTCGGCGGTGCGCTCACCGAGGAGGAGCGAGTACTCCTTCTTGATGTGCTGGATGATCGCGTTGTCGAGCTCGTCTCCGGCCACCCGGATCGACTGTGCCGTGACGATTCCGCCGAGGGAGATGACGGCCACCTCGGTGGTGCCGCCACCGATGTCCACGACCATGTTGCCGGTGGCCTCGTGGACGGGCAGGCCCGCTCCGATGGCGGCGGCCATCGGCTCTTCGATGATGTGCACCTGGCGGGCACCGGCCTGCGTGGACGCCTCGATGACGGCGCGGCGCTCCACTCCCGTGATGCCGGAGGGCACGCAGACCACCACGCGCGGGCGGGCCAGGTAACGGCGCTTGTGGATCTTGAGGATGAAGTACCGGAGCATCCGCTCGGTGATCTCGAAGTCGGCGATGACGCCGTCCTTGAGGGGCCGCACGGCGACGATGTTGCCGGGCGTGCGCCCGATCATCTTCTTGGCTTCGGAGCCGACCGCCAGGATGCCACCGGTGTTCGTGTTGATGGCGACCACGGACGGCTCGTTCAGGACGATTCCCCGGCCCCTCACGTACACCAGCGTGTTGGCGGTCCCGAGGTCGATCGCCATGTCACGGCCGATGAACGACATGTTGTTCCCCTTGTTCCCCATGAGGAGCGTCTGGCCTTCCAGTTGATAGCGGCTGCTGTCAGGTCGGCGAGGTGGGTGTGTGGGTGGAGGCCCCATCGTAGTGCCGCAAGTACGGCCACCGCGCGACGGGACTCCGGCAAGCCCGCCGGAACGAATACCCGCCCCCATAGTGGTGACGTCGTGTCCTGTCGATGCGTTCCCGAAAGTGCCCGGTAATACCGGAGGGCGACCGAAATTACTTCGGTCGCCCCAGGTCATGAGCGCTATTCGGCTGATGTTGCGTCAGAAAAGAGTGATCACAGCGCCGGGAAGAACAGCTTCAGCTCCCGCTCCGCGGACTCCTCGGAGTCCGAGGCGTGGATCAGGTTCTCCCGGGTGACGGTACCGAAGTCACCCCGGATGGAGCCGGGCGCGGCGGCAATCGGGTCAGTGGGTCCGGCCAACTGGCGGACACCCTCGATCACGCGCTCCCCTTCGACGACCAGGGCCACGACCGGGCCGCTCGCCATGAAGCCCATGAGGGGCTCGTAGAAGACCTTGCCCTTGTGCTCGCCGTAGTGCGCTTCCAGGGTCTCCTGGTCCAGCGTGCGCAGCTCCAGCGCGGGAATGGTCCAGCCGGCCTTCCGCTCGATGCGGCCGACGATCTCGCCGATCAGGCCGCGACGGACGGCGTCGGGCTTGAGGAGGACGAGCGTGCGCTGGGTCATATGGGTAACTCCTTGCGGCATACGGGTGCGGTCCGACGAGGCTACAGGGGCCCGGGCCCCCGCCGTACGGGGCCTTCCGGGCCCCGCTCCGGCTCCCCGGCGGACTACGCCTCGGTCGGGGCGGCGGCCTGGGCCTCCGCCTGGGCGGCCCACTGGGCCTTGATCACGTCGATGCGGCGGCCGTAGTGGATCGAGCACCACCACAGACCGGCGAACACCACGCCCAGGGCGAACATCATCGGGACGACGAACCCGCTCAGCACGAGCCCGATCTGCAGGGCCCAGCCGATCTGGACGGCCCCGGGGCGCGAGAGCATCCCGCACAGCAGGACCGACACCAGCATCGCGATCCCGCAGACCGTCCAGACCGTGACCTGGCTCAGGTCGCCCTTCATCGCGACCAGTCCGGCGAAGCCGATCACGAAGAACTCGGCGATCAGCGTAGAACTACACAGCGTGCGCATCCCTCAGCCCCTCTTCAGTAGCAGGCGGGCCTCGCCCACCGTGATGACGGACCCGGTCACCAGGACCCCGGCCCCTCCGTACTCCGCCTCTTCCTCCGCCAGCGTGATCGCCGCCTCCAGGGCGTCGTCCAGCCGCGGCTCCACCTGCACCCGGTCGGCGCCGAAGACCTCGACCGCGACGGCCGCCAGTTCGTCGGCGGAGCTCGCCCGGTGGCTGGTGTTCTCCGTGATCACGACCTCGGCGAAGATCGGCTCGAAGGCCTCGAGGATCCCGCGCGCGTCCTTGCCCTCGCTCGCGCCCACGACCCCGATCAGCCGGCTGAAGCCGAAGGCCTCGGTCACCGCCTCGGCCGTGACCCGCGCCCCGGCCGGGTTGTGCGCCGCGTCCAGGACCACCGTCGGGCTGCGCCGCACGACCTCCATGCGGCCGGGCGAGGTCACCGAGGCGAAGGCCTTCCGCACGGTCTCCACGTCCAGCGCCCGCGCGTGGTCGGCGCCGATCCCGAAGAAGGCCTCGACCGCCGCCAGCGCCACCGCCGCGTTGTGCGCCATGTGGGCGCCGTACAGCGGCAGGAAGATCCCGTCGTACTCGCCGCCCAGCCCGCGCAGCGTCAGCTGCTGCCCGCCCACCGCGACCTCGCGGGTGACGACGCCGAACTCCATGCCCTCGCGGGCCACGGTCGCGTCGACCTCCACGGCCTTCTTCAACAGCACCTGCGCCGCGTCCACCGGCTGCTGCGCCAGGATCACGGTGGCGCCCTTCTTGATGACGCCGCCCTTCTCCTGCGCGATCTCGCCGGTGGTGGAGCCGAGCCGGTCCGTGTGGTCCAGGCTGATCGGGGTGACCACGGCGACCGCGCCGTCGATCACGTTGGTGGCGTCCCAGGTGCCGCCCATGCCCACCTCGACCACGGCCGCGTCCACGGGAGCGTCCGCGAAGGCCGCGTAGGCCATGCCGGTGAGGACCTCGAAGAACGACAGCCGGATCTCCTCGGCCGCGTCCACCATGTCCACGTACGGCTTGATGTCGTGGTACGTCTCGACGAACCGCTCGGCGCTGATCGGCGCCCCGTCCAGGCTGATCCGCTCGGTGATCGACTGCACGTGCGGGCTGGTGTAGCGGCCCGTGCGCAGCTCGAAGGCGTTCATCAGCGCCTCGATCATGCGGGCGGTGCTCGTCTTGCCGTTGGTGCCGGTGACGTGGATGGAGGGGTACGCGCGCTGCGGCTCGCCCAGGACGTCCATCAGCGCGGCGATCCGCGTGACGGACGGCTCCAGCTTGGTCTCGCCCCAGCGGCCGGCCAGCTCCTGCTCCACCTCCCGCAGCGCCTGGGCCACCTCGGGGTCGGTGGGCTCTTCGGGTACCGGGTCGCCCTGGGGCGGACCGGCCTGCGTCCGCAGGGTGCGGCTGCCCGCCTCGATCACCGCCAGGTCGGGGTCGCGGTCGGACTCTTCCGCCACGATCTGGTCGAACGCGTCGAAGCTGTCATCGTGGCTCTCGGGCTGCTGCTCACTCACGGGACCCAGTCTACGGACGAGGGCCGGGGGGACTTTCGGCCCGGTCGTATCGGGACCTTTGGCCGGCAGAGCGACCGGATCGTTATGCAAGCCTTGCGGGCAGGAGATTGGGGAACAAATGCCGCAGGCCAGCACCAACAAGACAGCTTCCAGCCGCGACATAGGGATAGACCTGGGAACCGCCAACACCCTCGTCTACGCACGGGGGCACGGCATCGTCCTCAATGAGCCGTCCGTGGTGGCCGTCAAGGCGGGCACCACCACCGCACTGGCCGTGGGGACCGAGGCCAAGGAGACCATCGGCCGCACACCGGGCTCCATCACCGCGATCCGCCCCCTCAAGGACGGCGTGATCTGCGACTACGAGGCCGCCGAGGAGATGATCCGGCACTTCGTCCGCAAGGCCGTCCCCGGCCGCCGGGTCCGCACCCGCATGGTGATCTGCGTACCGTCCGGGGTCACCCCGGTGGAACGGCGGGCCATCATCCACGCCTCCACCCGGGCCGGCGCCAGAACCGTGCACCTGATCGAGGAACCCATGGCCGCGGCGATCGGCGCCGGGCTCCCGGTGTCCGAACCTCGCGGCTCGATGGTCGTCGACATCGGCGGCGGCACCTCCGAGGTCGCGGTCATCTCGCTGGGCGGCATCGTCACCTCCCAGTCGCTGCGGGTCGGCGGCGACCGGCTGGACGCCGCGATCACCGACTGGGTCCGCAAGGAGCACGCCCTGCTCATCGGCGACCGCACCGCCGAGGACGTCAAGATCGCCATCGGCTCGGCGTGGCCGGTGCCGGACCGGCCGGAGCTGGAGACCGCCACCTTCACGGTGCGGGGCCGCGAGAAGGTCGGCGGCATGCCCCAGACGCTGCAGCTCGACGCGCGCGACGTACGGGCCGCGCTCGACGAGCCGATCGAGGCGATCATCGCGGCGGTCCGCACCACCCTGGAGGAGTGCCCGCCCGAACTGTCCGGGGACGTCATGGAGCACGGCATCGTCCTGACCGGCGGCGGCGCACTGCTCCCCGGCCTGGACCTGCGGATGGCCTCCTCGACGGGGATCCCCGTCTTCGTCGCGGACGACCCGCTGGACTGCGTGGCCCTGGGCTCCGGGCGCTGCGTGGAGGACATGGACGCGCTCAGCAGCCTGCTGGCGCCGGCGAGGGCCTGACGGAAGTGGGGGCGCCCGGCCGGGCTCAGCCCTTCGGGAGCGTGGCGAGGACCTCGTACGCGTCCTGCGTGCGCGTCGCCGTCAGGGTTCCGCCCAGGCTGCGCACGCGCTCGCACATGCTCGCCGTGCCCGAGCCCGCCGAGACGGGGGCCCGGGTCGGATTGCGCTGCGCCAGCCCGTTGCGGACGGCGATCCGCAGCTGCGGCCCGTCCGCCGCGATGGACACCTCGACGGTTTCGCCCCGCGCGTGCTTGGCGGCGTTGGTCAGGCATTCCTGCACCACCCGGTAGACCGCCGCCTGGCGCAGCGGCGACAGCCCGTGCACGGCCGGATCCAGGTCCAGCCGTACGGGGGAACCCGCGCGCCCGCTCTCCTCCGCGAGGGCCGCCAGCCCGTCCACGCCCGGGGTCGCCGCCCGCTCCCCGCGCTGCACGATGATCTCGTTGAGCACCAGGTGGGCCCGGCGGGCGGTGTCGGCGAGCTCCTCGAAGTCCTTCGCGTACGCCGTCTCGCGCGAGCGCATCGACAGCACCTCGGAGCGGACCGTCAGCAGGGTCAGCTCGCGCCCGACGAAGTCGTGGACGTCGCGGGCGACGGAGGTCCGCTCCTGCTGGACGGCCTGCAGGACGGCGGACTCCGCGCGCCGGGTGTCGAGCTCGCGCACCAGGTCGTGGCGGTAGGCGGCGATGCCCACGGCCGAGGCGAGGACCCCGATGGGCACGACGAGGCTGAGGAAGGAGCTGAGGGTCTCGGCCCGGGCCAGCGGCCAGCCCGGCACGCAGCAGAACAGGCACAGCGCGAAGGCCACGTAGCCCAAGGTGGCGAGGACACCGGCCCGGCGCCCGCGGAAGCGGCCCACCGAGTACAGCGAGAACTGGATCAGGGTCAGCTCGTGCAGCCAGCCGATGAAGAGCAGCGCGGCGAGGTACGAGACCCAGGGCAGCCGGCGCCGCACCAGCAGCGTGGAGCAGCCAATGGCCAGGACGACCGCCGCGGCGGGCCCGTTCAGGGAGTTGTCGGCGGCCGCCAGGCCCGGCAGGTCGAGCGCCATCAGGCCCAGGCAGCAGAGGGCCGCGAGCACGTCCATCGCGCGCGGCGACCCGGCCCAGCCCTGCGCGAGCCGGCGGCCGAAGGCCAGGAGCCTGTGGGGCGCCGAGGGGGCGGGCGTGACGTGCATGCCCTCCATCATCCGTGCTCGGCACCCCCGGATCCCGGCCACCCGGACCCGAGAACGCGTGATTTAGGGCACTTCGGACAGGCCGGAGGTCCCTCCGCCCGGAGGCCTTCCTCTCTACCCGGGGCCGCCGCCGCGCTCGTAGCGTCGGGAGAATGACCACCCAACGGGGAACGACCCCCCACCAGGGAACGCCCGCCCCCCGGGGCACCGCCCTGCTCCTGCTGATCGGCGGCCTCGTCGGCACCCTGGCCTCCGGCGTCCTCACCTACGACCGCATCCGCACCCTGGAGAACCCGCTCTTCACCCCGGGCTGCAACATCAACGCGGTGCTGAGCTGCGGCGACGTGATGACCACCTGGCAGGGCAACCTCCTCGGCTTCCCCAACATGCTGCTCGGAATCGCCGGCTTCGCGGCCCTCGCCGGACTGGGAGCGGCCCTGGTCGCCGGGGCGCTGCTCCCCCGGTGGCTGTGGCGCGGCCTGTGGGCCGGGATCGCCGCCGGGTTCGCCTTCACGGTGTGGCTGATCAGCCAGTGCCTGTACGTGATCGGGGCGCTGTGCCCGTGGTGCATGGTCGTCTGGGCGGTGATGATCCCGCTGTTCTGGTACGTCACCCTCCACCTGGCCCCGGCCGGCTCCCGGCTGCGGGCGGTCCCCCACTGGCTGGTGCCGGTGGCCGCGTACGGCGTGGTCGCGGCGCTCATCCTGACGAGGTTCGGCGCACAGCTGTTGTGATGGCACCGCTGTTGTGATGGCACCGCTGTTGTGATGGCACCGCTGCCGTGATGCCGGGCCCCTCGCGGGGAAGGGATAGGCCGAAGGCCCCCACGTCGACCGACGGCGTGGGGGCCTTCGCTTGCGTCCTGCGGGTCGGCTAGCCCTGGGGCAGCCCGGCCAGCTGGTCGGTGAGGCGGGCGATGTCCGCCTCGGCCTTGGTCAGCCGGCCCTTGATCTTGTCCACGACGTTGTCGGGGGCCTTGGCGATGAACGCCTCGTTCCCGAGCTTCGCCTCGGCCTGCTGCTTCTCCTTCTCGGCGGCGGCCAGGTCCTTGCTCAGCCGCGCGCGCTCCGCCGGGATGTCGATGGTGCCCGACAGGTCGAGCGCGACGGTGGCGCCGGCGACCGGCAGGGTCGCGGTGGCGCTGAAGTCGTCGCCCTCCGGCTGGAGGCGCAGCACCTGGCGGATGGCGGCCTCGTGGGCGGCCAGCGCGGTGGCGGACAGGTCCAGGCGGGCCGGGACCTTCTGCTTGTCGTCGAGGCCCTGCTCCTTGCGGAACCGGCGGACCTCGCGGACCAGGCTCTGGATGCCCTCGATCTCGGACTTGGCGCCCGCGTCGCGGAAGCCGCTGTCCTTCGGCCATTCGGCGATCACGAGGGACTCGCCGCCGGTCAGCGTGGTCCACAGGGTCTCGGTGACGAAGGGGACCACCGGGTGCAGCAGGCGCAGCATGACGTCGAGGACCTCGCCGAGGACCCGGGCGGAGGCCTTGGCCGGCTCGCCGCCCGCGAAGAAGGTCGTCTTCGACAGCTCGACGTACCAGTCGAAGACCTCGTCCCACGCGAAGTGGTAGAGCGCCTCGCTGAGCTTCGAGAACTGGTAGTCCTCGTAGAAGGCGTCGGCCTGCGCGACCGTCTCGTTCAGCCGGGACAGGATCCAGCGGTCGGTCGCCGACATCTCCTCGACCGAGGGCAGGTCGCCCTCGATCGTGGCGCCGTTCATCATCGCGAAGCGGGTGGCGTTCCAGATCTTGTTGGCGAACTTGCTGGAGGCCTGGACCCAGTCCTCGCCGATCGGGACGTCGACACCCGGGTTGGCGCCGCGCGCCAGGGTGAAGCGGACCGCGTCGGAACCGTACTTGTCCATCCAGTCCAGCGGGTTGACCGCGTTGCCGAAGGACTTCGACATCTTCTTGCCGCGCTCGTCGCGGACCATGCCGTGCAGGGCGATGGTGTGGAACGGCGGGGTGCCGTCCATCGCGTACAGGCCGAACATCATCATCCGGGCGACCCAGAAGAAGAGGATGTCGTAGCCGGTGACCAGGACGGCGTTCGGGTAGAACTTCGCCAGGCTGTCGGTCTGCTGCGGCCAGCCGAGCGTGGAGAACGGCCACAGGCCGGAGGAGAACCAGGTGTCCAGGACGTCCGTGTCCTGGGTCCAGCCCTCGCCGGTCGGCGGCTGCTCGTCGGGGCCGACGCAGACGATCTCGCCGTTCGGGCCGTACCAGACGGGGATGCGGTGGCCCCACCACAGCTGGCGCGAGATGCACCAGTCGTGGAGGTTGTCGACCCAGTCGAAGTAGCGCTTCTCCATCTCCTGCGGGTGGATCTTGACCTGGCCGTCGCGGACCGCGTCACCGGCGGCCTTGGCGAGCGGGCCGACCTTGACCCACCACTGGAGCGACAGGCGCGGCTCGATGGTGGTCTTGCAGCGCGAGCAGTGGCCGACGGAGTGCGTGTACGGACGCTTCTCGGCGACGATCCGGCCCTCGGCGCGCAGCGCGGCGACGATGGCGGAACGGGCCTCCAGGCGGTCCAGGCCCAGGAAGGGGCCGTGGACGGTGATGACGGCGTGCTCGTCCATGACGGCGAGGTTGGGCAGGCCGTGGCGCTGACCGATCTCGAAGTCGTTCGGGTCGTGCGCCGGGGTCACCTTGACGGCGCCGGTGCCGAACTCGGGGTCGACGTGCCCGTCGGCGACGACCGGGATGCGGCGGCCGGTGAGCGGCAGCTCGATCTCGGTGCCGACGAGGTGCTTGTAGCGCTCGTCGTCGGGGTGGACGGCGACGGCCGTGTCACCCAGCATCGTCTCGGCGCGGGTCGTCGCGACGACGATGGAGGCATCGCCCTCGCCGTAGCGGATGGAGACGAGCTCGCCCTCGTCGTCCTGGTACTCGACCTCGATGTCGGAGATCGCGGTGAGGCAGCGGGGGCACCAGTTGATGATGCGCTCGGCGCGGTAGATCAGCTCGTCGTCGTAGAGCTTCTTGAAGATGGTCTGGACGGCCTCGGACAGGCCCTCGTCCATGGTGAAGCGCTCGCGCGACCAGTCGACGCCGTCGCCGAGGCGGCGCATCTGGCCGGAGATCTGGCCGCCGGACTCGCCCTTCCACTGCCAGACGCGCTCGACGAAGGCCTCGCGGCCCAGGTCGTGGCGGGACTTGCCCTCCTTGGCGAGCTCGCGCTCGACGACGTTCTGGGTGGCGATGCCCGCGTGGTCCATGCCGGGCTGCCACAGGGTCTCGTAGCCCTGCATGCGCTTGCGGCGGGTGATGGCGTCGATCAGCGTGTGCTCGAAGGCGTGCCCCAGGTGGAGGCTTCCGGTGACGTTCGGCGGCGGGATGACGATGGCGAAGGGGGGCTTGTCGCTCTTCTCGTCCGCCTCGAAGTACCCACGCTCTACCCAGCGCTCGTAGAGCTTCCCCTCTACATCGGCCGGCGCGTACGAAGTCGGCAGTTCGGAGTAGGGGCTGCTGGGTGTCTGCGTGTTCTCGGTCACGAGCCACAGTTTAGGGCCGTAACGGTCCGGTCATGAAACCGGGTTTCCGGGGGCCCGGGGCCCTTCGCCGCCCCGGCTTCCGCCAGGATGTCTGGGACGCATAAACAACCTCATGGGGGGACGCGGGATGAGCTACAACCAGCCGGGGCCGTACGGAGGCCAGCAGCCGCAGCAGCCGGGGCCCTACGGGCAGCAGCCGCAGCAGCCGGGCCCGTACGGGCAGCAGCCGGGGCCCTACGGACAGCAGCCCGGATACGGGTACCCGCAGCAGGCCCCCCAGGGTGTCCCGCAGCAGGGCTACCCGCAGCAGCAGCCCGGCTTCCCCCAGCAGCAGCAGGCCCCGTACGGCGGCTACCAGCAGCAGCCTCCGTACGGCGGTACGCCCCCGAAGAAGTCGAAGGCCGGCGTGATCATCGCCGTCGTGCTGGCGGTGGCCGTGATCGGCGGCGCCGGCTGGTACTTCACGCAGGGCGGCGGCGCCTCGGCCTCGATCTCCGCGGACACCAAGGGCTACAAGCTGGTGGCTCCGGCGACGGTGGACGACTTCAAGAAGGACCCGAAGTACAAGGACCCCGACTTCAGCGACAAGGACAAGAAGGAAGCCGAAGGGGTCGGCATCAAGAACCCCACCCAGGTGGGCATGAACTACCAGGCCGGTGACCCGAAGAACCCGCTGACCACCAAGGGCCTCAACTTCTCCGGGCTCTACGGCGACGTCGCCGACCCGGAGAAGTCCGTGGACGCGTACTTCGCCATGGCCAAGCTCAACGCCTCCAAGGACGGCTCCACGAAGGTGGAGTTGATCGGAAGCCCCCAGGCGAAGACCCCGGCGGGCTTCAAGGGCGCGGTGATGAAGTGCCAGGAGATGAAGCTCATCAACACGAACACCACGGACAAGGGTCCGAAGGAGTTCACCATTCCGATCTGCGTGTGGGGTGACTACAGCACCCTGAGCATGGTCGGCGCCACCGACGTGGCGTCGATCCTGGCCGGCAAGCCGGGCTACACCCTGGACCAGACCGCGGAGCTCGCCGCGAAGCTCTACAACACCGCCCGCGTGAAGAAGTAACGCTCAGCGCACCACATTCGGCGCACCACATGAGGAAGGGCGCCCCCGGTCCGGGGGCGCCCTTCCTCATGCGTGCTGACGTAACGGCCGCTACGCCGACTTCTCGTGCGGGCCCTGGTCCTTCGGGACGATCCGCGGGACCAGCGTCGGGTTGACGTTGGAGCGGACCACGTCCGAGGTGATGACCACGCGGGCCACGTCCTTGCGGGACGGGACCTCGTACATCACCGACATCAGGACCTCTTCCATGATGGCGCGCAGGCCGCGCGCGCCGGTCTGGCGGAGGATCGCCTGGTCGGCGATGGCCTCGAGGGCCTCGCGCTCGAAGTCCAGCTCGACGCCGTCGAGTTCGAACAGCCGCTGGTACTGCTTGACCAGGGCGTTGCGCGGCTCGATGAGGATCTGGAGCAGGGCCTCGCGGTCCAGGTTGTGCACCGAGGTGATGACGGGCAGACGGCCGATGAACTCGGGGATCATCCCGAACTTCACCAGGTCCTCCGGCATGACCTCCTGGAACTGGTTGCTCGCCTCGATCTCGCGCTTCGAGCGGATCGTCGCCCCGAAGCCGATGCCCTTGGCGCCGGCGCGGGATTCGATGATCCGCTCCAGGCCGGAGAAGGCGCCGCCCACGATGAACAGCACGTTCGTCGTGTCGATCTGGATGAATTCCTGGTGCGGGTGCTTGCGGCCGCCCTGCGGCGGCACGGAGGCGGTGGTGCCTTCCAGGATCTTCAGGAGGGCCTGCTGCACGCCCTCGCCGCTCACGTCGCGCGTGATCGACGGGTTCTCGCTCTTGCGGGCGACCTTGTCGATCTCGTCGATGTAGATGATTCCGGTTTCGGCCTTCTTGACGTCGTAGTCGGCCGCCTGGATCAGCTTGAGCAGGATGTTCTCGACGTCCTCGCCGACGTACCCGGCCTCCGTGAGCGCCGTCGCGTCCGCGATGGCGAACGGAACGTTGAGCATCCGGGCCAGCGTCTGGGCCAGCAGCGTCTTGCCCGAGCCCGTGGGGCCGAGCAGGAGGATGTTGGACTTCGCGAGCTCGATCGCGTCGTCACGGCCCGTCCCGCCGCCGTTCTCGCCGGCCTGGACGCGCTTGTAGTGGTTGTACACCGCGACGGAGAGCGCCTTCTTCGCCGGCTCCTGGCCGACGACGTAGCTCTCCAGGAACTCGTAGATCTCACGGGGCTTGGGAAGTTCTTCCCAGCGAACCTCGGAGGTCTCCGCGAGTTCCTCTTCGATGATCTCGTTGCAGAGGTCGATGCACTCGTCGCAGATGTACACACCGGGTCCCGCGATGAGCTTCTTCACCTGCTTCTGGCTCTTTCCGCAGAACGAGCACTTGAGCAGGTCGCCGCCGTCACCGATGCGTGCCACGAGGTGCTTCCCCTTCGCCTGGGAGACGCCTGGTTCAGCGCTCCTGGTGCCTCATATCCGACGGTACCTTGCCGGGGGCCCCGTGCGGGGCCCCCTTGACGTGGTTCACATCTCCGAATCCGGCGATGTGCCCGCGCCAACTGGCGGCAAGGATCAGTTCGAAGTCTTACGGGTCGCCACGACCTGGTCGATCAGGCCGTACGCCAGCGCGTCCTGGGCCGTGAGGATCTTGTCGCGCTCGATGTCGTCGCGGATCTTCTCGATCGGGGTCGAGGAGTGCGTGGCCAGCATGGTCTCCAGCTGGTCGCGCATGCGCAGGATCTCGTTGGCCGCGATCTCCAGGTCGGAGAGCTGCTCACGGCCGGTGCCGCCCGAGGGCTGGTGGATCAGCACGCGGGCGTTCGGCAGCGCCATGCGCTTGCCGGGAGCACCGGCGGCGAGCAGGACCGCGGCGGCGGAGGCCGCCTGGCCCATGCAGACCGTCGAGATGTCCGGCTTCACGAACTGCATCGTGTCGTAGATCGCCGTCAGCGCGGTGAAGGAGCCGCCGGGGCTGTTGATGTACAGGTAGATGTCGCGGTCCGGGTCCATCGACTCCAGGCACAGGAGCTGCGCCATGACGTCGTTGGCGGAGGCGTCGTCGATCTGCACGCCGAGGAAGATGATGCGCTCCTCGAAGAGCTTCGCGTACGGGTCGTACTCGCGGACGCCCTGCGAGGTGCGCTCCACGAAGCGCGGCACGACGTAGCGGTTGTCCACCGGCGCGCCGGTGTAGAGGCCGCTCGCGGGAGAAAGGTTGTTCATGTGCATCTGAGTGTTCACCGTCCTGGTGGCGTTCTGCGGGCTGAGGCTTTGCCTGGTGCGGGGCGGGCGTACGGGCTCCCGTAGGGGATCCCCGTACGCCGGGCCGGGGCCGGGATCAGGCCCCGGTGCCGCCGCCGCCCGGGACCAGCGACGCGGCGGAGATGATCTCGTCGATGAGGCCGTACTCCTTGGCCTCTTCCGCCGTGTACCAGCGGTCGCGGTCGCCGTCGCGGATGATCGTCTCCACGGTCTGGCCGGAGTGGTGCGCGGTGATCTCAGCCATGCGCTGCTTCGTGCGCAGCAGGTACTGGGCCTGGATCTTGATGTCCGAGGCGGTGCCGCCGATGCCGGCGGAGCCCTGGTGCATCAGGATGTCGGTGTTCGGGAGCGCGAAGCGCTTGCCCGGGGTGCCGCCGGTGAGCAGGAACTGGCCCATGGAGGCCGCCATGCCCATACCGATGGTGACCACGTCGTTCGGGATGTACTGCATGGTGTCGTAGACCGCCATGCCCGCCGTCACCGAACCACCGGGGCTGTTGATGTACAGGTAGATGTCCTTCTCCGGCTCGGCGGCCAGGAGCAGGAGCTGCGCAGTGATCTTGTTGGCGATGTCGTCGTCGACCTGCTGGCCGAGGAAGATGATGCGCTCGCCGAGCAGCCGGTTGTAGACATGGTCGCCGAGGCCGCCACCGATGGACGGCTCACCCGCGGCGTAAGGCTTCAGATTCGTCACGTATCCACCTGCTCGTCTCCGACGGCCATGTGCCGTCTCAGCGTCTCGTTCTGGGGCGCGGACCTGCCGTGCGGACGATGTCCGCCGGCGTCGGGTACTCCCGTGCCCTCGTATTCATGGACCCTAACGCGCAGCTAGGACAACGCCATCCCGCTTCCCGAACTGTTCGCTCGGAGCGCAAGGTCAGAGGGCCCTCACGGAGGGTCCCGGGGAGGGTCCCCGAAGGGCGTCCCGCGGGACTCCCGCAGCGGTCCCGCGGGAAGGCCGAAGGGCCCGGACGCGATGGCGTACGGGCCCTCCGGGCCGTGCTCTGGTACTGCTCAGCGGGGGTACCCCGCTGTATCCACCGGATCTACCGGATCTACCGGCGAGTGTTACTTGGCCTCGTCGGCGGCGATGTCGCCGTCGGCCTCGACCACGTTCTCGACGGTCTCGGCAGCCTGCTCGAGCTCGTCCTCGTCGTCGGAGAGGTCGACGACCTCACCGTTGGTGTCGGTGACCTTGGCGGCCTCGACGACGGCCGCGAGGGCCTTGCCGCGGGCGACCTCGCCGACGAGCATCGGAACCTGGCCACCCTCGACGACGGCCTGGGCGAACTGGTCGGGGGACATGCCGGAGGAGGCGGCGCGACGCATGAGGTGCTCGGTGAGCTCCTCCTGGTTCACGTTCAGCTTCTCCTTGTTGACCAGCTCGTCGAGGACGAACTGGGTCTTGATGCCCTTGATCGCCTGCTCGGCGGTCTCGGCGTCGAACTCCTCGACCGTCTTGCCCTGGATCTCCAGGTACTTCTCGATGGTGAGGCCCATCTGGCCGAGCTGGTGGTGCTCGAGGTTGTGCTTGCGGGTCTGGACCTCGTCCGCGAGGAGCTTCTCGGGGATCGGGACCTCGACGAGCTCCAGCAGCTTCTCCAGGACGCGCTCCTGGGCCTGCGTGGCCTGGTCGTACTGCTTCATGTTCTCGAGGCGCTTGCGGCTGTCGGCCTTGAGCTCCTCGAGGGTGTCGAACTCGCTCGCCATGCCGGCGAACTCGTCGTCCAGCTCCGGCAGCTCACGGGCGGAAACCTTGGTGACCTTGACGGTGACCTCGGCGTCCTTGCCCTCGGCGGAGCCGCCCTTCAGCTGGGAGGTGAAGGTGGCCTCGCCACCGGCCTCCAGGCCCTTGACGGCCTCGTCGATGCCTTCGAGAAGCTCGCCCGAGCCGATGGTGTAGGAGACGTCCTGGGCGACACCGTCCTCCAGCACCTCGCCGTCGACCTTGGCCTCGAGGTCGATGGTGACGACGTCGCCGTCCTCAGCCGCGCGCTCGACGTCCTTGGTGGACGCGAAGCGGCCGCGCAGCTGCTCGACGGACTTCTCGACGTCCTCGTCCGAGACCTCGATGGCGTCCACGGTGACCTCGATGCCGGAGTAGTCCGGGATCTCGATCGCGGGACGGATGTCGACCTCGGCGGTGAAGGACAGCAGCTCGCCGTCCTTCAGCTCCGTGATGTCGACCTCGGGCTGGCCCAGCGGGTTCAGGTCGGCCTCGTTGACGGCCTCGGTGTAGAACTTCGGGAGGGCGTCGTTGACGGCCTCCTCCAGCACCGCACCGCGGCCGAAGCGCTGGTCGATGACGCGGGCCGGGATCTTGCCCTTGCGGAAGCCCTTCACCGTGACCTGCTGGTTGA
Source organism: Streptomyces sp. NPDC056883 (assembly GCF_042788835.1). Taxonomy (NCBI): domain Bacteria; kingdom Bacillati; phylum Actinomycetota; class Actinomycetes; order Kitasatosporales; family Streptomycetaceae; genus Streptomyces; species Streptomyces sp. NPDC056883. The sequence goes on along the minus strand of NZ_JBHUBS010000004.1, from coordinate 54,304 downwards.
TCTTCTTGTAGGCCGCGTCGAGGCTGTCCTTGAGCTCCTCGAAGGGCACCTCAACAGTGAGCCGAACCCGAGTCGGGTTCAGGGTCTCCACGGCGCTCTTCACGGTTCGGTCTCCTTGTGGCTGACTGCTGGGGGTCTCTGCTCATCGCCGCGGTCTAGCGGTTCTCAGCGGATCGGGCCCGGTACATCAGACACACGGGCACGCAGCTTGCATAGTAGCCGCAAGCGGCAATCAGCCCACAACGCGATCATCGACGCGGCCTCGTAAGGACACGAGAACCCGAGGACGCGCGCGCTGCTCCTGCTACTCCTGCTGGTCGGGGTGGCCGGATTCGAACCGACGACCTTCCGCTCCCAAAGCGGACGCGCTACCAAGCTGCGCCACACCCCGTCGGTGCGACACGTAGGGTACATGCCCGAAGACCCTCCGCCGTGCGGAGTTTCGGCGATGGACCCGCCGGGCGCCGCCGCGGCCGCACGCGGGCGCGAAATGCGGTGTGCGATCCCCCGCCGGAACCCGCTAGGATGCTGTCCGTGCCGCGGTCCCCGGACCTGCGTCGCACGTGCTGCGGGTGTAGCTCAATGGTAGAGCACTAGTCTTCCAAACTAGCTACGCGGGTTCGATTCCCGTCACCCGCTCAGAGACGCAAAGGGCCAGGTCAGAGGACGTTTCCTCGACCTGGCCCTTCGTCGTTCCCGGGGCTGCGATCAGCTCGGCGTGCCCCCTGCGTGCCCCTTCCGCTGTGGATCTTTCTTCGTGCCCTTGGCGGCTGCCTTCCGGCCCTTCTTCACGAGCCCGCTCAGCGCGTCGGCGATCAGTCGATCTCGGTCGGCACTGGCGTGCTGATAGATCAGCGCGGCCCGGGCGGTGCTGTGGCCCATGCGCGTCATCAACTCCCGTGTGCTGGCGCCCGTCGACGCGGCGAGCGTGTTGCCCGTGTGCCGGAGATCGTGGAAGTGCAGCCCCTTCACTCCCGCTTCCCGACACGCCTTGTGCCAGAGCCGGTTGAAGTGATTCCGGCGCGGGGTGGCTCCCTTGGCCCCGACGAAGACACGCCCATCGGCGCCGGCCTCGGCGTACCGCTTCAGGTGCTCATGCAGATCCGCCAGGATCACGCCGGGGATGGAGACCGTCCTCTTGCCCGCCGCGCTCTTCGGCGCCTTGATCTCCCGCTGCCCGTTGCTCAGTTCAGCGACGGCCCGCCGGACACGCACGGTGCGGTGCTCCAGGTCGACGTCGCGCCGGTGCAGGCCGATCAGCTCACCCCAGCGCAGCCCGAGAAATCCAGCCATCAGCACGAGCGCTCGATAGCGCGGCTGGACCGCTTCGGCCAGCGCGTAGACCTCCTTGACCGTGGCTGTCGGGCGCTCCGGGGTGTGGACGGTGCTGGCTCCCTTGACCTGGCAGGGATTCCGCCGGATCAGCTCGTCGGAGACAGCCGTCCCCAGGATGGCGCGGAGCAGGGCGTAGGCCTTGGCCACAGTGGTGGGCCCGGTGCCGGCGGCGAGTTTGTCAGCACGCCAGCTCCGTACGAGGGGCGGCGAGATCTCTGCCAGGTTGACGGCTCCGAGGACGGGCTCCAGGTGGTGCTTGAGGAGCGAGGAATAGAGCTGTCTGGTGGTGCTCGTCAGCTCGCGCTCTTTGATCCAAGCGGCGGCGTACGGGCCGAAGGCGACCTTCCCGGCGTCTGGATCCCGCCAGTCACCTCGCCGCATCTCGGTCTGCATGTCGGCGAGCCAGTCGTCCGCGTCCTTCTTCGTACGGAACGTCTCAGGCGCGGGACGGAGCTCCCCGTCCGGTCCGAGGTACCGGGCCTGGTACCGGCCGGAGGGCAGTTTGCGGACCCGGCCGAACTGTCGGCGCTTCCCTGCCATCAGGCAGCCACCCCCAGACGGCGACGGCGAGGCTCGACGGTGTTCGCGGCGAGGTACTCCCGGACGGCGCTCTCCGGGATGCGCACGTGCCGACCAACCTTCACGTAGGTGATCCGACGCTCCTCGATGAGGCGGCGAGGGAACCGCACGGTGGTACCGAGCAGCTCGGCGACCTGGACGACGCTGAGGTATCGCTCATTCATGCTGCTCTCCTTGCAGGGCTTCGCGGGCGGTCTGGCGGTTGAGCTGGATGTCGCGGGCGATGGTCGCGGCGAGGACGGACTCCCCCGGATTGTGGCCGTGGCCGGCGTACTCCCAGGAGGCGAGGACGAGCACGGTCTCCGGCTCGAAGTCGTTGAGGCCGCGGGCTTCGCGTTCCTGGGCGGCGCGGTAGTCGGCGCGGGTCTGGCGGAGGGCGCCGAGGGTGGTGGAGTACTGCCTCGACTTGGTGGAGAAGTGGCCGCGGAAGCCGAGCATGTGGGCCCAGCGGGTGAGCGCGCGGTCCGGGTAGAGAGGTTGCAGCGCCGCACAGGCCTCCATCAGGCGGCGGGCGTGCTCGGGCACGGATAGCCGGTCGAGGTCTTCGCCGAGGCCGGTTCCGTGGCAGCGGGAGCAGAGGCTCAGTGCGGAGGCGGGGCGGTGATAGCGGTCGGAGTGGCCAGTCCCCCGGCACTTGCGGCAGTGCACGGCCGTGTCGGTGGCTCCAGTGGTCTCGGCGGCCTTGGTCGCGTACTTCGCGACGTACGAGGCGACGGCCTGTTCAGTGATGTCAGAGCCGTCCCCGAAGGCCTTGATCGGGCGTACGTCGAGCTGAGTGCCCCAGCGGAAGGCGCGGGCGGGCTCACCAGCGACGGAAGGGACCCGAACCGACGTGTAGGAGTGGGCTACGGCAGAGCGGATCGATCGTTCCAGGAGTTCCGTGCTGGCCCAGTACGGCGGCGGGGTCGAGGGGCCGGCAGGCCCGTCGATGCGGATCACGGCGTGGAAGTGGATGGCGCCGCGCTTCTGGAATTCGGCGACCTTGCCGTAGGAGATCCGGGCTTCCTCCGTCAGCTCGCGTTGGGTCAGCCCGGCGGAGGCAGCGATCTCGCGGCGCAGGCGGGTCGTGAATCGCTGCCAGAGCTGTCCGGCGTGGTTGTTGAAGAGGACGGCGGCGGCGTAGTCGTACGTGGTCGGGTCGAGGGCGCTGCCGAGTTCGGCGTCATCGTCGGGGTGGTGGGTGCCGCAGCGGCAGCGCCCGGAGGCGGGCCGGTTGTGGACCGGTCCGAAAGACGGGGCGGTGAGAGTGGCGAAGACGCGGGGATGTCCGCGGACGGTGGCGGGGATCTCGCGGCGGTCGTCGCCTGCCAGCCCGGCCCGGATCAGGTGGTACGTGTCTCCGGCGTGGGTCCAGGCGCAGGCCGGGCAGCGGGAGGCGCGGCGGTTGCCACAGGCGATGCGGAGGCGGGCACCGGGTTCGTCCGCGGTGGAGTAGCGGTGCAGGACCTCGCCGGAGGCCTTGTCCTTGGCGACAGTCCAGCCGGTGATGTGGATCGGGTCGGAGCAGCCACCCGTGCGGTGGATCTGGTCTTCCCAGCGTGCGTACCCGGGGGCCCCGGCCACCTTCAGCATGTCGCCGAGGGTGGACGGGTCCAGGCCCGCGATGGTCGCGGTGTGGGTCACGCGGTCACCGTCCGGTGGGGACGGCGGGTGGGGCGGCGGGTCCCGGTGCCGTGGCAGGTGAAGCAGTGGGCCGTGATCGTACGGAGGTGGCCGTTGTGGTCGCGGCCGCCGAGGGTGATGGCGACGGAGGCGTGGCCGTCGCAGTTCGGGCAGAGCTCTCCCGGGGTGTTCTGCTTCATGATGGTGATTCCGTCCGGTTCGTTGGATCGGGCAGGAATGCGGCGCCGGGACGGCGGAGACTTGGCGGTTGAGCCGTCCCGGGGCCGGTCAACGGCTCTTGAACTCCGGGCACAGGGCGCGGACGAGGAAGAGCATGACGACGGCGCTGATGGACAGGGCGACGGCGGTGACCGCGACGGCCAGGAGCAGCGAGACGGCGACCGAGGCCAGCGCGAGGACTCCAGCGACTCCGCCGGCGGCGAGGGCGAGTGCGGTTCCGGGCGAACTCTGGAGCAGGCCGCCGAAGGCACTCGGGGACTTCGCGGGGACGGGAGCCGGACCGTGCTCCGAGTACTCGACGGGTGCCGCGGTCGGGCGGATGGTCGCCGGGGTGTAGGTGTCGGGGCTGGGGTACTTGGGCTTGAACATGGTCGTTCTCCTTCCGGGGCCGGCTACTTGTTGATCGCGGTGTCGATGGCCGGGGCGAGGAAGCTGTCCGCGAGGAGGAAGCCGCCGACGAGGATCACGGCGACGAGCCAGAGCGGCGGGCGGACGAGCTTGTAGCCGAGGACACCGACGACCAGCAGGGCGAACCAGAGCGGGACGTCCATGGCGGTTGTCCTTCCGGGGTCAGCTGACGCGGCAGCGGTGGGAGCGGGCGGCGAGCTGGGCGGCGGTCGAGGAGCTGTAGTCCGAGGACCAGCCGCAGCCGTCGGTGGTGCAGACGGCGGTGTCCTTGTTGCGACCGCGGTTGTCGCGGTAGGTGCCTATCTGGACGGGGCCGATCTTCATGAGCGAGCGGAAGTTGATCCGGGCGGGCATGGGATCTCCTGTCGGGCGAGCTGGGCAGCGATGGCTTCAGCCATCGGGGACGGGACGCCGAGTCGGGCGCGCAGAGTCTCGGTATCGATGTCCGAGCCGGTACGGGTGCGGTGGTCGGCGGCGATCTTCTGGGCGTGCGCGACGAGGGCCGGCGGGACTGTGGCAGGGAGAACGGGGAGAACGGGGAGCTCGTCGGCCTGTACGCCGGGTTCTGTCACCCGCTCGACCACGGGCAGGGTCGCCGGGTCAGGAACGGGTTCCGGCGCACTGGGCGACGTAGGCCGGTGGACCAAGAGCGTGCCGCCGAGGAAGGCGAGGGCGGGCCATCCGGCGACGAGGATGCGGAGCCAGTCCGGGACGTCGCGGAGGTCGAGTAGGCCGGCGGTCGCAACGTTCGCACCAAGCGAGGCCGCGAGGGCTACGGCGAACCAGGACCAGGCCGACCGCGAGGGCTCCCCCGCATCCCGCAGAGAGCGGAGGCGGTGCCAGGCGGCGACGAGGAGCAGGTCCACGCTGACCGGGTAGGCCCAGGCCTTCCAGCCGTCCTGTCCGGCGGCTTCGGCGAGGTCGTGGAGGTGGGCGAAGGAGAGGGCTCCGGCGATGACGGCCTGGACCAGGACGGCGTCCGGACGGACCAGGCGGGTCATGGTCTTCACCTCCTTTCAGGCATGGGTGGGGTAGGGAACTGGCGCGAGAGGCCGCGCCGACCGGGTGGGCCAAGTGTTTAGAAGGCACCTGCTGTGGCGGCCTTGGGCTGGACCTTGCCGACCAGGACGCGTACCGGCAGCGCAGGCCGGAAGGGGTCCAGCTCCGGGATGTTCGGAGTGCGGTGAGCCTGGGCGTTGCAGGTGTTCACGGCCTGGCGGAGCGTGGTGTGCGGGGCCCTAATGCGGGACCAGCCGCCGGAGGAGTCGCCGGCCACGGCTGTGCCTGGGCGGTCTTTGTCGATCTGGACGGCGGCGAGGACTGCGTCCGGGGAGATGTCCCCGAAGGCCATGTTCGCCGAGGTCTCGTCGTTGACACGGTGAGCAGTACGGCCGGTGAGCTGGGCACGGAGCATCGTGATGCCCTTGCCGAGTTCGGAGCCGAAGCGCTGACCGCAGATCTCCAGGTGAATGCCGGCGGCGCGGCCAAGCTGGGCGAGACGGACCAAGTCGGTGACGATCTGGTCCCGTCGAGCCTCCTCCGCCTTACCCGCGGCGAGGGCGAGCTCCGCAACCTCATCCACCAGCAGCACGACCGGTACGGGGCGAAGGTGCACGGGCAGATCCCAGATGTCAGCAGTGATCTCTGCATCCGGCAGGTCGATGCTGATCCGCTGCTCGGCCCGGATGAGCTCGTAGACGCGGCCCATGTACTGGACGAGCGCGGCGAGCAGCTCCGCTGCATCGTCCGGGTTGTCAGCGAGGGCAGTGAACCGCCGAGCCATCGGCGAGAGTTCCACGCCGTTCTTGCAGTCGATGCCGACGAGGGCGACGTTCTGCGAGGCCAGGCCGGAGACGAGCGTGCGTTGGTAGACGGACTTCCCGGACTTGGTCGCGCCGACATTCAGGGCGTGCGGGACCTGCCGGTAGTCCCGGTGATGGACCTGCCCGTCTTCGCGCAGGGCCACCGGCACGCGGAGCGGTTGATCGGGCAGGGCCGCGGCCGGCATGCGTACCCGCTTGAGTACGTCGTATCCAGTCATCCTCAGCTCGACGACGCTGGAGCGGATCTCTCGTGAGACGACGTTGTGCAAGGCGAATGAGTGGCGGAGCCGGTCCGACGAGGCGGAGAAGTCGAACGCGTCCTGTCCGGGCCGGAGTTTCAGCCGCAGGACCAGGCCGGTCGAGGTAGGCCGGAGCCGCAGGATGCGCGGCGAACGAGCCTCAGGTGCGGGCCTGTTAGCGACCCGAGCGAGTGCTAGTCGCCAGCGGGAGGGCGGGACGGTGAGCCCGCAGGCGTCCATCACCGAGCGGTAGCGGATCAGAACGCGAACGGTCGCGAAGGTGACCCCGAAGGTCATCCAGTACCAGGTGGGATGCCGCCAGCGCAGTACGAGCGCCAAGGCGAGGACCACCACCAGCGTGACCCATAAGGCGTTCATGTTCAGCCCGCCTTTGCCGTGAGCGAGGTGACGGCGACGGCGCGGAAGCTGATGCCGTGGCGCTTCTGGCCGTTGAACTCGTTCTCCCACGGACGGGCGACCAGGCCGGTCAGCGCGACGGGGGTACCCATGACCAGCTCACCCGAGATCCCGGGCGCCGGCACGACCACCGACAGGACTTCCGCCTCCCCGTAAGAGGCGAACAACACGTCCACGGTCATCATCTGGGACCCGGTCTCGGGGTCGGTGGCGATCTCACCGGTCCGACGGTCCTTGATCTTCACTGCCGGGGGCTGGGCGACCATCACCATGGCGGCCGAGGTGTCGACGGGAATCTGACGCACAGCGGATCACTCCTCTATAGATGCTGAGCTCCGTCACTCATGTATAGGAGTGACATGAAGAAGAGTGCCCGACTCCTATACATGAGTCAGCCCGCCACGAAGAGAAACTCGTAGCGGGCTGCGGGGAGTTGAGCGAGCGTCAGTCGCGCGCGGGGATCCGGTACTCGAAGACGAACTGGTCAGCGGCCATGAGGGTGTCGCAGACCTCGACCACACGACCTTCTTCCGTGACCGCATCGCGGAGCAGATGCACCACGGGTGCGCCAGGAGTCAGCGACAGCTCGGTCGCCTCAGCTTTGGCGGCTGGCCGGGCCTGGAGCGTCTCCACGTACTCGGCGAAGACGTGGCCGTGATCCTCCAGCCGGGCGTAGATGCCGCCGGGCCCCGGATTCTCGGCGAACAGCTCCGGGATGTCCTTCACGACGTCCCAGGGCAGGTACGAGGTAGCCGTCTCCACGGGCGTCCCGTTCCGGAAGTACAGCCGACGCCGAGCCAGCACCTGAGTCCCCGCGGTGACCCCGAGCCGCGTCGCGATCTCCTCCGGCGCCTCCATGGGCCCGATGAACAGCACGCTCACCTTGGCTTCAGCCCCGGACTGCGCGGACTCGGCGAGATACGCCGCCCGGCCCTCCTGCCGATGCGTACGCCGAAAGCGATCGGAGGACCGGTGCCGCACAGGCGGCCGAGCCTTCACCAGCGAGCCCTTGCCATGCCGGGTCTCTACGAGCCCGCTCGCCCGAACCTCCACCATGGCCTTGCGGATCGTCCCGCCCGCGACGCCGTAGCGCTCCACGAGCTCCGACTCACTCGGCACCATGTCGCCGGCACTCAGCACCCCGGCCCGGATCTGCTGAACGATGTCTTCGGCGATCTGCACGTACCGAGGCACGGCGGCCCTGCCACCTCCTGCTGCGGTTCCCATAGTCCTTCTCTTCCTCCTATGCTCCTGTACATGAGTACGGGTTCCCCGCAGGCCAAGTCAACGCCACTGCACTCCGTGTCCGTAGCCGGGGCAGTGCTGCGCGAGGACGGCCGACTCCTGGCGATCCGTCGCGCGGACAACGGGAATTGGGAACTGCCGGGCGGAGTCCTCGAACTCGCAGAGTCCCCGGAGGCCGGCGTACGCCGCGAGGTCTTGGAAGAGACAGGCATCGAGGTCGAGGTAGACGAGCTCACCGGGGTCTACAAGAACACCACCCGAGGCATCGTCGCCCTGGTCTTCCGCTGCAAGCCATCAGGCGGCACCGAGCGCACCTCGGCGGAATCGACCGCAGTCGCCTGGCTCACCCCAGCAGAGGTCACTGCTCAAATGTCCGAGGTCTACGCGATCCGTCTCCTGGACGCTCTAGACGACGCCGGCCCCCACGTCCGCAGCCACGACGGCCGCCAGCTCGTCACCTCATGACCCACGAGGAAGCCGTGCGCCTGGTCCAGCAACTCATGGATGGCGACATAGCGACCGAGGACGAGGGCAGCACGATCATCGAAGCCCTGGAACTGGGCCTACGGTGCCCGCACGTCAGCGACTACATCTTCTACCCGTGCCCGGGACAACACCCTTCCGCCGAACAGGTCGTCGAACGAGCCTTGGCCTACCGCCCGATCGCTCTCTGACCCCGAGGCCATGCGGTAAGAGTTTCCCTACTTCATCAAGGGCGCTTCCGCCGCCAAGGCGGCGTCGCGCGCCCGTCGCCCCGGGCCTGCGCCCCTGTCTACGCCCCGCTCCAGCCCGGGACGCCGGCCGCGCGCCAATGGCTAAGGACTTGATGGGCTGGATGACCCCGGCCTGATAGGTGAGCCGCCCGTCAAGACAATGCCTCCGGCGGGGGCGCTCTGACTCTGGGATGCGGGGGCCAGTCGTGCGCCCGCGGCTCCGTTGTGGTTCGGGGTGGGGGCTGTCATCCCGTCTGCCGTCGTCCCAGGGCAAGCCGTAGCAGACCAGCCGCCAGGGGCCCAGGTCGTTCGTCCAGCAGGGCGCTCCACCTGGGCCCCTGACGACTGCCCCGCTACCACTACGTGTGGGACGACGGCAGACGGGATGACAGCCGGGGTGAAGCGTGGATCGCCCCGGAGCAATCCACCAACTAATCCCCGAGGGTCTGGAAGAGCTCATCGACGGGATCAATTTGCGGCTCATACTCTCGCAGCGCTGGCGATCGCAGAGGATACTGCGCAGGAATATCGTCACCAGCGGATTCCTCTTCGCTAAAATCCAGGTCTTGCGCCACTTCATCTTCCAGTAGCTCCAAGCGATCCTTCAAGACCGGGGTATCTACGCCATCCAGCTCGAAGTACTCAACGACGGAAGCAATACGACTAATCGAGTCCTGACAATCTGCGACGGTATTAACACGCCCCGACTCTGAAATATCCCACCCAGAAAGAAAATCTTGAAATCTTCTTCGCAATCCAGCCTCAGCCGTCACCGACCAATCGGACGACGGCACGCTCAGCTCCTTAAATGGAGAAAGAGCTATTTCAAAATCCTCAGGAAGGTCCAGAGCCCCCATTAGCCTCAAAGCAAGCATATCCCTCCCACTTGCGGCCGAGCCCCCCATCTCGGAATATTCCCCCAGGTACGAAATAAGTCGGATCTCTTGACGAACGGAAAGCTCCGCCTCACCTTCCACACGTCGAGCCAGCCCTTCGAGAATCGCCGTAAGCGCATCCACAGGGAGGAGTCCGTGTCGATATTTCGCATCCAACATCAGCATAACGAGATGGCGGTTCAGGAGCGACGCCTGCTGCCTGACCTCAACGGAATGCCTCCCCATCCCCTCGACCCAATAACAAGAAGGAGCATCCACCAAGCGCCTCAACGCCCCCATTAGCACGTGCTGCTGACCGGGCGCCAGGCGAGGGTGGGTTTTTTCTTGCACCCGATTACGGCTACCGAAGAAGGAGTCCATCAGGGACGCAATTAGGCGCTCATCAAGGTTTCCACCAATATCCCAGTTCACGAGCGTTTCAACTTGCTCGAAGAAGACGGCGCCCCGAGCCACTTGGGAAATCTCACCCGGATGAGACGAAAGATAGGAGGAAACAAAATCAATGAAGGAAGGGTTAGCCAGCTGTACAACTGTCGAATAGTTTCCTGGATGAAACCCTCTGGCCTGATCATCTAGGCGCACGTCCGCAGCAACACGGACGAACGTTCCCTGCAGTTTCTTAAGAGCCAGGCTCAAGCGATGGGGGCTATCCGGCAATACTCCCGCCGCAGCCTGATAGGCGGATACTCCCTCAAACAGATCAGACACCTCAACAGGCCGGCGAACTGTGGCTAGAACCAACAAGAGGCCACGTTCAGCCTGCGAAAGCTGATCTTGAAAGATGCTATCCCACAGATCGCGAGGGTTGTCGAGCGCGCCCATCGTATACTGATAGAAATCGCTTCCCGGAACACCGGAATTTCTGAAGTTTGAAGCAACAAGCTCAATCACTCGTGGACTAAAATTCGCATGCTCAACGACATTTACATATTTCCTATCGGAGAGGATCGACCTCAGGGCAGACTCCTCGATTCCGGCGAAATGAATGTGATTGTAGAAAATTTTCGCTTTCTGTAGCCTCGTGTAGTCGCCGAGGTTCAAAACGACCCTATCCTCATACAGGAGCGGAGAAGACTTCAGGCGCGGGTATATCTGCCTCGCCTGTCGCAAAATATACTCTCGCGTTGTCATGATGAGACGCTTGTCGCCTTCTTGGCTGACCCTCTCGGCGATCTGGACAAGGCGACTGTCCTCATTCTTATTCAAGCTGTCGAGCAGAGAGTTCTGCCCCAGGAAGTCGTCATAAAGGAAGGCCTGCTTCCTCCCCGGCTGCCAAACACGTTCAATTTCAGAAATATCTTCCGACGCAGTGTGAACTTCCCAGCCATCCGCCAGGAGCCTCACAAGGAGCGTCTCGGCTAGAGTGGTCTTTCCGATTCCCGGCTCACCCGAGATCACACACACATGATGGGCTTCCAACATCTCAAGGGATGTGGTGTGCGCTTCACTGTGCACATAAAGTCTGCGCCGCTTAACGATTCGTTCAACCAAGCCGGCACTCCTCAGATGCAAGTCTGAATTCATCAGATGCTGCAGCACCGCGCTCGACGTGATCCAGAGCTTAAAGTTCTGCGTCTCAATTTGAGGATGGAGCGTGAGAAGGTTGTCGAGGTCGTCAACGCCGAGGATATCGGTCTCACTTAGGCTGACGCCGCTGAACATTTGAACCACTTCGCGCTTATTGGCTCGCGTTAGCGAAGCCGAAGTTGCAAGCATGTACCTGCAACTAAATCTCCTGCCGATTTTTCTGGCCTCCAATTGCAGCTGACTTCGGATCTGAGCAAACGACCGACCCGGCGAATGCTTGCACTGAATAATTACCGAATCCTCTCCTCCATGATGCAACCGGACATCGACGCCACCGTCCCGGCCTGCGGGAAAGGTTTCCATTCGGACGCCGAACTCGGCTTGGAGGAGGTCCCTAACGAGCAATTCGAAATCATGGGGGGATAGATCGGCATAGTTTCGAGTCATGACCCCAATATGCCATTCCGCGGAATCCCCCGGATGGCTTTCCAGTAAATCCGAGACGGCCGGTCGCAGTGACGTACGAACGGTGAAGCCCCCAGCGATCGGCTGGGGGCTTCACCGTCGTTGGGGCGCGGGCCACTAATCCGAGGCCGCTGGCTGGGGATGAGCTTCATTGCGATCTTCAGGAAGGTAGAGGGCCGGTGTCGCTAGGCGGTGACCGCGGCTGGTTGCTACGCGGACGACGTCCTTCAGGGCTCCAGCCAGGTCGGTTGCTAGGAGGCGGATCTCATCAGGGTCCGCTTCCTCGTCCGCGAGGACTTCGAGGGCGTGGTCCAGGAGCTCCGAGCCCAAGCCGAGATGCACCGCCTCTGTGTTGTCGGCGAGGCGGGACAGGTAGCCGACGTTGTCGTCGGCGCTCAGGAAGCAGGGTTTGCCGTCAGGGCCCGACCACGGCAGGAGTCGCAGTTCGTTGTGGGGTGTCATCGTTCCGCCCTCCTGGCTTCGGTCGTGTGGTGCGTGGTGAAGACTGCGTCGGCTCGGTCGCCAGGGAGTGCCAGGAGCGCCGCCTCAACCACACGGCCGGCGGTGTCGGTTGCCACGCGTGTGATCGAGAGGATGGCCAGGGTCGGGCTGATGCGAAGGGTCGTCGCTTCGCCTGGAGTCGGGAGGCGAGTGCTGACCGATTCCTGGACCACGGCCAGTGGTAGGCGCTGGTCTGGCAATCGTGCGGTTAGCAGTCCCTCCGGGACGTCGGCCGGCGCCAGGTCGCGGGGCACGTAGATGCGGGCGAGGCTGTGCGGTGTCTTCCCCTCGTGGGTGAGGTAGAGAAACTCCGTCAGGGGACTGCGCGGCGAGACCTTGAGGAGGGCGGTCAGCTGGCCGTGCGCTCGGAGGTTGGTGGCTCGGACCGTGGTGTGGAGCGCCTCCTCGGTCGGGGCCAGTGCGCTCGGCGTGTGTCCGCCGCCGATGTACGTGGTCCTGCGGAGCGGGTGGCGGACGAAGTTGCCACTGCCGTGGATCTTCTCCACTAGGCCTTCGCCCTGGAGGAGCGCGAGGGCGTTCCGGAGTGTGGGCGTGCTGACTGCGTAGTGGGCGGCCAGGCGGGCTTCGGAGGGGAGGCGTTCGCCAGCCTTCAAGCGACCATTCGAGATTTGGGACCGGAGATCGTCGGCGATGGCGTGGCGGCGGAACGGTGCGGGTTGCTTCACCAGTTCCTCCGCATTCGGAGGGCGACGAGGCGGGTTCGGGCGTGCATGGTCAGGAGTTCGCCCGACTCGAAGCAGAGTCGCTTCGCGCTGGCGGGGAGTTGGATCAGGTCGATGACGCGGCATGGTTGGCCGCCGATCTGGATGACGTCACCGCGTTGGACGGTGGTTGAGGTGATCTCGACGTTTGTGGCGAGGGCGCCGCTTGGGGTCCATCCGCTCACTTGGTCACCTGCCGCGGTTCGGGCCGGTCGCTTGGGGTGTGGCAGGGGCAGTCGCAGGCCTCGTAGATCACAGGGACGCCTACCGGAGCCGTGGCGGGGGACGACTGCGCGCACTCGTGGTGGGTACCGATGGCGCACGAGCTCGACCGGTAGGGGGGCGGGGCTGCGCCGGGCGGTGAGGCCGGCCGGAGGGGGCGCCCACTGGTGCGGGTGGTTGTGGGGACCATACGGTTCAACATGCTGATCAGCTCCTACTGCTGTCGGCCAGGTCCCCGGACGTCGCCCGTCGCGGGGACCGCTTTGCGTACGGCGGCCCAGAGGGTGCGGCCGGTCAAGCTGCTGGCAAGGAGCCCGAATCGGTCGGCCTCCGCCACCACTTCCAGGACCGCCCGCCATGTGGAGGCGGGCAGCGTTTCCGGTACCTCCGCTTCGATCGACGTGTAGTGGGCGTGCTCCTCCACTCGCGTGGTCAGACCCAGGGCAGACAGGTGGGCAGCGATGCTCTCGGCCCTTGATTCCGCAGCGGGCACCGAGGGCCTCCGTCGCCGAGTGAACACGTTGAGTGAAGCTAGTTAACTAGATTAGAGCTAGTGGACTAGATTTTCTACATGCCTGAGCAGCCGCCTTATCTCCGTATCGCCGACGTACTCCGGCAGCGGATTGCGGAGCATGAGTGGAACGTTGGCGACCGGCTCCCCTCGCGGACGCAGATCGCCGAGGAGTGTGGGGTTGGCGAGAACGTCGTTCGTCGGGCGCAGGAGCTCTTGATCTCCCAAGGAGTGCTGGAAGGGCGCGCGGGCTCGGGTACGTACGTCGCGGAGCCACGGCAGCGCGTGCGGGTTGTCCGGTCGTCGGCTCGTGAGCAGCCCGGCAGTTCTCCCTTCCGTGCAGACATGCAGGCCTTGGGTAGGCAGGGGAACTGGGAGAGCCGGACCGAGGCCAAGGTTCCCGCGCCGGTCGAGATCGCCGCGCGTCTCGGGATCTCGGTTGGGGAGCTGTGCGTGCGCACGGTGTACGAGTTCCTTGCCGATGGCAGGCCGGTGCAGTTGTCGACGAGTTGGGAGCCGTACGGGCTCACCGCCGGCACGCTCGTGGTCCTGCCCGAGGGTGGGCCGCATGCCGGTGCCGGCGTCGTGAACCGGATGGCCGTCATTGGGATCACGGTCAGCCACGCCGTGGAGCAGCCGGAGCCGCGGCAGGCAACCGCCGAGGAGGCGTCGCTTCTCGGGATCCAGAAGGCTGCCCTGGTGACCCACATTCGGCGGACCTACTACAGCGACCAGGGGCAACCCGTGGAGACGGCCGACATCGTCATTCCCGTCGCACTGTGCGAGGTCGTGTACGAGATTCCGATCAGAAGCTGAGTGCTGTCACCTGGAGGGTCGGCGGCTGGGTTCGGCCCCAGGAAGTCAGACCCTGACGGCATGATGTCCTCCGTGACGAACAGCGCAGACCTGCATCCTGACCGGATACCGGGGTACGACGGCGGCCCCCTCACGCATGAGGCAGGGTTCCTGGACGAGCCGTTGTTCTGGCTTGGGCACATCTCCTCGTGTGTCCATTCCGAGGAAGCCGCGGAACTGCTCTTCGGTGCTGACTACGACGCGGCGGGCGAGTTCCAACGGCGGTTGTGGGAGCAGGCCAAGTGGCCGACGTTCACCATCCCCCTTGCCAACGATCACCGTCTCCACATCGTCTATCGCACCCTCACGGGCGAGGCCGGCACCGACTACCTCCTCCACCATCCCGATTGGGAGGAGGCCGAGCACCTCGCCCAGGACGACGGGCACTTCATGGGGCCGGGCCTGTCCTGGCCCGAGCTGGTCGCTGCTGCGGACAATGCACTGCCCGGCGGGAGTACCACCGACCCGCACGCTCGGCTGCTACTGCTGCTTCCCGCGTTGGGTGACGACGAACTGCCCAACGATGCCGTGGACCGCCTGGCGGCCGCGCTGCGCGCTTGTACGGGCGTGGAGGACCCCCAGGCCCTCGGAGTCGCCCTGCTGGACGCCCAGGGCGCACCAGGCCCCGCGCGCTGGACAACAGACGTCCGCGGTTACGCCGTCAACGACGGCGAGTACTCCTGCCGCAACCCCGCCAACCACTTTGCGCTGCCGGCCGCTCGACTGTCACGGGTGGCCGCTGCGCTCGCCCCTTGACCCGTGTACGCCCTCTCGACGCGGTGTCCTGGCTCGTGTCTCCCGCGTGCCCGATCGGAGGGGGCCGTTGAGGGCGCAGCGGGGAACAGCGGTGAGAGAGCAGGGAACCAGCAGGTCAGCGGGTTGGCTGGTCGGGCCAGGGGCGGGTACGCGATCTTCCAAACTAGCTACGCGGGTTCGATTCCCGTCACCCGCTCAGAGACGCAAAGGGCCAGGTCAGAGGATGTTTCCTCCGCCTGGCCCTTCGTCGTTCCGGAGGTCGTGGAAGCGGCGCACACGCGAACGTGCCTTCAGTCGCTGCCGATTCCCGCCGCCGGAGGAATTCCTCGTCCGGGGAATGCCTCTCGCGCGCAGCGCCAGAGGGTCTTGCCGTCGCCGAAGAGCGGCACGAGGAACACGATGTGCGCGAGGTACCACCAGGACAAGGCCTCGTCGAGGCCGGAGAGTCGCAGGAGGCCGCCCACGGCGAGGCAGGCGGCGGGGCCGGCCAGGGCGACCGTGGCGGTCTGGCGCGTGGTCATGGCACCGTGCGGGATCACCGAGGTGCGCAGCGCCGTCCGTTCGATGGTGATGTGGGTGACGGTGCGGATGCGTTTGAGGACGAGCACATGCGCCGATTCGTGTAGGGCGAAGGAGGCCGCCAGACCCAAGGCGCTCGGTTTGGCCACCAGCACCCATGCCATCTCGGCCGGTACCGGGTCGCCGGAGTGCGCCTTCAAGGCCAGCGCCGCCGCCAGAAGGACGCCGGCGACCGCCAGCAGGGGCCACACCTGCGCGGCCGTCGCCCATGCGACGGCCCCCACCTTCAGGTCAGCTGCCGGACGCGTTGAGGAGCTGCTCACGGCGCTGCTTCAACCCTTGGTAGACGGTCTGGATCAGCGTCAGAACGACGGTGAGCACGAGGAACAGGACGATGGGCGGGACCGGGTTCTCGATGCCCGTGGTGATGCCCAGCGCCCCGTTGTCCTTCTTCACCGTTTCGAAGACCACCGCCCCGAAGAACAGGGTGCGTTTGGCGGCCTCGTCAGCGCCCGTCGAGAACATGAGGGCGAGCAGGGACACCGCTACGGTGGCCAGCGTCAGCAGTACGGCCCCCAGCGCGGACGTCATGGCCCACCGTGCCTTGAACATTTCTTCTCCTTGACTCATTTGTGCGGATTCCTTGGATCGCGTACCCGATGAACGCGGCGACCGCCCCGGCCAGGCAGCCCACGACCGCCCACGGCGGAAGGGAGAGCAGCCCCAGCCCGATCACCGACACGCCGGCAACGACGAAGACGACGGAGAGCCCCAGGAACACGGAGAACGGGTTGTCCTTCTCCGCGGGGAACACGATGCTGATGCACGTGGCCATGACCGTGCCGCCCAGGCAGGAGGCCAACGCCGCCCCGCTGGAAACGAGTCGGTCCGCATCGGCCGCCAGCGTGATCGCGAGAGCGGGCACGGCGAACACCACGAGCAGGACCACCTGCGCCCTGACCAGCCGTACATAGACCCGCCAGGCCGGTTCCCTCGCACCGGGGAGCACCCGGAGCGGCTGGGTGGCGGTGAACTGGTACAGGCCGCCGAAGGACAGCGCGGCCAAGCCCCACATGGGGTTCCACGAGGAGTCGGCCAGGAGCAGATAGGCGAACAGAGCCAGGGCCATCGCAACGGCGGCCACGGTCTGCGCGCTGCGCAGCAGGCACCAGTCGTACGGGCCGAGGAGGTTCCGCAGCCGGATGCTTCCGGGGAGTTTCAGGTAGCTGGACTGGCGGATGTGCTGGTTGGGGGCGAGCGCGAAGGTCAAGGTCAGCAGCACGGCCGACACCACTGCGGTGGCGGCCAGCGTCGGCCCAGGGCCGTGTTCGTTCCACGCCCAGGACACGGATGTGACCCACGTGTACGTGGTCCGCTTGCTCAGGTACGCGCTGGACAGAGACTGGATCATCGGCGTCATCTGCGCGGTGTAGTACGCCAGTACGGCGAACAGGGCGAGGGAGTTGAGGATCCCCGCCATCCTGCCGAGCCCCGCCAGCATCCACAGCCGGGTCAGGAGCTGGTACAGCACGGACAGCGTCAGGTAAGTGAGGACGGTGGGCAGGACGATCGAGGCGGTGATGTAGCCGGCCGCGGACGGGCCGAGGAGGATCAGCGCGCTCACGGCGAGGGAGACGAGACCGGCGGCGGCCACGACGGCGGTCATCGCTGCTTCGTACATGAGGAAGGCCGTGGCGCGCTCGCGGTTGGTGACCGGTAGCTGATAGCTGAGCTGGAGCATCCCTTCGGCGTTGATGAACAACACCTTCACCAGCAGGAACGCGATCTGCACCCACAGCACGAGGGACACCGTCGAGGAATCGAACAGCAGCCGCCACACCGCCGCTTCCCCAGCCAGAGGGCGCAGAAAGAAATAAGAGGCGGTGCACATGGCACCCAGCAGCAGCAGGGCTGCCGCGATGACGAACACCCTGACCGGGGTGGATTTCAGAGCGCCGGCCCGAAGGGCCCGGCGGCGGAAGAACACGAGGAGCATCCGGGCGAGGATCGCCGACTGCCGAATTCGCACCGCCGTCATCGCAGGTCCGATTCGAGGTGGTCGACCACCATCGTCGCGAGCGATCCGTGTTCCTCGATCAGTTCCCGCGTCGGCGCGTCGTGCACCACCTGTCCCAGGTCCAGGAAGAGCGTCCGGTCGGCCAGGCGCTCCAGTACGGCAAAGTCATGGGTGCACAGGACGATGGAGCGGCCCTCGTCGCGGATCAGCCGGAACTCCTTCTCCGCAAGATGCAGCGCTTCCAGGTCGATGCCGTTGAGGGTCTCGTCGACGATGGTCAGCGGTGGACGGATCACGAAGGCGGACACCAGCTGCGTCTTCTTGCGCATGCCGTGCGAGTAGTCCTCGATGAGGTCGTCATAGCGGCCGTCCATGGAGAACCTGCGGAACAGGCCGATCGCCTCATCGTGGTCGACTTCCAGGCCGAAGAGCCCGCCCATCATGGAGATGTACTCACGGGCGGTGAGGAACTCGGGCAGATAGTCGTTGCTGGAGAGGTACATGCCCAGCCGTTTCGCCTCGGGCCGCGCGTGCTCGTGGCCGCCGAGCAGGATGGTCCCCGACTGCAGGCGCACGAGATCGAAGATGTTCTTGATGAGCGTGGACTTGCCGGAGCCGTTGGGGCCCACGAGGCCGACGATGGTTCCCTCTTCGACCGCGAAGGACACGTCCAGCAGGACGTTGACGATTCCGTCATAGGAATAGCTGATGCTTCTGACATCAAGGAGAGCCATTGCCGTGTTGATCCTTACCGATTCTGTCGATCAGAGCGGCGCCCGGGAGACCCCCGGCAACCGGGACTTCCCGGGCGCCTCACAGACGTGTCCGTCAGACGGCTAGGCGCATTCGGCGCTGACCTTCAGCCCGTAGTTCTTGAAGGACCAATTGCCGGTGAACTTCTTGTTCTGCTTCACCACGCACCAGACGACCAGCCCGGCGAAGATCGTGGCACCCAGGCCGAGGACGACCGCGACGAAAATCAGGAACCAGGCGTCGTAGCGGACGAGCCCCCGGTCGACCTTCGCCCTGATCGACGAGATGGCGCGCTCGGGCGCCGAGGTCGCGGCCACGTACGCACCGATCGACGCGGAGGTGAACGCTCCGACGCTCCTTCCCCCGGCCGGCGCGACGGCGACTTCGGTCTCTCGTATCAGAGTTGACGCAGACATGGTCATGCTCCTTGCAGTCGGCGCCCGTCAAGGGCCGACGAATGATTGATGGGTGGTCACATCACAGGTCTCACACCGGACTTCGGCGAAATTTCGCCACAAGCGACAGCCGCGCGGAGCCGCGGCGGGGAGCCTCGTGAAGGACTCTGGCATAAGAAATTGATCAATCGGGATGATCTTGCTTGAAATGGGACTTAAGTCCCCCCAAGTCCAGACCTTCATCCCCGGTCAAAGCCGCCACGGACGGGCCCAAGGTCCCGGAACGGCGTTCTCGGCGAGTGGGGAGCCGTACGAGCTCACCGCCATGTGACCCAAGGCCCGCGGGCGCTCGAGAGCCCCGCCGGGTACGTGTGTCGGCCGTCCTGTCCTCGACCTGGCCGCGAAGGGCTCGGCCCGTCTGGGGCGAGCACCACGGCGAGGGAGTGTTACAGGGGTTGCCGAAGGGCCTTGAGCGGTCTCAGGGCGATGCCTGAGCCCGCCGGCCGTACTCCTGCGTCAGAGCTTGATGCCCGCGATGGTGTCCGCGAGGGAGTTCAGGAAGCGGTTGACGTCCGGGGCGATGGAGCTCGACGCGAGGAAGAAGCCGAAGAGGACCGCGACGATGGCGGGGCCGGCCTTGAGGTGGCCTCCGCGGACGAGCACCACGAGGATGATCGCCAACAGAACCACTACTGATAGCGAAATGGCCACTTCTGATCACACCTTCGGTCGTCCCCTGGTCGGCCCGGGGTGCGGCCGCGCGCACCCCCACATGGACCATCCTCCCACCAACGCGCCCCGGCTATCCGCCTCGTGACGAAGAGACGGTGGTGGTTTTGCGTCAGGGGGCGGTGAGGCCCAGGAGGGAGCGGACATAGGCGTACTTCCCGGACAGCCTGTCGCGAGTGGGGGCGTCGAGGACCGCGAGGCGGGCGGGGTCCGCGTTGTGGGCCAGGTCGGCTTCCTTGATCAGGAGGGCGCCGGGGGTGGCGAGGATGCGGGCCGTGTACGCCTCGACCGGTTCGCCGGGGCGTTTGGTGACCGCCAGGACCATGTCCTTGACGGACTGCGGGAGTCCGGCCGATTCCAGCCAGTCCGGGGTGAGGGCTTCGTCCTCGATCGCGTCGTGGAGCCAGGCCGCCGCCTGCTGATCGGCGGTGCCGCCGCGGGCGCGTACGCCCTCGGCGACGGCGGCGAGGTGTTCTGCGTACGGACGCCCGGCCTTGTCGGTCTGGCCCTCGTGCGCGGCGCGGGCGAGGGCTTCCACCTCGATGAGGGTGAGCGGGCCGTTGGTCATCCGAGCTCCTTCGCCGCCGTGTGGAGGGCCTGCGCGGCCCGGCGTACGTCTGCCTGCGTGGTCCGCCAGTTGGAGAACGCGGCGCGCAGGGCGGGGGTTCCACCGTACGTCGTGGGGGTGACGAACACCTCGGGTCCTGCCGCTTCGCGCAGGGCTGTCAGGCGGGTCGCGGTGGGGGTGTGGGTGAGGGTGAAGCAGACGACGTTCAGGCGGACGGGGGCGAGGACCGTGAAGTACGGGTCCTGCGTGAGGGATTCGCCGAGGGAGCGGGCGCAGGCGATGTCCCGTTCCACGATCTCGCGGTGGCCCTCGCGGCCGTAGGCGCGGAGGGTGAACCAGGCGGCGAGGGCGCGCAGCCGGTGGGAGTTCTCCGGGGTGAGGTGGACGAGGTCGGGGTTCTCGCCCAGAGGGCCGAGGTAGGCGGCGGCGTTCTGGAAGACGCGGGCCTGGAGGTCGCGGCGGCGGGTGAACTGGACGGCGCTGTCGTAGGGGACGTTGAGCCACTTGTGCAGGTCGACGCAGATCGAGTCGGAGGCGTCGAGGCCGGTGGTGAGGTGGGCGTGGGCTGGAGAGAGGGCGGCGAACGCGCCGAAGGCGGCGTCCGTGTGCAGCCAGAAGTCGTGGCGTTCGCGGAGGGCGGCGATGGCGCGGAGGTCGTCGAAGTCCACGGTGTTGACGGTGCCGGCGTTGGCGACGACCACGGCGGGCCGGCCGGGCGCGTCGGCGAGGGCGCGGTCCAGGGCGGCCGGGTCGACGGCCTCGCGGCCGGGCAGGGTCGGTACGGGGACCAGGGCTGAGCGGCCGAGTCCGAGCACGGAGAGGGCCTTGGCGATGGAGGAGTGCGGGGCGCCCGAAAGGACGCGGACCGGGCCGAGCGCGGCCGCGCCGTCCTCGGCCGGGGAGACGCCGAGGCGTTCGCCGAGCCATTCGCGGGCGATGGCCAGGCCGGTGGTGTTGGACATCGTCGCGCCGCTGACGAAGGTGCCGGTGTGGGCGGCGGAGAGGTGGAAGAGGTCACGGAGCCAGGTGACGGTTTCGCGTTCGAGGGCCTGGCCGCCGCCGTCCAGGGCGGAGTTGGAGTTCTGGTCGTGGGCCGCCGTGAGCCAGTCGCCCGCGAGGGCGGCGGGGGTGGCGCCGCCGGTGACGAAGCCGAGGTAGCGGGGGCCGGCGGACGCCGACAGGCGCGGTGCCCAGCGCTCCGCGAAGGCCGCGAGGGCGGCCTCCGTGCCGGAGCCTTGCTCGGGGAGCGGCGGGGTCGGCGGTAGCGCTGCCGCTCCGGGTACGACGGGACGCGCGTCCAGTGCTGCGAGGGTTGCTGCGGCGGCGTCGCGGGTGGCGTCTAGGAGCTCGGGGAGGCGGGACAGGTCGGCGGCGAGGGTGCGGTCCATGGGGGCACGGTAGGGGGCTCCGGGGCCCTGCGGACCGGCCAATCGGGAGTGAGTGGCCGGTGTCGCCGGGTGGGGGGGGCGGGCGGGGGGCGGGGGGCGGCCCTGCGGGGCGAAGTCCCCTACCCGCCCTTCCACCGTTCCCTGGGGCTCCGCCCCAGACCCCGCTCCTCAAACGCCGGAGGGGCTGGATGCACCAGAGGGGCTGGATTTGCCGGAGAGGCTGGATAGGGCGCGGCGGGCCGGGAGGGCCGTGGCGGCCAGGGTCAGGGTGATGGCGGCCGCCACGAAGGAGCCGTAGACGAGGGGCGGGACGTACGGGGCGCTGCCCGTCATCGCCTTCGTCAGGGGGTTCAGCGTGGCCAGGGCTATCGCCGAGCCCAGGGCGATGCCCGTGCCGCTGACCAGGAGGGCTTCCCAGTAGAGCATCCGCAGGACCTGGCGGCGGGTGGAGCCGATCAGGCGGAGCATGTGGAGTTCGCGTCGGCGGTCCAGGACGGTCATGACCAGGGTGTTGGCGGCGGCGACGGCCGCGAAGCCGCCGAGGACGGCCGCCATGGTGGTGTTCGCCCAGGCGTTGAGCTGCCGGTCCACGCTCTGTTCGGAGGTCCAGGCGGCGGCCGACAGCACCGGGCCGAGGCCTTCCGGGGCGGGGCCGCGGAACAGGAGTTCCGTGGGGCGGCCGGCGGTGGTGCGGCCGGCCAGGTCGGCGGCGGGGAGGGTGACCTCGCCGAGGCCGAGGCCGCGGGTGTAGACGGCCACGATCTCGGGGGTGACGGGGGTCCCGTCGGGCAGCCGCAAGGGGATCCGGTCGCCGGTCTTGGTGTGGGTGCCCTCGGCCAGGGTGCGGTCGATGGCGACCGTGCCGGGGGCCAGCCGGGAGAGGTCCCCCGAACGGACGTCCAGGTCCTGGACCTTGGCGAGGTCTCCGGTGACGCCCTGTGCGGAGGCGGTGTGGAAGGCGCGGTCGCCGCCGGAGCCGACGACGGTGAGGACGGAGGTACGGGTGAGGGCGACGGCCCCGGCCGCGACCGCCCGGTCGACTGCCCTCCCGTCCGTGCCGCCGTGCGGGACCGACCCGTCGAGGGGCACGACGTGGTCGGCCAGCAGGCCGGCCTCCTGCTGCTGCCGTACGGCCCGGTCCTCGCTGGTGTGGAGGAAGACCAGGGTGGAGGAGAAGGCCATGGCGAGCACGATCGGGGTGATGGCGGAGGCCAGACGGCGGGCGTGCGTACGGGAGTTGGCGGCGGCCAGCCCGGCCGGCGCGCCGCCCGCACGCAGCGGGAGCCCGAAGAGGGCGGCGCAGGCGCGGGCGACCAGCGGGCCGAGCAGGGCGACGGCGAGCATGAAGAGCATGACCACGCCGAGGGCCGCGTTGGCGGCGTCCGGGCCGTTGCTGGTGGCGGCCAAGGTCGCGCAGGCGATGCCGCCGGCCAGGGCGGCGAGGCCGAGCGGGGTACGGATCCACCCGGGCCGCAGCCGCTCCACGGCGGCCGAGGCGAGGGCCAGGCCGGGGCGGATGCGGGCGGGGCGGCGGGATGCGGCCCAGCCGGCGATCAGTGCGGTGACCAGGGCGAGGCCCACCGCGGTGACGAGGGGGATCCAGGAGACGACGAGGTCGACGTCGGCCGGGACGGCACCCTTCGCCTTGAGCTGCCCGAACCACCAGGATGCGAGGCCGATGCCGGGTACGCAGCCCAGCGCCCCCGCGACCGGCGCGACGAGCAGGGCTTCGGTGGCGACCGTACGGCGGATCTGGCGCGGGGTGGCTCCGACGGCGCGCAGCAGGGCGAACTCGCGGGAGCGCTGCCCGACGGAGAGGGCAACGGTGCCCGCGGCGGTGAAGACGGCGACGAGCGTGGCGATCCCGCCGAAGGAGCCGCCGATGCCTGTCAGCACCTCCTGGGCTCCCGCGAGCCGCGCGTCGAGGGCGCGGGCGTCTCCGGTCAGCACCTGGGCGCGGCCGTCGACGGCGGCCCGGGCCCGCTCCGCGTCGGCCCCGAACAGCACGATGGCGTCGAGCGCGTCGGGGTGCCCGGACAGGCTGCGCGCCTCGGGGTCGGCGAACCAGGCTCCGGGCCGGTCCGCGCGGCCCACGACGCGGAACTCCCGGGGCCCGGCGGGGGTGTCGAGCGTCACCCGGTCGGGGCCGTCGGCCCCGCCCAGGACGACTTCGCCCGGGCCGGCCGGGGCGCGGCCCGCGCGCAGCTCCGTAGGGCTGAAGGCGGTGGAGCCCCAGCCGGAGGCGTCGAGCGTGCGGCCCGATGCGTCCCGTACGGGGAACACCACGTCGGGCACCGCCCGCCCCAGCGGAGCCAGTCGCTCCAGCAGGGCGGCGTCCACCCGCGCCCGGTCCGGGAGCGGCGCGGAGACCTCGTAGGCGCCGTCGCCGCGGCCCATCTGCAGGCGGGCCTGCTGATCGGCGGCGACGACGACGGGGGCTCCGGCGTACCGCGTCGGCGGGGTGCTCGCACGGGCCCCGGTCTCCAGCAGGATCCCGCAGGCGGAGACGATGGCGACGGCCAGGAACAGGGCGACGAAGGTGCCGGCGAAGGCGGCGGGCCGGAACCGGAGCACGGCGCGGGCGAGGCCGTTGGAACGGGGACGGAGCGACATCAGGCGGCTGCCCCTGCGTACCGGGGCGCGGAGGCCTTGGAGGGCGCGGTCAGCGCCGTCATGCGGGCTGCGATCGCGGCGACCGGGCTGCGCGGGAGCCGGTCGGCGATGAGGCCGTCGGCGAGGAAGAGCACCTGGTCGGCGTGGGCGGCGGCGGCCGGGTCGTGGGTGACCATGACGACGGTGGCTCCGAGGGCGTCCACGGCGTTGCGGAGCAGGCCGAGGACCTCGGTGGCGGTGGTGGTGTCGAGGGCGCCGGTGGGCTCGTCGGCGAAGACCACGTCGGGGCGGGTCACCAGGGCGCGGGCGATGGCCACGCGCTGCTGCTGGCCGCCGGAGAGTTCGGCGGGGCGGCGGCCGCCCTTGCCTTCCAGGCCGACCCGGGCGAGCAGGTCGGCGGCGCGGGCCTGCGCCTGGGCGGCGGTGCGGCCGCGGGTGCCGGCCAGCCGCATGGGGAGCAGGACGTTCTGCTCGACGGTGAGGGAGGGGAGGAGGTTGAACGCCTGGAAGACGAAGCCGAGGCGGCTGCGGCGCAGTTCGGTGAGCTGGTTCTCGTTCATGCCGGTGATCTCGGTGCCGCCGAGGCGGACGGAGCCCTGGGTGGGGAGGTCGAGCCCGGCGGCGCACTGGAGGAAGGTGGACTTTCCGGAGCCGGAGGGGCCCATCACCGCGGTGAAGCTGCCGCGGGGGAGGGTGAGGTCGATGCCGCGGAGGGCGTGTACGGCGGTGGGGCCGCGGCCGTACTGCCGACGGACCGAGCGCAGCTCGACGGCGGGGGCGGCGGCGGGCGCCTCGGGGTGACCCGGCTGGCCCGGCTGGCCCGGCTGGCCCGGCTGGCCCAAGTAGCCCTGCTGGCCCGCCTGCCCCGGCTGGCCGGCCTGCTGCGTTTGCTGCTCGGCCTGTCGCTTGCTGCGCCGGAGCCCCATGGTTGTGCCGCCTTCCGTGCCGGTCGAACACCCGGTGGTGATCGTGTCTCCGACGCTACGGAGCGTGCGGTGGTCGGGACCATGACGGGAGCTGGCGGACCGGGGGTGGGGGTAACCCGACCATCGGCCCGGCCGTCGGACCGGGTCGGCCCTGGCGGGCGGCATCGGACCGGGCGTGGCGCGGGTGGGTGCCGACGCGGGCATGGCTGGGCCGGCCGCGGCTTCGGGGGGGGTGCCCTGCGGGGCTGTCCCCTACCCGCCCTTCCACCGTTCCCAGGGCCGGCCCTGACCCGGTCCTCAAGCGCCGGACGGGCTGGGAAGGGGTACCGGGCTGCGCCCGGACCCCTCGGGGCTCCGCCCCGGACCCCGGTCCTCAAACGCCGGACGGCTGAAAAGCCCCTGGGG
Source organism: Streptomyces sp. NPDC056883 (assembly GCF_042788835.1). Taxonomy (NCBI): domain Bacteria; kingdom Bacillati; phylum Actinomycetota; class Actinomycetes; order Kitasatosporales; family Streptomycetaceae; genus Streptomyces; species Streptomyces sp. NPDC056883. Next base: position 28,935 of record NZ_JBHUBS010000004.1, on the reverse strand, counting down.
CTCCGCCCCAGACCCCGCGCCTCAAACGCCGGCGAGGCTGGATTTGGCTGGCGCAGCCCGTCATGTGCGCGCAGCGCACCGTGCCCCGCCGGGGCACTTCAGCCCGTACCCGCCACATCCAGCCCCTCCGGCGTTTGAGGAGCGGGGGTCCGGGGGGCGGCCCCCGGCAACGGCGCCGCAGCCGGCAACGGGTCCGGGGCGGAGCCCCGGGGAACGGGCGAAGGGTGGGTAGGGGACCTCGCCCCGCAGGGCCGACCCAGCCGCACCCGCCCACCGGCCCCCGCCCCAGGCGGCAGGGGCGGCAGCCCCGACCGGCCACCGCCGGACGGAGTCCGGCGCAGCGACGCGAAGCCCGCGCAGCGGTGCGAGGGGCCGTCTAAAAAGGCGCGCGGCGGATCAGGAGGAGGGCTCGGTCGTCGTTGACGTCCTTGGCCACCTTTTCGATCAGGTGCCAGGTCGCGCCCTCCCAGCCGGCGCCGACGTAGCGGTCGGCCTCGCCGGTGAGGCGGTCGATGCCCTCGCTGATGTCGCGGTCGGCCGTTTCGACCAGGCCGTCGGTGAAGAGCATCAGGACGTCGCCGGGGCGGAGGTTGCCGCGGGCCGGGGTGAACTCGGCTCCGTCGTAGACGCCGAGGAGCGGGCCCTCGCCGGTCTTCTCCTGCCAGCGGCCGGTGCCGGCGGAGAGCTGGAGGGCGGGCAGGTGGCCGGCGGAGAGGAGTTCGTAGTCGCCGGTCTCCAGGTCCAGGACGAGGTGGATGGAGGTGGCGAAGCCCTCGTCCCAGTCCTGGCGGAGGAGGTAGCCGTTGGCGGCGGGGAGGAAGTCCTGGGGCGGGAGGGCGCCGAGCAGGCCGCCGAAGGCGCCGGAGAGGAGGAGGGCCCGGGAGCCCGCTTCCATGCCCTTGCCGGAGACGTCGGTGAGGACGATCTCCAGCGTGCGGCCGCCGTTGGTACGGGCGGCGACGACGAAGTCGCCGGAGAAGGACTGCCCGCCGGCCGGTCGCAGGGCCATCTCCCGGTGCCAGCCGCGCGGCAGGGCGGGCAGCTTGCTCTGGACCCGGATGCGTTCGCGCAGGTCGAAGAGCATGGTGCCGCCGCGTCGCCAGGGCACGCCGACGCGGCTGCGGAACTGGGCGATGACCAGGCCGAAGAACCCGCAGGCGGCGACGACGAGGACGGTGCCGGGGGTGACCCGTGCCGGGCCCTGGGTGTAGGGGCCGAGGACGAGGGCTTCGACGATGAGCGCGGCCGCGGAGGCGGCGTAGAGGGCGAGCAGGCTGGCGGGGCGGAGGAGCAGGCCGCCGGCGACGATGGGGAGGACGAGTGCGGCCGGTGAGAACCACACCGGCAGCATCAGTGTGCCGCAGGCGATGGCCGGAATGGTCAGCAGCAGGCCGCCGAAGGCCAGCCAGTCGGAGGCGTCGCCGCGGAAGTAGTCGACGGCGGATTTGCGCAGCGCGGTGCGCGCCCGGTGCCACATCATGCGGGACCGGGCCAGGAGGGACTCCACGTGTGCTCCGGCCATTGCTTCGGGACCCTATCCATCCTGGCTGTGCGCGCGCAGGGGTACCCCCTGAGATGGGCCCATCGGCAACCGAAAAGAGATCGACCCGGGACGGATTGCCCTGATAGGGATGGCCGTATGGCTCTTGAGACGCGCGTATTGCAGTCGGATGAGTGGGATGTCTGGTACGACCAGCTTGAACTGGCGTTCGGCGGAGTGCCCGAATCCCCGGAGGAGCGGGAGCTCTACCGCTCCCTGACGGAGATGGAGCGCTCCCTCGGCGTCTGGGACGGAGGGACCTGCGTCGCCACGGCCGGGGCCTTCTCCTTCCGGCTCTCCGTGCCGGGCGGGGCGCTCGTCCCGGCGGCCGGGGTCACGATGGTGGGCGTCTCCCCCACCCACCGCAGGCAGGGTGTGCTCACCTCCCTGATGCGGCGCCAATTGGACGACGTCCGGGCGGGTGGTGAACCGATCGCCGTGCTGACGGCCTCGGATCCGGCGATCTACGGGCGCTTCGGCTACGGCACCGCCGCGTACTCGATGTCCGTGGAGATCGACAAGACCCGCGTACGGCTGACCGTGCCGCCGGGCACCGATGACGTGCGGCTCAGGCTGGTCGATCCGCGCAAGGCGCTGAGCGACTGCGAGCGGGTCTTCGCGGGGCTGCCGGCGGGCCGTCCCGGGATTCCGGCCCGGCAGCCGGGCTGGGAGCTGCAGGCGGTGCTCGACCCGGAGTCGGAGCGCTCCGGGGCCTCCCCGCTGAAGTGCGTGGTCGCGGAGCGGGCGGACGGCGAGGTGGTCGGGTACGCCCGCTACCGGGTCAAGCCCGTGTGGGACCTGACCGGTTCGGACGGCCGGGTGGACGTGCAGGACCTCGACGCGCTCGACCCGGTGGCGTACGCGGCGCTGTGGCGGTACGTGTGCTCCATCGACCTGACCTGGACCGTGAGCGCCCCCAAGCGGCCGGCGGACGACGCGCTGCTGCACCTGGTCACCGATCTCCGCCGGTCGCAGGTGCGGCTGCGCGACTCGATGCACGTACGGCTCGTGGACCTGCCGGCGGCGCTGACCGCGCGGTCCTACGGGGCTCCGCTGGACGTGGTGCTGGAGGTCGAGGACGCGTTCTGCCCGTGGAACACGGGACGCTGGCGGCTGGCCGCCGGTGCAGACGGGGCCGCGGTCTGTACCCGGACGGAGGACACGGCCGACCTGGAGCTGTCGGTACGGGAGCTGGGCGCGGCCTACCTGGGCGGGGTCACGCTGAACTCGCTGGCGGCGGCCGGCCTGGTCCGCGAGGTGCGCGCGGGAGCGCTGGCCCCCGCCTCGCGCGCCTTCGCCGGCGACGTGGCCCCCTGGCTGCCGCACGGCTTCTAGCCGGAGCGCCCGGCTAGCGGCTCTGGCACCCCGGGCACCAGAAGAGGTTGCGGGCGGCGAGACCGGCGGTGCGGATCTCGCCCCCGCAGATGTGGCAGGGCAGGTTCGCCCTCCTGTAGACGTACACCTCGCCGCCGTGGTCGTCCACCCTCGGCGGGCGGCCCATGGCCTCGGGAAGGTGTTCGTCGCGGACGGTGTCGATGCGGTTGTTCCGCACGCCCTCGCGCATGAGGAGGACCAGGTCGGCCCAGATCGCGTCCCATTCGCGGCGGGTCAGGTCCTTGCCCGCGCGGTAGGGGTCGATGCCGTGGCGGAAGAGGACCTCGGCGCGGTAGACGTTGCCGACGCCCGAGACGATCTTCTGGTCCATCAGCAGGGCGGCCACGGTGGTGCGGGAACGGGAGATCCGGGCCCAGGCCCGGTCGGGGTCGTCACCCTTGCGCAGGGGGTCCGGACCGAGCCGCTCGCTTATCGCCCGCTTCTCCTCGTCCGTGATCCACGCGCAGGTGGTCGGGCCACGCAGGTCGGAGAACCAGTCGTCGTTGGCGATGCGCAGCCGGACCGTGTCGGTGGCCGGCGGGGCCGGCGCGGGACCGATCGCGTATTTGCCGAAGAGTCCGAGGTGGATGTGGACCCAGCCGCTCTCCTTGAACCCCAGGAAGAGGTGCTTTCCGTGGGCGTCCACGCCGTCGAGGACCCGGCCGTCGAGCAGGGACGCACTTTCGGCGAACCGGCCCTGGGGGCTGCTGACAGCGACCTCCCACCCGGCGAACCGGTGGAGGTGGTCCTCGGCGAGGCGGTGGATCGTATGCCCCTCGGGCACGGCGGTACTCCTCGGAAACGAAAGCCGGGACGTGGACGACCGGGAAAAGAAAAACCGGCCGCGCCGCCCCGAGGGCGCCGCGGCCGGAAGCGGGATCAGCCCTGCGGGTGGTGCGCCGGGATCGGGGGGAGCTCGCCGGTGGTCTCGTAGGCGGAGAGCATGTCGATGCGGCGGGTGTGGCGCTCCTCGTCGGAGTACGGGGTCTTCAGGAACGCGTCGATGAAGCTGACGACCTCGTCCTGGGTGTGCATCCGGCCGCCGACGGAGATGACGTTGGCGTTGTTGTGCTCACGGCCGAGCTCGGCGGTCTGGACGCTCCACGCGAGGATGGCGCGGATGCCCTTGACCTTGTTCGCGGCGATCTGCTCGCCGTTGCCGGAGCCGCCGATCACGATGCCGAGGGAGCCGGCGTCCGCGGCGGTCTTCTCCGCGGCGCGGAGGCAGAACGGCGGGTAGTCGTCCACCGCGTCGTAGATGTGGGGCCCGCAGTCGACGGGCTCGTGGCCGTTGTTCTTGAGCCAGTCCACCAGGTGGTTCTTGAGCTCAAAGCCGGCATGGTCGGATCCGAGGTACACGCGCATGGTCCGAGTGTGGCACGAGCCGGGCCGGGGACCCGCCGCGGGGTGTCGCGTAAGTCACTTCTAAAGCTCAAGTAAACCCAAAGAACGCAGATGGGACACCGCGGGGCCAAGGTCCTGGACGTTCGTCCCGACGCAACGATCCGGATTGGGGTCTTCCGCCCTGCGTTCATCTCGGGTTTGAATGCCGGGGCTCGCCACCCGAGAACCTAAGGATCCGTTCATGAGTTCCACGACGACCCTTCAGAAGGAAGGCGCCCCCACCGGCAACCCCGGTGACGGTCAGCCCTCCGACGGCCTGAAGGCCGGTCTCAAGAACCGCCACCTGTCCATGATCGCCATCGGTGGTGTCATCGGCGCCGGACTCTTCGTCGGCTCCGGCGGCGGTATCGCCAAGGCGGGCCCCGCCATCCTGATCTCCTACGCGCTGGTCGGCGCGATGGTCGTCTTCGTCATGCGGATGCTGGGCGAGATGGCTGCCGCCAGCCCGAACTCCGGCTCCTTCTCCGCGTACGCCGACCGGGCGCTCGGCCGCTGGGCCGGTTTCTCCATCGGCTGGCTGTACTGGTTCTTCTGGGTCGTCGTCCTGGCCGTGGAGGCCACCGCCGGCGCCGTCATCCTCGAAAGCTGGGTCCCGGCCGTCCCGCAGTGGGCCTGGGCGCTGATCGTGATGGCCGTGCTGACGGTCACCAACCTCGGCTCGGTCGCCTCGTACGGCGAGTTCGAGTTCTGGTTCGCGGGCATCAAGGTGGTCGCCATCGGCGGCTTCGTGATCGTCGGCATGCTGGCCGTCTTCGGCGTGCTGCCGGGCTCGGACAACCCGGGTGCGGGCTTCGCCCACCTCACCGACACGGGCGGCTTCATGCCGAACGGCTGGGGCTCGGTCCTCACCGGTGTGCTGATGGTCGTCTTCTCCTTCATGGGCAGCGAGATCGTCACGCTGGCCGCCGGCGAGTCCGAGGACCCGCGGCGCGCGGTCACCAAGGCCACCAACTCGGTGATCTGGCGCATCGGCGTCTTCTACTTGGGCTCGATCTTCATCGTGCTGACCCTGCTGCCGTGGAACGACAAGTCGATCACCGAGAAGGGCTCGTACGTCGCCGCCCTGGACTCGATCGGCATCGCGCACGCCGGCCAGATCATGAACGTGATCGTCCTGACGGCCGTGCTGTCCTGCCTGAACTCGGGCCTGTACACCGCCTCCCGCATGGCCTTCTCGCTGGGCGAGCGCGGTGACGCCCCGAAGGCCTTCGCCAAGGTGAACAAGCGGGGCGTGCCGGTGGCCGCGATCCTCGGCTCGGTCGTGTTCGGCTTCGTCGCCGTCTACTTCAACTACGCCTTCAAGGACACGGTCTTCAGCTTCCTGCTGAACGCCTCGGGCGCGATCGCGCTGTTCGTGTGGCTGGTGATCTGCCTGACCCAGCTGCGGATGCGCGGGATCCTCATGCGCGAGGCCCCGGAGAAGGTGACGGTGAAGATGTGGTTCTTCCCGTACCTGACCTGGGCCACCGCGGCGATGATCACCTTCGTCCTCGGCTACATGGTCTACGACAAGGACAACCGCGAGACCGTCCTGCTGTCCCTGCTGGTCGCGGCCGTGGTGATCGCGATCGGCGTGGCGCGCCAGCTCCGGCGCAAGGCCGCCGTGAAGGCCTCCGCGTAACCGCTCCGGACATGACGGCAGCCCCGGACCGCACTGCGCGGTCCGGGGCTGCCGTGTGAAGCGTGTGAACCGTCAGAAACTCAGGGCGTACGAGCGCTCACGCGCGGCCGAGCAGCTTCCAGGCGGCCGGCAGCAGGCCCATCGCCAGCGCGGCCTTGAGCGCGTCGCCGATCAGGAAGGGCGTCAGCCCGCCCGCGACGGCCGCGCCGAAGGACATCCCCGTGGACAGCGCGAGGTAGGGGACACCGACGGCGTAGACGACCGCCGAGCCCAGCACCATCGCGCCCGCGGTGCGCAGCACCGAGCGGTCGGCGCCGCGCCGCGCGAGGGCGCCGACGAGGGTGGAGGCCAGCAGCATGCCGAGGACGTACCCGAAGGTCGCGCCGCCCGCGCCGGAGGCGCCGCCCGCGAACCACGGCACGCCCGCCATGCCGACCAGGGTGTAGAGGGCCAGCGAGAGGAAGCCGCGGCCGGCGCCCAGCGCGGTGCCCACGAGCAGCGCGGCGAAGGTCTGCCCCGTGATCGGGGCGGCCAGGCCGTCGACGTGGACGGCGATCTGCGCGGCCAGACCGGTGAGCGCGGCTCCGCCGGCCACGAGCGCGATGTCGCGGACGCGGCTCGCGGGCAGCAGGTCGGCGAGGACGGCGCCGGGCCGGAAGGAGACGGAAGCAGTGCTCATCGGGGACTCCGCAGGGGGTGGGGTCGGCAGGGACGATCACCGACGTTAGTGCCGGGTCCGGGGCCGCAGCAGGGTGGCCCGGGACAAAGCCGTACTCCCCGGTTTGGTGGGGAGTACACAAAGACCCCGTCCAGCGCCCCAGTTGGAGTGATCCGCATCACGGGCAATGACGGCTGACACGTCCGTTTTGCGCGGATGGGCGCTCTCCGGAGAGACTGTAGGGTCCCTCCAACTGTCGCGGAGCCCCCACCGCCGCCAGGCCATTAGAGAGTACGAGCACCCCTCATGCGCGACCTCCCGTCCGCCCCTCCCGGCACCACGGACGAGCTCCCACCCGAGCCCCTGAGCCACAGCCTCAAACAGCGCCACCTGACCATGCTGGGCCTCGGCGGCGTGATCGGCGCCGGGCTGTTCGTCGGCTCCGGCGCCGGCATCACCATCGCCGGTCCCGCGATCATCTGCTCGTACCTGCTCGCGGGCATCCTGGCGATGCTGGTGATGCGTGCGCTCGGTGAGATGTCGGCGGCGATGCCCGCCTCCGGCTCCTTCTCCGTCTACGCGGAGAAGGCGCTCGGCCGCTGGGCCGGCTTCTCGGCCGGCTGGCTGTACTGGTTCCTGCTGGTCGTGGTGCTGGCCGTGGAGGCGACCGCCGCGGCGAAGATCGCGAACGGCTGGCTGCCCTCGGTGGACCAGTGGGTCTGGGTGCTCCTCTTCATGGTGGTCTTCACCGTGAGCAACCTGGCCGCCGTGCGGAACTTCGGCGAGTTCGAGTTCTGGTTCGCGGCCCTCAAGGTCGGCGCGATCGTGCTGTTCCTGATCCTGGGCACGCTGGCGATCTTCGGCTTCCTCCCCGACACCGACCCGGTCGGCATGGCCAACCTGACCGGCCAGGGCGGCTTCTTCCCGAACGGCGCGAGCGGCGTGGTCGCCGGCATGCTGGCCGTCGTCTTCGCCTTCGGCGGCCTGGAGGTCGTCACCATCGCGGCCGCCGAGTCGGACGACCCGGCCCGGTCCGTGTCCCGCGCCGTGCGGAGCGCCGTCTGGCGCATCCTCTTCTTCTACGTCGGCTCGATGATGGTCATCGTGACCCTGCTGCCATGGGACTCGCTGACTCCGGGCCAGAGTCCGTACGTGGCCGTCCTCGATTCGATCGGCATCGCGCACGCCGGCCAGATCATGGACGTCGTGATCTTCGTGGCCCTGCTGTCGGCGCTCAACGCGAACCTGTACGGGTCCTCCCGCATGGTGTTCTCGCTGGCGGAGCGCGGCGAGGCACCGAAGTCCCTGCTGAAGGTCTCGGACGGCGGGGTACCGCGCCGGGCGGTCTTCGCGTCGGTGGCCTTCGGGTTCATCTCGGTGGTGCTGAACCTGCTGTGGCCGGACACGATCTTCCTCTACATGCTCAACGCGGTGGGCGCGGTGCTGCTCTTCGTGTGGGCGCTGATCGCGGTCTCGCAGCTCAAGCTGCGCCGGAAGATCGAGCGGGACATGCCGGAGCGGCTGACGCTACCGATGTGGCTGTTCCCGTACGCGACGTGGGCGGCGCTGATCGGGATGGCCACGGTGCTGGTCCTGATGCTGTTCGACGATTCGGCGCGGCCGCAGCTGCTGTGGTCCACGGGGGCCGCGGCGGCGGTGCTGCTGGTGGCGTGGATCCGGGAGCTCCGCGCCCCGAAGGCCTGACCGGCGAGATCCGAAAAAGACGGCCTAGGCCCCCGCGCACACCGCGCGGGGGCCTTCGTACGTCAGGTGCGCAGGTACGAGGCCCCGTTGACGTCGAGGACGGCGCCCGAGCTCCAGCGCGCCGCGGGCGAGGCCAGGTGGAGCACGGCGGCGGCGATCTCCTGCGGGGCTCCCACCCGGCCGAAGGGGCTCTGCGCCCGGATCCGCTCGCCCTCCTCCCCCTCCAGCCGGCCGGCGACCCGCTCGGTGGCGACGAAACCGGGTGCGACGGAGGCCACCGCGATGCCGTGCGGGGCGAGGGAGACGGCGAGGGACTGGCCCAGCGCGTGCAGCGCGGCCTTGGTGGCGCCGTAGGCGGGGTGGTCGGGCTCGCCCCGGAAGGCGCCGCGCGAGCCGATGTTGACGATGCGTCCCTCGCGGCCGCCGTCGATCATGTGGCGGGCCGCGCAGTAGGCCAGGTTGGCGGCGCCGAACAGGTTGACCGCGGCCGTGTGCTGCCAGGCGGCCTGCCAGTCGGCGTACGAGGTGGTGGGCAGCGGATGCGCGACCATCACGGCCGCGTTGTTCACGAGGACGTCGATCCCGCCGAGCGCCTTCTCGGCCTCGGCGGCGAGGGCTTCCACGCGCGCCGGGTCGGCGAGGTCGCCGGCGACGAGGACGTGCCCCTCGCCCGGCAGCTCCGCGAGGGTCCGCTCGGCGTCGGGCCCGCGGACCGTGCAGTGCACCGCGACCCGGTCGCCCTGCTCGGCGAACGCCGTGGCGATCGCCCGTCCGATGCCCCGTGAGGCTCCGGTGACGAGCACGCCCCGGCCCGTCGCGGCCAATTCCCTTGTGCCGTGGTCCATTCGGCCCTCCGTCGTGTGCTCCGGTCGGATGCGCCAGCGTACGGGGATGATCACACCCGGTCATCCGCTTGTCCGGATAACGGACACGTAAGGTCCAAAGATCGGACACGGGTGAGACTGGGGCACTCCCTCCCGTCCCACCGCACACCGGACAGGCACCTCCCCATGAGCCAGAGCACCCTGACCCCGCCCGAGCAACAGGCCGCGAACCGGCCCGAGGCCGGATCGCCCCTCGGCAACGGGCTCAAGCAGCGCCACCTCTCGATGATCGCCCTCGGCGGGGTCATCGGTGCGGGCCTCTTCGTCGGGTCCGGCGCGGGCATCGCGGCCGCAGGTCCCTCGATCGTGCTCGCGTACGCCGCTTCCGGGCTGCTCGTCATGTTCGTGATGCGGATGCTCGGCGAGATGTCCGCCGCGAACCCCGCCTCCGGCTCCTTCTCGGTGCACGCGGAGCGGGCCATCGGCCCGTGGGCCGGTTTCACCGCGGGCTGGATGTTCTGGACCCTGCTGTGCGTGGGCGTGGCCATCGAGGCCATCGGGGCGGCGCACATCATGACGGGCTGGTTCCCGGGCACCCCCTCGTGGATGTGGGTGCTGGTCTTCATGGCGATGTTCTGCGGCTCCAACCTGGCCGCCGTCTCGAACTTCGGCGAGTTCGAGTTCTGGTTCGCCGCCCTGAAGATCGGCGCGATCGCCCTCTTCCTGGGCCTGGGCGTGCTGGCCGTCCTGGGCGTGCTGCCCGGCACCGGCTCCCCCGGCACCGCCAACCTGCTGCACGACGGCGGCTTCCTGCCCAACGGCGTGGACGGGCTGCTGGTCGGCCTGCTCGCCTCCGTGGTCGCGTACGGCGGGCTGGAGACGGTGACCATCGCGGCCGCCGAGTCCGACAACCCGGTCCGGGGCGTCGCCAAGGCCGTGAAGACCACCATGTGGCGGATCGCGATCGTCTACGTCGGCTCGATGCTGGTCATCGTCACGCTGCTGCCGTGGAACGACCCGGCGGTCACCACCGAGGGCCCGTACGCGGCCACGCTGGACCACCTGGGCATCCCGCACGCCGGCCAGGTCATGAACGTGGTCATCCTGATCGCCCTGCTGTCCGCGATGAACGCGAACATCTACGGCTCCTCCCGCATGGCCTACTCCCTGGTCTCCCGCGGCCAGGGCCCCAAGGCGCTGGGCAAGCTCTCCGGCCGGGTGCCGCGCCGGGCGGTGCTGGCCTCCTCCGGCTTCGGCTTCGTCACCGTGCTGCTGTCGTACTGGTACCCGGACACCCTCTTCGCCTGGCTGCTGAACATGGTCGGCGGCGTCATCCTCGTCGTCTGGGGCTTCATCGCCGTCTCGCAGTTCGTGCTGCGGCGCCGCACGGAGCGCGAGGCCCCCGAGAAGCTGGTCGTGAAGATGTGGGGCTTCCCCTATCTGACGTGGGTCGCGCTGGCCGGACTGGCCGGGGTCCTGGTCCTGATGGCCATGGGCGACGACACCCGGATCCAGCTCGTCTTCACCGGCGGCCTGACCGTGGCCCTCGCCGCCACGGGCTACCTCCTCCAGCGCCGGGCGGCGGCGCGCGAAGCCGCGTAACACCCGACCAGCCACCGCCCCGGAGGCCGGACTCATGCGATCGCATGGGTCCGGCCTCCGGCGTTTCGGAGGCCCCGCCAAGTGAGGTGACCCTTATAGGAATCATGGAATAGATACTGCTAGCGTGCAGTTGCGCATTGATTGCAATAAGCAGTTGGCACGCCGAGGGGACCGGATAACACGCATGGCCATCTACACGCTTCCTGAGCTTCCTTACGACTACGCGGCTCTCGAGCCGGTGATCAACCCGCAGATCATCGAGCTGCACCACGACAAGCACCACGCGGCCTACGTCACGGGCGCCAACAACACGCTGGAGCAGCTGGAGGAGGCGCGCGACAAGGAGAACTGGGGCGCGCTGAACGGCCTGGAGAAGAACCTCGCGTTCCACCTCTCCGGGCACATCCTGCACAGCATCTACTGGCACAACATGGCGAGCCCGAAGACCGGCGAGGGCGGCGGCGAGCCCACCGCGGCCGACGGCCTGGGCGACCTGACCGACGCGATCACCGAGTCCTTCGGCTCCTTCGCGAAGTTCAAGAAGCAGCTGACCTTCGCGGCCTCCGCGACCCAGGGCTCCGGCTGGGGCGTGCTGGCGTACGAGCCGGTCAGCGGCCGCCTCGTCGTCGAGCAGGTCTACGACCACCAGGGCAACGTGGGCATCGCGAGCACCCCGGTCCTGGTCTTCGACGCCTGGGAGCACGCCTTCTACCTGCAGTACAAGAACCAGAAGGTGGACTTCATCGAGGCGATGTGGAACGTCGTCAACTGGCAGGACGTGGCCAAGCGCTACGCCGACGCCAAGGCGAACACCCCGCTGCTGATCCCCGCCAAGGGCTGATCGGCACCAGCAGCCCGTCCGCCTCGTGATCGTCTTCTCAACCTTCACGTGCGGGCGTGTCCACCAGAAGGCCCCCGCGAGGACGTGACTCGCGGGGGCCTTCTGCGTCCACCAGGCCGTCCACCTCGCCGACCACCGTGAACTCCCGCGCCAGCCCCGTCTCGTGGAGCCGCGCGAAGGGGGTGAAGGGGACGCCGAACTCCGACTCCCCCCGGTCGAAGTTCCAGCTCTTGTGCACCTGGAAGCGGTAGTCGCTCACCACGGAGCCGTCCTCGTGGACCCGCACCGTGCCGCTGATCCGGTACTGGGCCCCGCGCAGCGCCAGCCACCAGTCCGCGCTGCCTCCCTCGCGGGCGCGCCGGGTGATCAGCACCCCGCGCCAGCCGCTGTCCGCCGCGTACGCGCCGGGCTCGCCGAGCGCCCGCGCGGCCTCCCGCCACTCGGCCAGGCGCCGGTCCACGTCCTCCCGTACGGCGGGCACGTCGAGCAGCGCCCGCGCATCGACCCGGTACGGGCGGCCCGTGCCGCGGAGGTAGTGGCGCAGGGTGCCGGCGGCCTGCCGGACCCCGAGGGCCGTCCACAGCGGGGGCACCGCGACGCAAGCTGCCCGCAGCACCCGGTCTCGGGGGCGTGCGGGCAGGCTGGCGTGCGCGGCGTTGTCGTTCGGTATCGCGGGCTCCGCCCGGCCGCCGCTGCGGCCGAGCGGTTCCTCGCGCGTACCCTCGTGCGTCGGGCTGCTCCCCATACGGGGACGTTAAGGGAGGAAGGGGATGCCCGCCTCCCGAGAGGGGCCGGTCGAACCAAGAGGGGCCAGTCGAACTAGTCGAAGATCGGGCCCTGCGTACGGGTGCGCTTGATCTCGTAGAACCCGGGGGTGGAGGCGACGAGCAGGGTGCCGTCCCAGAGGCGGGCCGCGGCCTCGCCGCGCGGGGCGGGGGTGACGACCGGGCCGAAGAAGGCGACCTCTTCGCCGTCGGCGCCGGGCACGGAGATGACCGGGGTGCCGACCTCCTGGCCGACGCGGTTGATGCCGTCGTTGTGGGAGTCGCGCAGGACCTCGTCGTACTCGTCGGAGTCCGCGTAGTGGAGCAGCTCGGCCGGCAGGCCCACCTCGTCCAGGGCCTCGGCGATCGCCTCGCGGGTCGGGCCCGTGCCACCGTTGTGGAAGCGGGTGCCGAGTGCGGTGTAGAGCTTGCCGGTGATCTCGTCGCCGAACTTCTGCTGGGCGGCGACGACCACGCGCACGGGGGCCCAGCCCTTGGGGCCGAGCAGCTCGCGGTAGCGCTCGGGCAGTTCGTCGAGCTTGTTCTCGTTCAGGACCGCGAGGCTCATCACGTGCCAGCGGACCTCCACGTCACGGACCTTCTCGACCTCCAGCATCCAGCGGGACGTCATCCAGGCCCAGGGGCAGAGCGGGTCGAACCAGAAGTCGACGGCGGTCTTCTCGCGCACCTGGGTGTCAGCCATGTCTCTCCTCAGATCGGAACGTTCCTCCCTGCCCAACCGCTCCGACCGCACACGCATTCCCCCGTGGGAGGATTCGGTCAGGTATCGCGATCACGCACGAAGGAGTGCACGTGCCCGGAGAGAATCTGTCCCGTGACGAGGCCCGCGAGCGGGCCGAGCTGCTGTCCGTCGACGGGTACGAGGTGGTCCTCGACCTGAGGTCCGCGGTGGACGAGGCCGAACCGGCCGACGGCCCCCGGACCTTCCGCTCGGTGACCACCGTCCGCTTCCGCGCCGCCGCTCCGGGAGCATCGAGCTTCGCGGACCTCATCGCGCCCTCGGTCAACAGCGTGACCCTCAACGGGCGCGAGCTGGACCCGGCCGTCGTCTTCGACGGCGCGCGGATCGCCCTGGACGGACTGGCCTCCGAGAACGTGCTCGTGGTCGACGCCGACTGCGCGTACAGCCGGACCGGCGAGGGCATGCACCGCTTCGTGGACCCGGAGGACGGCGAGGTCTACCTCTACACCCAGTACGAGCCGGCCGACGCCCGGCGGGTGTACGCGAACTTCGAGCAGCCCGACCTCAAGGCCCCGTACCGCTTCGAGGTGACCGCGCCCGAGGGCTGGCAGGTCTGGAGCAACGGCGTCGAGGAGTCCCGCGAGGGGCAGACCCGGCGCTTCGCCGAGACCGCGCCGATCTCCACGTACATCACGTGCGTGGTGGCGGGGCCGTACCACTACGTCACGGACTCCTACACGCGCGGGGACCTGACGATCCCGCTCGGCGCGATCTGCCGCAAGGGGCTGGCCAAGCACTTCGACGCGGACGAGGTGTTCCTCGTCACGAAGCAGGGCTTCGACCTCTTCCACGAGATCTTCGACTACCCGTACCCCTTCGGGAAGTACGACCAGGCCTTCGTGCCGGAGTACAACCTGGGTGCGATGGAGAACCCGGGGATGGTGACCTTCCGGGAGGAGTACATCTTCCGCGGGAAGGTGACGCAGGCCTCGTACGAGCGGCGCGCGAACACGATCCTGCACGAGATGGCGCACATGTGGTTCGGCGACCTCGTCACCATGAAGTGGTGGGACGACCTGTGGCTGAAGGAGTCCTTCGCAGACTTCATGGGCTCCTTCGCGCTGGTCGAGGCCACCCGCTTCGACCAGGCCTGGGTGACCTTCGCCAACAGCCGCAAGGCGTGGGCCTACCGGGCCGACCAGCTGCCGTCCACGCACCCGATCACGGCCGACATCCGTGACCTGGAGGACGCGAAGCTCAACTTCGACGGCATCACGTACGCCAAGGGCGCGGCGGTGCTCAAGCAGCTCGTGGCCTACGTCGGCCGGGACGCCTTCCTGGAGGGCGCGCGGCGCTACTTCAAGGCGAACGCCTACGGGAACACCACCCTGGACGACCTGCTGTCGGTGCTCGCGGAGGTGTCCGGGCGGGACATGGCCGAGTGGTCGCGGGCCTGGCTGCAGACGGCCGGCGTGAACGCGCTGACCCCGGTGGTGACCTGCGACGCGGGCGGCCGGGTGACCGAGCTGGCGGTGGTCCAGGACGGCGCCGAGCTGCGCCCGCACCGGGTCGCGGTGGGCCTGTACCGGCTGGACCCGGACGGCGCGCTGGTCCGCTACGCGCGGGCCGAGGCGGACGTCGCTGGGGTCCGGACGGTCGTCGGCGAGCTGACCGGGCAGGAGAAGCCCGCGCTGGTGCTCGTCAACGACGAGGACCTGACGTACTGCAAGATCCGCTTCGACGAGGCGTCGCTGGCCACGCTGCGCTCCCACCTGGGCTCGGTGACGGACCCGCTGAGCCGCGCGCTGTGCTGGTCGGCGCTGTGGAACCTGACGCGCGACGGGCTGATGCCGGCGCGGGACTTCGTCTCGCTCGTGGTGGCCCACGCGGGCCGGGAGACGGACGTCGGCGTCCTCCAGATGCTGCACGCGCAGGCGCTGACCGCGGTCAGCCGCTACGCGGCGCCCGACTGGCGGGAGCAGGGCGGCAAGGTGCTGGCGGCGTGCGCGCTGCAGGAACTGCGGTTCGCGGAGCCGGGGTCGGAGCACCAGCTCACCTGGGCCCGCTTCTTCGCGGCGGGCGCGGCGACCGAGGGCGACTTCCAGCTGCTGCTGGGGCTGCTGGAGGGATCGGCGCGGATCGACGGGCTGGAGGTGGACCAGGAGCTGCGCTGGGACTTCCTGCTGCCGCTGGCCGCGCACGGGGCGATCGGCGAGGAGGTCCTCGCGGCCGAACTGGCGCGGGACGACACGGCGTCGGGCAAGCGGCACCAGGTCCGGTGCCTGGCGGCGCGGCCGTCGGCGGCGGTCAAGGACCAGGCGTGGGCCGCGGTGGTGGAGTCGGACGCGCTGTCGAACGCGCTGGTCGAGGCGACGATCGCGGGGATGCAGCAGTCTTCGCAGCGGGGGCTGTTGGCGCCGTACACGGAGCCCTACTTCGCCGTGATCGAGCGGATCTGGGCCGACCGGTCGATCCAGATCGGCATGGATGTGGTGCGGGGGCTGTACCCGTCCCTCCAGGACTCCCAGGCGACCCTGGACGCGACTGACGCGTGGCTGGCGGCGCACGAGTCGGCTGCGCCGGCGCTGCGACGCCTCGTCTTGGAGTCCCGCGACGACCTGGCCCGCGCGCTGCGTGCGCAGGCGTGCGACGTGGCGGCGGGCTGACCCTGCGGGGCTGTCCCCTACCCGCCCTTCCACCCTTCCCTGGGGCTCCGCCCCAGACCCCGCGCCTCAAACGCCGGCGGGGCTGGATAAATCCAGCCCCGCCGGCGTTTGGCACGGAGTCCCAGGTGGACGGGGATGTGCTGCGCAGCCCATCGGCAGTCGAACGTCCGTACTTTAGCCCCGTCTTGTCCCGATTTGCCGACGGATGTGTAACAGGGGTTAGCGAGGCCATGGCCTGAGGGAATCTCAGCGTCATGAACCACAACGCACCCCTCCCCCTCGCCCACCTCACCGACAACCGCCCCCGCGTGCTGTCGCTGGCCCAGCTCCGCGAGCACGGGGTCACCGCCTCCGACGCCGCCGAGCGGTCCTGGCAGCAGATCCTGCCGGGGGTGTTCCTGCTCCATTCCGGGACCGCGACGAGCGAGGAGCGGCTGCACGCGGCGCTCCTGTACGCGGGGCGCCGCGGGGACGAGGTCATGATCACCGGGCTGGCCGCCCTCGCCCTGTACCGGTTCTCCTCCGCCCCCGCCCTGCTCGGCCTCCCCCAGATCGACGTGCTCGTCCCGAACACCCGCCGACTGCGCTCCGCCGGACAGGTCCGCATCGTCCGGACGCACACCCCGCCCCGGCCCATGGAGGTCACCGGGCTGCCCGTCGCCCCCGTGGCCCGCGCCGTCGCCGACGCCGTCGCCCACCTCTCCGACGCCGGTACGGTCCGCCGTCTGCTCAGCGAAGCCGTCCGCGGCGGGCACTGCGAACCGGCCGCCGTGGTGCGGGAGCTGACGGTGGCCCGGCTGCTGAACCGTCCGCACGTGGTGGACGCCGTCGAATCGCTGCTCGCCGAGGGCCGGGCCATCGCCGAGGACCGGCTGTACCAGCTCGTACGGGGCTTCGAACTCCCCGAGCCCGTCTGGAACGTGGACCTGCGGCTGCCCGGCGGCCCGCACCTGGGCGGGGTCGACGCGTACTGGCCGGAGCAGGCGGTGGCCGTGGAGATCGACACCCGCGCCCCGCGCCAGGGCGAGGACGAGGCGTGGACGGAGTCCGTCCGCAAGCGGGAGACCCTGGAGCGGTGCGGGGTGACCGTCCTGCACATCACCCCGCGCAAGCTCCGCGACTGGCCCGAGCAGCAGGCCGCCGTCGTACGGACCGCCCTGACGGCGTCCGCCGACCGCGAGCCCGCCGCCTACCTCGTCGTCCTGCCCAGGTGACGGCCCTACAGCGCCGGATTGGCCGGCGAGTACTCCGGGGCGCTCCACACGAGCCGCCCCGGGTGCACGCTCTCCACCACCGACTCGATCCGGAAGCGGACCCGCCGGTCCCCGCCCGCCCCGAACTCGGGCTCCGCCCGCCCGCTGAGCTGGAGCAGCGCCCCGCTCTCCCAGTCCGGGAACAGCAGCCCGGCACGCGGGTCCACCAGCAGGTTCCCCAGCGTCAGGAACATCGTGTTGCCGGCGTAGTCCGGCCAGGCCAGTTCGGTCGGCGACAGCACCTCGACGAAGCCCGGCATCCCGCCCCGGTGACTCGCGTCGGCCCCGTCCGCCCCCGCGGAGGTGGCGACGAAGAAGGTGTCGGCGGCGCGGACGGCCCGTTCCTGGTCGGGGGTGAGCGCGTCCCCGCGCCGCACGACACCGGCTCCTTCGGCGACGAGCTGGACAGGCTGCCGCTTCTGGAGGTACTTGGGGCAGTTGGCGAAGACCCGTTCCGCCGACAGCGCGAACCCGCCGGGGGTCACCTCCAGGGTTCCGCCCAGCCGCATCCGGCGCCGGGTGCGCGGGTCGAGGGAGATGGTCCCGACCCGGGTGCCGGCGGTGGCCAGCGCCTCGGCGAGCGGATCGCCCTCGGGGATCCCTCCCTTGACCGCGATCCGGTCCGGCCCGGTGGCCCGTACGAACCCGGGGGCGCCGGTCAGCAGTGAGGCCCAGAGCAGACCTCCGGGATCGGCCGCGCCGACGACCAGGTGCGGCTGCAGCCCCAGGAAGGCCGCCGCCACGTCCTTGATGTGCGGGGTGATGGACCGGCCGACGTGCACGGCGTGCTCGCGGACGCCGACCCGCTCCTGGATGGCCAGCGAGCCCCAGTGATACCCGGACATTAGAAGAACCCGCAGGTCGGGGCCCCAGTGGTGGGAGCCTCGGCGCCTTCGGCGCCGCTCGGCACGGAGATCTCCAGACGGGTCCCGTCGGGGTCGTGGAAGAAGATCCCGCCGGAGGCCGCCCCTTCGCCGTGGGCGACGACCCCCTCGTAGGCGAAATCGACGCCCAGACCGCGCAGCCGCTCCTCGTACGCCCTGACCTCCTCGATGGCGTCCGCGGAGAGCGCGAGGTGGTGCAGTCCGGCCGCGCCGGGTGCGTAGGCCCCCTCGGCCTGCTGCCACAAGGTGAGCACGAGCTCGCCGTCCTGGCCGAGGAAGGCGAAGCGCCGGTCCTCCTCCTTGCCCTCGCCGAGCAGCTCGAAGCCGAGGCCGTCCCGGTAGAAGACGAGCGACCGGTCGAGATCCGTGACGTTCAGGCCCACGTGGCCGGTGCGCAGCTTGCTGATGACGGTCGTCACAACGGTTCCTTCCCCAGAACTACTCAATCCCTCTAACCTTCTAAATCGAGATTAAAGGTTAGAGCGTCGAGAGTCAACCGCTCACGTACTCTTGAGGGGTTAGTGCCACGAGGAGGCGGACACATGACGGCGGCGGACAAGACGACGGCGGAGAAGACGGCGGACCCGCGACCCCTGATCGGGGAACCGGTGGCCCTGGACCTGCTGAACACCCGGTGGGTCCAGGAGGGCGAGCGCGTCGACCTCTTCGCCGGGGCCTTCGGACTCACCCGCGTCGAAGGGCTCGCCATCTGGCTGGAGAGCGCCGGCCTGGCCGGCCGCTTCCGCGCCGACGCCGCGACCCTGGTCCACCTGCTCACCGCCCGCGAGGCGCTGGCCCGCGCGGTCGCGGACCCGGCCGACGAGAGCGCCCGCACCCTGGTCGACGCCGTCCTGGAGCACGGCCGGATCAGGGCGACCCTGACCGCCGAAGGGCCGGGCGAGCGGACGGAGTTCGACGACCCGACCTGGGGTCCGGCCTGGACGGCCGCCCGCGACTATCTGGAACTGCTGGGCTCCGACCCCGGCCGGATCCGCAAGTGCGCCTCCGAGACCTGCGTGCTGCACTTCCACGACATCTCGCGCAACGGCACCCGGCGCTGGTGCTCGATGTCGGCCTGCGGAAACCGGGCGAAAGCATCCCGCCATTACGCGCGCACGCGCGAGCGCTGAACATGCCGAAGTTGTCACACCCGATCTGAGACCGGGGCCCGCCCGAGCCCTGACGTGCGGTCGGGAAGTCTACAAATCCATGTTCCACCCCGAAGGTTCGCACCGGTTCGGTCCGGTACGGGCCTTCTGGCGTATGCCCCGAGCTGGCGGGAGTCCGCCACGGTAGGTATCGGTCCGTGACAACTCTCCCCAAAGAGCTGTCACTTACGCGAGGCTGACCGGTCATCCGGCACCGAAATCCGGACCGTACCTTTCACTTAGCCAGGGATGCTGATGACCCTCGACTCCCCCAGCTCCATATCCGGGGCCCGGCGCGCCGCGCGCGTCGCGGCCGCGGCCGGCCTGGTGGCCGCCCTCGCGGCCACCGGCGCCATGCCCGTCTTCGCGGCGACCGGCACGAATACCCCCGCGCCCAACCCTGCGGTGAAGTCTGCCGACGAGAAGCTCGGCTCGGCCGACGCCGAACTGCTCCAGGAAGCCAAGACCAAGGGCGAGAAGACCGTCACGGTCATGGTCGCGACGGCCCCCGGCGAGACCCAGCAGGTGGCCAAGCAGCTCGACGACGTCCAGGGCGCCTCGGTGGGCCAGACGTACGACAAGCTCGGCTACGTGCGCGCCACCCTGCCGACCGACAAGGCGGAGGCCGCGCTGAAGGCGGCCGCCAAGCTGTCCTCCGTGCACGGCATCGACCTGCGGCACGAGATCCAGCTGCCGGACCCCCGTCCGGACGCGGACCGCGAGACGGGGACGGTGAAGCGGACCGCCGCCGAGACCTACCCCGGGCCGGGCAAGAACACCCCGGCGAAGAACCCGTACAACCCGTCCTTCGAGACAGGTGCACTGGACTTCCTCAAGAAGAACCCGACGGCCGACGGCCGCGGCGTGACCATCGGCATCATGGACTCGGGCGTCGACCTCGGCCACCCGGCGCTCCAGAAGACCACCACCGGCGAGCGCAAGATCGTCGACTGGGTCACCGCGACCGACCCGATCACCGACGGCGACGCCACCTGGCGCGCCCAGATCACCCCGGTCGCCGGCGGCACCTTCACCGCGGGCGGCGGGAGCTGGAAGGCTCCCGAGGGCTCGTTCCAGTGGAGCCGTTTCACCGAGTCGATCACCGCCAACGGTGACATGAAGGGCGACGTCAACCGGGACGGGGACACCACCGACCGGTTCGGCCTGCTCTACGACCCGGTCGCCGGGACCGTCCGCGTCGACACCGACCAGGACAACGACTTCACGAACAACGAGCCGATGAAGCCGTACAAGGACGGCTACCAGATCGGCTACTTCGGCACGGACAACCCGGCGACCGAGGTCGCCGAGCGCATCCCGTTCGTGATCGAGATCCGCAAGGACGTCCCGATGGACCCGCTGGGCGGTGACTGGGTCGGCAAGAAGGCCGACTTCGTCAACGTCGGCATCATCGAGTCCGAGCACGGCACGCACGTCGCGGGCATCACCGCCGCCAACGGCCTGTTCGGCGGGGCGATGAACGGCGAGGCGCCCGGCGCCAAGCTCGTCTCCTCGCGCGCCTGCTCCTGGTCCGGCGGCTGCACCAACATCGCGCTGACCGAGGGCATGATCGACCTCGTCGTCAACCGCGGGGTGGACATCGTCAACATGTCGATCGGCGGCCTGCCGGCCCTGAACGACGGCAACAACGCGCGTTCCGAGCTCTACAAGAACCTCATCGACACCTACGGTGTCCAGCTCGTCATCTCGGCGGGCAACGAGGGCCCCGGCATCAACACCATCGGCGACCCCGGTCTCGCGGACAAGGTCATCTCCGTGGGTGCGGCGGTCTCCAAGGAGACCTGGGCGGCCAACTACGGCTCCGGCGTGACCAAGAAGTACAACATGTTCCCCTTCTCCTCCCGCGGTCCGCGCGAGGACGGCGGCTTCACGCCGACGATCACCGCCCCCGGCGCGTCGATCAACACCATCCAGACCTGGCTGCCCGGCGCACCGGTGAAGGAGGCCGGCTACACCCTGCCGGCCGGTTACGGCATGCTCCAGGGCACCTCGATGTCCTCGCCGCAGGCGGCGGGCGCCAGCGCCCTGCTGATCTCGGCCGCCAAGCAGCAGAAGATCGCCCTCACCCCGGCGAACCTGCGCATCGCGCTCACCAGCAGCGCGAAGAAGATCGATGACGTTCCGGCGCACGCCCAGGGCGCGGGCCTGATCAACATCCCCGGCGCGTGGGAGTCCATCCAGCGCGGCGCGAAGGCCAACGACTTCACCGTCAAGGCCCCGGTCGACACCGCGATCGACCAGTTCCTGAAGACCCCGGGCTTCGGCACCGGCGTCTACGACCGCGAGGGCGGCCTGAAGGTCGGCCAGAAGAAGGTCTACGACGTCGTCGTCACCCGCACCACGGGCGTCAAGTACGGCACCCTGCACCAGCTGAGCTGGCGCAACAACGACGGCACGTTCAAGGTCCTCAGCGACTACGGCTACGTCACCCTGCCGCTGAACAAGCCGGTCACCATCAAGGTCGAGGCCAAGGCCAAGACGGCCGGCGTCCACAGCGGCATCCTGCAGCTCGACGACCCCTTCACCGAGGGCGTCGACAAGCAGATCCTCTCCACGGTCGTCGTCTCGACCCCGCTGGCGAAGCCCTCGTACAGCTACTCGGACACCTCCTCCGTGCAGCGCAACAGCCACAAGTCGTACTTCGTGACCGTCCCGGCGGGCGCGAAGACCCTCGAGGTCGCCCTCGGCGGACTCGCGGCGGGCAGCCAGACGCGCTTCATCTCGATCCACCCGTACGGTGTGGGCGTCGAGGACAGCGCGACGACCCAGTGCTACCCGAACTACGACAACCCGGCCAACCAGTGCCGCCCCGACCTGCGTTCGTACCCGAACCCGCAGCCGGGCGTCTGGGAGATCGAGGTCGAGTCGCGCCGTACGTCGCCGCTGCTCGACAACCCGTTCAAGCTGGACGTCTCCGTGCTCGGCGCGGCCTTCGACCCCGCGGTCAAGGTCCTGCCCGAGGTCAAGCAGGGCACCCCGGCGCCGGTCCAGTGGACCGTCAAGAACGACGGGGCCGCCATCTCCGGCGGAAAGCTCCAGGGTGGTCCGCTCGGCTCCGCGAAGGTCGCCAAGCCGACCATCGCCACCGGTGAGACCCACACCACCGAGGTCACGATCGGCGAGGGCGTCTCCCGCCTCGACATCGCGATCGGCAAGGTGTCCGACACCGCCGCCGACCTCGACCTGGACGTGTACAAGGACGGCGTCAAGGTCGGCTCCTCCGCCGACGGCGACTCCGAGGAGGCCGTGAGCCTCGTCAACCCGGCCGCGGGCA
This sequence comes from Streptomyces sp. NPDC056883, assembly GCF_042788835.1. Lineage (NCBI taxonomy): Bacteria > Bacillati > Actinomycetota > Actinomycetes > Kitasatosporales > Streptomycetaceae > Streptomyces > Streptomyces sp. NPDC056883. The sequence continues at coordinate 6,654 of NZ_JBHUBS010000004.1, read as the reverse complement.
CCTACACCATCGAGGTGCTCGGCTACGCGATCCCGTCCGGCTCCACCACGTACGACTACCGCGACGTCTACTACTCGGCCGCCCTGGGCACCGTCCAGGTCGACGAGGCCGCCGCGGTCAACCTCGCCAACGGCGCCTCGGCGACCGTCTCCGCGAACGTGCTGGTCAACAGCGCCGCTCCGGAAGGCCGCCAGTTCTTCGGCGAGGTCAAGCTGCTCAACGCCCGCGGCACCGCCGCCGGCACCGGCAGCGTGCAGATCGAGAAGGTCCTGCCGTAACCCGGTAGGAGCCTGAAACAGCGGGGGCGGTGCTCTGACGAGCACCGCCCCTCCTGTTTCCCCCTCTTCCCCCTCGAGGACGGGACTACTTCCCCAGCGAGCTCAGGTCCTGGGCGTACGTGCCCACCGCGTGGGCGATCACGTCCAGGTTGGTGTCGAAGGCCTTGAGGTCGATGTTCTTCAGGGTGTCGCCCGCCCCGTGGTAGTTCGGGTCGTACGGGGCCCCGGCCGTGCCGCCGTACCGCTTTGCCTGCTCCGGCGTCTTGATGCCCTCGGCTCCGGTGAAGGTGCCGCCGGCCGGGATGCCGTTCGCGATGAAGGGGCCGTAGTCGGAGCGGCCGTCGAAGTCGCTGCCCTCGTGCGGCTTGCCCTTCCTGTCGAGGAAGCCGTTGATCAGCGCCTCGATCTGCGCCGAGCCGGCCGGTCCGGCGCCCTCGCCGGTCTTGTCCGAGTCGTCGCCGTCGTAGACGAACTGCACCGGGTTGGGCGAGGCGATCATGTCGAAGTTGAGGTACAGCGCGATGTCCTTCTTCTGCCGCTCCGACAGCTGTGCCACGTAGTGCTCGGAGCCCAGCAGGCCGAGCTCCTCCGCCGACCACCAGGCGAAGCGGACCTTGTTGGCGGTCTGCTTGCCCTTGCCCTTCTTGTTGGCGCCCTCGTCCGCGAGCTTGAGGGCCACCTCCAGCAGGCCGGCCGAGCCGGAGCCGTTGTCGTTGATGCCCGGCCCCTCGGGGACCGAGTCCAGGTGGGAGCCGACGGTGACCACGCGGTCGGCGCGGCCGCCGCGGGTCTCGGCGATCACGTTGCGCGTGGTCTTCTTCACGTGCTCCTGGTCCAGGTCCAGGCGTACGGTCACCTCGCCCTTCGCGGCGGCCGCGGTCAGCGCCTCGCCGTCGGCGAGGGTGATGCCGGCGCTCGGGATGATCCCCTCGGCGGGCGAGGAGAAGGAGCCGCGGACCGGGGTGGTCCCGCTGTGGTTGTAGACGATCACGCCGATCGCGCCCGCCGCGGCGGCGGCCCGCTGCTTCTCCACGAAGGTGCAGGTCCCACGCTTGACCAGGGCGATCTTCCCGGTGAAGGCGCCGGCCGCGTAGTCGTCGGCCGTGCAGCCGGGGCTCTCGTCGACCCGGGCGAGGGCCAGCGAGGCCGTCAGGCCGCCGGCCGGGGTCGACCGGGTGAAGGTGAAGGCGGCGGTGGCCAGCTCGCGGGGGTCCGCGCCGCTCAGGACGGTGGTCTTCTCCGTCTTCGTGTGCGCGTCGTAGATGTCGAAGTCCTGGTACGAGACCTCGTACCCGGCCTTCTTCAGCGTGTCGTGGACGTAGGCGGCGGAGGCCGCGTGGCCGGGCGTGCCGGCGGCGCGGTTGCCGCCGTTGGCGTCGGCGATCTGCTGGAACTTCGCCAGATGGCGGTAGGCGCCGCGGGCGGTGACCTCCTCCACCAGCTCCTTGGCCAGCCGGCCCTCGCGCGGGTGGGCGGCGGCCGGCGTGGCGGCCAGCAGGACGGGTGCGGCGACGGCGGCCGCGAGGGCGGCGAGCGCCGGTATGGACCGGCGGCGGTGGCGGATGGCGCGCACGGTGATCTCCCCGAGTTCGAAGTACGGAACGTGCGTCCGAATTGCGGACGCGACAGATCGGACCGTAACCGCCTTCGACCAGGCGAAACGCCCATCGGGCGGCGGTGCAACACGCCCGCCACGGAGTTGTCACGCGGGTTCACAGGAAGAACACCGTCCGCTCCTCGGACAATGGATTGGACAAGGCTCGTGGGGTCGAACGCATGATGGCTTCACGCGCGCCCGCGTCGTACGTACCAAGAGGAGTCACCGTGAGGGTCGGAATCGTCGGAGCCACCGGACAGGTCGGCGGAGTCATGCGCGGCATCCTGGCCGAGCGCAAGTTCCCGGTGGACGAGCTGCGGCTGTTCGCCTCGGCCCGTTCGGCCGGCTCCACCCTCGAGTGGGAGGGCCGGGAGATCACCATCGAGGACGCCTCCACGGCCGACTACTCCGGCCTGGACATCGTGCTGTTCTCCGCGGGCGGCGCCACCTCCAAGGCCCTCGCCGAGAAGGTCGCCTCGCAGGGCGCCGTCGTGATCGACAACTCCTCCGCCTGGCGCCGCGACCCCGAGGTCCCCCTCGTCGTCTCCGAGGTCAACCCGCACGCGATCAAGAACCGCCCCAAGGGCATCATCGCGAACCCGAACTGCACCACGATGGCCGCGATGCCGGTGCTGCGCCCCCTGCACGACGAGGCCGGTCTGACCGCGCTGATCGCGACCACCTACCAGGCCGTGTCCGGCTCGGGCCTGGCGGGCGTCGCCGAGCTCAAGGGCCAGGCCTGCGCGGTCTCCGAGGCCGCCGACCAGCTGACCTTCGACGGCGACGCCGTGGAGTTCCCGGCGCCCGCCGTCTACAAGCGTCCGATCGCCTACAACGTGATCCCGCTCGCGGGCTCGATCGTCGACGACGGCTCCTTCGAGACCGACGAGGAGCAGAAGCTCCGCAACGAGTCCCGCAAGATCCTGGAGATCCCGGAGCTCAAGGTCTCGGGCACCTGCGTGCGCGTGCCGGTCTTCGCCGGTCACTCCCTCCAGGTCAACGTCCGCTTCGACCGCCCCCTGAGCGTCGAGCGCGCCTACGAGCTGCTGAAGGACGCCCCCGGCGTCGAGCTCTCGGAGATCCCGACCCCGCTGCAGGCCGCCGGCAAGGACGCCTCGTACGTGGGCCGCATCCGCGTCGACGAGACCACCGAGAACGGCCTGGCGCTGTTCCTCTCCAACGACAACCTCCGCAAGGGCGCCGCGCTGAACGCGGTCCAGATCGCGGAGCTGGTCGCGGAGGAGCTGCGCGGCTGATCCCGCCCGCACGGACGGAGGGCGGCACCGTGACGGTGCCGCCCTCCGGCGTTCCCGGCGTTCCCCGCGGGCCTCAGGGCCGGCGGACCTCGAAGAGGTAGCAGCCGAATTCGGCCGAACGGACGTGGACGAGCGCGGTCCGGGGGTCCTCGAAGGCCTCCGTCAGCGCCTGCCCGACCACCGCGTCCGGGTCCTCGGCGAGGTCGAGCACCCGTCCGCCGAGGATGTGGCCCGCCGCGTCGTAGCGGCGGGCCGTGCGCAGGGCACCCGGGTGGGCGAAGGGGAGGCCGGACTCGGGGGCCGGTCCGCCGCAGTCCGCGGCGTGGACGAACACCGGGCCCTGCTCGTCGTAGGCCCCGGGGTCGGCGCCGGTCGCGGCGGCCCAGCGGCGCAGCGGGGCGTACGAGACGAGGGCGATCCGCTCTCCGGGGACGCTGCGGCGCAGGCAGCACCGCAGCGGGGCGCCGCCCTCCGGGTCCTCGTAGGGCGTGCAGGGCCGCCCGGCATCGTCGAGGGTGCGCAGGCGGGCGAGGACGGGAGGGGCGATGGCGAGCACGGTGTGGGTGGTCATGGGGTCCAGGGTGCTCCCGGCGGACCGGTCGGAGCTGGCGGAAATCGGACGTCGCGTTTCGCCCGTGGATGACTCCGGCGCGGTGGCGCGGCCCGCGTGGAAGGATGGGCCGGAACGTCACCATCGAAGGAGATGACCGCGTGCCAGGCACGAATCTGACCCGTGAAGAGGCTCAGCAGCGGGCAAAGCTGCTCAGTGTCGACTCGTACGAGATCGAACTCGATCTCAGCGGCGCGCAGGAGGGCGGCACGTACCCCTCCGTGACCACCGTGCGCTTCCAGTCCGCCGAGGCCGGCGCCGAGACCTTCATCGACCTGGTCGCTCCGGCCGTGCACGAGGTCGTCCTCAACGGCAAGTCGCTCGACGTGGCCGCCGTCTTCCGGGATTCCCGGATCGCGCTCGCGCACCTCGCCGCCGGGGACAACGAGCTGCGCGTCGTCGCCGACTGCGCCTACACCAACACCGGTGAGGGGCTGCACCGCTTCGTCGACCCGGTCGACGAGCAGGCGTACCTGTACACCCAGTTCGAGGTCCCGGACGCGCGCCGGGTGTTCGCGAGCTTCGAGCAGCCCGACCTGAAGGCGACATTCCGGTTCACCGTGACGGCTCCCGCGGGCTGGACGGTCATCTCGAACTCCCCGACGCCGGAGGTGCCCGCCGACAACGTCTGGCGCTTCGAGCCCACCCCGCGCATCTCCACGTACATCACGGCCCTGATCGTCGGCCCGTACCACGCGGTGCACAGCTCCTACGAGGGCGCGGACGGGCAGTCCGTCCCGCTCGGCATCTACTGCCGTCCCTCACTCGCCGAGTTCCTCGACGCCGACGAGATCTTCGACGTGACCCGGCAGGGCTTCACCTGGTTCCAGGAGAAGTTCGCGTACGACTACCCCTTCGCGAAGTACGACCAGCTCTTCGTGCCGGAGTTCAACGCGGGCGCGATGGAGAACGCGGGCGCGGTCACCATCCGCGACCAGTACGTCTTCCGCTCGAAGGTGACGGACGCGGCGTACGAGACGCGCGCCGAGACCATCCTGCACGAGCTCGCGCACATGTGGTTCGGCGACCTCGTCACCATGGAGTGGTGGAACGACCTGTGGCTGAACGAGTCGTTCGCCACCTACACCTCCATCGCCTGCCAGGCGTACGCGGAGGGCTCGAAGTGGCCGCACGCCTGGACCTCCTTCGCCAACTCCATGAAGACCTGGGCGTACCGGCAGGACCAGCTGCCCTCCACGCACCCGATCATGGCCGACATCCGTGACCTGGACGACGTCCTGGTCAACTTCGACGGCATCACGTACGCCAAGGGCGCCTCGGTGCTCAAGCAGCTCGTGGCCTACGTCGGCCAGGACGCCTTCTTCAAGGGCGTGCAGGCGTACTTCAAGGCGCACGCTTTCGGCAACACGCGCCTGTCGGACCTGCTGGGCGCGCTGGAGGAGACCTCCGGCCGCGATCTGACCGCCTGGTCGAAGGCGTGGCTGGAGACGGCCGGCATCAACATCCTGCGCCCGGAGATCGAGACGGACGAGAACGGCGCCATCACCGCCTTCGCCATCCGCCAGGAGGCTCCGGCGCTGCCCGCCGGCGCCAAGGGCGAGCCCGTCCTGCGCCCGCACCGCATCGCGGTCGGCCTGTACGAGCTGACCGACGGCAAGCTGGTGCGCGGCGACCGGATCGAGCTGGACATCGACGGCGACCTCACCGCGGTGCCGGAGCTGATCGGCCGGACCCGTCCGGCCGTGGTCCTGCTGAACGACGACGACCTGTCGTACGCCAAGGTCCGCCTCGACGAGGTGTCACTCGCCAACGTCACCGCGCACCTGGGCGACTTCACCGAGTCGCTGCCGCGCGCGCTGTGCTGGGCCTCGGCCTGGGACATGACCCGCGACGGCGAACTGGCCACCCGCGACTACCTCGCCCTCGTCCTGTCGGGCATCGGCAAGGAATCGGACATCGGCGTCGTCCAGTCGCTGCACCGCCAGGTGAAGCTGGCCGTGGACCTGTACGGCGACCCGGCGTGGCGCGACCAGGGCCTGGCCCTCTGGACGGAGGCCTCGCTGGAGCACCTGCGCGCGGCCGAGCCGAGCAGCGACCACCAGCTGGCGTGGGCCCGTGCCTTCGCGGCGACGGCCCGCACCGAGGAGCAGCTGACCTACCTGGCGGCGCTGCTGGACGGTTCGGCCGAGGTCAAGGGCCTGGCCGTGGACACCGAGCTGCGCTGGGCGTTCCTGGAGCGCCTGGTCGCCACGGGCGTCGCCGACGAGGCGGCCATCGCGGCCGAGCTGGAGCGGGACAAGACCGCGGCGGGCGAGCGGCACGCGGCGACCGCCCGCGCGGCGGTTCCCACGGCGGAGGCCAAGGCTGCGGCCTGGGCCTCGGTCGTCGAGGGCGACTCGCTCCCGAACGCGGTGCAGGAGGCGGTGATCGGGGGCTTCGTCCAGACCGACCAGCGCGAGCTCCTCGCCCCGTACACGGAGAAGTACTTTGCGGCGGTCAAGGAGGTCTGGGAGACCCGCAGTCACGAGATCGCCCAGCAGATCGCGGTGGGGCTCTACCCGTCCCTCCAGGTCTCCGCGGAGACCCTCGCGGCGACGGACGCCTGGCTCGCCTCGGCGGAGCCGAACGCGGCGCTGCGGCGCCTGGTCTCGGAGTCCCGCGCGGGCGTCGAGCGCGCGCTGCGCGCCCAGGCGGCCGACGCGGCTGCCGCAGCCCGGGGCTGACCGGAGCCCCGGACGCCGGGCGGTGCCGGACCCTCCGGCCCCGCCCGGCCCCGGGCCCTGCGGGGCTGTCCCCTACCCGCCCTTCGCCGGTTCCCCGGGGCTCCGCCCCGGACCCCGCGCCTCAAACGCCGGCGGGGCTGGATTTGCCGCTGCGCGGCAAACTCCAGCCCGCCCGGCGTTTGAGGGCACGGGCGCGCAGCGCACGTACGGGTCCGGGCGGAGCCCGGGG
>NZ_JBHUBS010000003.1:612625-629806 GCF_042788835.1 Streptomyces sp. NPDC056883 | reverse complement strand
CGCGTACTGGACGTACTCGGTTGCCCTGGCAGTGCGGCCAGGCGCGGTGCCAGGCGTCGCGGGCCCGGCAAGATCCGAAAGAGACGGCCTAGGCGCGCGGCTGCTTCGGGTGCTTGTCCTTGCCGCCCTTGCCCTTGCCGCCCTTGTCCTTGTCCTTGCCGCCCTTGCCGTGGTGGTCCCGCTTGTTCTCCAGGGTCACCACCAGGCGGTGGTCCGGGGTGGTCCCGTCCAGGTGGAGCGGACCGGTGACCCGGTTGCGGGGAAGGACGTAGCCCTCCGGCACGGCCGTTTCGACCACGTAGTACCAGCCCTCCTCCAGGCCCGGGAACGAGCACGCCCCGGCCCCGTCGGTGGCGCAGCCCGCCGTCACCTTGGTGTCGGCGTTGATGCCGCGCGTCTGGAGGCCGACGGTGCTGTTGGTCTCCTTCCACACCTCGAAGACCGCCCCGCGCAGCGGGCGCTTCGTCTTCGCGTCCTTCTTCAGGACCTCGATCGACCCTTCGTAGTCGGGATCCCCGGTCCGCTTGTCCGTGACCTCGACGACGAGGCCCGTCGTCACGTGGCTCGCGTCGAGGTCGAACGGCGTGACCGGGTTCACCGGCAGGTCGTAGCCGGCCGGTGCCTGCGTCTCCCGCCAGTAGTACCGCTCACCGACCGGGAGGTGGACCGTGCAGCTTCCCTGCGCGTCGGTGGTGCAGGACCCGGGGAGCTGGTCGTCGGGGTCCGCTCCGGTGGTCTGCAGGCCCGGCACGTTGTTGGTCTCGAGCCACAGCTCGAAGCGGGCCCCGGACAGCAGCTCCCCGCCGTCCGCGTCGGACTTGCGCAGCACCACTTCGGCACTGCCCGGAAGCTTCGCGTTGCTCATGCTCGCGCTCGCGCCGGCGGATGCGTTCTGCTCCGTCAGCGTCAGTTCGGCGACGGGGTTCTCCGCGAGCCGGTAGCCGTCCGGAGCCTGCGTCTCGCGCCAGTAGTACGTGCCGAGCGGGACGGTGCGGGAGCAGATGCCGCTCGCCGGGGTCACGCAGTCGTCGACCTTGGTGTCCCCGCCGGTGCTCGTGAACTGGGGTCCGGGGGCGCCGTTGGTCTCACGCCACAGTTCGTACGTGGCTCCGGCCAGCGGGTTGCCCGCGTCGTCCCGCTTGGTGACGGAGACGGCGCCCGTGACCGGGACGGTGTTCCCGCAGTCGGGCAGGTCGCCGTTGAAGGGGTACGCGTGGAACTCCTGGCCGCCGCCCCCGGTGCTGGTGTGGACGAGCTCGCCGGTGGTGAAGAAGCGGCCGTTGGTGCCGGGCAGGGTGACGGTGGTGCGCGAGGCCTGCTCGCCGACGAGCACGCTGCCCTGGAACTGGCCGCTGCCGACCAGCTGGACGGTGGTGGCGTCGGGGAAGTTCCACAGCAGCCGCGTGCGCAGGACGTTCCAGGGGTCGGCGCCCGCCCCGGTGTCGTTGATGGTGCCGCTGTAGGTGTTGAGGGTGCGGGCCGCGCCCGTGACGTTGACCAGGACGGTGGCGCCGGCCGGGATCCGGTCGAAGCGGATGCCGACGGCGCCGCCGGTCGGGTTCGCCAGGTCGAAGTCCACGTTGAAGACCTGGAGCGCGGAGGCGTTGTCCCCGGTGAAGACGGCGGTGCCGTCCATGACGACGGCCGTGCCCGTGGCCGGGCGCGGGCTGCCGTCGGTCCGGGCGTAGCAGCGGCTGGCCGCGGTGAGCTGGTCGCGCAGGCCGGCGTACGGGGTGATCGCGGCCGGGTCGGCCACCAGCGGGCCGGTGACGGTGCCGGGCCCGGGGGCGGTGCCCGCGTGGCGGACGACGCCGCCGTCGGAGATCAGCCGCTGCTGGGCGGCGACGGTGACGTTGCGGCCGGTGGTGAGGAAGTCCGATCCGGCCGGGGGCCGCACGAGCGAACCCGCGCCGACGATGCCGATGTTGTAGCCGCCGCCGGCCGCCGCCAGGTTCTTGTTCTGGTCGAAGCTGCCGAGGACGACGACCTTGCCCTCGGCCTCGGCGGCGCGCTCGCGGACCAGGAAGTCGGCGCCGACGAAGATGTTGATGTTCTCGTCGTAGCCGGCGGGGTTGGTGCCGACCTCGACCGGCGGGAACAGGGGCGGACACCCGGCCCCGAGGCAGGGACCGAGTCCGCCGGGCAGCGGGGCCCGCAAGGCGGCGGCATGCCGGGCCGGCGCCGGCTGCTGTCCGCCGGGGCCCGGCGCGGCCGGAGCCGCCAGGGCCGCGGGGGCACCTGCGGCCAGTACGGCCCCCAGGGCGAGCCCCAGGGGCCCGAGGGTCCACTTCCTTGCTGACATGACGCTCCGTCCGTCGCCCGCCGCCGCGTGCGTGCGGGCCCCGTACAGGCTGGCGGCGGGCTCCGGCGAGCCGGGCGGACCGACACTCCCCCGCTACGTCATTCCGGTAAGACAATCACTCGACTGGGGTGGGCGTCAGCCGAGCGCGGAGCCCGCGACCCAGGTGGGCCAGGACATGTTCCAGCCGCCCAGCCCGTTGTCCGGGGCGACCGTCTTGTCCTGCGAGTTGACGACCTCCACCACGTCGCCGACCAGGGTCCGGTCGAAGAACCAGCCGGCCGGGGTGTCCGAGCCGCCGCCCTTGTCGTCGCGCAGTCCGATGCAGCCGTGGCTGACGTTGGTGGAGCCGAAGGTGTCCGGGCTCGCCCAGTAGTTGCCGTGCAGGAAGGTCCCGGAGCGGGTGAGGCGGATGGCGTGCGGGACGTCGGGGATGTCGTACTCGCCGCCGAAGCCGACGGTCTGCCCGTTCATCCGGGTGACGTCGAAGAGCTCCATCACCACCATCTTCCCGTTGTAGGTCATGTTCTTCGGCGCCCCCGCGGTGATCGGCACGGTGGACAGCAGCTCGCCGTCGCGCCGGACCTCCATGGTGTGCGCGGCCGCGTCGACGGTGGAGATCTGGGAGCGGCCGACGGTGAAGCGCAGGGTCTTGTCCTGGATCCCGTAGGAGCCGGGGGCGCCCTCGACGTCCCGCAGGCCGATCTTCACCGTGACCTCGGTGCCGGGCTTCCAGTAGGTCTTGGGCCGGAAGTCGAGGCGCTCGTCGCCGAACCAGTGGCCCGCCACCTCCACGGCCGGGTCGGAGGTGATCGTGATGGCCCGCTCCACGTCGGCGCGGCGTTCGATGGACCGGCTGAACCCGAAGGAGATGATCATGCCGGTGCCGACGGTCGATCGGTTCTCGGGCTTGAAGTAGCCGATGAACCGCTCCTCGGGAACGTAGGTGGTGAAGGTGGTGTGCCGGGCCTGGCGACGGTTGTGCCCGTCGAGCGCGACCGCGTCGACGGTGTATTTGGCCGCGAGCGAGAGGCGGCCCGCTGCCGGGTCGGGGCTCCAGCTGAGCCCGTCGACGGCGATGGCGCCGGGCACCTTCTCCTCCTGGGCGTCCTCCACCTTGGTGACCACGACCCGCTCCAGACGGCCCTCGGGCACGGTGACCCGCAGCGGGCCCTCGGCCGGCACCCCCTTGGCGTTGTCGTCGGGGGTGATCCTGATCGCCTCGTCCGGTGACCGGGGTTTGCCGGGCAGCTGGATCTCGATCGGGGAGCCGCCGTTCTCGGTGCATCCGGCCAGGCCTCCGAGGAGGCCCGCCCATACCGCCACGGCGGCCAAGCCCGCCCCTGCCCGCCTCGTCAGAAAAGTCACGTTCCTCCAACGACCGGGCCCCTCCGGGGGAAACGTGGGCGCGGCCCACGTTCCAGGCAGGACAGTCCGGGCAGAACAGTGGGAAGGACCGGACGGGGGCGGGCCGCGGCAGGGACGCCGGGGCCGCAGTTCCCCCACCCCCGCAGGTACCGAGAGCCGTGGAGGCGGGCAGTGTCGAGCGCAGCCGAGGAACAGGCGGTGGAAGCCGTCGCGGGGACCGGGCATCCGAACGGGACGGGCCACCCCGACGGGACCGGGACCGGGACCGGACAGGGGACCGGAAACGGAAGCGCGGCCGGAAACGGAAGCGTGGCCGGGAACGGGAGCGGAAACGGGACGTTGAACGGCCAGGTCAGAGTCCATGCGGCGGGGGTACGGGAGCGGACCCGCCCCGGCCCGCCCGTGTGGCCCGGCTCCGCGCATCCGCTGGGCGCCCGGTTCCACCAGGGGCCGGACGGCACGGCGGGGACCAACTTCGCGCTGTGGGCCCAGGGCGCGGAGGCGGTGGAGGTCTGCCTCTTCGCGGAGGACGGCTCCGAGAGCCGCTGCACGCTGACGGAGCTGACCCACGAGATCTGGCACGGCTTCCTGCCGGGGGTCCGCCCCGGGCAGCGGTACGGATTCCGGGTGCACGGGCGCTGGGACCCGTGGACGGGGGCCCGCCACAATCCGGCGAAGCTGCTCCTGGACCCGTACGCGCGGGCCGTGGACGGGGACTTCCTGCTGCCGCCGGAGGTGTACGGGCACGTCCGCGACTGGCCGCAGCAGTACATCGCGGACACCGTGCGCGACGACCGCGACTCGGCACCGCACGTCCCGAAGGGGGTCGTGGTCCACGATGACGACGACTGGGCGGACGACGTCCGGCCGAAGACCCCGTGGGCCGATTCGGTCATCTACGAACTGCACGTGCGCGGCTTCACGATGCGCCATCCCGGCATCCCCGAGCACCTGCGCGGCACGTACGCGGGCCTCGCCCACCCGGCGGCGATCGAGCACCTGACCGGGCTCGGGGTGACGGCGGTGGAACTGCTGCCGGTCCACCAGTTCGCCCACGAGGACCACCTGCTGCGCCGGGGCCTGCGCAACTACTGGGGCTACAACTCGATCGGCTACTTCGCCCCGCACGCCGCGTACTCCTCCAGCGGTACGACCGGCCAGCAGGTCGGCGAGTTCAAGCGGATGGTCAAGGCGCTGCACGCGGCCGGGATCGAGGTCATCCTCGACGTGGTCTACAACCACACGGCGGAGGCCGGCGAGCTGGGCCCGACGCTGTCGCTGCGCGGGATCGACAACCGGGCGTACTACCGGCTCCAGTCGGACCAGCGCCGGTACGCGGACTACACCGGCTGCGGGAACACCCTGCACGCCGGGCGGCCGCACGTGCTGCGCCTGATCACCGACTCGCTGCGGTACTGGGTGACGGAGATGGGGGTGGACGGCTTCCGCTTCGACCTGGCGGCGGCGCTGGCCCGCTCGATGCACGACGTGGACATGCTCTCGCCGTTCCTCGCGGTGATCGCCCAGGATCCGGTGCTGCGACGGGTGAAGCTGATCGCCGAGCCGTGGGACGTGGGCTCGGGCGGATACCAGGTGGGGGCGTTCCCGCCGCTGTGGACGGAGTGGAACGACCGCTACCGGGACGCCGTGCGGGACTTCTGGCGCGGCGCCCTGCCCGACGTACGGGACCTCGGGTACCGGCTGTCGGGATCGAGCGACCTGTACGCGTGGGGCGGGCGGCGGCCGTACGCCTCGGTCAACTTCATCACCGCGCACGACGGTTTCACCCTGCGCGACCTGGTCTCGTACGAGTCCAAGCACAACGAGGAGAACGGCGAGGCGGGGCGGGACGGGACCAATGACAACCGGTCCTGGAACTGCGGGGTGGAGGGCGAGCCCGCGGAGGGCACGGATCCGCGGGTCGCGGCGCTGCGCCGGCGGCAGCTGCGCAACCTCCTGACCACGCTGCTGCTGTCGACCGGGGTGCCGATGCTGGTGGCGGGCGACGAGTTCGGCCGGACGCAGGGCGGCAACAACAACGCGTACTGCCAGGACAACGAGACGAGCTGGGTGGACTGGTCTCTGCTGGAGGACCCGTCCTGGCAGGCGCTGCTGGCGCTGTCCCGGCGGCTGCTGGCGTTGCGCCGGGCCCATCCGGTGCTGCGGCGCCGCGCGTTCTTCTCGGGGCGCTCGCAAGGGGCGGACGGGCTGCGGGACCTGGCCTGGTTCACCCCGGCGGGGGCGGAGATGACCGAGCGGGACTGGTACGCCCCGGCCGGGTCGGTGGGCCTGTACCTGTCGGGGCAGGACATCCCGGGCCGCGACGAGCGCGGGCGGCAGGTCACGGACGACAGCTTCCTGGCGCTGCTGCACGCCGGGGACCGGCCGGTGGCGTGGGTGCTGCCGGGGGCGCCGTGGGGCCGCGCGTATGAACTGGTCCTGGACACCTCCCGGGAGGACCAGGCGGCGGCGCCCGCCACCGTGCACCGCGGGGGCGAGAGCGTGACCGTCCCGGCCCGTGCGGTGCTGCTGCTGAAGGTGGTGGGCCCGGCCTGATCCGGAAGCCGTGCCCCCGAGCCGGTCGGGAGCCTTCGGAACACCCTGCAATGATGTGGCCTTCGTACGCACGCACGCGTATACGGATGTTCGAGGGGTTGTGTCGATGGCGAGTGTCGGAACCGCGTTGCGGGAGCTGCGCGGGGCGCAGAAGTCGGCGAAGGGCGTGTCGCTCTACTCCCGGTTCGTCAACCGGCCCGTCGGACGGTACCTGGCCGCCGGGTCGTACGCGCTCGGGCTCACCCCGAACCAGGTGACGCTCATCAGCGCCGCCCTGAGTTTCGCGGGTGCGGCCACCGTCGCCCTGGTCCCGCCCTCGTGGGCGCTGGGGCTCGCGGTGTGGGCCCTGCTCGCCGTCGGCTTCGCCTTCGACTCCGCCGACGGACAGCTCGCCCGGCTCCGCGGGGGCGGCAGTGCGGCGGGCGAGTGGCTGGACCACGTCGTGGACTGCGCGAAGCTCACCGCGCTCCACACCTGCGTGCTGATCGCCTTCTACCGCTTCCCCGAGGCCTACGGGATCGGCGCCGGGGCGGACGGAGCCGCCTCGGCCGGGTGGCTGCTGGTGCCCCTGGGCTTCCAGCTCGCCGCGGTCGTGACCTTCTTCGGGGGGCTGCTGACGGAGAAGCTCAAGCCGAAGCCGGCGCCGGGGAGCGCGGCCGCCGCGCCGTCGACCCTGCGCGCGGTGGCGCTGCTGCCCGTGGACTACGGGGTGTTCTGCCTGGTGTTCCTGCTCCTCGGCGGCAGCGGCGCGTTCCGCTGGGCCTACGCCGGGGCGGGTGTGATGGCCGCGCTGTTCCTGCTGGCGTTCCTCGCGAAGTGGTACCGGGAGCTCGGCGCCGTACCGAAGTGACCGGGGCCGGGGCCCCGCCGGCCGCCCTGCCCCGCCGTCGCGCCGCTCAGCCCCGCTGTTCCGTGGCGAGCGGTTCCGACAGCACGTCGAGGGCCCGGCGCAGCTGGGTGCTGGAGGTGTGGACCGTGTACGGGAAGTAGACGACCTCGACCCCGTGCACGGCGAAGTCCCTTTCCAGCTGGTCGCCCTTGGGGGTGCCGCGCCAGTCGTCGCCCTTGAATATGACGTCGAACCGGACCTGCTTCCACGTTTCGACCTTGTCCGGGACGGTCTCGACGAAAGCGGCGTCCACGTACTGCACGCTGCGGACGATCTCGAGCCGCTCGACGAGCGGGATCACCGGGCGTCGCCCCTTGGCGAGTTCCGCCATCTCGTCGGACACGACACCGGCCACCAGGTAGTCGCACTGACTCCGGGCGTGGCGAAGGATGTTGAGGTGTCCGATATGGAAGAGATCGTAGGCACCTGGTGCATATCCGATGCGGTGTGGTCTACGTCCAGGCTCGGCAAATTCCGACATGTCCTGCTCCGTCACGTGTTATCCCCCAGAAGCCGCACACCCCGGTGTGGCGGATTAGCAGACAATAGCGTGCACGTTCCCCCTGTTGCCGGTGAACGAATAGGGTGACGTGCGCATCATCCTGGTGAGAGGGGGACGTCCAGTGTCGAAATCCGGTCAGCGGCGCCTGCTGCTGGTTTCCACGAATTACGCCCCCGAGCACACGGGCATCGGCCCGTACGCCACCCAGATCGCGGAGCACTGGGCGGATCTCGGTCACGAGACCCACGTCCTGGCGGGCATGCCGCACTACCCGGCCTGGTCCGTCGAGCCGGAGTACAAGGGGGCGCTGCGGCGCACGGAACAGCGCGCGGGCGTCACCGTGCACCGGCGCGCGCACACCGTCCCCCCGCGCCAAACCGCCCTCCGGCGGGCCCTTTTCGAAGGATCGATTCTGCTGCACGGCTCCGTGGCCCCGCCCCGGATGGCCAAGCCGGACGCGGTCCTCGCCCAGATGCCGAGCCTGGCCGGCGGCCTGGTGGCCGCCCGTCTCGCGGCACGCTGGAAGGTCCCCTTCGTCCCGGTCGTCCAGGACCTGATGGGCGCCGCCGCCGCACAGAGCGGGATCAGCGGCGGGGACAAGGCGGCCGCGTTCGCCGGGCGGGCCGAGGCCCACGCCCTGAAGCGGGCCGCCCTCGTCGGTGTGATCCACGAGACGTTCGTCGACCGGGTCGTCGGCATGGGCGTGGACCCCAAGCGGATCCGGCTCGTCCCCAACTGGTCCCACGTGGCGCTGCCCACCAAGCCGCGCGGCCGGACCCGCCACCACCTCGGGTGGGCTCCCGGCCAGACCGTCGTCCTGCACTCCGGGAACATGGGGCTCAAGCAGGGGCTGGAGGTCCTCGTCGGCGCCGCCCGGCTCGACCCGAGCGTCCGTTTCGTGCTGATGGGCGACGGAAGCCAGCGCTCCGCCCTCGCCGACCTGGCGGCCGATGTTCCCAATCTCGACATCATCCCCCCTGCCGCGGACGGCGAGTTCCCGGATATCCTCGCCGCGGCGGACGTGCTCGCGGTCACGCAGCACGCCGCCGTGATGGACATGAGCGTGCCGTCCAAGCTGACCTCGTACTTCCAGGCCGGCCGTCCCGTCGTCGCCTCCGTCGCGGCGCTGGGCGGGACCGCCCAGGAAGTGGAGCGCTCGGGCGCCGGGGTGCTCGTACCGCCGGAGAACCCGGAGGCCCTGCTGAAGGCCGTACGGGCGCTGGCCGAGGACCCCGCGGGCGCGGACGCGCTGGGGGCGGCCGGGCCGCGCCACGTGGCGGCGCACCTGAGCCGCGAGGCGGGCCTCGCCCGCATCGACGCACTGATGGACGAAGCACTTGGGGGTCCCCGGCCGTGATCGAGACCAACCGACCGGCAGCGGCTCCGGCCGAGGACGAACCGGACCTGCTCCGGGACCAGTTCCGCCAGCTCCTGCGCTACCGCCGGCTCATCGGCGCGGGCGTGGGCATCGGCCTGCTCGGCGGGGTCTACCTCGGCGTCTCCACGGCGGACACCTACGTGGCCACCGCCGACATCGTGCTGCGCGCACCCACCGACGACCCCTTCAACCCGAGCCTCGCCCCCGACAAGGCGATCAACATCGGCTCGGAGCGGCAGGTCGCGCTCTCCAGCTCCATAGCCAACGAGGCCGCGAAGAAGCTCGGGGTCTCGTCCACCGACTTCTCGGCCCTGCGCGCCGGTCTGCAGGTGACCAACCCCCCGCAGACGATGGTGCTGCGCTTCACCTACACCGCCTCCTCCCCCGCCCAGGCCGCCAAGCGCGCCAACGCGATGACCGAGGCCTACCTGCTCAAGCGGCAGGAAGCCCTCGACGTCACCCGCGACAAGATGGTCAAGGGCTACCAGGAGCAGCGCGATCCGGTGGTCAAGCAGCTCGAGGAGCTGTCCAAGCAGATCACCGGCATGCCGGCCGGTCCGGCGCGGGACGCCGCGTACTCCGCAAAGACCGACCAGCAGGGCAAGATCAACACCCTCAACGGCAACATCGCCAAGCTCCAGGCCCTGGACATGACCCCGGGCCGGGTCACCAGCACCGCGGTGCCGCCGCACGGGGCCGACGGCCCCGGACTGCCCATGTCGCTCGCGCTCGGCGCGGCCGTGGGCCTCGCGCTGGGCCTGCTCGGCGCCTGGGTGCGCCTCGTCTTCGACCCGGCTCCGCGCTCCGAGGGCGACGTCGCCCGGGCCCTGCGCGCGCCGGTACTGGGTTCCCTGCCGCGGGGCAAGGCCGACGGCGGGCCGCTGCTCGCGGCGGGCGAGGAGGACCCCCGGCTGGCCGAGGAGTTCCGCTCGGTGGCCTTCCGTCTCGCCTACGACGCCCGCTTCGCGGACCGGCGCCGCCTCCTGGTGGTCGCCCCGCGCGGCAGCAGTGAGATCGCCGCCGCCGTGGCGGTGAACCTGGCCGCCTCCTTCGCGGAGACCGGCAAGGACGTGCTCCTCATCGAGGCCGACCTGCGCACCCCGGTCCTGGCCAGCCAGCTGCCCACCGACGCCGCCGGCCGGCCGCGCTGGAGCCAGTCGCAGGGCGCCCCCGGCGCGCAGCACGGGGAGACCGAGTGGCCCGACGGCCGCCAGCTCCTCGTGGACGCCGGGGAATCGGGCAGTTTCGACCTGATCCCGGGCGAGCGGGTGCGCAACGTACCCCGCGCGCTGACCTCGCAGCGGGCCTCCCGGCTGATCTCCGAGGCCGACTCCCCCAACTCCACCGTCGTGGTGCTCGCCCCGCCCGTGCTCTCGTACGCCGACGCCCTCGCGCTCGTCGACCGCGTCGACGGGGTCCTGGTGGTCTGCAACCCCGGTGCGGTGCGCCGCACCGACCTCTCCCGCATCCGCGAGCTGATCAGCGGGGCCGGCGGCACGGTGCTGGGCGCCGTCCTGCACGCACCGCTGCCGGGCGAGAAGAAGCGCGGCCTCGGCCGGGCCCCCAAGGGCGGCGACCCCGCCGCAGAGGAGCCCCGGCCCGCGCCGCCCGCGCCCGCGCCCCGGCCCGGTTCGCGGGAGCCGCAGCCGATCCCGTACGAGGTGGCCGCCGCCGACGCCGCTCAGCACATCCCGGGCGACGGCACCGACACGGTCGCCCTGCGTACGGTCCGCACGGGCCGGCGGTGAGCCGGCGCGGCCTCGCGGCGGTCGCCTCGGTGCTGGACCAGGCCGCGTCCAGCGCCACGAACATCCTGGTCCTGGTGCTGGCCGCCCGGCTCTCCTCGGCGGCCGGCTTCGCCGACTTCACGATGGTCTACGTGACCTTCACCGTGCTGCTCGGCCTGAACATGGCCTACGTCGGCCAGACCCTGGTGCTGGAGAAGGACGACCGCGCCACCGGCGGCCTCGCCGCGGCCTGCCGCTCGGGGCTCTCCTTCACCGGGGCCGCCTCGACTGCGGTCGGCGCCGTGGTGGCCCTCGTGGGCCTGCTGCTGCCCGGGGCCACCGGACGGGCGTTCCTCGCGCTGGGACTCGTCCTGCCCTTGGTGCTGCTCCAGGACGGGCTGCGCTACTGCTTCTCCGCGCTGCGGGCGCCCCAGCGGGCGCTGGCCGCCGACGCGCTGCGCCTCGCCTGCGTGGTGCCCGCACTGCTGCTCCAGCCCGAGGGCGCGTCGGCCGGGCGCCTGGTGCTGGTGTGGGGGGTGTCGGCGCTGCCCGCGCTCGCGCTGGGCCTGTGGCTGCTGCGGCCCTCGGTGCGCGGCGCCGCCGCCGACCTGCGGCCGTACCTGCGGCGCGGGCACCTCGGGCAGCGGTTCGTGCTCGAGTTCGCCGTGGGCAACGGCTCCAGCCAGCTCGCCGTCCTGGGACTCGGCGTCTTCGCGACCCCGCTGGCCGTGGGAGCGCTGCGCGGCGCGACCACCCTCTTCGGACCGCTCAACGTGCTGTTCAACTCCGCGAACTCCTTCGGGCCGCCGGTCGTCGGCCGGGCGTCGGGGAAGCGGGGCGTGGTCCGGCTGACCGCGCTGATGGGCGGCGCGCTCGCGGTGACCGGCGCCGCGTGGGGGGCCGTGCTGTACGCGCTGCCGGAGCGGGCCGGCCGCGAACTGCTCGGCGACACCTGGCAGGCGGCGGCCGCGCTGCTGCCCGCGACCGGCGCGCAGTACGCCGTCATGGGGCTCGGCACCTGTGCGCTGCTGACCCTGCGGGTGCTGAACCCGAAGGCCACCCTCTCGCTCCAGGTGGTGTTCTCGCTGCTGTCGGTGGGGCTGCTGCTGGGCGGGTACGCCGTCTGGGGCGTGGCCGGGGCCGCCTGGGGCCTCGCCCTCGGCTCCGCCTCGAAGGCCGCGGCGGGCTGGCTGCGCGTGGCCCGGCTGCCCGCCCCCGCACCGGACCCCGAACCGGCCGCCGCGGGCCCCTCGGACCAGGTCCGGGCGGCCTGAGGCCGGGCTCCCGGGGGGGGCAGCCCGGGGGCGCCGTCAGGCCGGGAGTCGCGAGTCGCCGTCAGGCCGGGGTGGCGCCGAAGCCCGCTTCGATCAGGGCGAACAGCTCGCGCATGGCCTGGTGCTGGTCCTCCTGACCGCGGATCAGGCTCGCGGTGTCCATCACGAAGCGGGCCAGCGCGGCGGACCTCAGGTCGCCTTCGGGGGCGCCGGCCTCCTCCGCGATGGCGGCGGCGAGCGCGACCTCGTGGCGCCGCCACATCCGGTCCCAGTACTCCTGCAGCTCCGGCGTCTCCCGGACCAGGCCGATGTGCGCGATCACCGCCGGGTCGTCGATCCGCCGGCTCGCCCGGGTCTCCACGAAGTGCTCGCGCAGGGAGTGCAGGACCGACTGCCCGGGCGCGCGGTCCCGTACGGCCGAGACGAGCGCGGCCTCGACGTCCTCGTCCTCGTCGAAGACCAGCGCTTCCTTGCTCGGGAAGTGCTTGAACAGCGTGGTCACCGAGACGTCGGCCGCCTCCGCCACGTCACGGACGCCGACCTTGTCGTACCCGTGCTCCAGGAACAGGCTCAGCGCGGCATCGGCCAGGGCCTTGCGGGTCTGGGCCTTCTTGCGCTCGCGGCGCCCCACGGTCTCGGTCATGGCACCACTGTACCGGCGGTGCGTATCAGGTGCACAAGTTGAGTGGTTCCACGTTTAGCGCAGGGAGGTGGACCGGTCCTGCCGGTACGTGGCCACGAGCGCCAGGCACATCCCCGCGATGGCGATCCGGCCCGAAGCCTGGAGCAGCGGCCCGCGCAGCAGGATGAAGGAGTACCCCGCGACCAGCGGGACCACCGTGGAGATCAGACTGCCGGGCGGCGAACTGCGCCGTGCGCGCTTCGCGTAACGCCGGTCGACGCGGGCGGAGGCGTACCCCATCCCCAGGAGCCCCGCCCCCATGCCCAGCGGCCCGAAGTCGAGCCACAGCTCGGCCCAGATCGGCGAGGAGAGGTTGGTGTTGACCGTGCCCATCCACTGGCCGACCATCACGCCGGTGTCGCGCGGCTTGCCCGACCACACCGAGCGCGGCACCGCGAAGAAGACCGATCCCGCGAGCTGGCGCCCGTAGGAATGGCCGGGGCCCGATTCGGCGAAGGTGATCGTGTTCGCGAACATGCCGATCTGGTCGTAGTCCTTGAGCGCCATCGGCTCCAGGAACGAGGTCGTCTCGACCGGCTTGTAGTTCTTCTCGTCGTAGCGGAAGCGGTCCGCGAACGGGAAGATCAGGAGGGCGACCACCACGGCCATGGAAAGCGCCACCCGGTACATCGCGGCGCTCACCGGGAAGACGGTGAAGAGCAGCGAGAACATGACCGTGAGGAACCAGTAGCGCGGGTTGGAGATCGGGTTGTTGACGATCAGGTTGAGGACCACGAGCGCCGACCACGTGGTGATGATCGACATCTTGCGGCGGGCGAACTTCGAGGTGATCAGCCAGCGCGTGTACAGCAGCAGGGCCAACAGCGCGGGGACCGTGCCGAATCCGCGCAGCAGGGCCTGCCCCGCCTGGCCGTCCTGGGAGACGCCCGCCTCCTCGATGCCCGCGATGATCTCCTGGCGGCTGGAGAAGAACACCGCCGGACCGCCGAGCTTCACGATCAGGGCCGCCCCGCCCAGGAACGCCACGCCGGTCAGCACGTAGAGGCGCCTGCGGTGCGCCATGACCGGGCGCGGCTCCTTCAGCGAACCGCCCGCGCGGCCGGCCGGCCGGTGCCGGGCCAGCAGCACGCCCACGTCGAAGACGGCGCAGCCGAGCAGCACCAGGCCGATGGCGGCGGTGAGGTCGGAGCGCGGGCCGACGACGGGGGTCGGGACCTGGCCGAGCACGGCCTGCGCGAGGGGGGCCACGCCCATGGCCATGTAGACGAAGAGCCAGAAGGAGCCCTGGAGCAGCTTGCGGCGGCTGGTCAGGACCATCGCCGAGAGCCGGGCGCCCGCGTACATGGTGAGCAGGAGCTGGAGCCAGAAGGCGGCATCGTGCTGACCGGCGCCGGGCTGCACGGCGACGAAGAGGGGCAGGAAGACGGTGAATCCGAGGGCCAGCGGGACGGAGAGCGCCCGGGAGAGCAGGGTCCGCGGCGTGGTGACCCGCCCCCAGGTCTTCTCCTCGCCCGGCCGCGGCGGCACCGGCCTGACCGCCCTGGCAGCGGTCCCGCGCATGTCGGTCGCCACGCTTGCCCCCACCCCCTGTGCCTGATCCGGCCGCAGTCTAGTCTGAGCGGTCGGCGCCCGGGGAGGCGCCTTCGGAGGCGCCGTTGGGGCCGCAGTGCGAGGGGGTGCCCGTGCGTGATCTTCCTGCCTTCACGCTGGCCGGATACGACAAGGGGCGCGGGCGGCTGACCCAGGCGCTCTGGTTCGCCGTGATGAACACGCTCTTCATGAGCTGGCTGTGCCCCGCCCGGCTGCGGGTCGCGCTGCTGCGGGCCTTCGGGGCGCGGATCGGCGAAGGGGTGCTGATCCGCCACCGGGTCCGGGTGCTGTGGCCCTGGAAGCTGACCGTGGGCGACCACGCGTGGATCGGCGAGGGCGCCTGGATACTCAACCTGGAGCCCGTGACGATCGGCGCGCACGCCTGCGTCTCGCAGGAGGCGCTGCTGTGCACCGGCTCGCACGACCACCGGGCCGCCGATTTCCGCTACCGCAACGCGCCGGTCACCGTCGAGGACGGCGCGTGGGTGGCGGTACGGGCCACCGTGCTGGCCGGGGTGACCATCGGCCGGTGCGCGGTCGCCGGCGCCGGGTCCGTGGTCCACAAGGACCTCCCCGCGCTGACCCTGCAGACCCAGGACGGGCACCGCCGCCCGGTCGAGGAGCCGAAATGAACGCCGACCCGGTGAAGCCCGCCTTGAGGGTCCTGCACGCCGTCACCCTGCACTCCCCCACGCACGCCTTCGGCGGCCCGGTACGGGTCGCGTTGAACCTGGCCAAGGGGCTGCGGGCCCGCGGCCACGAGGCGAACCTGCTGGCACTGGGCGAGGGGTTCCCGGAGCCCTGGCCCACCTCGGTGGAGGGGGTACCGGCGAAGCTCTTCCCCGCCCGGCGCCTGCTCCCCCTCGGCTTCAGCGGGATGACCTCGCCGGCCCTGCTCGCCTCCGCGGGCCGCCTGGTGCGGGGCGCCGACGTGGTCCACGTCCACCTGGCGCGGGACCTGGTCACCCTGCCCGTCGCCCTGGCGGCGCTGCGGGCCGGCATCCCGCTGGTCCTGCAGACCCACGGCATGGTCGACCCGAGCGGGAAGCTGCTGGCCAAGGTGCTGGACGCGGTGGCGGTACGCCGTCTGCTGCGCGGCGCCGACGCGCTCCTCTACCTCACCCCGCACGAGCGCGAAGGCCTCGACGCCGTGGCCGGGGCGCCCCTCCCGAACACCGTCCGCCTGGTCAACGGCACCCCGGCCCAGGACGAGCGCCCCGCCCCGTCCGGGCCTCCGCGGATCCTCTACTCGGCCCGCCTGCAGGCCCGCAAACGCCCGGTGGACTTCGTGGACGCCGCCCCGGCCGTCCTGGCGGTGCACCCGGACGCGGAGTTCGTCGTGGCCGGCCCGGACGAGGGCGAACTCGCGGCGGTGCGCGCCCGGATCACGGAGCTGGGCCTCTCCGCGCGCTTCACGGTCCCGGGAGCCCTGTCCGGCACGGAGGTCCTGACGGAGCTGCGCCGCGCCCACGTCTACGTACTGCCCTCGGTGGACGAGCCGTTCCCGATGTCGGTCCTGGAGGCCCTGTCGGTGGGCGTCCCCTCGGTGGTGACCCACTCCAACGGCCTGGCCCGCGACATCGCCCGCGCGGGCGCGGGCCGCGCGGTCGACCCGGGCCCGGCGGGCGTCGCGGAAGCGGTCCTGTCCCTCCTGGACCCGTCCGAGAACGCCACGTCCTCGAAGTCCGCCCGCGAACTGGCCGCGTCCGCCTTCTCGATGGACGCCGTCCTGGACACGCTGCTGGGGGTCTACGGGGACATCTCCCCCTGACAAGGCTCAGAGGCCGCGGCGGGTTTCGTCCACCACCGGGAGGGCGCCGACTCGGCGGCGCTTGAGGACGTTCGCGTAGACCGCGAGGCCTATGGCGCCCGCGACCATCATGATGACCCCGACCAGGTCGAGGTTGACGCTCTGCAGCTGCCAGTCGCTCGCGAAGGTGAGGATGGCCCCCACCACGATCAGGCCTATGCAACCGCTGATGCCCCTCATCGCATTCGCCTCCAGCCTCGTGGACGGGGTGCAGCCCCGCCGTCTGGAGGCGCGGATGCCCCCGATGCGGGAACGAAAACGCCCCCGGTGCCCGGGAGTCCGGGCGGCGGGGGCGTTCGGGGCGGGTGGCGGAGGGCCTACGCCGGGATCCAGGCGTAGCAGCCGTTCGAGACGAACTGGGCCGTGCCCGCCGGGATCTTGGCGGTGATCTTGTCGCCCGGCTTCAGCGGGGTCTCCGGGCCCGAGGCGAGGGCGGCGCCGTCCTTGCCCTTGGCCTCCCAGGTGCACGTGGTGCTCTGGGTCAGCGCGCGGTACGTGCCCGCCGCCGGGGATTCCTTCGTACCGTCCGGGAAGCCCTTCGCCGAGGCGTCGAGGACCGGCTTCTGCTCCGGGCAGAGGAAGGTGATCGCGTCCTTCGCGCCCGGGATCTCCCCGGCGACGAGGGCGCCGACCGCCGCGTCCTTGTCCCGCTTCGCCGTGCGCTCCACCCGCTGGCAGGACTCCTGGCCGCTCTGCAGGACGGCCGCCGGGTCCATCTTCTCCGGGACCCTGCCGCTCAGGTACTGCTTCTGCGGAGCGGTGAAGCTGCCCGTCTTCGGGACGAGCTTCGCGTCCGGCAGGACGGCACCCGTCGGCTTCGCGTCCGGCGCGGCCGTCGCCGGGGCGTCCGTGGCGTCGGCCGGGTCGGGGGCCGACGAGGCGGCCGGCGGCTTGGGCGAGGCGGCCGAGGCTTCGGACTTGCCGTCGCCGCCCGAACTGCAGGCCGTCAGCGTCAGGGCGGCGGCGAGCAGGACAGCGGCCGCCGCGGAGCGTCGGTACATGAGGTGGCTCCCGTACGTAAGAGAGGGGAGTGGGGGGGGGGGGGGGGGGGGGAAAAACAAACCCCCCCACCCCCCCCCCCGCCCCCCCCCCCCCCCCCACCCGCGGGCCCTACCCTCTTTCCCCCCCCTCCCCCCCCCCCCCCC
>NZ_JBHUBS010000003.1:536319-612615 GCF_042788835.1 Streptomyces sp. NPDC056883 | reverse complement strand
GGGGGGGAGGGGGGGGGGGCGGGGGGGGGGGGGGGGGGGGGGGGTGGTCCCGGGGGGGGGGGGGGGGGGGTTGGTCCCCCCCCCCGCACACCCTCCCCCCCCCCCCACTCCGTCAAGCGGTTACTTCGCGCCGAAGGTGAGGGTCAGCTGCGGCTTGGCGTCCACGGCCGTGGACTCCGAGGACCAGATCCACAGCGGGTTGGTACCCGTGCTCGTCAGGCCCAGGCTGTAGCTGCTGCCCAGCACCGCGGAGAGCGCGGCGGTGTCCAGCGGAGTGCTCTGGACCGCCGAACCGTCCGGCACTCCCGCGAAGGAGCCGAGCGGGGTGGTGCCCAGGGTGGGCTTGCTGTTGAAGGTCGTGCCCGCACCGCTCCACGTACCGGTGACCGGGACCACCGAGACGGTGTCGGTGGTGCCGGCACTCGCCACGGTCGTGGTCTTGACCTGGAGGGACGCGGACTTCAGCACCTGGCCGGCCGGGGCGGCCGGGATGGCGAAGCGCAGGTACGTCTCGTAGGCCGAGGTGCCGCGGACGGCCAGCGAGGCGGACGCGCCGTAGGCGGTGCTGGGGGCGCCCTGGTTGATGTAGGTGTCCTCGGTCGCGGTGACCTTGGAGACCGTGTCCGTGGCGGCAGTGGCCAGGTTGTAGTGGTTCTTGACCTGGGCCTCGGTCAGCACCTTCGGGTAGACGGCCGTCTCGTCGATCTGGCCGGCGAAGAAGTTGCTGGTCGGCCGGGAGGGCCAGGCGGCGAGGTTGTCGCCGCCGACGTGCCAGTAGCCCTCGATCGCCTGGGAGCCGGTGACGTTCAGGGAGTCCTTGAGCTTGCCGTCCACGTAGAGGACCATGCCGGCGGGACCCTGGGTGGCGACGACGTGGTGCCACTTGTTGTCGTTGTACGTGTCCAGCAGGCCGGTGGAGACGGTCTTCGTCGAGCCCGGGTTGACCCCGAAGAAGATCCGGCCGGTGTTGGTCATGTAGAGGTGCTTGTCGTACAGGTTGCTGTTGCGGTCCTGGTTGGTGCCGAAGCCGAGCAGCTTGCCGCCGCGCGTGCTGTTCGTCTTGAACCAGGTCTCCAGCGTGTAGCTGCTGCCGACCGTCTGGCGGTGGTCGCTGTACACCTGCTGGCTGGTGCCGTTGAAGCCCATGGCCGTGCTGGCTCCGGTGACCGCGCCGGGGGTCTGGCGCAGCGCCGGGGCGTTGAGCTGGATGCCGCTGGTGTTGCCGGAGACCGAGGAGTCGGCCACGTACGGGCTGACGACGTCGTCGTAGCGCCAGTAGAGGTTGGCGCCGTCCTCGCGGACCTGGTTGGGGTACGCGCTGACCGTGGTCGGGACCGAGACCGAGACGGTGGCCGACAGGGCGCTGGTGTTGCCCGCCGCGTCGGTGGCGGTGACCCGGTAGCTGTAGGACACGCCGGCCTTGACCGTGGCGTCCGTCCAGGAGGCCTGCTGGCGCAGCCACTCCAGGGAGTTCGCGCTGACGGTGGCGATCGGGGTCGCGGAGCCGTTGCGGTAGATGCGGTAGGTCAGCTTGTTGTCGTCCGCGTCGTAGCTGGCGCGCCAGCGGACCTGGACCTCGCCGGGCTTGACGCTGGAGACGCTCGCGACGGGGGTGGTCGGGGCGCCGACGTCGCCGGTGGAGGCGAAGCGGGTCAGGGCCTGCTGGGCCTTGCCGTTGATGAGGGTGAACTCACCGCCTACCCACATGTACTTGGTGGCGCCCTGCGCCGCGATGGCCATCACGCGCGGGCCGATGCCCTCGCCGAGGCCGTCGTTGGCGGTGGGGTGCCAGCCGAGCTTGCCCGGGCTGCGCACGAAGCCGCCGACGGGCGCGGGGGCCTGGCCGCCGGGCCAGTCGGTGTTCTGCGCCAGCAGGAAGTGGCGCTTGCCGTCCGGGAACTCGCCCTCGGAGGTGCAGTTGTGCGCGTGCGAGGAGCTGTAGAGGACTCCGTCGTACGGCAGCACGAACTGGGTCGCGCCGAGGCACTGGTCGCGCCACTTCTCGTTGAAGTCGGTGGCGAGGGCGACGCGGCCGTCGAAGCCGCCGGTGCCCTCGGCGCCGGTGTAGTAGCCCGTGGCGTCGGCCGTGATGGACTTGATCACCGACATCGAGGGGATGGTGCCGTACGTCTTGGTGACGGCTCCGGTGGTGGCGTTCACGACGGCGAGCGCGTGGCTCTGGGATCCGTTGACGGTGAAGAAGTCACCGCCGATCAGGACGTTCTTGCCGTCGCTGCTGAGCTGGAGCGCGCGGCCGGGCTCGTCGGCGTTGGCGACGAAGGGCTTGACCGCACCGGAGGTGGCGTCGACCGCGGCGAACCGCTCACGGGCCGTGCCCTCGACGGTGCTGAAGTCTCCTGCCGCGTACAGGGTGCTGTCGGAGGCGACGAGCGCGCGCACGGTGGCGGGGAACTTCGGGTGGAACGAGGCCTTGGGGGTGCACGTCGCGATGTCGATGGCGGCGACGCTGTTGACCGGGGTCCCGTTGACGGCGGCGAAGTAGCCGCCCGCGTACAGGGTCTTCTTGTCCTTCGAGACGGTGAGGGCGCGCACGGTGGCGCTGCCGTCGCCGATGGTGAAGGAGAGCTTGCAGGAGGTGGGGGCACCGGTCGCCGCGTCGAGCGCGACGAAGTTCACGGCTTCCTGCTCCGCGCCGACGCCGCCGGTGGGCGGGCGGACGGCGGAGAAGGTGCCACCGGCGAAGACGGTGCCGTTGGCCTCGGCCATCGCCCAGACGATCCCGTTGGGCTGCCACGTCGGCAGGTTGTCGGCGGTGAAGGCCACCGGCTGCGTGATGGCCGACGCCTCGGGTATCAGCACCAGGCCTATCGCGGTGCCGGCGCCGGCCAGTGACAGGGCGAGGGCAGCAGTCAGCCCTCTGGATCTACGCATGAGCCCCCCAGGGCAATTGCCCGGCTTGAATGGCTGGTTCGGCATCTTTCGGAACAGCCATATGTACTTGGCGCAGACTAGGGCTCAGCGAAGGGCCTGGTCACCACGCTTGACCCATTGCATACCAACTTGGAATCAACGGGTCCGGTCGCGGATGGAGCACTACGGACATACGGCGGATTTGCCCCGGTCACGCCCGCCGTTGGCTGCGCGCATGACCGGGACAGGGCAAATCGTAGGCGAAATATAAGGCCTCAGCGGTCGATGCGGACGCTGGCCCCCGCCAGTTGGTCCTCGACCTGCCGGATGTCGGAATCCACCATGATCCTGGCCAGCTCGGCCACCAGGACCGTCGGCTTCCAGCCGAGCAGATCGTGGGCCTTGGACGCGTCGCCGATCAGGGCGTCGACCTCGCTGGGGCGCTCGTACTTGGGGTCGTAGCGCACGTGCTCGTTCCAGTCGAGACCGGCGTGCGCGAAGGAGGCCTCGACGAACTCGCGGACGGTGGCGGCGACCCCGGTGGCCACGACGTAGTCGGTGGGCTCGTCCTGCTGGAGCATCCGCCACATGGCGTCCACGTACTCGGGGGCGTAGCCCCAGTCGCGGACGGCGTCGAGGTTGCCGAGGTAGAGCTTCTCCTGGAGGCCCGCCTTGATCCGGGCGACCGCGCGGGTGATCTTGCGGGTCACGAAGGTCTCGCCGCGGCGCGGGGACTCGTGGTTGAAGAGGATCCCGTTGACGGCGAACATGCCGTACGCCTCGCGGTAGTTCACCGTCGTCCAGTACGCGAACACCTTCGCGGCGCCGTACGGGCTGCGCGGGTGGAACGGGGTGGCCTCGTTCTGCGGGGGCGGGGTGGCGCCGAACATCTCCGAGGAGGAGGCCTGGTAGATGCGGGTGTCCACGCCGCTGGCCCGGATCGCCTCCAGCAGGCGCAGGGCGCCGAGGCCGGTCACGTCGCCGGTGTAGAGCGGGGCGTCGAAGGAGACGCGGACGTGCGACTGGGCGCCGAGGTTGTAGACCTCGTCGGGGCGTATCTCGCGGAGCAGGTTCACCAGGGCGACGCCGTCGGAGAGGTCGGCGTGATGCAGGACGAGGGAACGGTTCGCCGTCTGCGGGTCCTGGTAGATGTGGTCGATCCGCTCCGTGTTGAAGCTGGAGGACCGCCGCACGAGCCCGTGCACCGTGTAGCCCTTGGAGAGCAGGAGCTCTGCGAGGTACGAGCCGTCCTGCCCGGTGACGCCGGTGATCAGCGCGGTCTTGCCCATAGGGTCCCCCTGGGGATCGTTGCGATGCGGTGCGGTCGTGGCTCGGGGCTGCGCCCCGGTGTGCGGGCCGGCCGCCGGATGCGGAGTGGGGCCGGGCCGGTGGTGCTGCGCGGTCCGCCGCCAGGGGGCTGGAGACGGGTACCGGACGGTTACCGTACACGTTCCGCCCGGAGCCCCTCCCGCCGGATCGGGCCCCCTCGCCCCCTTGCGGGGCGATATGCACCGAACCGGCCCGGACCGACCGGAATTCGCCCTGGTCCGGGCACGGCCCGGGGACGGTCCGGGGCAGGGCCCCGGGTGGGGCGGCCCGGGGTGCGGGGCGCCGGATCCGGCCCGGGGCTCCCCCGTGAAACCGCGGACAGCGGACTGGCATCATCGGCGGTATGACAAGTTCGCCGTTCCTGCCCCCGAACGCCCGCGTCTTCGTCGCCGGCCACCGCGGCCTCGTCGGGTCCGCGGTCGTCCGCCGGCTCACCGCCGACGGGTACGAGGTGCTCACCCGCGGCCGCGCCGACCTCGATCTGCGCGATGCCGCCGCGACCGGGGCGTACCTGCGGGACGTCCGGCCCGACGCCGTCGTCCTGGCCGCCGCCAAGGTCGGCGGGATCATGGCCAACAGCACGTTCCCGGTGCAGTTCCTGGAGGACAACCTCAAGATCCAGCTGAGCGTCGTCGCCGGGGCGCACGCGGCGGAGGTCGGCCGGCTGCTGTTCCTCGGATCCTCCTGCATCTACCCCAAGCTGGCCCCGCAGCCCATCAGCGAGGACGCCCTGCTGACCGGCCCGCTGGAGCCGACGAACGAGGCGTACGCCCTGGCGAAGATCGCCGGCATCGTCCAGGTCCAGTCGTACCGCAAGCAGTACGGGGCCTCGTACATCTCGGCCATGCCCACGAACCTCTACGGCCCGGGCGACAACTTCGACCTGGAGTCCTCGCACGTCCTGCCCGCCCTCATCCGGCGCTTCCACGAGGCCGCCGCGGAGGGGCGCGAGGAGGTCACGCTGTGGGGATCGGGCACGCCCCGCCGGGAGTTCCTGCACGTGGACGACCTGGCCGCGGCGTGCGCCGTGCTGCTGCGCGAGTACGACGGCGCCGAGCCGGTGAACATCGGCTGTGGCGAGGACCTGACCATCAAGGCCCTCGCGGAGACCGTCGCCGAGGTGACCGGCTTCCGCGGCAGGCTCGCCTGGGACACCTCGAAGCCCGACGGGACGCCCCGCAAGCTGCTGGACGTGACCCGGCTGCGCGGGCTCGGCTGGAAGCCCGCGGTCCCGCTGCGCGAGGGCATCGCCGCCACGTACGCCTGGTGGCGCGAGCAGGGCGACGGGCAGGACGGCGGGCGCAGCAGCAGGCAGGACAGCGGGCAGAGCTGATCCCAAGGCGGGATCCCCGGTGCCTCAGTACGCTCCGCGACCGTCGACCACGGCGCGGAGCGTGCGGCCCATGACGTCGACGTCACTGGTGAACGACCAGTTGTCCACGTACTGCAGGTCGAGCTGGATCGTCTCGTCCCACGAGAGGTCGGACCGCCCGCTGATCTGCCACAGCCCGGTCATCCCGGGCCGCACCGCGAGCCGGCGCAGTTCGACCTCGTCGTACTCGGCCACCTCTTCCGGCAGCGGCGGGCGCGGGCCGACCAGCGACATGTTGCCCGCCACCACATTGATCAGCTGCGGCAGTTCGTCCATGGACGTACGGCGCAGCAGCCGGCCCACGCGGGTCACCCGGGGGTCGCGCCGCATCTTGAACATCAGGCCGTCGTTCTCGTTCGCCCCGGACAGCTCGGCCTTGCGCGCGTCGGCGTCCACGACCATCGTGCGGAACTTCCACATGACGAAGGGGACCCCGTCGCGGCCGATGCGCCGCTGCCGGTAGAAGGCCGGCCCTCGCGAGCCGCAGCGGATCGCCAGGACCATGGCGAGGAAGGCCGGCGACAGCAGGACCAGTCCGAGCGCCGCGCCCGCCCGGTCCAGTACGGACTTCAGCAGGGGCTGCATGCCGCGGCTCACCGGCGGCGTCACCCGCAGGATGGCCAGGCCGCCCGCGGACAGGGTCTCCAGCCGCTTGACGGAGACCTCCACCAGTCCGGGGAAGACCGCCAGTTCGAGCCCGGCGTCGTGCAGGGCCCAGGAGATCCGCCGCAGCCGCTCCCCCGCGAGCCGGGCACCCGGTGCGACGAGCACCAGGTCGGCCCGGTGGGCGGCGACGGCATCGAGCACGGCGGCGGAGTCCCCGTTCGGGGACTGCGCCATCGCGGAGCCGAGGCGCGCGGCCACGGGCACCCCGCTGTCCAGTCCGCCGGGACCCACCGGGACCACGCCGACCACCACGTAGGGGTGGTCGGTGCGCGCGGCGAGGTGTCCGATGACGGACTCGGCGGCGTCGGGCTCGCCGACGACCAGGACCCGGCTCACGGCCTGGGCTTCGCGCCGGGCGGCGGAGAGGTGGCGGTAGGTCAGCTTGTGGCAGGCGATGGTGACGAGCAGGGCGGGTACGAGGGCGCCGAGCGCGGACAGCCGGGGGGTGTTCTCGCCCGTGACCACGCGGGCCACGGCGAGTACGCCGATCAGAATCAGCCAGTCGTGCAGGACCGGCAGGACTCCTCGGGATTCGCCGAGCGCGCGGCCCGCGTAGCGCCGGCGCATCAGCTGCACGCCGGTCCATGCGAGGGCCGTTCCGAGGGCGCAGAACAGCGGCCGTGCCTGCTGGGCGGCCTCGAAGACCAGGCCGACGGGGACTCCCGCGCCGATCAGGTCCGCGGCGACCGCGGCGGGCAGGTACCAACGCGCCTTGTCGCGAAGGCCCCTGGCCGGCATGGCCGACGCCCTGGCCGAGCCGGCCACTCTTTGCACAGGTATATGGACATGCCTCATGAGGCCCCCCTGGCACGTGGTCTATGACAGTGGCGCGAGTCCGTGGCTTCCCCAAACCGTGGACGTCAGGCGCACCGGGAAACAGTACGACAAACGCCAGTACGGTAAATGCCGTTTCGGGGAACCGGACATCTTGTTGCCCAAGCGTTAGCGGCCGGGCGTCCGCATTCCGACCGCTGGACACGCCCCTCTCTCATCCCAAAGTGAATGTTCCGGATACCGGATACGTCTCTTCGGACAACGAACGATTTCCGGCCAACCTTTTGACGCGGCCCTGACATCGCGGCGCCCAAGTGGCACTCTTCGACCGTTCTTCGCACCAGCCCGATCTGCCCGGAGGCCCACCCAGCCATCCGGAACCCCCCTTGCAGAAGGAGTCTGCGTTGAGTCCCACCCCCCAGCGGCGTGCCACCACGGCCGGCGCGCTCGTTGCCGCGGCCGCTCTCCTCGCCGTAGGCATCCAGACCGGATCCGCCAACGCCGACGCCACCGCGTCGCAGGCTGTCTCGGTCGCCCAGGTCAACCCCGGCGCGGAGAATCGCGCACTCAGCGCTTCGGAGCGTGCGACGCTCCTGGCCGAGGCCAACTCCACCAGCGTGCAGGCGGCCAAGGCCCTCGGCCTCGGCGGCACGGAGAAGCTCGTCGTCCGTGACGTGGTCAAGGACGCGGACGGCACCACGCACACCACGTACGAACGCACCTACGACGGCATACCGGTGCTCGGCGGTGACCTGACCGTCCACGCCAAGGGCGGCGTCACCAAGAGCGTCACCAAGGCCACCAACGCCGAGATCAAGGTCGCGGACACCAACGCCACCGTCACCCCGGCCGCGGCCGAGGGCCTGGCGGTCTCCTCCGCCAACGCCGAGGGCTCCAAGGACGCGAAGGCCTCCAAGGCCGCGCGCAAGGTGATCTGGGCCGCCTCCGGCGTCCCGGTCCTCGCCTTCGAGACCGTCGTCGGCGGCATCCAGCACGACGGCACCCCGAGCGAACTGCACGTGGTCACCAACGCCAAGACCGGCGCGAAGATCACCCAGTGGCAGGCCATCGAGACCGGCGTCGGCAACACGATGTACACCGGCCAGGTCACGCTGGGCACGTCGGCTTCGGGCAGCAACTTCACGCTGACCGACGCCGGGCGCGGCAACCACAAGACCTACGACCTCAACGGCGGCACGGGCAGCGGCACGGGCACCCTCTTCACGGGCCCGGACGACACCTGGGGCAACGGTCTCCCCTCGAACCGGGAGACCGCCGGCGCCGACGCGCACTACGGCGCCCAGCTGACGTGGGACTACTACAAGAACGTGCACGGCCGCAACGGCCTGCGCAACGACGGCGTGGCCCCGTACACCCGGGTCCACTACGGCAACGCGTACGTCAACGCGTTCTGGAGCGACTCCTGCTTCTGCATGACCTACGGCGACGGCACCGGCAACACCAAGCCGCTGACCTCGATCGACGTGGCCGCGCACGAGATGACCCACGGCCTGACCTCGGTCACCGGCAACATGACCTACTCCGGTGAGTCCGGCGGCCTCAACGAGGCGACCTCCGACATCATGGCGGCGGCCGTCGAGTTCAACGCCAACAACGCCAACGACGTCGGCGACTACCTGGTCGGCGAGAAGATCGACATCCGCGGCAACGGCACCCCGCTGCGCTACATGGACAAGCCGAGCAAGGACGGCTCGTCCAAGGACGCGTGGTACTCGGGCATCGGCTCCATCGACGTCCACTACTCCTCGGGCCCGGCCAACCACTGGTACTACCTGGCCTCCGAGGGCTCCGGCGCCAAGGTCGTCAACGGGGTGAGCTACGACTCGCCGACCTCCGACGGGCTCCCGGTCACCGCGATCGGCCGCGACGCCGCCTCGAAGATCTGGTTCCGCGCGCTGACGGTCGGCTACTTCAAGTCGACCACCAACTACGCCGACGCCCGCGTCCAGACCCTGAAGGCCGCCGCCGACCTCTACGGTGCCGGCTCGGTCACGTACAACAACGCTGCCAACGCCTGGGCCGCCATCAACGTCGGTGCCCGCATTCCCGTCGGCGTCTCGGTCACCAACCCCGGTAACCAGAACACCGTCACGGGCAGCGCCGCCAGCCTCCAGATCCAGGCCAGCAGCAGCAACGCCGGCGCCCTGAGCTACGCGGCTTCCGGTCTCCCGACCGGTCTGTCGATCAACTCCTCGACCGGCCTGATCTCCGGGACCGCCTCCACCGCCGGTACGTACAACACGACGGTCACGGTGACGGACTCGGCGAACCAGACCGGTACGGCGTCCTTCGTCTGGACCGTCGGCACCTCGCAGCAGACGGTGTTCGAGAACACCACCGACTACGCGATCGCCGACAACGCCACGGTCGAGTCCCCGGTCACCGTGAACCGCACGGGCAACGCCCCGAGCACCCTCAAGGTGGACCTCAACATCCTCCACACGTACATCGGTGACCTGAAGGTCGACCTCGTCGCCCCCGACGGCACCCTGTACAACCTGCACAACCGGACCGGTGGCAGCGCGGACAACATCATCAAGTCCGTCACGGTCAACGCCTCCTCCGAGGTCGCCCAGGGCGTGTGGAAGCTCCGGGTCAACGACAACGCGAACCTCGACACCGGAAAGATCGACAGCTGGAAGCTCACCTTCTGACCCCCACCGGGGCCGTCCGTGAACCAGAGCTGAACCGCTAGACCACGGGGCCGCCCGGGAGAAGACCTCCCCGGGCGGCCCTGTTCCATTGGGCCCTCTTCCATTGGACCCGGCCGTCGGGGTCCACCTGCCCCCAGGGCCGGGACCTTCGGCGCCCGCCGTCCGGCCGGGCCGGCGTCATAGTGGAAATCAGCGAACCTACGGAACCGTAGGTTCGGGTGATTCCGAGGACGTGACCCATGCCGCAGACCCCCACGAACGCCCCCGCCGCGCAGCACCCCTGGCTGATCCAGGGCGGCATGGGCGTCGGCGTCTCCGGCTGGCGGCTGGCCCGGGCCGTGTCCGGCGAGGGCCAGCTGGGCGTGGTCTCCGGCACGGCCCTGGACGTCGTACTGGCCCGCGTGCTGCAGACCGGCGACCCCGGCGGCCACGCCCGCCGGGCACTGGCGGCCTTCCCGCTGCCGGAGCTGGCCCAGTCCGCCCTCGACCTCTACTTCCGCGAGGAAGGCCTCGCGGACGGCGTGGCGATGCGCACCACCCCGCGACTGCGGGCGACGGGCGGATCGCAGGCCGAGATCCTCACCGTCCTCGGCAACTTCGTCGAGGTCTGGCTCGCCAAGGAGGGACATGACGGTGTCGTCGGCATCAACTACCTGGAGAAGATCCAGCTCGCCACAGCCCCCGCCATGTTCGGCGCGATCCTGGCAGGCGTCGACTACGTGCTCGTGGGCGCGGGAGTCCCCGGTCAGATCCCTGCCCTCGCCTCGAGGCTGGCGCGCTACGAACGCTGCCTGACCAAGATCCACGTCGAGCCGGGGCCGCACGGGGACGAACCCCTGGACCATCTCTTCGACCCCGCGGCCCTGCTCGCCGGGCACCTGCCCGGCCCGCTGCGCCGCCCCCACGTGCTGGCGATCGTCTCGCTCCCGGTGCTGGCCACCTACCTGGCCCGGGACGAGATCACCCGCCCCGACGGCTTCGTGATCGAGACCAGCCAGGCCGGCGGGCACAGCGCCCCGCCGCGCGGGCCGATGAAGCTCGACGAGGACGGCGAGCCGGTCTACGGACCGCGCGACAACCCCGACCTCGCCAAGATGGCGGCGCTCGGGCTGCCGTTCTGGCTCGCGGGCGGCCAGGCCAGCCCCGAGGCCGTGGCCGGGGCGCTCGCGGAGGGCGCGGCCGGGGTTCAGATCGGCAGCGCGTTCGCCCTGTGCGAGGAGTCGGGGATGGCCCGCCACCTGCGCGAGGACCTGCTGGACCGGGCCCACACCGGCACCCTCTCGGTCCGCAACGACCCCGAGGCCTCCCCGACTTCGTTCCCGTTCAAGGTGGCGGACCTGCCGGGGACGGTCTCCGAGCGGGAGGTCTCCGAGGCCCGGCGCCGGGTCTGCGACCTCGGTTTCCTGCGCACTCCCGTACGGGGTCCGCGCGGTGTGGTCTACCGGTGCGCGGCCGAGCCGGTCGCCGCGTACGTCCGCAAGGGCGGCGAGGCGTCCGACACCAAGGGCCGCCAGTGCCTGTGCAACGGCCTGCTGGCCACGATCGGGCTGGCCCAGCGCCGGCCGCACGACCGGGTGGAACCCCCGCTGGTGACGATCGGCAAGGACCTGTCCTTCCTCCCGCGGCTCGCCCCGAACGCCGAGCCCTACACGGCCGCGGACGTGGTGCACTGGCTCGCGGCGGGCGCGGACCGGCCCGCCGGCCGCTGAGGCCCCGGGACGGGTGAAGGGCCCGGCCCCCCTGGGTGGTTTCCAGGGGGCGGGCCCTTCACGGGTGCGTGGGATCAGCCGATGGAGCCGAAGACCGAGTCGAGGATCGCCGCGGTCTCGTCCGCCGGTGCGGCGGCGCGCCCGCCGATGCTGCGGTCCTCGTCGTCGCGCCAGTCGTCACGGCCGTCGTCGTCGTGCCGTCCGTCGTGGCGGCCGTGGTGGTGCTCGTCGTCGGTCGGCTTGAAGAACACCGAGCGGACCTCCAGGTCGTCCGCCCGCTCGCCCGGCTCCAGCGTCTCCACGGCATGGCCTCCGCAGGAGCGGTCCTCGAACAGCACCGCCAGCGATTCCGTGTCGTTGCGCACCTGGAAGGCCGGGTGGTTCCGCGAAGCGTTCGTCAGCTGGTAGCAGGTGTCGTTGTCGGCGGGATAGATCCGGCCGTGCCGCGTGTCACCGTTGTCGCTGTACCGGTAGTGCAGCGTGCCGAGGTTCTCGCGGTCGTCGTGGTCGTTGGCGTACGACAGCCCGGCGGTCGGCAGGACCAGCGCGAGCGCGCCTACGAGTGCGGTGGCGGTGGTGCGAAGACGCATGGGGGGAGTCCGTTCCTCGTGTTCCTCGGGTTCCTCGGATGCCTGGTGCGGTGGGCATCCGCGGGCAGCGTAGGAGCGGGCACGGATGAAGAAACGATTCGGCACGGCAGCGCGTTCGAAGGTTCACCCTCACGGTCCCCTCCGGAACCGGACACGCGTACGCCCCGAATCCGCGCTGGATTCGGGGCGTACGGGCCGCTCAGACGGCAGCGCTTCCGGCCGCCCGGTCCACCGCGTCCGAGGCCTGCCCCGGCACCGGAGCCGGAGCCCCGGCGGCAGCGGGAGCCGCCGTGGGAGCCGCAGCCGTGGCGGCCGGCCGGCGGACCAGCACGAACAGGATCAGCGCCCCCGCCAGACCCATCGCCCCCGAGACCCAGAAGGTGTCGCGCAGCCCGCTCGCGAAGGCCGCCTCCACCCAGGACCCGGCCCCCGGAACGGTCTCCAGCAGCCGCCCCGCCCCGCCGCCCGCCAGCGCCGCGGCCGTGCCGTGCGGCTGCCCGGAGCCGGCGAGGCCGTCGGCCAGCCCGGTGTGGAAGACCGCGCCGAGCAC
Source organism: Streptomyces sp. NPDC056883 (assembly GCF_042788835.1). NCBI lineage: Bacteria > Bacillati > Actinomycetota > Actinomycetes > Kitasatosporales > Streptomycetaceae > Streptomyces > Streptomyces sp. NPDC056883. Next base: position 600,079 of record NZ_JBHUBS010000003.1, on the reverse strand, counting down.
CGCGATGCCCAGGGCCATGCCCAGCTGTCGTGCGGTGTTCAGCGCACCGCCCGCCATGCCCGCCCGGGCCGGGGGCACGGCCCCCATCGCGGCGGCGGCCAGGGCCGGGGAGATCAGTCCGACGCCCACCCCGGTGACGGCCAGGCCCGGCACCAGCGCCGTCCAGCCGTCGCCCGCGTCCAGCATCCAGCCCTGGAGCAGCGCCCCGGCCGCGATGAGGAGCAGCCCGCCGCCGATGGTGATCCGGGGGGAGGCCCCGTGCAGGAGCTTGCCGGAGGCCGCGGCGACGACGAAGCCGGCCAGGCTCAGCGGCAGCAGGGCCAGTCCGGCCCCGACCGGGCCCATGCCCTCGGCGGTCTGCAGCCACAGGGAGACGTACATCAGGTAGCCGAAGGCGGCGCCGGACATCAGCAGCGAGGCGGTCATCACGGCGACGAAGACCGGACTGCGGAAGAGCGAGAGGTCCAGCATCGGGCGGGGTCCGCGCAGTTCGACGAGGACGAAGGCGGCGAAGGAGGCCGCGCCCAGGGCGAACAGGCCGAGGGTGCCGGCGGAGGTCCAGCCGCTCTCGCCGCCGCGGATGAGCGCGTAGGTGACGGCCGCGGCGCCGGCGGTGAAGGTGGCCATGCCGGGCAGGTCCAGGCCCTTGGCGTGCGGGTCGCGGGACTCGGTGACGGCCTTCAGGGTGACGTACACGGCGAGGGCGCAGACCGGGAGGTTGATGAAGAAGATCCAGCGCCAGCCGAACTGCTCGGTGAGCAGCCCGCCGATGATCGGGCCGGCCGCGGCGGCCGCTCCGTTGACCGCGCCCCAGACGCCGAAGGCCACGCCCCGGTCACGGCCCTGGTAGGCGGAGCTGAGCAGGGCCATGGTGGTGGCGAACATCGCGGCGCCGCCGACGCCCTGGACGGCGCGGAAGGCGATGAGCGCGGCCGGGCCCTGGGCCAGGCCGCAGGCGAGGGAGGCGGCGGCGAAGAGTCCGAGCCCGCCGAGGTAGACGCGGCGCCGGCCGATCCGGTCGGCGAGCGATCCCGCGCCGAGCAGCAGGGCGGCCAGGGCGAGGGCGTAGCCGTCCATCACCCACTGGAGTCCGGAGAACCCGGTCCGCATGTCGGCGGCCATGTCGGGCAGGGCGACGGTCACGATCGTGACGTCGACCAGGAGCATGAAGGCTCCGAGACACACCGCCGTCAACGGCAGCCATTTGCGCATGGGGGTACTCCTGGGATGTCCGAAGGCAGGGGTGGGGCGGGCGGAGGACCGGGTGGGTGCCATGCGGCCGCCGGGTTCCGGCGGGGCGCGGCTTCCGCCTCCCACACGGTGTCAGCACGCCGCGGCCCACCCCCACCCAGCAGCCCTCCGGCGGCGGATTTCACGCACGGCCGGGTCTGTGATGATGGAAACCGTGAACGAAACGGAGCTGGACCCGCTCGACCGGTCCCTGGTCCAGGCCCTCACGATCGACGGCCGGGCCCCCTTCAGCCGGCTGGCCGAGGTGCTGGAGGTCTCCGACCAGACCGTCGTACGCCGCTACCGGCGGCTGCGGACCACCGGCCTGATCCGGGTCGTCGGACTGCCGCTGGGCAGCCGGGTCGGGCTGTTCGAGTCCTGGCTCCGGGTGCAGTGCGCCCCCGACGCCGCGCTCCCGGTGGCCGAGGCGCTCGCCCGCCGCCCGGACATCGCGTGGGTGACCCTGGGCTCGGGCGGTACCGAGATCCATTGCATGACCCGGGCCCGCACCCGCCAGGACCGGGACGCCCTGCTGCTGGAGAAGCTGCCGCGGACCCGCCGGGTGACCGGCGTGAGCGCCCACACCATCCTGCGGAAGTTCTTCGGCGGGCCCGACGCCTGGGTGGGCCTGGACGTCCTGCGCCCCGACCAGACGGCGGCCCTGGAACGGCCGGCCGCGCAGCCGGGTCCGCAGCGGTACGCGCTCGACGAGGCGGAGCTGGCCCTGCTCTCGGTGCTGGGCCGGGACGGCCGCGCGGGGTACCCGGAACTGGCGCGTGCCAGTGGCCTGTCGGAGTCCACCGCGCGGCGCAGGCTGGAGCGGCTGCGCGAGGTGGGGGCGGTCTTCTTCGACGTGGAGTTCGTCCCGGCGCTCTTCGGCTACGAGGCGGAGGCGACGATCGTGCTGACCGTCCCGCCGGCCCGGCTGGCGCAGGTGGGGGCGGCGCTGGCGGGCCACCGCGAGGTGGCCTTCGCGGCGGCCGTGACCGGGGCCGCCTCGCTGATGGCGGTGGTGGTGTGCCGGGACACGGACGCGCTGTACACGTACTTGACCGAGCGGATCGGTGCGGTGGACGGGGTGGGGCAGGTGGAGGTGATCCCGGCCCTGCGCAGCGTCAAGCGGGCCGGGATGCTGGTGGAGGACGGGCGGCTGGTGGATCCGCCGCCCGCCCCCTGAACGGGCCGGGCCCGTCGGCCTGGTGGCCGAGCCGTCGGCCGAACGGCCGGAGCGGCCGGCCGAACGGCCGGGCCCGTCAGCGCAGCACCACGCCGCCTCCCGCGTCGGTTTCGGCGCCCGTGGCCGGGCCCGCGACCAGGCCCAGTTCGGCCGGGGTCGCCAGTAGCGGGTGCGCCGGCAGGATCCGTACGGTGTAGCCGAAGGGCCCCGTACGGTCGAGGGCGAGCGGGCCCTCGTACAGCCAGCGGCCCTCCAGGTCGGGTCCGCCGGCGGGCTTGAGCGGGAAGGCCCGCCCGCTCTGGATCACGTCCTGCGCGTCGACCCGGCCCGCGACGGCCTGGACCTCCACGTCCTCGGGGGCCAGGGCGTCGAGGGAGACCTGCACGCGCAGGGTGAGGGTGGCCCCGAGTTCGGCGGTGCCGCCGACCGGGCCCGCCGTCAGGGCTTCCACGTGCTCGACGGTGAGCTGCGGCCAGGCCGCGCGGACCCGCCCCTTCCACCAGGCGAGGTCCCGCGCCGCGTCCGGGGTCAGGGCGCGGTGGGAGAGCGCGGCCGGAGCGTAGAGCCGCTCCACGTACTCCCGCACCATGCGGCCCGCGAGCACCTTGGGCCCCAGCGAGACGAGGGTGCGCCGGACCATCTCGATCCACCGCACCGGGAGTCCGGCCTGCCCGGCCCGGTCGTAGAACCGGGGGGCGACCCGGCCCTCGATCAGGTCGTAGAGGGCGTTCGCCTCCAGGTCGTCGCGGCGGTCCTCGTCCGCGCCGAGTCCGTCGGCGGTCGGGATGGCCCAGCCGAAGTCCGGCTCGAACCATTCGTCCCACCAGCCGTCCAGGACGGACAGGTTGAGGCAGCCGTTGAGCGCCGCCTTCATCCCGCTGGTGCCGCAGGCCTCCAGCGGGCGCAGCGGGTTGTTGAGCCAGACGTCGCAGCCCGGGTAGAGCTTCTGGGCCATGGCCATGCCGTAGTCGGGCAGGAACACGATCCGGTGGCGCACGCGGGGGTCGTCCGCGAACCTCACCAGTTCCTGGACCAGCCGCTTCCCGCCGTCGTCGGCCGGGTGCGCCTTGCCCGCGACGACGATCTGCACGGGCCGGTCCGGGTCCAGCAGCAGGCGGCGCAGCCGGTCGGGGTCGCGCAGCATCAGCGTGAGCCGCTTGTAGGACGGCACCCGTCGGGCGAACCCGATGGTCAGCACGTCGGGGTCGAGCACCGAGTCCACCCAGCCCAGTTCGGCGGCGGCGGCCCCGCGCTGGCGCCAGGAGGCGCGCAGGCGTTCCCGTACCTCTTGGACGAGCTGTTCCCTGAGCACCCGGCGCAGGTCCCAGACGTCCTGGTCGGGGATGTCGGCGACGGCGTCCCAGCGCTGCGAGCCGCCGACGGAGAGCGCGTCCTCGGTGCGGCCGGCGCCGATCTGCTTCGCGCCGAGCCTCACCACTTCGGGTGCCACCCAGGTCGGGGCGTGGACGCCGTTGGTCACCGAGGTGATGGGCACGTCGACGGGGTCGAATCCCGGCCACAGCCCGGCGAACATCTCGCGGCTGACGGCGCCGTGCAGGGTGGAGACCCCGTTGGCCCGCTGGGCGAGGCGCAGGCCCATCACCGCCATGTTGAACACCCCGGGGTCGCCGCCGGGGTACGTCTCGGCGCCGAGGGCCAGGATCCGGTCGACGGGTACGCCGGCCAGTTCGCCGCCGTCGCCGAAGTGGCGGGCGACCAGGGCCCGGTCGAAGCGGTCGATGCCGGCGGGGACGGGGGTGTGCGTGGTGAACACGGTTCCCGCCCGGACGGCTTCGACGGCGGCGTCGAAGCCGAGTCCCTGCGCTCCCTCCAGTTCCCTTATGCGCTCGAGTCCCAGGAACCCGGCGTGGCCCTCGTTGGTGTGGAAGACCTCGGGGTCGGGATGCCCGGTGATCCGGCAGTAGGCGCGCACCGCCCGGACCCCGCCGATGCCGAGGAGCATCTCCTGGAGCAGCCGGTGGTCGCTGCCGCCTCCGTAGAGCCGGTCGGTCACCTCGCGGGCGACGGCGTCGTTGTCCTCGACGTCGGAGTCCAGGAGCAGCAGCGGCACCCGGCCGACGCGGGCCTGCCAGACGTGTGCGTGCAGGGCCCGGCCGCCGGGGAGGCTCAGGGACACCCGCGCGGGGGTCCCGTCCTCCTCGCGCACCAGCGCGAGGGGCAGTTCGTTGGGGTCGAGCACCGGATAGTGCTCCTGCTGCCAGCCGTCCCGGGAGAGGGACTGGCGGAAGTAGCCGTGCCGGTAGAGCAGTCCGACACCGATGAGGGGGACGCCGAGGTCGCTGGCGGCCTTGAGGTGGTCCCCGGCGAGGATGCCGAGGCCGCCGGAGTACTGGGGCAGGGCGGCGGTGATCCCGAACTCGGGCGAGAAGTAGGCGATGCCGGCGGGCAGCTCGGCCGCGGCCTCGTGGCTCTGGTACCACCTCCCGCCATGGACGTAGTCATCGAGGTCGGCGGCTGCGACGGCGAGCCGGCGCAGGAACCGCCGGTCCCCGGCGAGCTCGGCGATCCGCGCGGCGGACACGGCGCCGAGCAGCCGGACGGGATCCCCGCCGGCGGCTTGCCAGCCCTCGGGATCGACGGATTGGAAGAGTTCACGGGTCTCGGCGTGCCAGGACCAGCGCAGGTTGCGCGCGAGGTCGGCGAGCGGCGAGAGGGTCTCGGGGAGGACGGGGCGCACGGTGAATCGACGGATAGCCTTCACGCGTTCCACCTTCGCAGGGGATTACGGATCGGAGCGGCCGCACCACGCTGTGCACCGCGAGCGTCACCCTCGGAAGGCTAGCGCCCTCCCCCCTCCCGGACCATGGCGCCTCCGGCGGGCCTCCGCCGGGCGCCCGCGTGCCGGTGGACATCCGGTAGTCCTCTCCGAGTTGACGGAGCATGAGCGGGTGTCGGGCCGGAGGGACCGGGCAGGCGTTCCAGTACGTACGAGTAGTTAACCGAGCACGCGGGTTGGGCCGGGCTGGAGTGGGAAGGGCTCCCCGGGTACGCGCACGGCGCACCCTCCCCCGAACCTCTCCCGCCACCCGAGTGAACGCGGACAGGAGCGGCCATGCCCGCAGCCCAGCCGTCTTCCGAGCGGCTAGAAACAGAGCGAACAGAGCGTGCACTACCAGCTGCCTTGCCGGCTGGCCTGTTGTCACCGAGCCCTGCGAACTGCCCCCAGGTGATCCCATCATGATCGGTCGCATTCCCGTGCTGGACGTCCGCCCCGCCGTCGACTGCGGCGTCAGACCCGCCAAGGCGGTCGTGGACGAGGTCTTCGAGATTTCCGCCACCGTGTTCCGCGAGGGGCACGACGCCGTGGCGGCCCATGTCGTACTCCGAGATCCGAGCGGGCGGCTGCGGCCCCCCGTGCCCCTGTCCGAGCTCGCTCCCGGCACCGACCGGTGGGGGGCGCGGGTGTCCGCCGAAGTCGAAGGGAGGTGGACTTACACCGTCGAGGCCTGGAGCGACCCGGTGGGCACCTGGCGGGCCCACGCGGCGGTGAAGATCCCGGCCGGGATCGACACCGGGCTCACCCTCCTGGAAGGCGCCGAGCTCTACGAGCGGGCCGCCGCGAAGATTCCCAAGCGGGACGGCCGCGAGCACGTGCTGGCCGCGGCGGACGTGATGCGCGACGAGGACCGGCCCGTCGCCGAGCGGTACGCGGCCGCCCTCAACCCGCGGATCGACGTGCTGCTGGCCAAGCGCCCGCTCCGGGAGCTGGTGACGGCCTCCAAGCCGCTGCCGCTGCTGATCGAGCGCAAGCGGGCCCTCTTCGGTTCCTGGTACGAGATGTTCCCCCGGTCGGAGGGAGCGGTGCTCGAGCCCGGCGAGGCTCCCGTCAGCGGGACCTTCCGGACCGCCGCCGAGCGGCTTCCCGCCGTCGCCGCGATGGGCTTCGACGTGGTGTACCTGCCGCCGATCCACCCGATCGGGAGCACGTACCGCAAGGGTCCGAACAACACGCTGTCCGCGGGGAGTTGGGATCCGGGCGTGCCCTGGGCCATCGGCTCCACCGAGGGGGGCCACGACGCGGTCCACCCCGAGCTCGGGACCCTGGAGGACTTCGACGCCTTCGTCGCCAAGGCCCGCGAGCTGCGCATCGAGGTGGCGCTCGACTTCGCCCTGCAGTGCTCCCCGGACCACCCCTGGGTGGAGAAGCACCCGGAGTGGTTCCGGCACCGCGCCGACGGGACGATCGCGTACGCGGAGAACCCGCCGAAGAAGTACCAGGACATCGTCCCGATCCACTTCGACGCCGACATGGCCGGCATCGTCGGGGAGACGGTGCGGATCCTGCGGCACTGGATGGAGCACGGCGTCCGCATCTTCCGGGTCGACAACCCGCACACCAAGCCGGTGGTCTTCTGGCAGAAGGTGATCGCGGACATCAACAAGTCCGACCCCGACGTGATCTTCCTCGCCGAGGCCTTCACCCGCCCCGCGATGATGCGGACCCTCGCCGCCGTCGGCTTCCAGCAGTCCTACACGTACTTCACCTGGCGCAACACCAAGGCCGAGCTGACGGAGTACCTGACCGAGCTCGCGGACACCCGCTCCGCCTCCGTCATGCGGCCGAATTTCTTCGTCAACACCCCGGACATCCTGCACGCATACCTTCAGCACGGCGGCCGCCCCGCCTTCGAGGTCCGCGCGGTCCTCGCCGCCACCCTCTCCCCCACCTGGGGGGTCTACGCCGGTTACGAGCTCTGCGAGAACACCCCGGTCAAGGAGGGCAGCGAGGAGTACCTGGACTCCGAGAAGTACGAGCTGCGCCCGCGCGACTGGGCCGCCGCCGACCGCGAGGGCCGCACCATCGCCCCGCTGATCACCTCCCTGAACCGGCTGCGCCGGCGCAACCCCGCGCTCCAGCAGTTGCGCGACATCCATTTCCACCCGACCGACAACGAACAGGTGATCGCCTATTCGAAGCACGCGGGGAGCAATTCCGTACTGGTGGTCGTCAACCTCGATCCGCACCACACCCAGGAGGCGACGGTCTCGTTGGACATGCCGGTACTCGGCCTCGACTGGCACGGGTCCCTCGCGGTGCGCGACGAGCTCACCGGCGAGACCTATCACTGGGGCAGGGCCAACTACGTGCGCCTGGAACCGGGCCGCACGCCCGCGCACGTACTGGCGGCTCTGCGACCGTCCCCGCCCACCGGAGGGTCACCCATCTCATGATGATCAACGATCCCGTCCCCGACACCTTCGAGGACACCCCCGCCAAGGACCGCGATCCCGACTGGTTCAAGCGGGCGGTCTTCTACGAGGTCCTCGTACGGTCCTTCCACGACAGCAACGGCGACGGCGTGGGTGACCTCAAGGGGCTCACCGCCAAGCTGGACTACCTCCAGTGGCTCGGCGTCGACTGCCTGTGGCTCCCGCCGTTCTTCGCCTCACCCCTGCGCGACGGGGGCTACGACGTCTCCGACTACACCTCCGTGCTGCCCGAGTTCGGCGACCTCGCCGACTTCGTGGAGTTCGTGGACGCGGCGCACACCCGCGGCATGCGGGTGATCATCGACTTCGTCATGAACCACACGAGCGATCAGCACGAGTGGTTCCAGCAGTCCCGCAAGGACCCCGACGGGCCCTACGGCGACTACTACATGTGGGCCGACAACGACAAGCAGTACCAGGACGCCCGCATCATCTTCGTCGACACCGAGACCTCGAACTGGACGTACGACCCGGTCCGCAAGCAGTACTACTGGCACCGGTTCTTCTCCCACCAGCCGGACCTCAACTACGAGAACCCGGCCGTCGTCGAGGAGATCGTCTCCGCGCTGCGCTTCTGGCTCGACCTCGGGATCGACGGCTTCCGCCTCGACGCCGTGCCCTACCTGTACGCCGAGGAGGGCACCAACTGCGAGAACCTGCCGCGCACCCACACCCTCCTCAAGGCGGTCCGCGCCGAGATCGACGCGCACTACCCGGACACCGTGCTGCTCGCCGAGGCGAACCAGTGGCCCGAGGACGTCGTCGACTACTTCGGGGACTTCGAGAAGGGCGGGGACGAGTGCCACATGGCCTTCCACTTCCCCGTCATGCCGCGCATCTTCATGGCGGTCCGAAGAGAGTCCCGCTACCCGGTCTCCGAAATCCTGGCGAAGACCCCGGCGATCCCGGACCGCTGCCAGTGGGGCATCTTCCTGCGCAACCACGACGAGCTCACGCTCGAAATGGTCACCGACGAAGAGCGCGACTACATGTACGCCGAATACGCCAAGGACCCGCGGATGCGGGCCAACATCGGCATCCGGCGCCGGCTCGCCCCCCTGCTGGACAACGACCGCAACCAGATGGAACTGTTCACCGCCCTGCTGCTGTCGCTGCCCGGTTCCCCGGTGCTGTACTACGGCGACGAGATCGGCATGGGCGACAACATCTGGCTCGGCGACCGCGACGGCGTGCGCACCCCGATGCAGTGGACCCCGGACCGCAACGCCGGTTTCTCCTCGTGCGATCCGGGCAGGCTGAACCTGCCGGTCATCATGGACCCGGTCCACGGGTACCAGGTGACCAATGTCGAAGCGGCGATGGCCTCACCGTCTTCGCTGCTGCACTGGACCCGCCGGATGATCGAGGTCCGCAAGGCCAACCCGGCCTTCGGACTGGGCTCGTACACCGAACTGCCTTCGTCCAACCCGGCGGTGCTCGCCTTCCTCCGTGAGTACGGGGACGACCTGGTGCTGTGCGTGCACAACTTCTCGCGCTTCGCGCAGCCCACCGAGCTGGACCTGCGGTCGTTCAACGGGCGGGTCCCGGTGGAACTCACCGGCGACGTCCGCTTCCCGCCGATCGGCGAATGGCCGTACCTGCTGACCCTGGCGGGCCACGGCTTCTACTGGTTCCGCCTGCGCTCGGAGTGAAGTCCCGCGCGCAGTGACGACGCACGAGGGCGGGCGAATGGGTCAATCGCCCGCCCCTGTACGGACCTTTCTGACCCGACACTCGCTCACACCGGAGAAGCACACACCGCGATCCGGGACACTCTGCGCATTCTTTGACGGCCCGGGGAAAGGACGCGACGCCATGTCGGAGGCTGCATCCGCCCGGGATCGGCTCACCGCCGACCGGGCCACCGGGCTCGGGCTCGGACCGGGACCCGGGCTGGGTCCACTGGAGCCGATGCTGCGGGCCTGGCTGCCCGCACAGCGCTGGTTCGCGGGCAAGGGCCGCGCCATCGGACGGCTCAGGACCATCTCGGCGGCCGAACTGCTGCCGCCCGGATCTGCCGCCGGACTGCTGCACCTGCTGCTGGACGTGGACGGGGACTGCTACCAGCTCCTGCTCGGCATCCGCCCGAGCCCGCTGCCGCCGGCCCTCGCGCCCGCGCTGATCGGCCGCGCCGAGCAGGGCCCGTACGCCGGCCTGGCGGTCTACGAGGGACTGGGCGATCCGCGGCTCGCCTCGCTGCTGCTGGAGCGGCTGCGCTCCCCCGGCACCCTCGGCCCGCTCCGCTTCGACCGGGATCCGGGCGCCGTGATCCCCGAGGCGCCCACCCCCCGGCCACTGTCCGGGGAACAGACCAACTCCTCGCTGATCTACGGGGATTCGTACATCCTGAAGATCTTCCGGCGGGTCGGCCCCGGGGTCAATCCCGACCTGGAGCTGCCCCGCGCCCTGGCCGCCGCCGGCTGCGCCCGGGTGCCCGCGCCGGTCGCCTGGTACGAGGCCGAGCTGCCCGGCTCCGAACCGCTGACCCTGGGCGTGCTCCAGCCGTACCTGCGCGGCTCCGACGACGGCTGGCAGCTCGCACTGCACCGGCTGCGCACCGGGGCCGACTTCACCGCCGAGGCGCACGCGCTCGGCCGGGCCACCGCCGAGGTGCACAGCGCGCTGGCCGGGGCCCTGCCCACCGTCGCGCTGGGCCCGGAGCAGACGGCCCGGCTGGCCGCCGGGATGACGGCCCGGCTCGCCGCCACCGCCCGCGAGGTACCGGCCCTGCGCCCCTACGAGGCGGGGCTGCGCGGCGCCTTCGACGCACTGGCCGCCTCCCGCGGGACCGGGGTGTCCGCCCAGCGCATCCACGGGGACCTGCACCTGGGCCAGACCCTGCGCACCGCCGACGGCAGCTGGGCGCTGATCGACTTCGAGGGCGAGCCGGCCCGGCCGCTGGCCGACCGGCGCCGCCCCGAGCCGGCGGTGCGGGACATCGCCGGGATACTGCGCTCCTTCGACTACGCGGCCCGCTCCCACCGGCCGTTCGCCCCCGCCTGGGCGGACGACTGCCGGGCCGCCTTCTGCGAGGGGTACGCCCGCACGACCGGCCGGGACCCGCGCGAGGACCCCGTGCTCCTGCGCGCCTACGAGACCGACAAGGCGGTGTACGAGGCCCGCTACGAGTCCCGGCACCGCCCCGACTGGCTGCACGTGCCGATGGCGGCGATCCGGCGGCTCTCGGAGCCGCAGCGTCCGCCGTCGCACCGCACGCAGCTCCCCGCCCCAGGATCCCCCACCCTCCACCCGAAGCCCCCGAGGAGGCCGCTCGCGTGAGCGCCGCACGACAGCCGTCACCGACCGTCCGCGACGAAGCCAAGAGTGCCGTTGAAGTCCCCGGCTCCCCCGCCCCGACGAGCGTGAAGAAGCCCCGGGCCCCCAGGGCCCGGCGGGCGGCCCCGGCGCACGGGGTCCGGCCGGCGCCGGCGCTGGGCCCGGAGGAACGGTCCCGGCTGCTGGAGGGCCGCCACCACGATCCGCACGCGGTGCTCGGGGCCCGTGCCCAGCGGGGCGGGGTGTCCTTCCGGGTGCTGCGTCCGTACGCGAAGGCGGTCACCATCGTCGCCAAGGGGCTGCGGGCCGAGCTCCTCGACGAGGGCGACGGGCTGTTCTCCGGGCTGCTGCCGCTGGCCGGGGTGCCGGACTACCGGCTGCTGGTGACGTACGACAGCGACGAGGTGGAGGTCCACGACCCCTACCGGTTCCTGCCCGCGCTCGGCGAGCTCGACCTGCACCTGATCGGCGAGGGCCGGCACGAGGAGCTGTGGACGGCGCTCGGCTCGGAGCCGATGGAGCACCAGGGCGTGGCGGGCACCCGGTTCACGGTGTGGGCGCCGAACGCGCAGGGGGTGCGGGTCAGCGGGGACTTCTCGTACTGGGACTCGGTCGCCTACCCGATGCGCTCGCTCGGGGCGACCGGCGTGTGGGAGCTGTTCCTGCCCGGCGTCGGCGAGGGCGCCCTGTACAAGTACGACATCACCCGCCCGGACGGCTCGCACACCCTGCGCGCCGACCCGATGGCCCGGCACGCCGAGGTCCCGCCGGCCAACGCCTCGGTGGTGACGGCCTCCTCCTACGTCTGGCAGGACGCGGAGTGGATGGCGAAGCGCGGGGAGCGCCCGCCGCACCAGGCCCCCTTCTCCGTCTACGAGCTGCACCTGGCGTCCTGGCGGCCCGGGCTCTCCTACCGGCAGCTGGCCGAGCAGCTGCCCGCGTACGTGACGGAGCTCGGCTTCACGCATGTGGAGCTGATGCCGGTCGCCGAGCACCCCTTCGGCGGGTCCTGGGGCTACCAGGTCACCGGCTTCTACGCGCCGACCTCCCGGATGGGCACCCCGGACGACTTCCGCTTCCTGGTGGACGCGCTGCACCGGGCCGGGATCGGGGTGATCGTCGACTGGGTGCCGGCGCACTTCCCGCGCGACGACTGGGCGCTCGCCGAGTTCGACGGGCGGCCGCTGTACGAGCACCACGACCCGCAGCGGGCCGCGCACCCGGACTGGGGGACGCTGGAGTTCGACTACGGGCGCCGCGAGGTGCGGAACTTCCTGGTGGCCAACGCCGTGTACTGGTGCCAGGAGTTCCACGTGGACGGGCTGCGCGTGGACGCGGTGGCCTCGATGCTCTACCTCGACTACTCGCGCAAGGACGGCGAGTGGACGCCGAACGAGCACGGCGGGCGGGAGAACCTGGACGCGGTGGCGATGCTCCAGGAGATGAACGCCACCGTCTACCGGCGCTGCCCGGGCGTGGTGACGATCGCCGAGGAGTCCACGGCGTGGCCGGGCGTCACGCAGCCCACCGACACGGGCGGGCTCGGCTTCGGCCTGAAGTGGAACATGGGCTGGATGCACGACACCCTGCGCTACGCGTCGAAGGAGTCGGTGCACCGCAAGTACCACCACCACGACATGACCTTCGGGATGGTCTACGCGTTCAGCGAGAACTACGTGCTGCCGATCTCGCACGACGAGGTGGTGCACGGCAAGGGCTCGCTGGTGTCGAAGATGCCCGGCGACTGGTGGCAGCAGCGGGCCGCGCACCGGGCGTACCTGGGCTTCATGTGGGCCCACCCGGGCAAGCAGCTGCTCTTCATGGGGCAGGAGTTCGCGCAGGGCTCGGAGTGGTCCGAGACGTACGGTCCGGACTGGTGGCTGCTGGACTCCTCGTACGCGGCGGCCGGCGACCACCGGGGCGTACGCAGCCTCGTGGGCGACCTGAACCGCACCTACCGGGCGGCTCCGGCCCTGTGGGAGCGGGACACGGTGCCGGAGGGGTTCGCGTGGGTGGAGGCGGACGCGGCGGAGGACAACGTGTTCGCCTTCCTGCGGTTCGCGCAGGACGGCTCGCAGCTGCTGTGCGTCTCCAACTTCTCGCCGGTGGTCCGGCACGGGTACCGGATCGGGGTCCCGGAAGAGGTGCCGCTGTGGCGGGAGGTCCTCAACACCGACCAGCAGCTCTACGGCGGCAGCGGCGTCCACCACACCCAGCCGGTGCGCCCCGAGCCGGTCCCCGCCCAGGGCCGGGCGGCCAGCCTGCGGCTGACCCTCCCGCCCCTGGCGACGCTCTGGCTCAGCCCGCTGCCACGCCGCTAGCGGCCAGGACCCCTTCCAGCTCCTGGAGGAGCCTGCGCTTGGCGCGGGCTCCGACCAGCTGCAGGACGGGTTCGCCGTCGCGGAAGACGAGCAGGGTCGGCATGGACAGCACGCCGTGGCGCACGACCGTCTCGGGGTTGGTGTCCGCGTCGATCTGCACGACCTTGAGGCGGTCGGCCTCTTCCGCGGCGACGGCGGACAGGACGGGTGCGAGCTGACGGCAGGGGCCGCACCAGTCGGCGGTGAACTCCACCAGGACGGGCCGGCCGCGCTCGGCGAGCACCTCCGCCTCGAAGTCCGCGTCGGTCACTTCGGCGACACCGTGGGCCTTGATCATGTGCTTCCCCTCTCGTCCCGACCGGATCAGCCGGTCATCTCGCATCTGGGTCCGGGCGTTTCGGCTTCGGCCTCGGCTTCGGCCTCGGCTTCGGCGAGCTGGCTCGCGACCTGGTCGCGCACCTCGCCGAGGCGGCCGATCAGGCCATCCAGTTCGGTGAGCTTGCGCCGGTAGACGGCCAGCGAGGCCGGGCAGGAGTCGCCGGACGGGTGCCCGGCGCGCAGGCATTCCACGAACGGGCGGGTCTCCTCCAGGTCGAAGCCGAAGTCCTGGAGCGTGCGGATCTGGCGGAGCAGCCGCAGGTCTTCCTCGTCGTAGGTGCGGTAGCCGTTGCCGTCGCGCCGGGCGGGCAGCAGTCCCCGCGACTCGTAGTACCGGAGCGTCCGGGTGCTGGTGCCCGCACGCTCGGCCAGTTCGCCGATTCGCATGGCCCCGACGGTAATCCTTGACCCCGACGTCAAGGCAAGGAGCGGGTCCGGAGGCCCTCGCCACCCCCGTGAGCGAGGGCCTCCGCCTCATGGAGCACGGAGGGGACGGGTGGCCGGTTCGGATCGGTCCGGTCATGTGAGACGGATCACGCACGGGGCTATCGCTACGGGCGGCCGGAAACGTACGCTAAGAAGTGGATCACGGTTCGCCCCGATTACCGGACAGTCGCAGGGAAAACCGTCCAAAGCCCTTAACTCCATAGGACGTTCCTACGAGTTATGGGCTTGTTTGTTTGGTCTGTAGTCGCCGCGCCTCGGCCACTCCTACGGTGTGCCATGTGCACTCCAGCCCCCCCTTCAATGCCCCCGCCGCGCGTCGTCTCCGCGCGGCCCTGGGCATGGCTCCCGGTCATGTCGCCTACGGCCTGCGGGCCCAGTACGGAATGCTCGTCACTCCCGAGACCGTGATGGCGTGGGAGCGTGGCGAGATTTCGCCCACCTCCGCCGAGCTCACCGCGTTGGCCGGCGTGCTCTGGTGCGCCCCCGGCGAGCTGCTCGCGGAGCCCGTCACCCTGCGGGAGCACCGCATCGCCCGGGGCCTGGCCGCCGAGGACCTGGCCCGCCGGGTCGGGGTGGAGGCGGGTGCCTACCAGAAGATGGAGGACACCGGCCGCTGGAAGGGCAACGAGCGGCAGTCCGCCGCGCTGGCGACGGCGCTGGGGCTGACCCTGGCCCAGTTCGTGACGGCGACCGGCAAGCACGAGGAGCTGGCCGAGCTGCTGCGCAGCGCGGTGACCACCCGCTGGCAGGCGTACGTGAAGCCGCTGACCAAGCTGCTTCCGGTGCCCAAGGCGCACCTGGAGCGGGTGCTGGAGCAGCTGCACGGCGAGTACCAGTCGCGGATGGTGGCGACCCTGAGCTGGGGCGGCGGCGGGGGCGAGGCCGGCAGCGGCGATTCGGGACGTGAGTACCTCACGGACATCGTGGAGCGGTTCTGGGCCCTCGCCGGGGGTGCGGCGTAGGACACATTTCGCCCTCGGGCTCCCTACGGGAAAGGCCCCGACCGCGTCCAGACGAGGACGTGATCGGGGCCTTTCGGCGTTCGAAGTCGGGGCGGAGGTCCCGCCCCGGGGGCCGGTCGGCAGCCCCCCGGGCGACGGCCGCTAGTGCGGCGGCAGCGGCGCGTACACCACGGTCGCCGTGATGCCCGCCTTGGCGAGGTCCTTCGTCAGCCGGTCCGCCACCGTCCGGTCGCCGACCAGGATGGTCGGTGCGGCGGGGCCCTCGGCGAGCGCCTTCTTCAGGTGGACCAGCGAGGTGTCGTACAGCGTCGCGAACTCCCGCTTCTGGGCGTCCTTCTCGGTGGGCGGGCCGCCCATCTGGACGTAGAAGATCTCGTACAGCGCCACCATGTCGCCCGCCCGGTGGTTCAGGAGCTGGGCGAGGAAGGTGGACTTCAGGTTCAGGTACGAGTCGTTGGCGTACAGGGCGATCACCGGGCCCGGCCGGTCCTTGAGGTCCCGCCCGACGAGCGCCCGGGCCGGCGGGCCCATGTCGCTCCGGCCGCCGCCCTTGGCCCACTTGATCATCGGGCTCTCATGGAAGGCCGAGGTGGTGTTCAGCCGGTCCGCGAAGCTGGTCCACCCCGAGGGGACCCCGAACTGCACGCCGCCGAACAGTGCGAGCGCGGTGACCGCCGCGAGACCGGACTGCAGCAGCCGCTCCACCCGGCGGCGCCGGGGGGAACCCGCCGCCTGTTGCCCGGGCGTCAGCAGGAGCCCGACCAGGCCCAGCGAGATCAGGCCGATCACCAGTCCGGCGGCGGCCAGCTTCTCGAAGTAGTACGAGAGGTAGCCGATGGTCTTCGTCTGGTAGACGCCGAACAGGGTGAGCATCGCCATCGCGCCGAGGACCAGGACCAGGACCATCTGTCCGGTGGCGGTGCGCCGGTTCGCCCGCAGGGAGGCGGCCAGCAGGGCCGCCAGGGCGCATCCGATGAGCACCGGGCGGTCGGGGACGACCATCGGGCCGGCGAGGTTCGAGGTCTTGGAGACGTCCAGCTTGGTCAGCACGGAGAAGATGCTGGGGAGTCCCGCGAGCAGCGTGCCGCCCGCCAGGACCGTGAGGAGCAGCCCGCGCCGGTGGGCGAAGCGCCGCCGGTGGACGACGAGGACCGCGGCCAGGCCGAGGCCGAGCAGGGCGCCGTAGAGGTTGTAGACGAAGGTGACGGTCACCAGGCCGGCCACCGCGACGAGGGCGAACTCGGCCCGGCCCATCGCGGGCCGGACGAGCAGCGCCAGTCCGACGGCGAGGAACAGCAGCCCGACGATCTCGGAGTCGAACCCCCGCTCGACGAGGGTGGACATGGAGCCGATCAGCATCACCGCCATCACGGTGGCGCAGACCGCCGCGGCGCGCCAGCCGCGCAGGCGCGGGCCGCCGATCCAGCGGGCGGCCCAGACCAGGACGGCGCAGAGCAGCGCGTAGGCGCCGATGACGTACAGGAGGTACCGGTTCATCATCTCGGCGGTGGGGCCGCCGTCGGTCGAGGACTTCACGAGGACGTCGATCCACGCCAGCAGGAAGTGGGTGCCCTGCGGGTAGACGGCCTCCGAGGGGGTCATCATGAACGTCTTGGCGGCCTCCTGGTGGAGGAAGTTGTAGCCGCCCACGTGGTGGATGCCGTCGAAGTACGAGAAGTGCCCCATCCGGTCCTCGGACGTGACGAAGAAGGCCAGCCGCTCGGTGATCGACTTACCGGCGAGCGGGTGGTGCATGTAGTGCCAGACCACCGCGAAGGTACCGAGGACCAGTGCGTCCGTGCCGCGCAGCCGCAGGGGGATGTGCGGGCGCCGGCCGGACAGCCAGCCGCAGACGGACACGACGGTCAGCAGGAGGCCCGCGCCGGGGACCGGGGCCAGCCCCCACGGCCAGACGGAGAAGAGCAGTCCGAAGGCCATGACGGCGCCGCACAGGATGAAGGCGGAGACGACCAGGCGGTCGAGGAGGCCTCCGCCCACCCGGATCAGGGAGGCGATCGCCAGGACCAGGACGGGGATCAGCACCACGTCCAGGCCGGTTGCGTCGAGGAGCAGCGGCAGCGCCCAGGAGAGGCCCACGGCCGCGGCGAGCACGGGCCACCGCCGCCGTGCCGGGGCCGGTGCCGGACCGCCGGGCTGTCCCGCCTGCGGGTTCTCGGCGTTTCTACTGGTCAAAAGGGCAGGGCGGGTCGCCACGGGAGACGGGAACCTTCCATCGTGCGCACGGGAGCCGGATGAGGGGCCTGGACTTCGCGGCCCGATCCGGCCATGTGCGGCTCGGCCAATCAATCCCCCAACGGCGGAGTCTTCGGATCATAACGCGGGGAGGGGTCCGAACGAGGTGTGGCCCGCCCCCGTCCCGGTGGGGACGCGGACGGGCCGTCCGGGCCTGGCGGCCGGTCTCCGCGGCCCCGGAGGGGGGTGCGGACCGGGCCGTTCGGCGGCGGAATTCGGGACGGAAGTCCCGGCCGGGGCCGTCAGAAGACGGACTCGGCCTCGTACATGCGGTCCTCGGGGACGGTCTTCAGCTCGGTGACGGCATCGGCCAGCGGGGCCATGACGATGTCGGTGCCGCGCAGGGCGGTCATGTTGCCGAAATCACCGCGGTGGACGCCCTCGACCGCGTGCCAGCCGAAGCGGGTCGCGAGGACGCGGTCGTAGGCGGTGGGGGTGCCGCCGCGCTGGACGTGGCCGAGGATGACCGGGCGGGCTTCCTTGCCCAGGCGCCGCTCCAGCTCGACGGCGAGGCGGTTGCCGATGCCGGCGAAGCGCTCGTGGCCGTAGGCGTCGATCGCGCCCTTCTCGTACGGCATGGAGCCCTCGGCCGGGTGCGCGCCCTCGGCCACGCAGATGACGGCGAACTTCTTGCCGCGGGCGAACCGTTCCTCCACCATCTTGACCAGGGCGTCCACCTCGAACGGGCGCTCCGGCAGGCAGATTCCGTGGGCGCCGCCGGCCATGCCGGACTCCAGGGCGATCCAGCCCGCGTGCCGGCCCATGACCTCGACGACCATGACGCGCTGGTGCGATTCGGCGGTGGTCTTGAGGCGGTCGATGGCCTCCGTGGCGACCATGACGGCGGTGTCGAAGCCGAAGGTGCGGTCGGTGGAGGAGATGTCGTTGTCGATGGTCTTCGGTACGCCGACGACCGGCATGCCGGCGTCCGACAGCATCCGGGCGGCCGTCAGGGTGCCCTCGCCGCCGATCGGGATCAGGGCGTCGATGCCATAGCGCTTCGCCAGTTCGACGGCGTTCTCGGCCGCTTCGTGGAGGCGGGCGCGCTCCATGCGGGCCGATCCGAGGATCGTGCCGCCGCGGGCGAGGATGCCGCTGACCGCGTTGATGTCGAGGGGGCGGAAGTTGCCGTCGAGGAGACCCTTGAAGCCGTCCTCGAAGCCGATGACCTCGTCCCCGTGCCCGACCACGGCACGGTGTACGACCGACCGGATGACAGCGTTCAGGCCCGGGCAGTCGCCGCCTGCGGTGAGAACTCCGATACGCATCGTGCTGTGTCTCCTGCTCCTGGTCGTACGTGACTGTTCGCGTGCGGGCGTCCAGTCGTACATATGAAGGGCGTATTGATGAAGCCTGTCCGATTGTTCCACGGGCCTCGGGTCGCGCGCCCTCCGTGCCACTCCGCCCGCGGGGGCCCGTAGGGCCTTTCGGCCCCTCCGGCAGGCCCTTCTCCCGGCGGGCGTCCTAAGGAATCACAGGGGTATTGTCAAGAGGTCAAGCCCACATTAACTGGGACAACCGACTCGAATTGGGACGGAGAGCACGCGTGACGCGCAGCGTGTACGTGACGGGGATCGAGCGGGGGGACGGCCGCCAGGTCGTCGAGCTGGGCATCATGGAGCTCCTGACCCGCCAGACAGGCCGGGTGGGCGTGTACCGCCCCCTGTTGCACGACGGGCCCGACCGGTTGTTCGACCTCCTCAAGGGCCGGTACCGGATCGACCAGGACGCCGCGACGGCCTACGGCATGGAGTACCACGAGGCCTCCGCCATCCTGGCCGAGAAGGGCACCGACGAACTGGTCTCCCAGCTCGTCGGCCGCTACCACAAGGTGGCGCGCGACTACGAGGTCATGCTGGTCCTCGGCACCGACTACGCCGACACCAACCTCCCGGACGAGCTGGCGCTCAACGCCCGCCTCGCCAACGAGCTGGGCGCGCTGGTCATCCCCGTCGTGGGCGGCACCAAGCACCCGGCCGAGGCCGTGCGCGCCGAGACCCGCAACGCCTACCGCGCCTACGAGGCGCTGGGCTGCCACGTGGGCGCGATGGTCGTCAACCGGGTGGCCGCCGAGGACCGCGAGGTGATAGCCGAGCGCCTGGCCGCCAGGCTCCCCGTGCCCTGCTACGTCCTGCCGGACGACAAGCACCTGTCCGCCCCGACGGTCGCCCAGATCACCCGGGCGCTCGGCGGCGAGGTGCTCCTCGGCGACGAGGCCGGACTGGCCCGCGACGCCCTGGACTTCGTCTTCGGCGGGGCCATGCTGCCGAACTTCCTGAACGCCCTGACCCCCGGCTGCCTGGTCGTCACCCCCGGGGACCGCTCCGACCTGGTCATCGGCGCGCTCGCCGCGCACACCTCCGGCACCCCGCCGATCGCCGGCGTGTTGCTGACGCTGAACGAGCGTCCGGGCAAGGACATCCTGACGCTGGCCTCCAAGCTGGCTCCGGGCACCCCGGTGGTCTCGGTGGCGGGCAACAGCTTCCCCACGGCCGCCGAACTCTTCGCGCTGCAGAGCCGGCTGAACTCCGCGACCCCGCGCAAGCTGGAGACCGCGCTCGGCCTGTTCGAACGCCACGTGGACACCGCCGAGCTGCGCAAGGTGCTCTCGGTGGCCCGCTCCGAGCGGGTCACGCCGATGATGTTCGAGAACCAGCTGCTGGAGCAGGCCCGCTCCGAGCGCCGCCGCGTGGTCCTTCCCGAGGGCACCGAGGAGCGCGTGCTGCGCGCCGCGGACGTGGTGCTGCGCCGCGGGGTCTGCGACCTCACCCTGCTGGGCGAGGAGCAGGCGATCCTGAAGAAGGCCGCCGACCTGGGCATCGACATCTCGGCCGCCCAGCTCATCGACCCGGCGACCTCCCCGCTGCGGGAACGGTTCGCCGAGTACTACGCCAAGGCCCGCGCCCACAAGGGCATGACGGTCGAGCTGGCCCACGACGTGGTCACCGACGTCAACTACTTCGGCACCCTGATGGTCCAGGAGGGCCTCGCCGACGGCATGGTCTCCGGCTCGGTGCACTCCACCGCCGCCACCATCCGCCCGGCCTTCGAGATCATCAAGACCAAGCCCGACGCGTCCATCGTCTCCTCGGTCTTCTTCATGTGCCTGGCCGACAAGGTCCTGGCCTACGGCGACTGCGCCGTGAACCCGGACCCCAACGCCGAGCAGCTCGCCGACATCGCCGTCCAGTCGGCCACCACCGCCGCCGCGTTCGGCCTGGACCCGCGGATCGCGATGCTCTCGTACTCGACCGGCACCTCCGGCTCGGGCGCCGACGTGGACAAGGTCCGCAAGGCCACCGAGATCGTCCGCGAGCAGCGCCCCGACCTGCTGATCGAGGGGCCGATCCAGTACGACGCCGCCGTGGAGCCATCGGTCGCCGCGACCAAGCTGCCCGAGTCCGAGGTGGCCGGCCGCGCGACGGTGCTGATCTTCCCCGACCTCAACACCGGCAACAACACGTACAAGGCCGTGCAGCGCTCGGCCGGCGCCGTGGCGGTCGGCCCGGTCCTGCAGGGTCTGCGCAAGCCCGTCAACGACCTCTCGCGCGGCGCCCTGGTCCAGGACATCGTCACCACCGTGGCCATCACCGCGATCCAGGCGCAGTCCCAGCCTGTGGCCGGCTGAGCCCGCCCCACCGAGCACCCACCGAGCCCCGACCGCAAAGGAAAGACCCTCATCGTGACCGCATCGCGCGTACTCGTCCTCAACTCCGGCTCCTCGTCGGTGAAGTACCAGCTGCTCGACATGGCGGACTCCTCCCGCCTGGCAGTCGGTCTGGTGGAGCGCATCGGCGAGGAGACCTCCCGGCTCAGTCACGAGCCGCTGACCGGCCCCGGTGCCCAGGGCGGCAAGCGCGTCACCGAGGGCCCGATCGCGGACCACGCCGCCGCGCTGCGCGCCGTCTCGGCGGAGCTCGCCGCCGACGGCCTGGGCCTGGACTCCCCCGAGCTGGCCGCCGTGGGCCACCGGGTGGTGCACGGCGGAACCAAGTTCACCGACCCGACGCTGATCGACGACGCCGTCCTGGCCGAGATCCGCGCCCTGATCCCGCTCGCCCCGCTGCACAACCCGGCGAACGTGACCGGCATCGAGGTGGCGCGGGAGCTGCGCCCCGACCTGCCGCAGGTCGCCGTCTTCGACACGGCCTTCCACTCGACCATGCCGGAGCACGTGGCGCGGTACGCGATCGACGCCGCGACGGCCGACAAGTACTCCATCCGGCGGTACGGGTTCCACGGCACCTCGCACGCCTACGTCGCCCGGGCCACGGCCCGGCTCCTGGGCAAGCCCGAGGAGGACGTGAACGTGATCGTGCTCCACCTGGGCAACGGCGCCTCGGCCTCGGCCGTGCACGGCGGGGTGTGCGTGGAGACCTCCATGGGGCTCACCCCGCTGGAGGGCCTGGTCATGGGCACCCGCTCGGGCGATCTGGACCCGGCGGTCGTCTTCCACCTGGCACGGGTGGGGGGCATGTCCATCGACGAGATCGACTCGCTGCTCAACAAGAAGAGCGGTCTGCTGGGTCTGTGCGGCGACAACGACATGCGCGAGGTGCAGCGGCGGGCCGCGGAGGGCGACGCCTCCGCCCGCCTGGCGCTGGCCTCGTACATCCACCGTCTGAAGAAGTACATCGGCGCCTACTCGGCGGTCCTCGGCCGGGTGGACGCGGTGGCCTTCACGGCGGGCGTGGGCGAGAACTCCTCCCAGATCCGGGAGATGGCCCTGGCCGGTCTGGCCGAACTGGGTCTGGCGCTCGACCTGGAGGCGAACTCGGTACGGTCCCCCGAGCCGCGCCTGGTGTCCGCGGAATACGCACGGGTGGCCGTGGCCGTGGTCCCGACGGACGAGGAACTGGAGATCGCCAGCCAGACGTACGCGCTGGTTACCGGGTAGTCACTTTGGACTTTCCGCCAGACGGAATATTCCGCTACGAAACAAACCGATAGGATCCGCTCCATGCGCCGTTCCAAAATCGTCTGCACGCTGGGCCCCGCCGTCGACTCTTACGAGCAGCTGAAAGCTCTCGTAGAGGCCGGTATGAACGTGGCCCGATTCAACTTCAGCCACGGCTCCCAGGCAGAACACCAGGAGCGGTACGACCGCGTCCGGAAGGTCTCCGAGGACACCGGGCGCGCGGTCGGCGTCCTCGCCGACCTCCAGGGCCCGAAGATCCGTCTGGAGACCTTCGCCGAGGGTCCCGTCGAGCTCGTCCGCGGTGACGAGTTCACCATCACCACCGAGGACGTCCCGGGCGACAAGTCCATCTGCGGCACGACCTACAAGGGTCTGCCGGGCGACGTCTCCAAGGGCGACCAGGTCCTGATCAACGACGGCAACGTCGAGCTCCGGGTGACCGAGGTCGAGGGCCCCCGGGTCAAGACCATCGTCATCGAGGGCGGTGTCATCTCGGACCACAAGGGCATCAACCTGCCGGGTGCCGCCGTCAACGTCCCCGCCCTGTCGGAGAAGGACGTCGACGACCTCCGCTTCGCCCTGCGGATGGGCTGCGACATGGTCGCCCTCTCCTTCGTGCGTGACGCCAACGACGTCAAGGACGTCCACAAGGTCATGGACGAGGAGGGCCGCCGGGTCCCCGTCATCGCCAAGGTCGAGAAGCCGCAGGCCGTCGCCAACATGGAGGGCGTCGTCGCGGCCTTCGACGCGGTCATGGTCGCCCGTGGCGACCTCGCCGTCGAGTACCCGCTCGAGAAGGTCCCGATGGTGCAGAAGCGCCTCGTGGAGATGTGCCGCCGCAACGCCAAGCCGGTGATCGTCGCGACCCAGATGATGGAGTCGATGATCACCAACTCGCGCCCGACGCGCGCGGAGGCCTCCGACGTGGCCAACGCGATCCTCGACGGCGCGGACGCGGTCATGCTGTCCGCCGAGTCCTCGGTCGGCGCCTACCCGATCGAGACCGTCAAGACGATGTCGAAGATCGTCGAGGCGGCCGAGGAGGAGCTCCTGTCCAAGGGCCTGCAGCCGCTGGTCCCGGGCAAGAAGCCCCGCACCCAGGGCGGCTCCGTCGCCCGCGCGGCCTGCGAGATCGCGGACTTCCTGGACGGCAAGGCCCTGGTCGCCTTCACCCACTCCGGTGACACCGCCCGCCGCCTGTCGCGCTACCGCGCGAACCAGCCGATCCTGGCCTTCACCACCGACGTCAACACCCGCAACCAGCTCACGCTGAGCTGGGGCGTCGAGTCCTACGTGGTCCCCCACGTGGACAACACCGACTCCATGGTCGACCTGGTGGACGTGGAGATGCTCAAGCTCCAGCGCTACAACAACGGCGACACCATGGTCATCACCGCCGGCTCGCCCCCCGGCGTCCCGGGCACGACCAACATGGTCCGGGTCCACCACCTGGGCAGCGGCGCCCGCGACTGATCCCGCACCGCCGGCTCCACCCGTAAGACTCTGCCGCACAGAGACCGAGGGCGGCACCCCGATCCGATGAGGATCCGGGGTGCCGCCCTCGGTGCGTGCGGCCGCGCGAGGCCGTACGCGTCTACTCCGCCGGCCCGATGTAGTTCTTGAGGCCCGGGACGGTCAGGGTGCCGCCGAACTGGCCGGCCTGGACGACCGTGACGTTCGTGAAGAACGCGAACGGGACGTTCAGGGGCGGCGGGCTCTTCGGGGTGAACTCGATCGGGATCAGACCGAAGAGGTTGCCCTTGAGGCTCTCGGTGTACATCGTCACCTTGGCCCCCCGGATCTTCGAGGTGGATCCCGGACGGGACTTCAGGTGGGCGACCTGCGCGCCCTTGCCCACCGTCTGGTAGAGGTCCTTGATGTCCAGCGAGTCCGCGGTGAACTTCAGGACGGTCTTGGTCTTGCCGCCCGCCGTCTTCACCTCGACGATGCCCTCGTAGTCGAGGCCGTAGAGGGTCAGCAGCGAGCTGTCCAGGTACCAGGGCTCGTCCGGGAGCAGCGGGATGCCCTGCTCCAGTTCGGCGGCGGCCAGCGCCTTGGCGTCGTAGGTCGGGCAGGGGAACGGTTCCTTCCCGTTCTTGCCCTTCGCGCCCTTGTCCTCGCCCTCCGTCGTCGTTTCCGGCACCGGCTTGGGCTTCGGCTTGGTCGTCTTGCCCGTCTCGTCCTTCGGGGTGGTCGCGGTGTCCTTGACCTCCTCGGAGAGCTCCGAGACGGTGACGCCCGCCGTCTTCGCGGCGTCACGGATCGCGGCCGCGGCCGGGTCCGCGGCGGGCGCGGCGGTGGCAGCGGTGGCGGTCGGAGCCGGCGCGGCCGGGGTGCCCGTGAGGGGCTTGCCGAGCTCGCCGACCAGGCCCTTGATCGCGTCGCCGACGCCGAGCGGGTCCAGCGGGTTCGCCGCCTTGGCCGGAGGCACCGCCGCAGGCACGACGCCGGGCTTCTCGACGGGCTTCGTCGCGGGCTTGGTGGCCGACGGGCTCACGTTCGGCGAAGGCACCGCGGTGGGCGACTTGCCCGGTGCGGGAGTCGTCCGAGGAGTCTTCGGAGGAGTCTTGGAAGGCGCCTTCGCCGACGGGGACGCCGACTCCGCGGGCTCGTCGGACCGCGTCACGCACGGTCCGGGCGCGAAGGGGATGTCCTTCTCGTCGGCCACGGCCAGCTTCGGCGCCATGCTCATGCCGACGAAGACCGCGGTCGGCATGGCGGCCAGCGCCATCGTCTTGCCGACGGGTATCTGGATCTTGGTCAGCAGCGACTTCCTGGGCGCCGCGTGACGCGGGCCCTTCCTTTCACGGGACTCCGCACCCGGAGCCTCGCCCCGTTGCGTTTCGTCACCCCGCACTGTTCCTCCCGCCATCGGCGTGGGCAGTCGTCTCGCTCGCGTATGCCGGCGTTTCCGTTTCGCGCTGTCCCGGGACCCCGTGGGGGCCCGCCATCGCCTCGGCCTTGCCCAGGTTCACGGTGTGCGCCGGGTCCGCGGTGTTCGCCGCTTCCGTCTCCGCCACCGGCTTGCCCGGTACCCAGGACAGTGCGAGACCGCCGCCGACCATCGCGAGGATGAGGCCGGCGCCGAAGCCTCCGAGGTTCGAGACCGGCAGGGACACCAGTCCCAGGAGGATGGCCGCGACACCCGCGAAGATCCGTACGTTCTGCTGGAACCAGAGCGTCAGCCCCAGCGTTGCCAGGAGGACGCCGATGATCAGCGAGCCGGCACCGGCCGTCGTCGCCATCGCGATGGTGACGTTGCCGAGCCGGACGTCCGCGTACGGGAAGTAGGCGATGGGGAATCCGGCGATGAGCGTGATCAGTCCGGCCCAGAAGGGGCGCTGACCGGACCACGCGTGGAAGCGGTAGTACACCATCGTGAGCCAGGCGTCGTCTTCGGCGCGCACGTAAACCGGGGCCTGGGGGTTCATGGACAACAGCTCCCTGGAAACGGGTGGTACTGAGAACTATGTGGAGCCCGGACGGGCGGGCGACGGCGGCGGCTGCCCTCACCGCCCGCCCGTCCGGTTACGCACTCGGAGCGATGGCTTCGCGTCCTAGTAGCAGGGCTGGTCTCCACCGAGGAGGCGCAGCTTGAGGTCGGGCAGCTTGAAGGTGCCCGCCGTCGTCGCCCACGCCTTCTGGCGCACGTTCGACAGCACCGCGCGGTCCGCACGCTGCGAGAACGCGTACTTGTTGGCGACCGTGCCCGCCTGCGGCTTCGTCTTGTGGGACGCATCGCCGACCGCGACACCGATGTCCAGGTTGGTGAACTCGGCGTCGGTGTCCAGCTCGGCAACATCCAGGTAGATGTTGTCGGCCACCGCGGGCTTGCCCGGCTTGGTGCCCGTCTGCAGCTTCAGCGTGATGTTGCCGAGCGGCGTCGGGGTGACCAGCGACTGGCACATGTTGGTGATCTCGGCGTGGCTGAACCCGGAGATGGTGACCGGGTGGTGCGCCGCCGTGCCGTCGAGGTTGTGACCCTCGGCGACGCCGCCGTACTGGATCAGGTTCTGACCGTCGAGCTTGTCGGCCGAAACCTTGAAGTCCTGGCCCGAGACGCTGAAGGACGCCGCGAGGGCACCCTGCGCCAGACCCACACCGACCGCCGCCGTGGCAGCGATGCTCGGCACCATGACGAGCGCGAAGCGCTTCCATCTGGTCCCGCCACGAATCTGGGAAATCATGTTCGTTCCTCCTTCTCGGACGTACATCTCCGGTCCGGGCGGTGCCCGTCCTGGGATGGGAGAAGTGCTACGTCCTCGGGAAGGAGCGCGAGCGGCCGAACCGCGGCAATACCGCGTCCGTACACCGGCGTTCACCCCCGAGCGACAACCACTTGGCCACGCGTTCGCGCAACCTGGGGGGACAGGCCCCGCCGTGTGACGGAGACCCCCCTGTCCCACGGCCGGTGCCACTGCCACCGGCCGGCCCGGTGGGGACCCTCCACCGCGGCTCCGGGATGAGCGGCTCTGCGGGAAGGACCGAGCGTCGCCGATCGTGGTCCATTCACGGCCGGGGCACAAGGGGGTTCGTTACTGGCGGGTAACGGCCAGATAACCTGAGGGAGTACCCACCCTGTCGGGCAGCAACACAGGGTGTCACCAAGGGCCACGACAGACCGGGGGAAGAGTGAACACACCGGACAGTTCACGGGGTTCGATTTACTGCGAGTAACAGCGGCCGCGATTACCAAGTTTTGGCAAAGTGCGGCCGCTGTTTATCTCCGTGTCAACAAATCACCGGTGGTGTGCCGGTGCTGTGTCGGTCCTGTGCCGGTACTAGAAGAGCACCCGCGCGAGGGCCGTACGGGCCGAGGTGACGAGCGGGTTGTCCGGACCGACCACTTCGAACATCTCCAGCAGCCGGACGCGCACCGCGTCGCGGTCCTCACCGAACGTCACCTTCACGGTGTCCACCAGCCGCCCGAAGGCGTCCGCCACGTGACCGCCGGCCAGATCCAGATCCGCCGCGGCGATCTGCGCCGCCGGGTCCTTCGGGTTCTCGGCCGCCGCGGCACGCACCGCCTGCGGGTTCATGTCCTTGACCCGGACGAACAGCTCGGTCTGGGCGAGGCCCAGCTTGGCGTCGGTGTTGGACGGATCGGCCGCCAGTACGTTCTTGTAGGCGCGCACCGCCCCGTCGAGGTCGTCGGCGTCCAGCGCCGCGATCGCCTCGTCGAGCAGCGCGTCGTACGGACCGGCCGGCTCCTCGGCCTCCACCGCGCCCGGACCCTGGGCGGCGCCCTCGGCGCCGGGGTCCACCTCGACGCCGATGACCCCGAAGCGCTCCTCGGCGATCTGGACCAGCTGGGCCAGGACCCCGCGGACCTCGCCCTCGGACGGGAGGTCCTGGAACAGCGGCATCGCCTGGCCGGCGACCACGGCGAAGACGGCCGGGAGGGCCTGGATGCGGAACTCGCGGATCAGGTTCTGGTTGGCGGCCACATCGAGCGCGGCCAGCGCGAGGCGGCCGTTCGCCTCGAGGGTGAGCCGCTCCAGCAGCAGGCTCAGTTCCTGCCCCTGATCGAAGCCCTCGGCGCGGAAGTCGAGGATGACCGGAACCTCACCCGAGAGCGGGACGACGTGGCTCTCGAAGCGGGTCTCGTCGGTTTCGAAGACGAGCGCGGACGGCGGAACGGCCCCGGCGGGCGCGGGCGCACCGCCCTGAGCGGCCTTCCGGGCCGACTCGGCGCGGGCCTGCTCGGCCTTGGCCTTGGCCTCACCGGCCGCCTTCACCGCGGCGAGGTCGACGACGCCGCTCATGGACATGTTTCTGGGCTGCATGCGTACATCCTCCCCCGAGTGCGCGCGCCGACGAAAAAGATCGGCCGAAACGAACCGATCGCGGTACTTGCCGTGCCGTGCCCGTCCTGCCGTGCTGTGCCTGTCGTGCTGTGTCTGTCGTGCTGTGCCTGTCGTGCTGGGGCGCCGGGTCCCCACCTGGCGCCGGTAGCTCTTCGCGTGGTTGTCGCTCTTACGCTACGAGTCGTAGCGTAACTCCCTCCGCCCCCCCGCGGGCCGTGATCTGAAGCACACGCCCGGGGTGCCGATCGGTCCTGCTACCGGCGGGTATGGTCTCGGCCATGCGCAACCCCAGTTCGGACACCTCCTGCCCGCCCGGCCGCACCGGACGCCCGCGCAGCGCCGCGGCGGACGCCGCGATCCTCGCCGCGACCCGGGACGCACTGGTGGAACTGGGCTGGTCGAAGCTGACGATGGGGGACGTCTCGGCGCGGGCCGGGGTCGCGAAGACCACCCTCTACCGGCGCTGGTCGGGCAAGAGCGAACTGGTCGTGGACGCCGTCGCGGAGCTCTTCGACTCCCTCGAACTGCCCGACCGGGGCTCGCTCGAAGCCGACATCGAGTACGTGGTGCTCCAGTTCGCGGCGCTGCTGCGGCGTCCGGAGGCCCGTACCGCCCTGATGGCGGTCGTCGCCGAGTCCACCCGGGACGAGGCCCTGAGGGACCGGATCCGGTCGGCGATCGTGGACCGGCAGAAACGTCTCGTCGTACTGGGACGCGAACGGGCGCAGGCCCGGGGCGAACTCCCCTACGAGGAGGACGAGTCCCTCGCCTCCCCCACCACGGACCTGATCTTCGACGTGATCGCGGGCACGGTGGTCCACCGGGCGCTGGTGAGCTCCGAGCCGGTGGACGAGCTGTGGGTGGCCACCTTCACGGCCCTGCTCATGTACGGCCTCCAGGGTTCTGCCGCCGGCCCTTCCGGCCCCGCACCGGCGGTGTGACCACGGCGGGCCTGCCGCCGTCCGACAGGGGCAGGAAGTCCTCGCACCAGGCCGGCGCCGAGGCGATCAGCGCCTCCGAGCGCGGGTTGTGGCCCGGCCAGGGCCTCGGGCGCCCCGGCCAGTCGGCCCAACGCAGGCTGTCGGCCTCCTCGGGCGGCAGCAGGCCGGAGGCCACCAGGGCCGCCCGGCCCGCTTCGAGCCCGGCCAGCCGGTAGCCGTACTCCGAGGAGTCCACCTCGTGGACCCGGGCGTCGGTGAGCAGCACCGAGGCCGCCACCCCGTCGAGGCCGCGCACGATGCCCGCCCGCACGCAGGAGGCGTACACCTCGGGCAGCCGGCGGTCCGCCGGCACGGCGTTCAGGACCTCCGTCAGCCCGTCCCGGCCGGGCGGCTCGAAGTCGGCGGCGATGTAGGCGTACGGCCCGCAGCCGGTCTGCATGAGCACGCGGGCGGTCACCCCGTACACGGGGACGGGAAGGTGGCGGCCTGTCATGGCCGCCACCTTAGGGCGCGTCACGTGCGACGGGGCGTCAGAAGCCCGGCGGCTCCGTGTACGTGCCCCACTCGTCCCGCAGCAGGTTGCAGATCTCGCCCATCGTGGCCTCGGCGCGCACCGCGTCCAGCATCGCCGGGATCATGTTCGATCCGTCGCGGGCGGCGGCCAGCATGGCGTCCAGCGCCGACTTCACCTTCGCGTCGTCGCGGGCGGCCTTGCGCTCCGCGAGCTCGCGGACCTGCACGGTCTCCACCTCGTGGCTGACCCGCAGGATCTCCAGGTCCCCGGTGACCGAGCCGTGGTGCACGTTGACGCCCACGACCCGCTTGTCGCCCTTCTCCACCGAGCGCTGGTACTGGAAGGCCGACTCGGCGATCTCCCCGGTGAACCAGCCGTCCTCGATGCCCCGCAGGATGCCCGAGGTGATCGGACCGATCGGGTGCTGCCCGTTCGGGTGGGCGCGCAGCCCGCGCTCCTTGATCTGCTCGAAGATCTTCTCGGCGTCGGCCTCGATGCGGTCGGTGAGCTGCTCGACGAACCAGGAGCCGCCCAGCGGGTCGGCCACGTTGGCCACGCCCGTCTCCTCCATCAGCACCTGCTGCGTGCGCAGGGCGATCTCGGCGGCCTGTTCGCTCGGCAGCGCGAGGGTCTCGTCGAGGGCGTTGGTGTGGAGGGAGTTCGTGCCGCCGAGGACGGCCGCGAGGGCCTCCACGGCGGTGCGCACGACGTTGTTGTAGGGCTGCTGGGCGGTGAGGGAGACCCCGGCCGTCTGGGTGTGGAAGCGCAGCCACATCGTCTTCTCGGACTTCGCCCCGTACACCTCCTTCATCCAGCGGGCCCAGATGCGGCGGGCGGCACGGAACTTGGCGATCTCCTCGAAGAAGTCGAGGTGCGCGTCGAAGAAGAAGGAGAGCCCGGACGCGAAGTGGTCCACGTCCAGCCCGCGCGAGAGGCCGAGCTCCACGTACCCGAAGCCGTCGGCGAGGGTGTACGCGAGCTCCTGCGCGGCCGTGGCTCCGGCCTCGCGGATGTGGTAGCCGGAGACGGAGAGCGGCTTGTAGGCGGGGATGCCGTTCGCGCAGTACTCCATGAGGTCGCCGATGAGGCGCAGGTGCGGCTCGGGTTCGAAGAGCCACTCCTTCTGGGCGATGTACTCCTTGAAGATGTCGGTCTGCAGCGTCCCGTTGAGGACGGCCGGGTCGACGCCCTGCCGCTCGGCGGCCACGAGGTACATGCAGAAGGCCGGGACGGCCGGGCCGCTGATCGTCATGGAGGTGGTCACGTCGCCGAGCGGGATGTCCTTGAAGAGGACCTCCATGTCGGCGGCGGAGTCGATGGCGACCCCGCAGTGGCCGACCTCGCCGAGCGCGCGGGGGTCGTCGGAGTCGCGCCCCATCAGGGTGGGCATGTCGAAGGCGACGGAGAGCCCGCCACCGCCGGCGGCCAGGATCATCTTGTAGCGCTCGTTGGTCTGCTCGGCGTTGCCGAACCCGGCGAACTGCCGGATGGTCCAGGTCCGCCCCCGGTAGCCGGTGGCGTGCAGGCCGCGGGTGTACGGGTACTCCCCCGGCCAGCCGATGCGCTCGAAGCCCTCGTACGAGTCTCCGGGCCGCGGGCCGTAGACGGGATCGACGGGGTCGCCGGAGAGCGTGGTGAAATCGGCCTCGCGCGTGCGGGCCTTGTCGTACCGGGCCTGCCAGCGACGGCGGCCTTCCTCAATGGCGTCAGCGTCCATGCCTCTGAATTTACTAGGACGTCCTAGTAAATGTCGATGGCAAACCCCCGGGGAGTCCCCCCGGGGGTCAGTGGATCACCGCGGGTGGATCACCCGAGGTCAGGCGCGGGCGGCCGCCGGATCGCCGACGACGAGGGGCTCGACCTCGGCGCGGATCTTGCGCTCGACGAAGAACGCGGCGAGCGGGATGGTGCCGGAGACCAGGACCCAGAGGAGCTTGCCGAACGGCCACTTGGCCTTGGAGCCCAGGTCGAAGGCGAACACCAGGTAGATCATGAACAGCACACCGTGCGCCTGCGAGACCGCGAAGGTCAGGTCGGCGCCGGTGTCGAAGCCGTACTTCGCCACCATGCAGGCACAGAGGATGAGGAGCATGACCGCGGTCACGTAGGCCATGACGCGGTAGCGGGTCAGCACGCTTCGTTTCATGCCGTCGAGCCTAGCCGTCCGGTTTGCACGATCTTGACGGGGGCCGGGACCAGGGCGCATCCGGGGCGTCCGACTCCGGCCGCAGCCCGAGCTCGCGAAGCTGGTTGACGGCCATCATGGCGGTGAACAGCGCGTTCGGGTTGGCGCCGCCGATGCCCAGGTCTGCGACGGCCCGGCCGAAGCGGGCGGTGAAGGCGCTCGCGTCGATGCGGCCCCCTGCCCCGGCGGCCTCGGCGCCCCCGGACTCCCCGGCCACGGCGGCCGCCCCGGCCAGCCCGAGCCCCGCCTCCTGAAGGGCTGCGGCCCGGCTCAGCAGCCGGTCCAGGTGGGACACCGCCTCGGGCCCGCGGCGCACGGCGAAGGTGTGCCCGTCGGTGAGGAGCTCCGCTTCCCCCGCCTCGAAGAGGGCGGCCGCGGAGCCCAGCACGGTCTGGATCTTGAGCTGGTCGGCGTCGGCCATGGCGCCGCAGGGCCCGTTGTCCTCGTCGGACAGGTGCAGGACGCCGGGGTCCCGCAGGTGCACGATCACGTGCCCGGCGCAGTGCCCCTGGCTGCGTAGCACGCGGACCGCGCCGTCGGCGAAGGTCCAGCCGGTGAACCGGAGCGGGCCGATCCGGATCTGCTCCGGCGGCCGTTCCTCGTAGGTCCGGGTCGTCTCGCCGAAGGGCCGCATCGGCTGGAAGAGCGAGACCACCCGGGCCGCGGTTCCTGCGGGGTCGGTCAGCGCCGCGGGCCCGGCGACGCGCTCGAAGGCGCGCACCCAGTAGCCCAGCGGGTCCCGCATCTGGGCCACGTCGGGGGCGGGGACGCAGTGCTCCGCCGGTACGCCCAGTCCGTCGGCCAGGTCGTTGTTGCCGACGTGGTCGAGGTGGCCGTGCGTGGTCAGCACCAGCGCCCGGGACCAGGGGCCGACCCGGCCGGCCGCCTCCAGCAGCGCCGTGCGGAAGGCCTCCGTGACCCCGGTGTCGACGAGCACCAGGGTGTCGCCGGCCCGGTGCACCAGGGCGTTGGCCACGTCCGGCTGCCCGCGGCCGAGGTCCAGTTCCTGCCCGAGGACCAGTACGGTCCGGTCGTCGATCTCGA
This sequence comes from Streptomyces sp. NPDC056883, assembly GCF_042788835.1. Lineage (NCBI taxonomy): Bacteria > Bacillati > Actinomycetota > Actinomycetes > Kitasatosporales > Streptomycetaceae > Streptomyces > Streptomyces sp. NPDC056883. Next base: position 567,394 of record NZ_JBHUBS010000003.1, on the reverse strand, counting down.
TCAGGTCACCGAGCGCGGTCATCGGCCCTCCGCGGTCCCGTCCGGGCCCACCCCTGCCGAGCGTACGCCGCCGTCGCGGGCGCCGCCCTCGCAGGCGCCGCCGCCCGCATCGGGCGGCGGTCAGTGCTGCTCAGGCGGTGGTCAGTGCTCCTCGAAGTCGGCCGCGGCCACCCGGAGCGGGCGCAGGAGCGCGAAGATCTCCCCGCACTCCTCGGCGTCGTAGGCGCCCAGCCCGAAGTCGATCTCCATCAGCGCCTTCGTGGCCGCCTCGACCACCTCGCGGCCCTTGTCCGTGATCGACGCGAGCGTGCCGCGCCCGTCGTTGGGGTTCGGGCGCCGGGCCACGAGCCCGGACTTCACCAGCCGGTCCACGGTGTTCGTCACCGACGTCGGATGCACCATCAGCCGCTCGCCGATCTTCGACATCGGCAGTTCCCCGGCCTTGGAGAAGGTCAGCAGCACCAGCGCCTCGTAGCGCGCGAAGGTCAGGCCGTACGGCTTGACGACCGCGTCGACCTCGCCGAGCAGGATCTGGTGCGCCCTCATGATCGAGGTGATCGCGGCCATCGAGGGCACGGGACCCCAGCGCTGCTGCCAGAGTTCGTCGGCGCGGGCGATGGGGTCGAAGGGAAGGCTGAGCGGTTTCGGCACGCACCAGACCCTACCGGGCGGTCATTTGGCCGCGGGAACCGTCTCACGCCTCGGCCCGGCACCCCCGGGCGCGTCCGTCCGGCGCACCTCGGCGAGCAGCAACAGGACGACCCCGGTGCCGAGTACCGCCGCCGACGCGACGACCACGTGGACGGGCAGGAACTCCGCCGCGACTCCGGCGAGCGCCATGCCGACGCCCTGAAGGGTCATCAGCCCGGTGCTGAGCAGGGTCATCGCCCGGCCGCGCAGCTCCTCGGGCACGGCCTCGACGTACCACTGGTCGAGCCCGAGGGTGTACGCGTGGGCCAGCCCCGCCAGCACGAGCGTGCCCCACAGGAGCGGCAGGCCGGGCCGGACGGCGTACGCGAGCAGCGGCAGCAGCGAGACGGCCGCGAGCGGGGCCGTGATCCGCGAACGCGTTCGGGCGGTGAGCGCGGAACCCGCCCACACCTCCCCGGCGATGGCCCCGACGGGCATCGCGCACATCAGCAGCCCGAGCCCGGCGGTGGAGGCGCCGAGGCCGGTGGCGTACGGGGTCAGCAGCGCCTCGGGCACGACCACGAAGAGCGGCGGCAGCCAGGACAGCAGGGTGAGGGCCCGCAGCCGGCGGTGGCCCAGGACGGCGCGCAGCCCGGCGATCGGGGAAACCCGGTCCGGCGTCCGCCCGGTGCCCGCACTGCGGGCGGGCCGGGCCCGGGTGCCCAGGCGCAGCAGGGCCGCGGAGCCGAGGAACCCGGCGGCCGTGAGCAGGATGGCCCCGCGCGGGGCCAGCACGGTGAGCAGCAGGCCGCCGAGCCCGAAGCCGATGAGCTGGGCGCTCTGCGCCACCATGCGCAGGAGCGAGCGGCCCAGGACGTACGCGTCGCCGGCGCCGAGGACGTCGGCGAGGGAGGCGCTGCGGGTGCCCTGGAACAGCGGCGCGACGAAGGCCATCGCGCAGCGCAGTACGAGGAGCAGCGCGACCGGGGTGCCGGGCGCGGCCATGGCCGCCGCGCAGGCCGCGCAGACGAGGTCGCAGCCGACGAGCACGCGGCGGGCGGGGAGCCGGTCGGCCAGCGGCGCGAGGAGGGTGCCGCCGAGGGCGTAGGGGAGGAAGCCGAGGGCGAAGGTGAGCGCGCTCAGCAGAGGCGAGCCGGTGGCGCGGTACACCAGCACGGTGAGGGAGATCTCGGCGATGACGACGCCGAGCACGGACACCAGGTGCGCGGCGAAGACCGGCCGGAACTCCCCCACCCGGAACACGGCCCGGTACCCGGCGGACTCCGGCGGAGAGCCGGGGAGGGACGCCCTGCCCGGACCGGTGGCGGACCCGGGACCGGTGGCGGCGGACGCCGGGGACGGGGAGCGGGATGGAGACGGGGGCCGGGACGGGTCTGCGGTGGTCATACGGTGCACCCTGGCGGCGCCTAGGCTGGGGTGCCAGAGATTCGCCCCCACCCGAATCACCCGCTTCCGACCGGGTGGGCGGGCCCGGCGTCACGGCAGCCGGGACCGCGGCGACACCCCGTCGCCCGGCTGGCCCGGCAGGCCGTCGCCCGCCTCGCCCGGCAGCCCACAGCCCGGCCCGGCAGCCCGGCACCACCCCACCCCGCTCCACCCCCGGAGGGACCCGTGCCGTTCCACTTCCGCTTCGGCCCCGCCGACCTGCTGCGCTGCCGGTTCTCGATCTCGCCCCGCTGGGAGACCCAGGAGGCCGTACGGGTCCTGCTGGACCAGCGCCGCCACGCCTACCACCTGCCCTGGCTCCGCGGGATCCGCACGGCGGCCGCCGGGCTGGACCTGCGGCCGCTGTGGCTGCTGATGCCGCGCACGGGACACAATCCGGACTTCCTCAGCCCGCCGCCGACGGGCCCGTCGGTCACCTTCGAGGAGGAGCTCGCGCGGGTCCGGGCCGCCGATCCGCTGGAGGCGCGGGAGGACCTGCGGCGCTCCCTGGTCTGCACCCCGGGCGCACTGGAGAGCGCGGCCGGGCAGCGGATGCTGGCGGACCCGGAGCGGGCGGTCCAGGAGCTGGCCGACCTCTACGAGCAGGCCTGGCGGGCGCTGGTCGCCCCGCACTGGCCCCGGCTGCGCGCCCTGCTGGAGGCGGACATCATGTTCCACTCCCGGCGGCTGGCCGCGGGCGGGCTGGAGGCCCTCTTCGACGGCCTCCACCCGGATCTGAGCTGGTCGGGGAACACCCTCAGCATCGCCCGCCGGGGCCACCACGACCGCTCCCTCGACGGCCAGGGCCTCCTCCTCATGCCGAGCGCCTTCGTCTGGCCGGAGGTGGTGGGCGGCTACGACCCGCCGTGGCAGCCCACCCTGGTGTACCCGGCCCGGGGCATCGGCGCTCTCTGGACCGCCCCCGCGGGCCCGGCCCCCCTGGCCCTGGCCCGCCTCCTGGGCCGCGCCCGCGCCGACGTCCTGTGCGCCCTGACCGAGCCGGCCTCGACCACCGCCCTGGCCCACCGCCTGTCCCTGGCCCCCTCGACGGTCTCCGCCCACCTGAAGACCCTCCAACAGGCCGGCCTCCTCCTCCCCTCCCGCCACGGCCACCAGATCCTCTACGAACGCACCCCACTGGCCATCGCCCTGACGGGGGGTTCCGATTCCAGCCCGCCGGAGCAATCCGGCTCCGCCGGGGCAACTCCCAGCCCCGCCGGCGTTTGAGGCGCGGGGGTCCGGGGGCGGAGCCCCCGAAGCGGTCCGGGCGCAGCCCGGCTGGGGGTCCCCCCGGACGGAGTCTGGGGGATGGTGGAAGGGCGGGTCGGGGACGGCCCCGCGCAGCGGCCACCCGGCCCCACCCACCCGCACGCAGCGGTGTCGCACCCCACCCCAACTGCCCGTTATGTCACGATGACCCGGTTCGCAGCCCACCCCCTTCGCCCCGAGGAAGCCGGATGCCAGGCCGCCGCCCCCGTAGACGCCCCGTCACGCTCCTCACCCTGACCCTCGTCCTCGCCGCGACAGCGGCATGCTCACCCGCCCCCACCGCCCAGCCGGAATCCGCACCGCCCCACCACCCGGCAGGGGTCGGCCTCGTCGACGAGTCCCCGTTCTGGGTGGACCCGCAGAGCGACGCCGCCCGCCAGGTCGCCGCCTGGGAGGCGCAGGGCCGCAACAGCGACGCCCAGGTGCTGCGCCGCATCGCCGACCGGCCGATGGCCCTGTGGGGACCGGCCGGTGACCCCGGTCCGGAGATCCGCCGGGCCAGGGCGAGCGCCCGTGCGGCCGGCCGCACGCTGGTCCTCGTCGCGTACAACATCCCGTACCGGGACTGCGGGCAGCACTCGGCGGGCGGCGCCCGGGACGCCGCCGCGTACCGGAACTGGATCGGCGCCTTCGCCGACAACATCGCCGATACGAAGGCCCTGGTCGTCCTGGAGCCGGACGCGGTCCCGCACCTCGTGGACGGCTGCACCCAGGCCGGCCACCGCGACGAGCGGCTGCGGCTGCTCTCCGAGGCCGTCGACCGGCTCAAGCGCAACAAGAACACCAAGGTCTACCTGGACGCCGGGAACCCGGCGTGGATCCCGGACCCGAAGAAGCTGGTCGATCCCCTCTACAAGGCGGGACTCGACCGCGCCGACGGCTTCTCCCTCAACGTCTCCAACTTCCAGCCCAGCCCGGCCGGCCGCGAGTACGGCGCCGCCCTGTCCAAGGCCACCAAGGGCAAGCACTTCGTCATCGACACCAGCCGCAACGGCGACGGCCCGCTCCAGGGCGACCGCAGCCAGGCCTGGTGCAACCCGCCGGGCCGGGCGCTGGGCACGCCGCCGACCGACGGGACGGGTGACCCGCTCGTGGACGCGTACCTCTGGGTCAAGCGGCCGGGCGAATCGGACGGCACCTGCCGCGGCGGCCCCCCGGCCGGGAAGTGGTGGCCGGACTACGCCCTGGGCCTGGCCCGCCGCGCCACCGACTAGCGCGGCACGGCCCCGGCCCTAACTCAGCCAGCCGTCCCGCGAGGCCGCCGGCGGCGGCTCCGGCTCCGGAGCCGGCCGCACCCGGATCCACTTCGCCACCGACGGGGTCCCGTCCGCGCCCGTCACGAACAGCATGTACCAGCCGGGCGGCACCAGCGTCGGGTCCGCCGGCACGGCGACCGTCACCGTGTCGGCGGTCTTCTCCAGCCCGAGTTCGATCGAGCGCTGCTCCACGTCGGTGGTGTGCGTGACCGCGCTCGGCCGCATCAGCCGGGCCCGCTGGATCCGCTCCGCCTGCGGTGCCCGGAAGGTGGCGCGGCCCCCGGGCCCGACCTCCTCGGGCCCCTCGCCCAGCACCGGCCGCAGGGCCGGGTCCCGGTACAGGTACGGCGGGCTGTACACCTCCAGCCGGTGTTCGAACCTGCCCAGCCTGGTGTTGTCCTTGTCCGCGAAGAGCGGGTCGGAGCCGAAGGTCGCCACCCGCCCGTCGGGCAGCAGCAGCGCCTCGGAGTGGTAGTTGCGCCCGACCTTCGGGGCCGCGGCGGCGACGAAGGTGTCGGTGCGCGGGTAGTAGAACTGCGCCTTGCGGATGTCGCTGGCGCCCCGGCCGCGGTAGTCGGCGGAGCCGCCCGTGGTGAAGACGGAGTCGTCGGGCAGCAGCACGCTGCTGAGGTAGCGGACCCCCTGCGGCAGCCGGGCCGTCGACCGGAAGACCGGCACCTCCGCCCTGAGGTCCACGACGGCCGTGCGGTCCGTGGACAGCCTGGACTCGCCGACTCCGCCGCCGCCCAGCACCATCACCTTCTGGTCCTGGGCCGGGGGGAGCAGCACGGACGAGGAGGTCTCCAGCTGGTCGGGGTCGGCGAGTCCGCCGACCTTGCGGTACTGGTTCGTCGCCAGGTCCCACACGCCGGGCTCGCGGCCCTTGCCCTTGGGCCCGTAGCCCGCGTTGGAGCCGGTGTAGAGCAGTTTGCCGCCCTGGGTGAGGAAGAGGGCGGGGTAGGTCGGGAAGTAGCGGAAGGGCCCCTTGGACCACTTCTTGGTCTTCGGGTCGTAGTACTCGTTGTCGCCGGGTACGACGTCGCCCACGTCGTTGAGCCCGGACACCGCGAGGACCCGCCCGTCCTGGAGGCCCACCAGGGTCGGGTACCAGCGGGCGTCCCTCATCGGGTCGACCGGTACGTACTTCTCCGCCAGGGGGTCGAACTCGTAGGCGGACTTGATGCCCTGGAAGTCCTGCTTGCCGGCGCTGAGCCGCTCCGCGAGCCCGTAGACGTTGGCGGCGTCCTTGCCGGTGAGCCCGGCCACGGTGTACTGGGCGGCCTGGGTCGTCAGCCCCGCGGCGCCCTCCCGGACCGCTTCCACGAAGACCCGCGCCTCGGCCGCGACCACCTGGGTCTTCCACGGCATCATCTGCCCGCCGCGCCCGTAGGCGATCTCGAACCGCCGGGTGGCCTTGGGGACGGTGACGGCGAACTTCGACACGTACTCGACCCCGGAGGGGGACCGGAAGACGGTGCCCTTCGGCAGGCTGACCGCCTTGTCGGGGCTCTCGTTCTTGACCCGCATGCCGCCGCCGGCCCGGGTGACCTTCCCGCCGAGCACCTCGTAGCGCGCGGTCCCGCCGGCCACCAGGAGCTGTCCGTCGGGGAGTTGGCTGTGGCCCGAGCAGAAGAAGTCCTCGGGGGTCGGGATCTTCTTGAAGCTGTCGTCCTTCGGGTCCCACAGGACGGTGGAGAAGGTGCCCTTGTCGAAGTTGCGCTGGTCGTTGCCGGACCCGGCGATCAGCAGCACCTTGCCGGTGCGCAGCAGCGCCGCGTGCATGGCGTTGATCCGGTACTCCTCGGGGAGTTCGATCAGCCCCCAGGAGCCGTACTGGAGGCGGTAGCCGGTCCGCCCGATCTTGTACGCGTGGTAGCGGTCCCCGGCGAAGGAGAGCGCGGCGGGTGCGTTGAGCGCGAGCAGCAGGGCGACGGCTCCGGCACCCAGGGCCGTCTTCTTGAACCGCTTCGAAGGCCGGTACGCCATGGCTCAGTTCCCTCCCGCCGTCTGTGCGAGCGCCTGCTCCGGCTCCTCACCCGGTTCGGGGCCCCCGCCGGGCGCGGACCGGGCCGTCCGGGCGCGCAGCTCCGTCACGGCCCAGACGGCCGGCGGGGCGAGGGTGACGGCCAGGGCGAGGACCGCCCAGATGCGCATGGCCGCGTGGGTGTGCTCGTAGCGCACGGAGGCGGCGAGGGAGACGAGGAGGACGGCGGCCCAGAAGAGGTGGATGCGGAAGGTCGCGAGCCGGTCGGGGCTGGCGGTGACGCCCTTGGGGGTGACGACGAAACGGCCCCGGGTGCGCAGCACCGCCGAGCCGAGCGACCTCAGGTAGACCGGCGCGCAGACGGCCGACATGGCCATGCCGGCGAGCCCGCCGGAGCCCTCCGGCTCGTGGGGCGAGACGTTGTGGCGGCGGTTCCACAGGTACAGGCCGACCTGGAGGGCCGCGGCGTCGGTGTAGAGCATCAGCCAGACCTCGGAGGAGACCTGGGTGCCGGAGGCCCCGAACCACAGGAACAGCACGCAGCTGAGGACGCCGAGGAGCCAGTTGACGGCGGTCATCGGGTAGTAGACGAGCATCAGGGTGTAGTTGAGCCAGCGGCCCGGGGGCATCCGGAAGCAGCCGCGCCAGTACTGCCGCAGGAGGGTCTCGTACGTCCCTCTCGACCAGCGCAGCTGCTGCGTGAAGAGGTCGGTCCAGGTGCTCGGCCCCTCCCCCACGGCGAGCACGTCGGGGGTGTACACGGACCGCCAGAACCGCCCGGTGCCGGGATTCCTGCTCCGGTGCAGCTCGAAGCCGGTGGCCATGTCCTCGGTGAGGGAGTCGTAGAGCCCGCCGACCTGCCGCAGCGCGCTGATCCGGACGGCGTTGTTGGTGCCGACGAACATGGGGGCGCCGTAGCGGTTTCCGGCGCGCTGGATCAGCGCGTGGAAGAGGTACTGCTGCGACTCGGCGGCCTTGGTGACCGAGGCGGTGTAGTTGCCGTAGACCTGCGGGCCGACGACGAAGGCGATGTCGGGGTCGCGGAAGAAGCCGAGCATCCGCTCGAGGTACTGCGGGAGCGGCACGTGGTCGGTGTCCACGGAGGCGAAGTAGTCGTAGTCCGCGCCGTGCCGGGCGAGCCAGGAGTTGTAGTTGCCGTGCTTGGTCCTCGCCCGGTGGGCCCCCTCGGCCGTGTTCCATTCGGCGACGCCCTTGCGGGTGAAGTGGCGCACGCCGAGCGCGGCGCACAGCTCCCTGGCCCCGGGGTCGTCGCCCTCGTCGAGGAGCCAGACGTCGAGCGGACCGTCGTGCCGGACGGCCACGGCCCCGCGCAGGGTGGCGGCCGCCATGGAGAGCGGTTCCTTGCCGGGGACGTAGGTGGTGAGGAAGGCGACGCGGGTGCCGGGCTCGGCGGGGACGGGGACGGGGTCCCGGGCGACCATCGTGGCGTGGGCGATCGAGACCACGTTGACCACCATGAAGAGCATGATCAGCGCGACGGATCCGAGCATCACGGCGTCGAGCCGGACGAGCCAGCCCTCGCCGCCCTCCCGGACCGTCCGGTGCGTGGGCCAGACGAGGTAGAGCAGCAGCCCGACGGCGGCGACGGGGGCGAGCGTCATGAGCGCGACGGCCCGTATTCGGGTCCGGAGGTCCTCGCGCGCGAGCAGGGAGCGGTACCTCACGCGGTAGGCGACGGCGGGATCCGGCTCCTCACAGGGGCCGGCCAGCCGGCTGTGGGTCTCGTAGTCGAAGGGTTCCTGCCGCACGGTTCCTCCAGCGCTCGAAACCGAGGTACGTATCCCAACGAAAGGGGAGATGCCTCGGCCTGTCGAACTGGACTCACCCGACCGGGCGGTTCCGTTCCGTGCCCTCCGCGACGGGGCCGAACGGGTCACCGCACCGGGAAGCGGCGACGCGCGGCCCGGCCGCCGCCCTTCAGCCGGTCCGGCCTCCCAGCAGGATCCCGCGTCCGGCGTAGAAGCGGTCCAGGTCGGCCCAGGAGACGGACGCGTACTGCTGGGAAGCGCCGGGGAAGCCGGAGGGATTGTGCACGAGGACGGCATCCTCGGTGGCCCCGACGGCGAGCACCAGGTGACCGCCCCTGGCCTCCACGACGGGGGCGAGGGTACGGATCGACCAGTGCACCGACAGCATCGCCGTACCGCCCGCGGCGAGCGTGTCCCGGACGGCCTGGTGGCCGAGCTCGGGCACCGAGCGGGCGTCGAGGTCCCAGCGGGCGTTCACGTACTCGGCGAACGGCCGGTAGATCAGCCCCTGCACGGCGTCCCCGTCCCGCACGTACGCCCCGGCCCCGCAGAGCTCCTTGACCAGCTCCACCGAGGGCGGCACCGGAAGCCCGAGCCGGCCCAGCACCATCCTCAGACAGGCCACTCCGCACATGCGGGGCGCCCAGAAGGCGTACTCCTCGGCGGACTCGGCCCCGGACCCGGCCCACAGGGGATCCAGGGCCGCGTCGGCCCCCGCGACGAACTCGGGCACCAGCGCGGCGGACTCCCACTGGGAGTAGTACGGGACGGCGTGCTTGATCACGGAGACGGTCATGCGTCCGAAGTCTGCTCTACGGCGGGCCTCCGCCCCGCGGCGCCCCGGGGCAGATCCCGGCTACTCGCAGGCCACGCCGTCGCCGTCCCGGTCCAGATGACGGCCGTAACCGGGGTCGCCGCGACGGATCGGAGCGGCTCCCGCGGCGCGAACGGCGGCGCAGTTCTTGTACGAGACGCTGCCGCTCCCCCCGCCGGTGGAGGATCCGCCCGAAGAGGATCCTCCCGAGGACGAGCCGCCCGAGTCGTCCCCGTCCCCCGGCGCTTCGGGGGTGGGCTCGGGGTCCGGATGCAGCCTGGCGCCGGCCGTCGCCGGGCAGCCCGTGCCGGGTGCCACGACCTTGAGGTGGGCGCTCACGGTGTTCGGGGCCTGGATCTCCTTGCCCTCGGCCGGGTCCTGGAAGCAGACCTTCCAGCCGTCCACGGCCGCGGGCAGCGTGACGTCGGCGTACGCGCTCTCCGGTTCGACCAACGCGAGCCCGATGGGCTTGAGGGTCTCGGTGGCCCTGGCGAAGGGGAGGCCCATGACCATCGGCATCTTCGGGTGAGCCGGGGCTGCGGTCGCCGAAGGCGCGGGTGTCACGGTCGCCGAAGGCGCCGCCGTCGCGCCGGCCGAGGCCACGGGTATCGCGGCGGCCTCCTGGCTGACCGCGACCTTCGGCTTCGCATCGGTCCCGGTCTTCTCCGGCGGATCGCCCAGGAAGGGGGTGAAGAACCAGAGGCCGGCGAGGACCGTGGCAGTGATCTTCTTTCCCTTGCTCCAGCCGCTGGTCCACGCGAGGGCGATGCCACCGGGCGGGAAGACGACGAGCAGGGTGATGATCAGGGCCGGATGGTGCCACCAACGCCGTACGGGCGCATACGGGTGGGGGTACGGCGGCGGGTAGGTCACGGGGCGTCCTTCTGCTGATGCGTGCCGGGCCCGGCGAGCGTACATAAAGGTGAAAGTTGTACCGATCGGTACGCGATATTGGCCCCTGATCGATCCCGGACACGACGAAGCCCCCGAATCCGCCGGCACGGCCTCCGGAGATCCGAAGGGTCGCGCGGGCAGCTTCGAGGGGCTCGTGGGCAGGCTCAGCCCCCGGCGAGGTGGCGTTCCACCGTTTCCATCTTGGAGGTCATGCCGTCCGTGACGCCGGGGCGGATGTCGGCCTTGAGGACGAAGGAGACCCGGGGGGCGCGCGCCTCCACGGCGGCCACCGCGCGCTTGACCACGTCCATCACCTCGTCCCACTCGCCCTCGATGGTGGTGAACATGGCGTCCGTGTGGTTCGGCAGCCCCGACGCGCGGACCACGCGGACCGCGTCGGCCACGTACTCGCCGACCTCTTCGCCGACGCCCAGCGGGGTCACCGAGAACGCGATCATCATGCGCGGGCCGCCTCACGGGCGCGGGCGGCGAGCACGCCGGCCGACTCGTCCCGCTTGAGCAGCCGGTCGCCGTAGAGCCCGCCGAAGGGGACCAGCGCCAGCAGGAAGAACAGGGCGACCTTCTTCAGGGGCCACTTCGCCTTGAACCAGACGTCCAGCAGGAAGACGCCGTAGATGACGAACAGGATCCCGTGGATGACGCCGAGCGGCATCATCAGGTAGTCGATGTCCGAGATCCGGCTCAGCACCGAGCCGAAGATCAGCAGCGCCGGGAACGAGAGCGCCTCCGGTACGGAGATGAGGCGCAGCCGGTGCAGGGCGGAAGCGGTCTTGATGTCCACGTGGAACCTTCGGGGTGGATGCCGGGGGTCCGTCCCAGTGTCTCAGCCGCCCCGGGCGATCTTGGCGCGGGGCCCGGGGGTCCCCGCGGACCGGGGCGGACCGTGCTGAACCGTGACGGATATCGGCCAACGGGCCCTGTTCGGTGCCGCCCGCTGCCGATAACGTCTTCCCGTGGCTCAGTTCCGACTCCAAGGCAGCAAGGTGCTCGCCGTCGACCTGACCGGGGACGCCGTGAAAGCGAAAAACGGCTCCATGGTCGCGTACGACGGCCAGATGGCCTTCAAGAAGATGACCGGCGGCGGCGAAGGCCTCCGCGGAATGGTGACCCGGCGGCTCACCGGCGAGCAGATGACCGTGATGGAAGTACAGGGACACGGCACCTGCTTCTTCGCCGACCGGGCGAGTGAGATCAATCTGGTCAATCTGCGCGGCGAGAAGCTGTACGTCGAGTCCAGCAACCTGCTGTGCACCGACGCCGGCCTGCGCACCGGCACCACCTTCACCGGCCTGCGGGGCGCTACGACGGGCAACGGCCTGTTCACCACGACCGTCGAGGGCAGCGGGCAGGCGGCGATCATGTCCGACGGCCCGGCGGTGGTGCTGCGCGTCAGCTCCCAGTACCCGCTCTCCGTCGACCCGGGTGCGTACATCGCGCACACCGGGAACCTCCAGCAGTCCTTCCAGTCCGGTGTGAACTTCCGCACGCTGATCGGCGAGGGCTCCGGCGAGGCGTTCCAGATCCGCTTCGAGGGCGAGGGCCTGGTGTACGTGCAGCCCAGCGAGCGCAACACCATCGGGGGCGACGTCTGATGCCGTTCCGCGAGATCAACTCGAAGATGGTCGAGGCCCAGGTCGTACCGGGGCAGAAGATGTACAGCCAGCGCGGCGCGATGCTCGCCTACCGCGGCGAGGTCTCCTTCACCCCGAGCCTGACCGGCGGCCAGGGCGGCGTGATGGGCATGATCGGGCGCCGCGTGGCGAACGAGCAGACCCCGCTGATGGAGGTCGAGGGCAGCGGCACCGTGATGTTCGGCCACGGCGGCCACCACATCCAGGTGATCAGCCTCACCGGCGAGACCCTCTACGTGGAGGCCGACCGGCTGCTCGCCTTCGACGGCACCCTGCAGCAGGGCACGATGTTCATGGGCGCGCAGGGCGGGGTCATGGGCATGGTGCGCGGCCAGGTGACCGGGCAGGGCCTGTTCACCACCACCCTCAAGGGCCACGGCTCGGTGGCCGTGATGGCCCACGGCGGGGTCATCGAGCTGCCGATCCACCCGAACCGTCCGATCCACGTGGACCCGCAGGCCTACGTCGCCCACCACGGCGAGGTCCGCAACAAGCTGTCCACGGCGCTGGGCTGGCGCGACATGGTCGGGCGCGGCTCGGGCGAGGCGTTCCAGCTGGAACTGTCCGGCCAGGGCGCGGTGTACGTACAGGCCTCGGAGGAAAAACTGTGAACTTTGGTCCCGTGACCGGTGGACCGGGAGGTCCGACCGTCTTCGACCCGTACACCCTGCCGTCCGACGACAACGTCAACGCCTACACCTTCTGCGTGGAGCTCAAGGGGAGCCAGTGGTTCCTGCAGAAGGGCAAGATGATCGCCTACTACGGGCGCATCGAGTTCAACGGCATCGGCCACGGCCGGTTCGACCGGCTGCTGCGCACCAGCTTCCACTCGCCGCTGCACGCGAGCGACTGGGTGGTGGCCGAGGGCCAGGGCAAGATGCTGCTGGCCGACCGGGCCTTCGACGTGAACTCGTACGACCTGGACAATGGCAACCTGACCATCCGGTCGGGCAACCTGCTCGCCTACCAGCCCTCGCTCGCGCTGAAGCAGTCGATCGTCCCGGGCTTCCTCACGCTGATCGGCACCGGGAAGTTCGTGGCGGCCTCCAGTGGTCCGGTGGTGTTCATGGAGCCGCCGCTGCGGGTGGATCCGCAGGCGCTGGTGGGGTGGGCGGACTGCCCCTCCCCCTGCCACCACTACGACCACGGGTACATGTCGGGCGTGATCGGCGGCCTGCGCTCGCTGACGGGCATCGGGGGCTCCTCGGGCGAGGAGCACCAGTTCGAGTTCGTGGGTGCGGGTACGGTGCTTCTCCAGTCCTCGGAGATGCTGATGCCGGAGCAGGCGGTCGGGGCCGTGGGCGCCGGGGCGGCCACGGGCCAGGCGCAGGGCGTTCCCGGCCAGGGGCAGGGTCCGCTGGGGCAGCTCGGCGTACCGCGGATGCCGGGGCAGCTGGGTGATCTCCAGCGGCGCTTCGGGCTGTAGGAAACCTCTCACCTCGCAGTATTTTTGTACGCAATTCAACTTCTTAGGTAGAGTTCTTTCATGGAGACCATCGAGACCGAGGCGGCCACCCCCTGGCTGAACGACGCCGAGCAGTGCGCCTGGCGCACCCACCTGGACGTCAGCAGACTGCTGTCCCACCAGCTGGAAAAGGACCTCCAGCCGTTCGGGCTCACCAACAACGACTACGAGATCCTCGTGAACCTCTCCGAATCCGAGGAACACCGGATGCGGATGAGCGATCTCGCGATGTCGACCCTGCAGTCCAAGAGCCGGCTCTCCCACCAGATCACCCGCATGGAAACGGCGGGCCTCGTCCGCCGCGTGAACTGCGAGTCCGACCGCCGCGGGCTCTACGCCGTCCTCACGCCCGAGGGCATGGAGACGATGCGCAAGGTCGCCCCGCACCACGTGGCGTCCGTCCGCCGGCACTTCATCGACCTGCTCCCGCCGGAGGCCCTCGCCGCGCTGCGCGCCGCGCTCGCACCGGTCGCCGACCACCTGCGCGCGGGGCGCGGCAAGGCCTGACCCCGGGTCGCTCGGCGCGCCCGTCGCGGCGGATCACCGGACAATGGTGGCAACGCATCCGCAGCCGGCCCACGCCGAGCGACCGTAGGCGCACATGGCCGGCCCGAGGAGGTCCTGCCATGCAGCGCACTACGTACGTTTCCGCGGCCGCGGCCGTGGTCCTGGCCCTGGGAGGCCCGGTGGCAGCCGCGGCGACGGCAGCCGCCGCCGCGCCGACGGCCCTGACCGCGGCCACCGCCGCGCGCGCCGACGTGACCGCCGAGGCGGCGGCAGCGGCGGCCCTGAAGGCCAGCCCCGGGGTCATCGAGTCCCTGGACCGCGACGGCGCGGTCTGGCACGTGGACGTCGTCAGCAAGGACGGCACCCATGTGGAGCTCGAGGTGGACGCCGTGAGCGGCGGCGTCACCAAGGAGAACCAGGACGACGAGCAGAAGGCCGACGACTACGCCTCGCTGCTCGCCGCGAAGGTGACCGCCGAGCAGGCGATGAAGACGGCCCTGGCCGCCCACCCCGGCAAGGTCTGGTCGGTCGAGTGGGATGACGACGACGACAACGGCCGCGCCGCCACCTGGAACGTCGAGGTCAAGACCGCAGACGGCAAGACGCAGAACGTCCACGTGGACACCGCCACGGCCAAGGTGGTCTCGTCCGACTCGGACGGCGACGGAAACGACGACGGAAACGACTGAACCCCGCACGGCCCCTGCGCACGGAAGCCGCACCTCGTGGACGGGGTGCGGCTTCCGTGTGTGGTCAGTCGTCACGGTCAGGCGTTGGGACGCTTTCCGTGATTGGCCTTCTTCTTCTTGCGGGCTCGCTTCTTGTTGCCGCGCTTCGCCATGAAACCTCCCTGCGTTTGGGGCATTCCGGGCGTTCGCCAGTCTATGACCGGGCCACGGGCTCCGCATCCGGTTCCGCCGGTTCCGTGAGGGTCGCAAGGAGCGCGTCCGAGGCCGCGTACGGATCCAGCTCGCCCGCCGCCACCCGCCCGGCCAGGGCATCCAGGTGGGCGTCGCCGTGCACGTCGGCCAGCCGGGCCCGCAGGGCGGTGATCGCGATCGTTTCCACCTCGCGCGCGGCCCGGGCCGTACGCCGCTGCGCCAGCACCCCGTGCTCGTCCATCCACGCCCGGTGCTTCTCCAGCGCCTCGACCAGCTCGTCGATGCCCGTACCGCGCGCCGCGACCGTCTTCACGATCGGCGGCCGCCAGTCGCCCTTGCCCCGGGACTCCCCCAGGCTCAGCATGTGGTTCAGCTCCCGGGCGGTGGCGTCCGCGCCGTCCCGATCGGCCTTGTTCACCACGTAGACGTCGCCGATCTCCAGGATGCCCGCCTTCGCGGCCTGGATCCCGTCGCCCATCCCGGGGGCCAGCAGCACCACCGAGGTGTCGGCCTGCGCCGCGATCTCCACCTCCGACTGCCCGACCCCGACCGTCTCGACCAGGATCACCTCGCAGCCGGCCGCGTCCAGCACCCGGATCGCCTGCGGGGCGGCCCAGGCGAGTCCGCCCAGGTGGCCGCGGGTGGCCATGGAGCGGATGTAGACCCCCGGGTCGGAGGCGTGGTCCGACATCCGCACCCGGTCGCCGAGCAGCGCGCCCCCGCTGAACGGCGAGGACGGGTCGACGGCCAGGACGCCGACCCGCTTGCCGGCCTGCCGGTACGCGGAGACCAGCGCCGAGGTCGTCGTGGACTTGCCGACGCCCGGGGAGCCGGTGAGGCCCACCACGTACGCGTTGCCCGTGAGCGGCGCCAGCGCCGCCATCACCTCGCGCAGCTGCGGGGACGCCCCCTCGACCAGCGAGATCAGCCGGGCGACCGCTCGCGGCCTGCCCTCACGGGCCTGGGCCACCAGCTGGGGGACGTCCACCGCCGTCATTCTTGCTGCGCTCCTTCGTTCTCACGGGTCCCGCGGGTCTCGTCCCGCGGGTCTCGTACGGGTACGGCTACGCGTGCGGGCGGCCGGACGGCCGCCCCTCCCCTACGGGACGCGGACGATCAGGGCGTCGCCCTGGCCGCCGCCACCGCACAGGGCGGCCGCGCCGACCCCGCCGCCGCGGCGCTTGAGCTCCAGCGCCAGGTGCAGCACCACGCGGGCGCCGGACATGCCGATCGGGTGACCCAGGGCGATGGCGCCGCCGTTGACGTTCACCTTTTCCGGGGTCACGCCGAGGTCCTTCATTGACTGCACGGCCACCGCCGCGAAGGCCTCGTTGATCTCGATGAGGTCGAGGTCCTCGACGCCCAGGCCCTCCTTCTTCAGGGCGTGCAGGATCGCGTTGGAGGGCTGCGACTGGAGCGAGTTGTCCGGGCCCGCCACGTTGCCGTGCGCGCCGATCTCGGCGAGCCACTCCAGGCCCAGCTCCTCGGCCTTGGCCTTGCTCATCACGACCACGGCGGCCGCACCGTCGCTGATCTGCGAGGAGGTGCCCGCGGTGATGGTGCCGTCCTTGGCGAAGGCCGGACGCAGCTTGCCGAGGGACTCGACGGTGGTCTCGGCCCGGATGCCCTCGTCCTGCGAGAACACCACCGGCTCGCCCTTGCGCTGCGGGATCTCGACCGGGGTGATCTCGGCCTCGAAGACGCCGTTCTTCTGCGCGGCGGCGGCGCGCTGGTGGGAGGTGGCCGCGAACGCGTCCTGCGGGGCCCGCTCGATGCCCAGGCGGGTGTTGTGCTTCTCGGTGGACTCGCCCATCGCGATGTTCTCGAAGGCGTCGGTGAGGCCGTCGTAGGCCATCGCGTCGAGCATCTCGATGGCGCCGTACTTGAATCCCTCACGGGACTTCGGCAGCAGGTGCGGGGCGTTGGTCATGGACTCCTGACCGCCCGCGACCACGATGTCGAACTCCCCGGCGCGGATGAGCTGGTCCGCCAGGGCGATGGCGTCGAGGCCCGACAGGCACACCTTGTTGATGGTGAGCGCGGGCACGTTCATGGGGATCCCGCCCTTGACGGCGGCCTGGCGGGCGGGGATCTGGCCCGCGCCGGCCTGGAGCACCTGGCCCATGATCACGTACTGGACCTGGTCACCGGAGATCCCGGCCCGCTCCAGCGCGGACTTGATGGCGAAGCCGCCGAGATCGGCACCCGAGAAGGACTTCAGCGAGCCGAGCAGTCGCCCCATGGGCGTGCGGGCCCCGGCGACGATCACTGACGTGGTGTTGTTCGTTCCGGACATGGAGCACAGCCCCTTGGAGATGAGGAGTGAACGAGGGTTTACCCGAATGTACTGAGCGGTACCCGTGCCGTCACCGGCCCGCCAGTGTGATCGCGCGCACGTTGCGTAACCGGCCCCGGTAGCGCTGCACTGTGTCCATGCTGACAAGAATCGACCACATCGGGATCGCCTGCTTCGACCTGGACAAGACGGTTGAGTTCTACCGTGCCACGTACGGCTTCGAGGTGTTCCACTCCGAGGTCAACGAGGAGCAGGGCGTCCGCGAAGCCATGCTGAAGATCAACGAGACCTCCGACGGCGGAGCCTCCTACCTCCAGCTCCTGGAGCCCACCCGCGAGGACTCCGCGGTCGGCAAGTGGCTGGCCAAGAACGGCGAGGGCGTCCACCACATCGCCTTCGGCACCGAGGACGTCCAGGGCGACTCGGAGGCCATCCGCGGCAAGGGCGTCCGCGTCCTCTACGACCAGCCCCGCACCGGCTCGATGGGCTCCTCGATCACCTTCCTGCACCCCAAGGACTGCCACGGCGTCCTCACCGAACTGGTCACGAGCAACCCCGACCAGTCAACCGCCCAGCACTGACGGGATTGCGTTCCGGCGCATCACCGGCTGCGGTGCGCCGTACGCGTCCAGATGCCCGGTCCGCAGATTCGTCCTCAACGTCGCGTAGGCGTCGCACGTCTTCTTGATCACATGCTGAGCCGCCTGCGCTCCGAGCCCCACCGGTCCTTGGTCTCACCCACGAGGCGGCCTCATTGCAGGCGCGCAGGGTCGCCGCGAGCGCCGACTCCCGCGGCGCCGTCGGCAGGAGCTTGACCTGCACCACGAGCTTGACGTCGACGACCGTACGGTGCGGCCCGTACACATGCATTCGAACACCGCAAATCAGCACTCCGCGGACCCGAAGAGGGAATCTCCGCAGGGGCAGCTCGTCGGGTTTACCGCACGAGGGCACTGATGTCCCGTTTCCCCGGCCGGTAGAGTGGCTCTGGCTCGGCCGGGGTTCGGTGCGGAGACGGGGTCGGGGCCTGTGTCGACCGACCCGGAATCTGACACCATTCCCCGGGGGCGTCGTTCAGCGGGCGGACGGTGCTCATTCGGTAGTGAGCTTGCGACCAGGGGACGGATGGGACCGCGCTGTGCGGGGCTACGAAAGCCAGGAGAGCCATCAGGCCGAGGCCGACCATCTCTCGCGCTTCGAAGCCGAGATGGAGCGGCTGAAGAAGGAACGCGGGAAGGCCGTCCAGCACGCCGATGACCTGGGGTACCAGGTCGAGGTGCTGCGCGCCAAGCTCCACGAGGTACGCCGCAACCTGGCGTCCCGCCCCGCCTACGACGGCGCGGACATGGGGTACCAGGCGGAGCAGCTGCTCCGCAATGCCCAGATCCAGGCCGACCAGATGCGTTCGGACGCCGAGCGCGAACTGCGCGACGTCCGGGCACAGACCCAGCGCATCCTCCAGGAGCACGCCGAGCACCAGGCGCGGCTCCAGGCCGAACTGCACGCCGAGGCCGTCAACCGCCGCCAGCGCCTGGACCAGGAGCTGAGCGAGCGCCGCCAGACGGTGGAAGCCCACGTCAACGAGAACGTGGCCTGGGCCGAGCAGTTGCGCGCCCGCACCGAAGCCCAGGCCCGCCGGCTCATGGACGAGTCCCGCGTCGAGGCCGAGCAGACGCTGAACACCGCGCGCTCCGAGGCCGCCCGGGTCGCCTCCGAGGCCACCCGGCGGCTCGCCTCCGAGAACGAATCCGCCCGCGCCGAGGCCGAGTCGACGCTGCTGCGCGCCCGCAAGGAGGCCGAGCGGCTGCTGACCGCCGCCTCCGCGCAGGCCCAGGAGGCCACCGAGCACGCGGAGCGGCTGCGCTCCACCACCTCCGCCGAAGCCGAGCAGACCCGCCGCCAGACGATGGATCTGGGCCGGGTCGCCGAGCAGCGCACGCAGGAGGCCGAAGGGGCCCTGCGCGAGGCCCGCGCGGCCGCGGAGAAGCTGCTCGCGGAGGCCAAGGAGAGCGCCGCACGGCAGCTCGCCTCGGCGGAGTCCGTCAACGAGCAGCGCACCCGTACGGCCAAGGAGCAGGTGGCCCGCCTGGTGGGCGAGGCCAGCAAGGAGGCCGAGACCCTCAAGGCCGAGGCCGAGCAGGCGCTCGCCGATGCCCGCGCGGAGACGGACCGGCTGCGCACGGAGGCCGGCGAGCAGGCCCGTACCGCGGCGGCCGAGGACACGGCGGCCCAGCTGGCGAAGGCGGCCCGCACCGCCGAGGAGGTCCTGAACAAGGCCTCGGAGGACGCCCGCGCCACCACCCGGGCGGCGTCCGAGGAGGCCGAGCGGATCCGCGGCGAGGCCGAGGCGGAGGCCGAGCGGCTGCGCGCCCAGGCCGCGGCCACGGCCGATGAGCTCAAGGGCGCCGCGAAGGACGACACGGAGGAGTACCGGGCCCGTACGGTCGAGCTCCAGGAGGAGGCCCGCCGGCTGCGCGGCGAGGCCGAACAGCTGCGCGCGGAGGCCGTCGCCGAGGGCGAGCGGATCCGCGGCGAGGCCCGTCGCGAGGCGGTCCAGCAGATCGAGGAGGCGGCCCGCACCGCCGAAGAGCTGCTGGGCAAGTCCCGGGCCGACGCCGACGAGGTGCGCGCCGGAGCGAACACCGAGAGCGAGCGGGTCCGCGGCGAAGCCGTCGAGCGGGCCACCACCCTGCGCAAGCAGGCCGAGGAGACCCTGGAGCGGACCCGCGCCGAGGCCGAGCGGCTGCGCGCGGAGGCCGAGGAGCAGGCGGAGTCGGTACGGGCCGAGGCGGACGCCGCGGCGGCCGTGCGGCGCGAGGAGACCGAGCGGGCCCTGTCGGCGAAGCGGGCGGAGGCCGACGAGGAGCTCGTCCGGCTGCACACCGACGCCGAGGGACGCCTGGCGACCGCCGAGCAGACGCTGCGCGACGCCCGGGCGGCCGCGGAGAACATCCGCAAGGAGACCACCGAGGAGAGCGACCGGCTGCGCGCGGAGTCCGCGGAGCGGATCCGCACGCTGCAGACGCAGTCGGAGGCCGAGGCCGACCAGCTGCGCACCGACGCCGCCGAGGACGCCGGCCGGGTCCGCGCGGAGGCCGAGCAGTCCGCGGTACGGCTGACCGGCGAGGCCGAGGCCGAGGCGGAGCGGCTGCGCTCCGAGGCGAAGGAGACCGCGGACCGGCTGCGCGCGGAGGCCAAGGCCGCCGCCGAGCGGGTCGCGCAGGAGGCCGCCGAGGCGCTGGCCGCCGCCCAGGAGGAGGCCGCCAGGCGCCGCCGGGAGTCCGAGGAGACCCTGACCTCGGCGCGTACGGACGCGGAGAGCGAGCGGGCGCAGGCCCGGGAGGAGAGCGAGGAGCTCCTCGCCCAGGCCCGCAAGCGTTCCGAGGACGCCACGGCCGAGGCCGTCTGGCTCACCGAGGAGGCCGAGCGGCGCGCGTCCGAGGTGGTCGCGGCGGCCGAGGCCACCGCCCAGCAGGTGCGCGACGCCGTGGCCGGGCTGCACGAGCAGGCCGAGGAAGAGGTCGCGGGGCTGCGCAGCGCGGCGGAGCACTCCGCGGAGCGCACGAAGACGGAGGCCGAGGAAGAGGCCGGCCGGGTCCGCGCCGACGCGTACGCGGAGCGGGAGCGGGCCACCGAGGACGCCAACCGGATCCGCACCGAAGCACGCACCGAGACGGACGCGGCGAAGGAACTGGCCGCCCGCACGGTCGGCGACGCGATCGCCGAGGCCGAGCAGCTGCGCACGGACACCGCGGCCGAGGTCGAGCAGCTGCGCACGGACACCGCGGAGTACGCGCAGCGGGTGCGCACGGAGGCCACCGACGCGCTGGCCGCCTCCGAGCGCGACGCGGCCCGTACGAAGGCCGACGCCCGGGACGACGCCAACCGGATCCGCGGCGAGGCCGCGGAGTCCCTGGAGGCCGCTCGCGCCGAGGGCGGCAGGATCGTCGCGGAGGCCACGGCCGAGGCCGAGCGCCGCACCGAGGAGACCCGCGCGGCCAACGAGGCCACGGTCGGCGAGGCCCAGGCGGAGGCGGCGCGGCTCACGGCCGAGGCCGAGGCCGCCGCGGACGCGACCCGTACCGAGGCCGCGGGCACGCTGGACGAGGCCCGTTCCGAGGCGAACCGGCTGCGCACGGAGGCGGCCGAGCAGGCGGACCGCCTGATCGCCGAGGCCACCACGGAGGCGGAGCGGCTCACCGAGCAGACCCGCGCGGCCAATGCGCTGACGGTCGGTGAGGCCGAGGCCGCGGCCGAGGCGCTGCGGACCGAGGCGGCCGCCGCCCTGGACGCGGCGACGGCCAAGGCCGAGCAGCTCACGGCGCAGGCCGCGCAGACGCTGGCCGGGGCCGAGCGGGACGCGACGGGGATCCTCGTCGACGCGCGCAACGAGGGCGACCGGCTCGTCGAGGAGACGCGCACGGCCAACGAGGCCACCGTCGGCGAGGCCGCGGCGGAGGCCGACCGGCTGCGCGCCGAGGCGGCGCGCACCCTGGACGACGCCCGCGCGGAGGGCGGCCGGATCATCGGCGAGGCCACCGCGGAGGCGGACCGGGTCACGGTCGCGGCCAACGAGACCCTGGCGGGCGCCGAGCGGGAGTCCGAGCGGACCCTGGACGAGGCGCGCGCCGAGGCGGGCCGGATCCGTACCGAGGCCGCCGAGCAGGCGGACCACCTGGTCGGCGAGGCGGTCGCGGAGGCGGACCGGCTCACCGAGCAGACCCGCAAGGACACCGAGCGCACGGTCGGCGAGGCGGCGAACGAGGCCGAGCGGCTGCGGGCCGAGGCCTCCGAGGCGCTGTCCTCGGCGCAGGAGCACGCGACCCGTACCCGGTCCGAGGCCGAGCGGGTCAAGGCCGAGGCCGCCACCGAGGCGGAGCGGATCCGCGGCGAAGCGCGCACCGAGTCGGAGCGGGTGCTGGACGAGGCCCGCGAAGAGGCCAACAAGCGCCGCAGCGAGGCCGCGACGCAGGTCGACCGGCTCATCACGGAGGCCTCCTCGGAGGCCGAGAAGCTCACCGGGGACGCGCAGAAGCAGGCCCTGGCCGCCACGACGGCGGCCGAGGAGCAGGCGGACGCGATGGTCGACGCGGCGCGCAAGGAAGCCGCGCGGATCTCCTCGGAGGCGACCGTGGAGGGCAACTCCCTGGTGGAGAAGGCCCGTACGGACGCCGACGAGCTGCTGGTCGGGGCGCGCAGCGACGCGTCGGCCATAAGGGAGCGGGCGGAGGAGCTGCGCGGCCGCGTCGAGGCGGAGGTCGAGGAGCTGCACGAGCGGGCCCGCCGGGAGTCGGCCGAGCAGATGAAGTCGGCCGGCGAGCGCGTGGACAAGCTGGTGCGGGCGGCGACCGAGCAGAGCATCGAGGCCGATGCGAAGGCCAAGGAGCTGGTGTCGGACGCGAGCAGCGAGGCGAGCAAGGTCCGCATCGCCGCGGTGCGCAAGGCGGAAGCGCTGCTCAAGGAGGCCGAGCAGAAGAAGGCCGAGCTGGTCCGGGCCGCCGAGGGCGCTCTCGCGGAGGCGAAGGCCGAGGCGGAGCGGCTCGTCGAGGAGGGCCGGCGCGAGCTGGAGGTGCTCGTGCGCAGGCGCGAGGACATTCAGGCGGAGATCTCCCGTGTCCAGGACGTTCTTGAGGCGTTGGAATCATTCGAGGCGCCTTCGGGCGGCGGAAAGCCCGGGGTCGGCGGCCAGGGCGCGGGGGGCGTGAAGGCCGGTGCGACAGCGGGTTCCACTCGATCGGGTGGCAAGACGTCAGAGGGCTAGTCAATGCACTCGACTCTGTGCTCCTGATGGAGGTTCAGGCGAACGAGTGACAAGCATTCTGTCGCCTTGCCACTCAAAAGGGGTGTCATTGTCCAGATCAAACGCGGATTGACTCGATGACACGCCGTCCTGGCGCCTAGGATTCCCCTTACACACCTAACACCCCGCGTAGCACCTCATCGGTCTCATTCGACAGGAACCCCATGAGCGACACATCCTCCCCCTTCGGCTTCGAGCTCGTGCGGCGTGGTTACGACCGCGGTCAGGTGGACGACCGCATCACCAAGCTGGTCTCCGACCGTGACAGCGCCCTCGGACGTATCAACTCTCTGGAAAAGCGGATCGAGGAGTTGCACCTCGAGACGCAGAACGCCCAGGCTCAGGTGAACGACGCCGAGCCGTCGTACGCCGGTCTCGGCGCCCGGGTCGAGAAGATCCTGCGCCTGGCCGAGGAGGAGGCGAAGGACCTCCGTGAGGAGGCCCGTCGCGCGGCCGAGCAGCACCGCGAGCTCGCCGAGTCGGCCGCCCAGCAGGTGCGCAACGACGCCGAGTCGTTCGCCGCCGACCGGAAGTCGACCGCCGAGGACGAGGGTGTCCGGATCGTCGAGAAGGCCAAGGGCGACGCCGCTTCGCTGCGCACCGAGGCCCAGAAGGACGCGGCCTCCAAGCGCGAGGAGGCCGACGCGCTCTTCGAGGAGACCCGCGCCAAGGCCGCCCAGGCCGCCGCGGACTTCGAGACCAACCTGGCCAAGCGCCGCGAGCAGTCCGAGCGCGACCTGGCCGGCCGTCAGGCCAAGGCCGAGAAGCGTCTCGCGGAGATCGAGCACCGCGCGGAGCAGCTGCGCCTGGAGGCCGAGAAGCTCCGTACGGACGCCGAGCGTCGCGCCCGCCAGACCGTGGAGACCGCGCAGCGCCAGGCCGAGGACATCGTGGCCGACGCCAACGCCAAGGCCGACCGGATCCGCAGCGAGTCCGAGCGCGAGCTGGCGGCGCTCACCAACCGCCGCGACTCGATCAACGCGCAGCTCACCAACGTCCGCGAGATGCTGGCGACGCTGACGGGTGCCGCGGTCGCCGCCGCGTCCGCGCCGATCGACGACGAGCCGGTCACGCGCGGCGTTCCGGCGCAGCAGAGCCGCTAGTCGCGGGAAGGCTTCCGGCACCAGTGGCCGGAAGCCAACAATCCGCTTCGACACCGAGGGCCCTTCGTCACCCATGAGAGGTGGCGTAGGGCCCTCGGGCGTTCTAGCGTGGCGGAATGATCGAGCTTGAGGGCCTTACGAAACGATTCGGCGCGAAGACCGCCGTGGACAACCTCAGCTTCCAGGTCAGACCGGGGGTGGTCACCGGCTTCCTCGGCCCCAACGGGGCGGGCAAGTCCACGACCATGCGCATGATGCTCGACCTCGACAATCCGACCAGCGGTACGGTCCGGATCGACGGGAAGCACTACCGGGACCTGCCGGAGCCGCTGAAGTACATCGGGGCACTGCTGGACGCGAAGGCCATGCACGGCGGCCGTAGCGCGTACAACAACCTGCTCTGCCTCGCCCAGGCCAACCGGATCCCGCGCAGCCGGGTCTCCTACGTGCTGGACATGGTCGGCCTCACGGCCGTGGCGAAGAAGAAGTCGAAAGGATTCTCGCTGGGCATGGGCCAGCGGCTCGGAATCGCCGCCGCGCTGCTCGGCGACCCGGAGATCCTGATGTTCGACGAACCCGTCAATGGTCTGGACCCGGAGGGAATTCTCTGGATCCGCAATCTGATGAAGGGGCTTGCGGCGGAGGGAAGGACGATCTTCGTTTCTTCCCATCTGATGAGCGAAATGGCCCTGACCGCAGAGCATTTGGTCGTCATCGGACAAGGAAGGCTGCTCGCCGACCTGTCCATGGCCGATTTCATCCAGCAGAACTCCCGCAGCTTCGTCCGCATGCGATCTCCGCAGCAGGAACGGCTGAAGGACGTCCTGCACGAGGCCGGGATCGACGCGATCAGCGTCCCGGCCACCGGCACCCTGGAGATCGACGGCGTGGGGGCGGAACGGCTCGGCGAGCTGGCCGCCCAGCACCAGATCGTGCTGCACGAACTCAGCCCGCAGCGGGCTTCACTGGAGGAAGCGTTCATGCGCATGACGGCGGACTCCGTCGAGTACCACGCCCACGCACCGGGGGCGGCCGACTTCCCGGCCGGACCCGGCATGGCCGCGGACAACCCGGCCCGGCCGGCGGACGTACCCGCCTGGGGCGCCGGTTTCGAAGCTCAGCGCAAGGGCGGTAAGTGACCATGTCCGCCTTCCCCGCCGTTCTCCAGTCCGAGTGGACCAAGATCCGCTCGGTCGCCTCGACCGTCTGGACCCTGGCCGCCGCCGCCATCGTCACCGTCGGCATCAGCTCCCTGCTCTGCGCGTTCATCAACTCCTCCTTCAAGGACATGCCCCCACAGGAGCAGGCCACCTTCGACCCGACGCTCGCCAGCTTCGCCGGCATGTCCCTCGGCCAGCTCGCGATGATCGTGTTCGGAGTGCTGGTCGTGGGCACCGAGTACAGCTCGGGCATGATCCGCACCTCGCTCGCGGCCGTACCCGGGCGCGGCAGCTTCCTCGCCGGCAAGCTCCTCGTCGCCACAGGGCTCGCGCTGATCGTGGGCCTGATCACCAGCTTCGCGTCCTTCTTCATCGGACAGGCGATCCTGGGCGACCGCTCCATCGGCATCGACGAGCCGAACGTGCTGCGCGCCGTTTTCGGAGCCGGGCTGTACATGGCGATGCTCGCGCTGTTCTCCATGGGCGTGGCCACCATGCTGCGCAGCTCGATGCTCTCGCTCGGCATCCTGATGCCGTTCTTCCTCCTGATCTCGACCATCCTCGGAGCGGTCCCGGCGACCCGGAAGGTGGCCCAGTACTTCCCCGACCAGGCCGGTTCCAAGATCATGCAGGTGATCCCGGGAGCGATGGGCAGCGAGAAGGTGCCCTACGGTCCCTGGGGCGGATTCGGGATCATGGCCCTGTGGGTGCTGGCGGCCGTGCTCGGCGGCTACCTGGTCCTCAAGAAGAGGGACGCCTGACGTACTACGGGGGATCCCCGGGTCGGTTCTCAGGGGTAGCTCAGGGTCGGGGACGACGTGGAACCGCAAGGGACTGGATATCCTCTTAACCCTTACGCGGGCGAGAGTCGTCCCGGCCTGGCAAGGGGCAGCAAAGATGATCGAGGCAGTCGGCCTGACCAAGCGCTTCGGCGCGAAGACCGCTGTCGACGACCTCTCCTTCCAGGTCAAGCCCGGTCACGTGACGGGATTCCTGGGGCCCAACGGCTCCGGGAAGTCCACCACGATGCGCATGATCGTCGGCCTGGACCGGCCCACCGCCGGCCGGGTCACGATCAACGGCCTGCCGTTCCGCGAGCTCCCGAACGCCCAGCGGCACGTCGGAGCCCTGCTCGACGCCAAGGCCGTCCACGGCGGCCGCCGGGCCCGCACCCACCTGCTGTCGATCGCCCAGCTCTCCGGGATCCCCGAGAAGCGGGTGGACGAGGTCCTGGGCGTCGTGGGCCTGCAGGACGTGGCGCGGCAGCGCGCCAAGGGCTTCTCGCTCGGCATGGGCCAGCGGCTCGGCATCGCGACCGCCCTGCTCGGCGACCCCCAGGTGCTGCTCTTCGACGAGCCGGTCAACGGACTCGACCCCGAGGGCATCCTCTGGGTCCGCAATCTGATGCGCCGGCTCGCCTCCGAGGGCCGCACCGTCTTCGTCTCCTCCCACCTCATGAGCGAGATGGCGCTGACCGCCGACCACCTGATCGTGATCGGCCGGGGGCGGCTGCTCGCCGACATGGGCACCCAGGACTTCATCACCCACAATTCGGCCGGATTCGCCCGGGTGCGCACGGCCGACACCGACCCGGGCGGCTGGGACACCCTCGGCTCCGTCCTCACCAAGGCGGGCGGCCGGGTCCTGCGGGAGCCCGACGGGGCCCTGCGGGTGACCGGGCTGGAGCTGCCGCAGATCTCCGACCTCGCGCACGCGGCCGGCGTACGGCTGTGGGAGCTGTCGCCGCACCGGGCCTCGCTGGAGGAGGCGTACATGCGGATGACCCAGTCCTCCGTCGAGTACACCTCCAGCGAGGACCCGCGCGCCGAGCTCTGGGAGCCCGAACCGCTGAGCGTCCCGAAGTGGGAGGAAGAGGCGCTGGAGGCCGCCGAGGCCCTCCAGGTCCCCGCGGCGGGCTTCTTCGCGCCCCCGCCGCCGGGCGCGGCCGGGCAGCCCTTCCTGATGCCCGCCAGCCCCGGCGAACTCTCCGGCTCCACGAGCGGGACCGGGGCCGGGCACTCCCCCGACGCAGTGCACGCCCCCGACCCCGTGCACACCCCCGCGCAGAAGCCCGAGGACCAGAGATGACCGCCCCGACGATCGCGACCGACGGGGAGCAGAGCCCGCCGGGATACACCTCGCCCCTGCCGGCCCGCCGGCCGCACCTGGGGCACGCGGTGGCCTCGGAGTGGACCAAGCTGACCTCGGTGCGCTCCACGATGTGGACGCTCGGGGCGCTGGTGCTGCTCGTCATCGGCATCGGCGGCGCGGTGATCCTGCAGACCTCCTCCGCCGACTACGAGCAGATGCCGTTCATCGCCCCGGCCCTGTTCGGGCTGCTGGTCGGGCAGCTGGCGGTGATGGTGCTCGGGGTGCTGACCATCAGCTCCGAGCACGGCACCGGCCTGATCCGCACCACGTTCACGGCCGCCCCCGACCGGTACCGGGTGCTCACCGCGAAGTACCTCGTCTTCGCCTCCACCGCCTTCTTCGTCACGGCCGGGTCCGTCTGCCTGGTCGGGCTGACCGCGACGATCCTGCGCGACGGCCGGGGCTCCGGGGCGCACGCGAGCGCCGAGTGGGCCACCGGACTCCTGGGCAGCTTCTACGTCACCCTGCTCGGCGTGCTGGCCATGGCGGTCGGGGCGCTGGTGCGGCACTCCGCCGGGGCGATCGCCGTGATGCTCGGGGTCGTCACGCTGCCGCCGGTGATAGGGGCGGTGCTCAGCATCTGGGAGGCCCTGGCCCCGGTGGGCCGCGCCCTGCTCCAGTACAACGCGCCGGTGGCACTGATCACGTTGTTCGGCATGCCGCTGGACAGCACCGAGGCCCCGGCCGACGGGAGCCCGGCGTACCCGACGAGCCTGAGCCACCTGGTGCTGATCCTGCTGGTGACGGGCGCCGCGGTCGCCGCTTCGTACGTGGTGTCCGGCCGCCGGGACGTCTGACCCGGGCGACTCCGGCTCAGGCGCCTCCGCCTCAATACTTGGGAGCGTTGCGGGACCGCTGCACCTTGGAGGTGCGGCGGTCCTTCGCGTTCCAGCAGGCCTTGTGCCAGTGCCGGCGGTCGTCGACGCCGCCGTACTCCGGCCAGGCCACGAGGTGCGGGGTGCCCGAGGGGATCTCCTGGTCGCAGCCGGGGCAGCGGTAGCGCTTGCCCGCGGCGCTCGCGCCCGCGACGTGCCGGACCTTCCACTCCTCGCCCTGGTACTCCTCCGTGCGCTCCAGGCCGTACCGGTCCAGACCGCCCGGGCCCGAGCCCTGGTCCGAACGATCGGCTGGATTCTCGCCGCCCCTGGGGCGGTTGTGGCGCGGTGACACGTATACCTCACGGATGGGCGGACGGCAGTGACTTTCTCCCAGACTACGCGCAGCGAGCCGGGGTACCCGCAGGGTGGCCGAAGGACGACCGTAGTACGGATCAACCGGTTGGCGTGACTGACCCGACAATCCCAATAACTTTCTGTTCAGGCCGTGCCTTTGGCACGTGTCAGACGTTGTTGCCGGTGAAGAAACCGGTCCGCCTGGGGGAGGCCGCGTCAGCCGCGAGGAGGCTAAAGGCGATGCGCGTAGGAGCATTTGTACTGGCGGCCCAGTTCCCGGGACAGGGACAGGGCGAGGCACTGCACCGGGCGGTGCGGACCGCCGAGGTGGCCGAGGAGGCCGGACTCGACTCGGTCTGGCTCGCCGAACACCACTTCGTCCCGTACGGGGTCTGCCCGTCCGCGGTGACCCTGGCGGCCCTGATGCTGGGCCGCACCCGGCGGCTGCGCGTGGGCACCGCGGTGAGCGTGCTGCCGAACACCCACCCGGTGGCCCTGGGCGAGCAGGCGGCCCTGCTGCACCTGACCTCGGAGGGGCGGTTCACCCTCGGGGTGGGCCGGGGCGGTCCCTGGGTGGACCTGGAGGTCTTCGGCGGTGGGCTCGACGCGTACGAGAACCGCTTCCCGGAGGACCTGGACCTGCTGCGCCGCTGGCTGGCCGAGCCGCGCGTGGGGGCCCCTGCGGCAACGGCCGGCGGCCGGGACGGCTTCCGCGAAGTGGCCGTCGTACCGCGTGCGTCGGAGGCGCTGGACGGTGACGGGACAGGGCCGGAACTGATCGTCGCCTGCACCTCCCCCGGCTCCGTACGGCTGGCCGCGGAGCGCGGACTGCCGATGCTGCTGGGCATGCACTGCGGGGACGAGGACAAGGCCGCCATGGTCGACCTGTGGCGGCGCACGGCGCGCGCCGCGGGACGCTCGCCCGAGGCGGGCCACGTGTCGGCCGGGGTCTGCCAGCTGGCGGACCGGACGGCGGACGCCCGCGAAACGCTGCTGAAGGCGATGCCGGGCTGGTTCAAGCAGGGCCTGGACGCGCACGTCACGGTGGACGGACGGCAGCGGGCGATGCGGGACCCGGTCGCGTACACCGAGCTCCTGTGCGATCTGCACCCCGTGGGCACACCGGAGCTGGCGGCCGACCGGCTCGCGGCCACGTCGGAGCGTACGGGCATCACGCGGTTCGCCCTGCTGACGGAAGGATCGGGCGATCTCGCCTCGACCGAGGAGAACCTCCGGCGCCTCGGCGCCGAGGTGCTGCCCCGGCTCGGCTGAGACCAGGGCTGCCGCTCCGTTGGCACCGGAGCGGCAGCGAGGTACCGGTCGTGCGGCGATACGGTCGTACGGCGGTGCGGACTGCGGTCGTGCGGAGGTGCTGTCGTGCCGAAGTGCTGGTCGTGCAGCGTGCTGTCGTGCGGAACTTCCTGCTAACAGTCGCGCATTTCGGGCGACTGGTTGAGCAGCTGACCACGGATCGAAGTGAACTTGGCCAGCCGGTCGTCCACCGAGGAGTCCAGCGGGAACACCGCAACCCGGTGGCAGTTCTGGAATGCCAGGCGCACTCCGAAGTGGCGCTGCAGCGCACCCCGTATCGCGTCACTCGCAAGGGCACGCAGCAGCTGGCCACGCGCCTGCTCGTCCGGCGGCGGCGTCTGGTTGTCGGCGAACTGTCCGCCGTCCACCTTGAGCTGGGCCACCAACGAGCTGATCATCTCCCATGCGTAGGGCAGGGAGGTCCGGACGCAGTCGACGAAAGCGGCTTCGTCGACCTCGCCTCGCTCGGCCTGTTCGAGTAGGGCCGGTGAGACGTCGAGCGACATGGGTTCTCCTCTCGCGACTCCGGCCGATTGGGTTGCCGGAGCCTTACGGGCAGGGAGGGAGATCGCGACGCAGCGTGCACGCTTCGCAACCTCCCGCTCACCACGGTAGGCGCCCGGTGGGTACCGCACCAGGAGAATGCGCATACAACGCGCCATCCTCGAACGGGGCTTTCGGGGGCGAATCGCGTGCAGGCCCGTCGGTCGAGTAGCGTTGCCGACCATGCGTCTCGTCATTGCCCGCTGCTCCGTCGATTACGCGGGCCGGCTCACCGCCCATCTGCCCTCGGCACCCCGTCTGATCCTCGTGAAGGCCGACGGCAGTGTCTCGATCCACGCGGACGACCGAGCGTACAAACCGCTCAACTGGATGTCCCCGCCCTGCACCCTCAAGGAGGGGAGCGGTGACGACGCCGGCGTCTGGACCGTCGTCAACAAGGCGGGCGAGAAGCTCATCATCACCATGGAGGAAGTCCTCCACGACTCCTCGCACGAGCTGGGCACCGACCCGGGTCTGATCAAGGACGGCGTCGAGGCCCACCTGCAGGAGCTCCTGGCCGACCGGATCGAGACCCTCGGCGAGGGCTACACGCTGATCCGCCGCGAGTACATGACCGCGATCGGACCGGTCGACATCCTGTGCCGGGACGCCTCCGGCGCGACGGTGGCGGTGGAGATCAAGCGCCGCGGCGAGATCGACGGCGTCGAGCAGCTCACGCGCTACCTGGAGCTCCTGAACCGGGACCCGCACCTGTCGCCCGTCAAGGGCATCTTCGCGGCCCAGGAGATCAAGCCCCAGGCGCGTGTCCTGGCGAACGACCGCGGCATGGACTGCGTCGTCCTCGACTACAACGCGATGCGCGGCATCGAGGACGACAAGCTCCGCCTGTTCTAGTTCTGGGCGCCGTCTACGCAGAACGGGGGGGGAAGGGGGAGGACGTCCGCCCCCCTCTTCCTAGGAAGGGGCGGAAGGGGGTGGGGTCCCCCCTCTCTTCCTCTTCCCCCAAAGGGG